>CAMKSQ010000010.1 GCA_946415475.1 uncultured Bacteroidales bacterium
GCTTAACGCTGATTCTGGACATTGGATGTGTAGGATAGGTGGGAGACTGTGAGACTGTATCGCTAGATATGGCGGAGTCATTGGTGAAATACCACCCTTCCAATGCCCGGGGTCTAACTAAGGAATTAGGACACCGTTTGGTGGGTAGTTTGACTGGGGTGGTCGCCTCCAAAAGCGTAACGGAGGCTTCCCAAGGTCCGCTCAGCGCGAATGGCAACCGCGCGCAGAGTGCAGTGGCAAAAGCGGGCTTGACTGGGAGACAAACAAGTCGAGCAGGTACGAAAGTAGGGCAAAGTGATCCGGTGGTTCCTCATGGGAGGGCCATCGCTCATAGGATAAAAGGTACTCCGGGGATAACAGGCTGATCGCTCCCAAGAGCTCAAATCGACGGAGCGGTTTGGCACCTCGATGTCGGCTCGTCACATCCTGGGGCTGGAGCAGGTTCCAAGGGTTCGGCTGTTCGCCGATTAAAGTGGCACGCGAGCTGGGTTCAGAACGTCGTGAGACAGTTCGGTCTCTATCTGTTGTGGGCGTTGGAAAACTGCGAAGGTCTGACCTTAGTACGAGAGGACCGGGTCGGACGAACCTCTGGCATACCGGTTGTGGCGCCAGCTGCACCGCCGGGTATCCACGTTCGGTCAGGATAAGCGCTGAAAGCATCTAAGCGCGAAGCCGTCTTCAAGATGAGTTTTCCCTTGAGGGTCGTGGGAGACTACCACGTTGATAGGCAGGATGTGTAAGTTCGGTGACGGGCTCAGCAGACCTGTACTAATTGCCCGATAGACTTTCTCTTGTAGAGAAAAATAATGCCAATTGAAGCGATAATCTATTGATTGCGAGCCGGAAGGCATCCTCGCGATCTGTTCTCTCAAGTACTATATTGCCGTGGTTATAGCGGTGAGGAACCACCTCTTCCCATTCCGAACAGAGAAGTTAAGCTCACCATCGCCGATGGTACTGCCCCACCAGGTGGGAGAGTAGGTAGCTGCGGTTCTTCGGAAGCCCCGAGTCAGCAATGACCCGGGGCTTCTTCGTTTATGTCCCGGCGGAAGTGACGGACCCCTGCAAGTCTTTAGGCCCCCCTCCGTCAGAATGAGCCCTGGATGACGGTCCCCTGTAGGTTCTTTGGACCCCCTCCGTCACTTTGGAGGGAGGTATGACTGGGGTAGAGACGAGCATGACAGAGGAGGACGGCGGAAGGGATACCCTCCAGGGGGCTTGTGCACCCCCGCACGAGGGTAGGGGGAGGGGCCCACAGCGGCGACGTCGTCAGACGGAGCGTTGCGAAATGGGAGGGGCCGGAACGGAGCGAAGCGTAGTGGAGTCCCCCTGGAGGGTATTCCTTCCGTTGTCCTGAAGGTCCAGGGCGTGGACCTTCGCGCAAAAAAAGTATAGGAAAATTGTATTGAGGGTCCATAGTGTGGACCTTCGCGCAAGGAGATCCCGGATCAAGTCCGGGATGAGGAGGATGAGAGATGCCCGGTCGGGGCCGGGCATGATGGGGGAAAGGGCCGGGCATGACGGGGCCGGACAAAAAAACAGGCCCCGGGGGAACCGGAGCCTGTGGGGGAAAAACTACGCGGAATTAGCGGAGTTTCTTGTAACCGTAGCGGGCTTCGTCGGCCAGTTCGATCTCGATGCGCATGAGACGGTTGTACTTGGCGATACGGTCCGTGCGGCTGAGGGAACCGGTCTTGATCTGACCGCTGTTGGTAGCAACGGCGATGTCGGCGATGGTGGTGTCCTCAGTCTCACCGGAACGGTGGCTGGTAACGGTGGTGTAGCCGTGACGGTGAGCCATCTCGATGGCGTCCAGGGTCTCGGTGAGGGAACCGATCTGGTTCACCTTGATGAGGATGGTGTTACCGGCACCCATCTCGATACCCTTCTGCAGGTACTTCACGTTGGTCACGAAGAGGTCATCACCTACCAGCTGGCACTTGTCGCCGATGGCCTTGGTGAGCTTCACCCAGCCTTCCCAGTCTTCCTCGGACAGACCGTCCTCGATGGAATCGATAGGATACTTGTTGATGAGCTGCTTGAGGTAGTTGATCTGCTGGTCGGTGGAGAGCTTGCGGCCGCGAGGGTCTTTCTTCTTGCCGTCCTTGAGCTGCTTGTAGTCATAGAAGAACTTGTCGCCCTCCTTGAAGCAGAATTCGGAAGCGGCGCAGTCCATGGCGATGGTAACGTCCTTACCAGGAACGTAACCGGCACCTTCGATAGCGGCGATGATGCAATCCAGGGCGTCGTTGATACCCTTGAGAGCGGGAGCGAAACCACCTTCGTCACCAACTGCGGTGCTCAGGCCACGGCCTTTGAGCACTTTCTGCAGGGCGTGGAAAACTTCTGCACCCATGCGAACGGCCTCGGCCTCGTTCTTGGCGCCGATAGGACGGATCATGAACTCCTGGAAAGCGATAGGAGCATCGGAGTGAGCACCACCGTTGATGATGTTCATCATGGGAACCGGGAGAACGTAAGCGTTGGTGCCGCCCAGATAGCGGTACAGAGGCATGCCCAGCTCAGCTGCGGCAGCTTTGGCAACGGCCAGGGAAACGCCCAGGATGGCGTTGGCGCCCAGCTTGCTCTTGGTAGGCGTACCGTCCAGTTCGATCATGGCTTTGTCGATGGCGCGCTGCTGCGTGGCATCCATGCCGATGATTTCCGGAGCAATCACCTTGTTCACGTTATCAACAGCTTTCAGAACACCCTTGCCGCCATAGCGCTTTTTGTCGCCGTCGCGGAGCTCGAGAGCCTCGTTTTCACCGGTGGAAGCGCCGGAAGGAACGGCAGCAACACCAACAAAACCAGAATCCAGGGTAACTTCAACTTCGATGGTAGGATTTCCGCGGGAATCCAGGATTTCTCTACCGAAAACTTGTACGATTTGCATAGTTTTTATAGAATTAATGTAGTAGTTTACGTGTTCTAGCTTACAAATGTACTAAATATTCCCATTATTTACAATTTTTGTATCTTTGCATACCCCATTCTTTTGAATTATGAGAAAACTCGTATATATCGCCCTTTCCGTGCTGCTGACCGCCTGTTCTGCGGCCAATAAGGACGACGTGGAAAAAACGCCCGCCCCGGAAGCGGAGGTGGTTCCTGCAAAAAATATCGCCACCGTGCTGTTCGACGATGAACTGACGGCCTTGGTGGAAGAAGCGCTGGCGCAAGGCAACGTGGTCACCAAATCGGCCCCGTTGGACGCTGTGCTGCAGGAGCTGCGGGCGGAAAGTCTGGAACGCGTTTTCCCATATGCCGGCGAGTTCGAGGAGCGCACCCGCAGGGAAGGCCTGCATCGTTTCTATCACGTACAGTTCCGTGCCGATTTCCCGGAAACCAAGGCAGCGGAAGGCTTGGCAACCGTTCCCGGCGTGCTGTATGCCCGGACCAGTCGACGGATTTTCCTGCGGAAATTCAACGACCCCTATTTCTCCAAACAATGGCATTTAGTAAGTTCCAACGGGGGCGATATCAACGTACAGCAAGTATGGGATAACTACACTAAAGGCACATCGTCCGTGGTTGTATGCGTAGTAGACGAGCCGGTGGATCCCACCCACGAGGACCTCAAGGCCAATCTTTGGAAAGACGCCAGCGGGCATACCGGGTACAACTTTACCCGGAACAACTACGACCTTTCCATCCGCTCGGAATATGGCGAGGGCGATTTTGGACACGGAACCCACGTGGCCGGCATCGTCGGCGCTGTAAATAACAATGGAAAAGGCGTTTGCGGGATTGCCGGCGGTGACTATGCCGCGGGGATTCCCGGTGTCCGTATTCAGTCCTGCGCCATCTTCTCCGGCCAGGAATCAGCCTCCGACAAGCAATCGGCCAACGCCATCAAATGGGGGGCGGATCACGGTGCGCTTATTTCTCAAAATAGCTGGGGTTATGCGGCCGATGGCATTTTGGACGACGAACCGGACGGGACCATCTCAGCTGAGGAACTGGCCGAGTTTAGGAGCCTCAATATTAATAGCGTGCCGGAAATCAAGGCGGCCATCGACTACTTTATCAAGTATGCCGGATGCGACAACCAGGGAAACCAGCTGCCGGATTCGCCCATGAAGGGCGGACTGGTGATTTTTGCTGCCGGGAACGAGAACATCGACCATGATGTCATCAGTACTTACGAGCCGGTCATTTCGGTAGGGGCCAGCACCACCGGCAACCAGCGGGCCACGTATTCCAATTACGGCTCCTGGGTGGATGTGGCGGCACCTGGCGGCAACGGCTCTACTTCCAGCAACAGCATCTGGAGCACGGTCCCGCGAGATGCATACATCTCCACCAGCGGGTACGACGGTCAAGGCTGGGCCGGCACATCCATGGCATGTCCGCACGTAAGTGGCGTTGTGGCGCTTATCATCTCCTATTTCGGCGGCCAGGATTTCACGGCCGAACGTTGCAAGGAAATCCTTTATGGCGGCTTGAGTAAGCCCATCGGTGGAAGCCAAGCCATCGGCAAAAAATTGGATGCACTAGCCGCATTCCAATACGGCATTCAGTCCGGAGGAGGGGAGGAAGAGGCCCCGCGGCTCGTTTTTTCCGAGAGCGATGTCAAGGTAAAAGCCCATCAGACGCACACCCTCCATGTGCTGGCAACCAACAATGCCACCATCCGTTGCACGGACACCGGTTCGCAGGCGTTGAGCTTCGATGCGGAGAGCGGTGATATCACCATCGACGGACACGGTGCCGCCGCAGGAACCTACGAGGCGGTCTTTGTGGCCACCAGCCCTGCGGGCATCGAAGGAACGGGCACCCTGACCTACACGCTGCTGCCTAACCACGCCCCTACGGTAATTAAAACGCCGGAAAACATTCACCACAAGACCCTTACGGCCGCAACGACGCTCACACTCAGCGAGTATTTCAACGACCCGGACGAGGAAGACCTCACCTGCACCATTACCATTGCCGATGAAAGCATCGCGTACAGTTCTGCCAGCAGCGGAAAGCTGAACCTCTATTCCCGTTCGCTGGGCGTGACGGAGGTCACCATCACGGCTACCGACGGCTTGGGCGAGAAAGCCAGCGTCAGCTTTAAGGTGGCCGTTACGGATCCGAGCCAGCCCATTTGGCTCAATACCAACGTGGTTGAATCGGAGATGGTCATCTCCATCAATGCGGCGGCCCAGACCACGGTGGACGTGGCGGTGTACAATGCCAACGGCCAGTGCGTGTTACAGCAAACCCGGCAAGGGGATGTCTTCAATCCTCTTCAGCTGGATTTGACATCGCTCTCGCCGGGTCGATATACGCTCAAGCTTAATTACGACGGAAGCGTCCACTCGCTGCCGTTCGTGAAAATCTAAAGCAAATCCTGCTTCAAGTCTTCCACGTAGCGGGCAATTCGACGGAGTTGCCCGGGGATAGGTATACTCTGCGGGCAGCGGGGGAGGCAGTCGCCGCAGTTGATGCAGTGATCGGCCTGACGGACCGATGCCACGGCGCGGTCGTAACTCACCAGATAGGCCTTCTTGAGTTTGGCGTAGTCCTTCTGCTGGGTGTTCTGCGCGTAAGTACCCTCCGTGATGGCCTTGTTATAGTGCTGGAAAACGCCGGGAATGTCGATACCCCAAGGGCAAGGCATGCAGTATTTGCAGTCCGTGCAATTCACCAGCGGGTACTCCTTCATCTGGACGGCCATCTGCTCCAGGAACGCAAGCTCTTCCTCCGTCAGCGGTTTAAAATGGCCGAAGGTTTGCACATTCTCCACCAGCGGATCCATGGAGCGCATGCCGGACAGGATGCAAAGCACGCGCGGATAGGTGGCGCAGAAGCGGAAGGCCCAGGACGCGACGCTCTTGTCCGGTTCCCGCTGTTTCATCTGGCGGGCGATACCATCCGGAACGTTGGCCAGACGACCTCCCAGCAGCGGTTCCATAATGACGATGGGAATGCCGCGCTTGTCCAGTTCGGCGTACAGGTAATCGGCATTGACGTTGCGCACGCCGTCCGCATGGGTCCAGTCCACGTAGTTCATCTCGATTTGGCAGAAGTCCCAGTGCATTTCCCCGGAGTCGTGCATGTCCATGAACGCGTCGAACTCGTGCTTGGCCCCGTGGAAGGAGAAGCCCAGGTTACGGATGCGTCCGGCGGCCTTTTCCTTAAGGAGAAAGTCGATCATGCCGTTTTCCACATAGCGTTTGCGGTAGGCTTCTTTGCCGCCCCTGCCGATGGCATGGAGCAGGTAATAGTCAAAGTAGTCCGTCTTGAGCTGCTTGAAGGACTCATGGTACATCTCGATGGAGGCCTTGGGGCTTTGGTCGCCAAAGTTGGACAGTTTGGTGGCGATGAAGTAGCTGCTGCGCGGATGCCGGCTCAGGGCCTCTCCGGCGGCTTTTTCGCTCTGGCCCTGCAGGTAGGCAGGGGAGGTGTCGAAGTAGTTGATGCCATGCTTCAGCGCATAGTCCACCATTTCGTTCACGGCTTCCTGGTCGATGACATCCTTCCCATCGGCATCTTTTATCATAGGCCAGCGCATGCAGCCGAAGCCCAGCGCGCTTATCTTGTCGCCGTTCACCGGATTTTCCCGCATGAGCATTTGCTCCGGACCTTCGTCTGCCGTCATGCCCGACCCCGATTGGGCACCTTTGGGTGCACAGGCAGCCGCTACCGCCGCCGCACCACTTATTTTAAGAAAATCTCGTCTTTTCATACGTGCTGGAATTTACCGTTAACCGTAATGGCACTGACGGGCCTCACCGGGCACAGGTGCTCGCAGGCGCCGCAACCGGTGCACAGCTCCTCCGCTACCACCGGGAACAAGAGCCCGGTTTCCTCATTTTTCACCATCTGGATGGCGCCGGAAGGACAGACCTGGGCGCATTTGCCGCAGTTTGCCTGTCCGCTGGAGCTCACGCACAGATCCAGATTCACATGGGAAGTTCCCACATGGTACTGCGTCTTTTCTTCCCGGCTGATCTTTTGGATGGCCCCTGCTGGACACAGCTCGCTGCAGCGGGTGCATTCCGGCCGGCACCAGCCCTTCTCAAAGCTCATTTCCGGCTGCATCAGGTGCTCCAGGTCGCCGGAGGGTCTCAGGACATTATTAGGGCATTCCGCCACGCAAAGCTGGCAGGCCGTGCAGCGGCGATAGAAGTCTTTTACGCTGGCTGAGCCAGGAGGCGTCACGGGCACTTCGCGCTCCGGCGCCTGCTTGGGAAGCAGGTTGGCAAAGCCGCCGTCCACCTTTTTGGCCGCCTCCTGTGCCCGGGCCTCTACGCCCTTGAGGGCCGCGGCGCCCACCAGGGCCACCGTCCCGGCAATCATCGCCCGGCGGCCCTCGTCCTTGTTTTGGGCCTTATTTGAGGACGAGGTGCCCAAAATGTCCTTCTCGTCCTTGTCTTGGGCCTTATTTGAGGACGAGCCCCAGGCATAGCGGTACTGCAAGGCGTCAAACTTGCAGGAGTCCACGCAGTTGAAGCAGTCTACGCAGCGGGAGTAGTCAATGTGCTCCGTGTCCTTGCCAATGGCAATGCACTGGGCCTTGCAATGCAGCTCGCAGGCCTTGCAGTGCTTACATTTGCTGTGGTCGATAACGGGGCGGAACATGGCAAAGCGGGAGAAGAAGCTGAGCGTGGTGCCCACCGGGCAAATGCTATTGCAGTAGGTACGTCCGCCCTTGAAAGAGAGGGCCACCACCACAACCAGCGTCACCACCGCTATAATAAAGGTGGGAAGGCTGCGCATCCACACCTCCTTGGTATAAAAGGCATAACTGCCCATGCGTTCCGCCCACAGGGCCAGGAGGTTGTTTCCCCACAGGTACAGCGGCTGCAGCAGGTTCTGCACCATGCGGCCGTAGGCGCTATAGGGTGCAAGAAGGGCCACGGCGGCCTGTACGCCAGCAATGAGCAAAATCACAAAGACGGCCAACACGCTGTACCGCAGCCATTTGGCTTCCGGGCGATACTTGTAAGGCGCCTTACTCTTCCGGGTTCCCAGATGGGAAACTCCGTCCTGAAATACGCCCAGGGGGCAGATGACGGAGCAATAAATGCGTCCGAACAAAAGGGTCAGCAGCACCAGTGCGGCAATTACACCCACATTCACCGCCAGCACGGCCGGCAGGAACTGCACTTTGGCCATCCAACCCAGGTACGCGTGCAGCGTTCCCGTGAAATCCAGTAGCAGCAGGGTAATCCCAATCCAGAACACCCACGCCAGTACCACTCTGATTTTCTTTAACATAGGTCCTATTATTGTTGTCTATGCAAACATACGAAATTTTTTCTTATATTTGCAAACTACAAAAAGCGAATAATAAACTAAAAGCAATACCATGTTACCTCAGGCTAAAACTATAGTGGACGGTCAGTCTGTCAAGATGCAGAACGCCGTGGACTTTCTGGAAGAAGACCTCAAGAATTACCGTGTGGGTAAGGCCTCTCCGGCCATCCTGAATCCCGTGATGGTAGACTATTACGGCACCGCCACGCCGGTGAGCCAGGTGGCTTCCATCACCACGCCGGATGCTAAAACCATCGCCATCCAGCCTTGGGAGCGCTCCATGATCGGCAAAATCGAAAAGGCCATCCTGGACGCCAACGTAGGCCTCACCCCTTCCAACAACGGTGAAATCATCCGTTGCATGGTGCCGGCCCTCACGGAGGAACGCCGCAAGGAGCTCATCAAAAAGGCCAAGGCCCAGGGTGAGACCACCAAGGTAACCATCCGCAACGCCCGTCGGGATGGCATAGACCTTCTCAAGAAAGCCCAGAAGAACGACGGCCTCTCAGAGGACGGTGAAAAGGAGGGCGAGGAAGAACTCCAGAAGATCACGGACAAGTGGGTCAAGAAGGTGGACGAGATTATCGCCGCCAAAGAGAAAGACATTCTCACCGTGTAATGTCCCGGCGCATTGCCATACAAGGATATAAGGGCTGCTTCCATGAACAGGCAGCCCGTCTTTTTTATGCCATATGATCATTGAACCCGCCAGGCGGACCCTGTCCGTCAAAGAATACTACTTTTCCATCAAGAACCGGGAAATTGCCCGGCTTAACCAGCAGCGTGCCGCACAGGGCCTGGACCCGGTGATTAACCTGGGCATTGGCTCTCCGGACGGTTCGCCGTCCCGGGAGGCCGTGGAGGCCCTGTGCAACTGCGCCCGCAAGGACGGTGTGCACGGCTACCAGAGTTATATCGGCATTCCGGAACTCCGGCAAGCCATGGCCGATTGGTATCGGAAGTGGTACGGCGTGCAGCTGGATCCTGCATCGGAAATCCAACCGCTCGCCGGCTCCAAGGAAGGCATCCTGCTGCTTTCGCTGGCCTTCCTCAATCCCGGTGACAAGGTGCTGGTGCCGGACCCCGGCTATCCTACCTACACATCGGCCACCCTCATGTGCGAGGCGGAACTGGTGAAATACAACCTCACGGAGGCCGGCGGCTGGTATCCGGACTTCGAGGAACTGGAGTCGATGGACCTTACCGGTGTCAAACTCATGTGGGTCAACTATCCCAACATGCCTACCGGCGCCCCTGCCCGGCGGGAAGTGTTCGAGAAACTGGTGGACTTTGCCCGCAAGCACCGCATCCTGCTGGTGAACGACAATCCGTATTCCTTCGTGCTCAATGAGCAGCAGTCCATCCTTTCGGTGCCCGGCGCCAGCGAGTGCTGTCTGGAAATGAACTCCCTGTCCAAGAGCCACAACATGGCCGGATGGCGTGTGGGTATGATCGTAGGGCAGGCCGATGTCATCAAGGAACTCCTCAAAGTGAAAACCCAGATGGACTCCGGCATGTTCCGGGGCATCCAGGAAGCGGCCGTGAAGGCCCTCCAGGCGGGTCCCGAATGGTACGATGCCCTCAATGCGGAATACCGCCGCCGCCAGGTGGTGGCCCGCCGCATCATGGACACCCTGGGCTGCACCTACGACCCGCAGGCCGGTGGCCTGTACGTCTGGGGCCGGATTCCTTCCGGAACGGCGGAGGAATGGAGCAACCGCATCCTCTACGAGGCGGGCGTGTTCCTCACCCCGGGCTTCATCTTTGGGAAAAACGGCAGCAATTACCTCCGCATCTCCCTGTGTGCCAACGTACCCACCCTGGAGCGTGCCCTGGAAAAAGTGCGTAAAGTAATAAAGGATTAAGAATGAGTGACTTACATTATACAGTCGGAGTTATAGGCCTGGGCCTCATCGGCGGCTCCATGGCCCTGGACCTTAAGCGTCGCGGCTTTGCCCGCGAGGTGCTGGGCGTGGAGCAGGACCCCGTTGCGGCGGAGGCGGCCAAGACCATCGGCCTGGTAGATGAAGTGGTCCCTTACGAGGACTGCATCAACAGGGCCGATATCATCGTGGTGGCCGTTCCCGTGGGTGCCGCCGTGAAAATGGTTCCGGATATCCTGAACCACTTTGGAGAGGAGGAGAAGATCGTCATCGACGTCTGCTCCACCAAGAGCCAGATTTGCCACGCGACGCAGTACCACCCGCGGCGGGCGCAGTTTGTGAGCACGCACCCCATGGCCGGTACGGAGTATTCCGGTCCCTGGGCGGCCCAGCCGGGCCTGTTCGACGGCCGCGCCTGCATCTTTGCCAACAGCGAGGAGAGCAGTCCCAAGGCCCTGAAGACCATCGAGGAGCTGTACGCGGTGCTCAACATGCGCCCCATCTACATGAACGCGGACCAGCACGACGTCCACACGGCTTACGTCTCCCACATCTCGCACGTGACCTCTTTCGCCCTGGCCCTCACGGTGCTGGACAAGGAAAAGGACGAGAAACACATCTTTGACCTGGCCTCCGGCGGCTTCTCTTCCACGGTGCGCCTGGCCAAGTCCAATGCCGATATGTGGGTGCCCATCCTGAGCCAGAACCACGACAACATCCTCCATGTGATGGATACCTATATCAACAAAATGCAGCAGTTCCGCGACGCCATCGCCACCTATGACGAGGCCAAGATCCGGGAACTGATACAAGAAGCAAACCGAATAAAGAAGATTCTTCGCTAACGCTCAGAATGACAAGACTATGGCACACGAACTAGATATTATCCCGGGCTCGGAATGGGGGTTTTTCACCCTTCCGCGGCCCATGTGCATCGCCGGTCCCTGCAGTGCAGAGACCGAAGAACAGGTAATGGAAACAGCCAAAGGCCTCCACGCGTTTGGCATCCACGTATATCGGGCCGGTATTTGGAAGCCCCGTACCCATCCGGGCTCCTTTGAAGGTGTCGGCACCCCCGGCCTCAAGTGGCTCAAGCAGGTGAAGGAAACCTACGGCATGAAGGTGTGCACGGAGGTAGCCACGGAAAAACACGTCCTGGAGTGCATCAAGTACGGGGTCGATGTCATTTGGATCGGCGCCCGCACATCGGCCAACCCTTTCCTGATGCAGGAGATTGCCGATGCCCTTTCCGGCACCGACATCCCCGTGCTGGTGAAGAATCCCGTCAACCCGGACCTGGACCTGTGGATCGGCGCCCTGGAGCGCCTGAACCGTGCCGGCATCCGGAAACTGGGCGTCATCCACCGCGGCTTCTCCACATCGGCCAGCATTCCGTACCGCAACGATCCGGGCTGGAAAATCGCCATCGAACTGCGTACCCGCTATCCCCAGCTGGCCTTCTTTGCTGATCCTTCCCACATGGCGGGGGACCGCAAATACCTCCTGGAGCTCTCGCAGCGGGCCATGGACCTGGGCCTGGACGGCCTCATGGTGGAAAGCCATTGTTCGCCGGACGCAGCCTGGAGCGATGCCAAGCAGCAACTGACGCCTCCTGCGCTCCAGAACCTGCTGGAAAGCCTGATCATCCGCGACAATACCTCCGACAACGAGGCCTATAAAGAAGGCATCGACGCCCTTCGTACGCGCATCGACGTCATCGACGAGAACCTCCTTAAACTGCTGAGAGACCGTATGGACGTGAGCCGTCTGATTGGCCGGTATAAGAAAGAGCACAACGTGGCCATCCTGCAGGCGGGTCGATGGGAGCAGCTGCTGGCCGACATGGTGGAAAAGGGCGCCAAGATGGGACTCTCCGAGACCTCCGTCCGCGCCATCATGACCGCCATCCACGACGAGAGCGTCCGCGTACAGAATGAAATCCTAGAATCGTAAATACCATGGAATTTGTACTTGATTTATCCCTCCGTTTGCTGGCTGCGGCCGGTTTCGCCGGCCTGATCGGCTTTGAACGGGAACTGCGGGCCAAGGGGGCCGGCATGCGTACGCACGTGCTGGTGGCCTTGGGCTCGGCCCTGTTCATGATTCTCTCACAGTATGCTTTCGAGGGAGCCGACCGGTTTGACGCATCCCGTGTCGCTGCTGGCGTTGTAGGAGGCCTGGGTTTCCTGGGCGGCGGTATCATCATGAAGACCAAGAACCATGTGAGCGGACTCACCACCGCCGCCGGTCTGTGGGTGACGGGTGCCGTCGGCATGGCCTGTGGCAGTGCCATGTATGTGCTGACGGCCGTCTGCGTGGTGCTCACGCTCGCTTGTCTGGAACTCCTCAACTTCTCCGCCGTCAAGCTGGGTGACAAGGAAGTTACCGTCATCTTTTCATCGACGGACCAGGCTGCCCTGACAGAGGCTATGTCGGAACTGAAAGAACGGATGAAGGCCTTCTCCCTGTCCACGCGGGATGGACTTTACCTGGCAGAGATGACCCTCCGTGTCCCCAAAAAGCAGTACAATGTGGACCTGCTCGCCGAATTGAGTTCCCGTCCGAATGTAAAACTTGAAAGTCTGGAATAGATTATGGAAAGAAAACTGAAAACCATTGGCGTTCTTACTTCCGGCGGCGACGCCCCCGGCATGAATGCGGCTATCCGTGCCGTCACCCGTGCAGCCCGTTACCACAATATGAACGTGGTGGGTATCATGCGCGGTTACCAGGGCCTCATCGAGAATGAATTTGTCAAATTCACCTCTTCGTCCGTGTCCAATACCATCCAGCGCGGTGGCACCATCCTCAAGACCGCCCGTTGCACCGAATTCATGACTTCGGAAGGCCGGAAAAAGGCCTATGAGAACATGGTGGCGGCCGGCATCGACGCGCTTGTGGTTATCGGCGGCAATGGCTCCCTGACCGGCGCGCAGCTCTTTGCCCGGGAGTACGACATTCCCATCATCGGCCTGCCCGGTACCATCGACAATGACCTGTACGGTACGGACTCCACCATCGGGTACGACAGTGCCCTGAACACCATCGTGGAGTGCGTGGACAAGATCCGCGACACCGCCAACAGCCACGACCGCATCTTCTTTATCGAGGTGATGGGCCGTGACGCCGGCTTCCTGGCGCAGAACAGTGCCATCGCTTCCGGTGCGGAGGCGGCCATTATTCCGGAAAAAGCCACCGACGTGGACCAGCTGGCGGAATTCATCGAGCGCGGCAAGCGCAAGAGCAAGAACAGCGCCATCGTGCTGGTGAGCGAGGCCCAGAAGAACGGTGTGGGCGGAGCCATGTACTACGCCGAACGTATCAAGAAGGAGTTCCCGCAGTTCGATGCCCGCGTAACCATCCTGGGTCACCTGCAGCGCGGCGGTAAGCCCACGGCCTACGACCGCATCCTGGCTTCCCGCATGGGATACGCCGCCATCGACGCCCTTCTGGAAGGGCAGCGGAACGTGATGATCGGCCTGAAGAACGACGAAATCGTTTACGTCCCCATCTCCAAGGCCATCAAGATGGACAAACCGATCAATCAGGAATTGATTTCAGTGCTTAACGTCCTGTCGATGTAAGCAGGACAGCGGAGAAGTCGGCCTGCTCTTCCGGTGTAAGGAAGGCGGCTTCTACGGGAATGTAGAAGAGACGCTCGCGGATACTTTGGGGTACATTTTTGCAGTCCCGGAGCCGCTGGGCGTCTTTTTCCGTCGTGAAAAGGCAAGACGTGCCGGAGATGCGGATGGCGTGCTCGATGGTGCGCAAATCGGCCTTGCCGTACGCGTGATGGTCCGGGAAGCGGAGGTGCTGGCCGATTTTATAAGTATCGGACAGATAGTTCCTTAACGGTGCGTCGTTGGCGATTCCGGTGAGCACGGTGCACTGTTTCGCGTACAGATAATGGTTATCGGCCTCCGGGAAAACAGGCTGGGCGGCGCTATACTGCAGGGTGGTGAAGAAAAGGGGCTGCTCCGGTGCAAGATGCAGGTCCTGGCGCCAGGCTTCCCGCTCCTGGTCGGAAAGCTCCGCCGGGCATTTGGTGACGATAACCACCCGTGCGGCTTTCAGCCGGGCCGGCAGGTCCCTGAGGCGTCCCCAGGGGAGGAGGCGGTCCTTGAAGATGGGCCGCTGGTAGTCCACCAGGACGATGTTCAGCGTGGCTTGCAGGCGGCGGTACTGGAAGGCATCGTCCAGGACGATGCAGGAGAGGGCCTTGTTGCCGGCGAGCTGCTCGCAGCCATGCACACGGTCTTTGTCCACTGCTACGGGCACTTGGGGGAACTTGTGGGCAATCTGCGCCGGTTCGTCGCCGTAGAGGGCGGCGGTGCCATCGACAGGAACCAGCTGGAAGCCTTTCAGTTTGCGTTTGTAGCCTCTGGAGAGCACGGCGGGCTGCTTCCCGGCGGCGAGCAGCAGGCGGAGGAACAACTCCGTGTGCGGGGTCTTGCCCGTTCCGCCAACGGTAATATTGCCTACGCAGACGGTGGGGATGGGAGCGGAAAACTGTTTTTTCCAGCCTTTGTTATACAGCAGATGCCTTATTCTGAGTACAAGTCCGTAAATCATGGCAGCAAAGATAGCAAAAAAGCCTTAGATGCCGTACACGCCTTCCGCCTCCGGGGCCTCGGCGCCCCAGCGGGCGGCGACATAGTCCAGGGTGGAGAGAATCTCCGCGGGATCTTTGGAGGTGACCAGCTTGATGCGGGTGTCCTTGAAGTCGCGGAGGCCCTTGAAGTAGCATGAAAGGTGGCGGCGCATCTCGTACACGCCGGTGACGGGGCCTTTGAGGTCCAGGGATAGCTGGAAGTGGCGTTTGGCCAGGGCCACGCGGTCCTTCACGCTCATGGGCGGGAGTTCCTCGCCGGTATCCAGCAGGTGGCGGATTTCCGTGAAAATCCACGGATGGCCGAAGCTGGCGCGTCCCACCATGATGCCATCGACACCGTACTTGTCAAACGCCTCGCGGGCCTTGGCGGCGGAGTTGATGTCTCCGTTACCTATTATAGGTATGCGCATGCGCGGGTTGTTTTTCACTGCGCCGATGAGCGTCCAGTCCGCCTCCCCTTTGTACATCTGGCAACGGGTGCGGCCATGGATGGTGAGGGCCTGTATTCCCACGTCCTGCAGGCGTTCCGCCAGTTCCACGATGATTTTGGAGCTGTCGTCCCAGCCCAGGCGGGTTTTCACGGTGACGGGCTTGTCCGGGATAGCCTCCACGATGGCCTTGGTGATGGCCACCATCTTGTCCGGCTCCCGCATCATGCCGCTGCCGGCGCCTCTGCCCGCGATTTTGGAGACGGGGCAGCCGAAGTTGATATCGACAATATCCGCCCCATGCCCGCCGGCCAGTTCTTTGGCACGGGCGGCCATGCGCGCGGCGTCCACCATAGCCTCCGGAATGCTGCCGTAGATTTGTACGGCCACCGGCGCTTCTTCCTCCAGGGTATGCATCTTGGCGATAGTTTTCTGGACATCCCGCACCAGGCCGTCGGAACTCACGAACTCGGTGGTGACCATGGCGGCGCCCGCCTCCCTGCACAGGATGCGGAAACTGGCGTCCGTGACGTCCTCCATGGGTGCCAGCGTCACGGGATGCTCTCCCAGGTCGATGGATCCTATCTTCATATCGCGTGCAAAGGTACGTAATTTTTGTCGCTTATTTACTCCTCCGGCCCCTCCACGGGCACGAAAATGCCCAAACCGTGCCGCCAGCGGGTCCTTGCCGGAAGCGGAAGGGGTGTACGGCATATAATATTTGGTTTTGTCCCAAATAATGCTTACCTTTGCGGTCCCTCTAACTGTGGGGGGATCGCAACTTTTTATGTTAAACCATTAATTATCAAGACAGTGGACACACTTAGCTACAAAACAGTTTCCCTGAACAAGGCAACTGTGAACAAGGAGTGGCTCGTCATTGATGCAACCGACCTCGTGCTCGGTCGCCTGGCTTCCCGCGTCGCCCTGGTGCTGCGTGGCAAGAACAAGCCCGGTTACACCCCGCATGTGGACTGTGGTGACAACGTCATCATCGTAAATGCCGAAAAGATCCGTCTTACCGGCAAAAAGATGACCGACCGCGTTTACGTTCGCTACACCGGTTATCCGGGTGGCCAGCGCTTCTCCACGCCCCGTGAGATCCTTGCAAAAAGACCCGCCGAACTCATCCGTCGGTCTGTGAAGGGCATGCTGCCCAAGACCCGTCTTGGTGACAAGCTCATCAACAACCTGTATGTTTACGCAGGTCCCGAGCACCCGCACCAGGCCCAGAATCCTAAAACCATTAAGTTTAACGAAATCTAAACAGAGCACATGGAACAGAAACACGCCCTTGGAAGACGTAAATCAGCTGTCGCTCGTGTTTATGTAGTACCCGGCACGGGCAAGTTCGTTATCAACGACCGCCCCATGGAAGAGTACTTCAAAGAAGGCACTCTCCAGTACATCGCCAACCAGGCCCTCGAGGTCACCGGTACTGCAGGTCAGTTTGACGTTAAGGTTACCCTCGTAGGTGGTGGTACCAAAGGTCAGGCAGAGGCCGTTCGTCTCGGCATCGCCCGCGCTCTTTGCGAGGTCGATAAAGAGGCTTACCGCTCTACCCTTAAGGCCGCCGGTTTCCTCACCCGCGACGCCCGCGAAGTTGAGCGTAAGAAACCTGGTCAGCCTGGCGCACGTCGTCGCTTCCAGTTCAGTAAGCGTTAATCTTACTGGTGGATTTACGTCAGCACGGCTTAGGTACTTAAATCCTGAGATCCCGGTGAGGATGAGAATCTTCCCGAGCTACAAAAAGGATTGCCGGGCCGCGAAAAAATCCCGAAGACCAGCACAAGGCTGCTACTTCGGATTGATGAATGAGTTATTAAAAAGAACAAACAACCCATGTCAAGAACTAATTTTCAGGAATTGCTTGATGCAGGCTCCCACTTCGGCCACCTCGCTCGCAAGTGGAACCCCAAGATGGCTCCGTATATCTTCGTAGAAAGAAACGGTATCCACATCATCGACCTGCACAAGACCGTCGTCAAGATTGACGAGGCAGCAGAGGTCCTCAAAGAAATGGCCCGCAGCGGCCGGAAGGTCCTCTTCGTCGCCACCAAAAAACAGGCAAAAGACGTTGTGGCAGAAATGGCCGCTTCCGTCAATATGCCTTCCGTGACCGAGCGTTGGCCGGGCGGTATGCTTACCAACTTCCCCACCATTCGCAAGGCCGTCAAGAAAATGAACACCATCGACAAGATGAAGGAAGATGGCACCTTCGAGAAGCTCGCCAAGCGTGAGCGCCTCCAGGTGGAGCGCCAGCGGGCCAAGCTGGAGAAGAACCTCGGTTCTATCCGTGACATGTCCCGTCTGCCCAGCGCCCTCTTCGTGGTCGACGTTCAGAAAGAGGCCAATGCCGTTAAGGAGGCCGTTCGTCTGAACATCCCGGTTATCGCAATGGTTGACACATGTTGCGATCCCACGCCCATTGATTATGTGATTCCGGCAAACGACGACTCCACGAAGTCCATCACCCTCATCATGGATGTGATGTGCAAAGCCATCAACGAAGGTCTGGAAGAGCGCAAACTGGAGAAGGAAAAGGAAGCTGAGGCCGCTCCCGCAGAGGCCGTTGAGGCTACCGCCGCCGCTCCCGAGCGCAAGCTCCGTTCCCGCCGCGCCCCCAAGGCAGAACCCGTTGAGGCTCCCACCGAAGAGTAATTAACCGTTTAAAAAGCAAGTAATTATGGCTATCTCTTTAGCAGATATCAAGAAACTCCGCGACATGACCAGCGCTGGCATGATGGACTGCAAAAAGGCCCTCGAAGAGGCTGCAGGTGATTTCAAGCGTGCCGTCGAAATCCTGCGCGAGAAAGGTAAATCCACCCTCGCCAAGCGCGGTGAAAACGAGACCACCCAGGGTGCTGTGCTCAGCCGTGTAAACGGCGGCAAGGCCATCCTCGTCTGCCTCGGTTGCGAGACCGACTTCGTGGCCGCCACCCCGGACTTCAAAGCCCTTTCCGGAAACATCGCCGATGCAGCTATCGCTGCTTTCCCTGCTTCCGTAGAAGAACTGAAGGCCGTGAAACTTGCCGATGGTTACTCCATCGAAGAGGACATCACCAACCAGGCTGGTAAAACCGGTGAAAAGCACGTGCTGGCTTTCTACGGCGCCCTCGAGGCTCCGTTCGTGAGCGAATATGTGCACTTCAACGGCAAGCTGGGTGCCATCGTTTCCTTCTCCAAGGAAGTTCCCACCGATATCGCCCGCGGTATCGCCATGCAGGTGGCTTCCATGAACCCTGTGGCTGTTGACGCCGCTTCCGTCCCTGCTGAGGTTATCGAGTCCGAAAAGACCGTTGCCATCCAGAAGACCAAGGACGAGCAGGTTCAGAAGTCCGTTGATAACGCCCTCAAGAAGGCCGGTATCAACCCCGCCCACGTGGACAGCGAAGACCACATCGAGTCCAACACGGCCAAGGGCTGGCTCACCATCGAGCAGGCCAAGCAGGCCCGTGAGATCATCGCCAAGGTTGGCGCTGAGACGCTGGCCTCTCTGGAGCAGAAGGTCCAGATGATCAATGGCATCGTGAATGGTCGTATCCAGAAGTTCCTGAAGGAAAACACCCTGATGGAGCAGGAGTACCAGCTCAGCGACGACAAGAAGACGGTGAAGGAAGCCCTCGCCGCCGCCGACAAGGACGCCAAGGTTCTCGCCTTCAAGCGTTTCTCCCTGTCCGACTAATTGAAGTCCTCATCATTCAAAAACGTCCTCCGGTTTCCCGGGGGACGTTTTTTGTTGGAGAGAGTGTGTGTTAAAGCACACCTCCCGGCCTCAGAGCCCCCTCTGTGGCCTTGTCCCGTGCTTTAACCACCCTTCTTGCACCCGCTTAAAGCACACCATCCCTTCCCAGAATCCCCTCTATGGCCTTGCCCTGTGCTTTAACCACCATACTGGCCAAAACGGGGTGATCGGTAAGTGGCTGTAAATGAGCACTTTATAGAAAATCCTCGTCGCAAAATTGAACGAGGATTTTTCGGGAAGTAATTGATACTCAATATGTTGTCGATCAACCAGTATGGGGCACATCCAGGCCGGATTACCACCCTGTGGGGCCCCATGAGGGCTTAGCCTCTATGCGCGGCGGGTGACGAAGTCGAAGAACACGTCGATGTCCTTCTTGTCCTTGAGCTTGACCATGTAGGCCATGTTGCAGAGGTCATCGGCCAGGGCGTCCGGGACGCGCTCGGCCATGCACATGACGTTGCCGTAGCGGTCCATGATTTCCTGGTGGCTGTGGACATAGGCTTTGCCGTCGCGGCGGCCGGCGTAGGCGCAGAAGTACTGCTCGCCCTGCGGCTTGCGGGCCTCGTTGAAGGCCACCATATCGGCCCAAATCTGGAAAACATCCGTGCTGTGTGCGAAGTTCATCATGTCCGGCGTGTAGCCTCCCGGCGGGCGCATGTTCACTTCCAGGCCCACGTAGTCGCCTTTCTTGCCGAGGCCCTGGTGGTCGCGGTCCAGCTGGAAGAACTCCAGATGCACGAATCGACTCTTAATGCCGAAAGCTTTAACCGTACGGCGGCCGATGGCGGCCAGCTTGGCGGGCACGGTCTTGTTGGTCCAGTAGCAGGTGTCCAGGTTGTCATGGACGATTTCCATGATGGGCGTAGGGAAGATGGTGTTGTTCTCGAACACCGGTTCGCCATCGGCATTGAAAATGGCATCGTAGCTAACCAGAAGGCCGGTGATGAACTCTTCGATCACGAAGTAGCCTGCGTCGTTGGGATGGGATGCGAACCAGGCTTCCAGCTCTGCGTCGCTCTGGATTTTGCAGGTGCCGCCGGCGCCCATGCCGTTGTCCGGTTTGGCGATGATGGGGTAGCCGGTCTTTTTGGTGAAAGCTTTCACCTTGGCCAGGCCTTCCGCGCCCTTGATCTGGCGGGCAGTAGGAATGCCCCCCAGGGCGTAGTACTTCTTCATCTCGCTCTTGTTCTTGATGGCGGCGATGTGGTCGTTCTGGATACCCGTGGTCACGTTGAAGTCCGTGCGCAGACGGGCGTCCTGCTCCAGCCAGTACTCGTTGTTGGACTCGATCCAGTCAATCTTGCCCCACTTGTGAGCCAGCCAGGCGACGGCGCGGTACATTTCGTCGTAGTTTTCCAGGTTGTTCACCTTGTAGTAGTCCGAAATGCTGCCACGGAGCTCCTGGGACAGGTTCCAGTACTCAGTATCGGCAATGGCCAACACGTTGATACCGTTTTGCTTGAGCCCGGCGCAGAAGTGCCAGTAGGTGGCCGGGAAATGGGGGGAAATGAATATTAAGTTCATAAAACTGTAGGTTTTGTTTTCTTCGCTTATGCGGCGCATGGCACCGCGGGTGATTTCGAACGCCTCCCCGTAAAGGGTGGGCTTTCCATCGACAATTTTTATATATCCGCCGTCCCGGAAGGTGTAGAACCGATGATTCCAACTGTCCGGAAAGGCGATGTCCTCGAACAGGCGGAGGCCATCGACCTTGGCATACCGTACCTGCTCCATGTGCGGAACCAGGTTGATGTCCGTGAGGCCCAGGCCTTTGAGCCAGCGCTGGTACTGCGGGTCGCGGGCTTCCCCCGGCAGCTCCGGATGGGAATACACGTTGTCCGCGCAGTTCATGCTGCCGGCGCTGCAGCCCATGACAACCCCGTCGAATCCTTGGATAAGTTCCTTGAGACGAATCTGGTGCAGGAACTTATTCTGCGTGGGGACATGGCCGCCGCACAGCACAATCCAGTGCGCCCATTGGACCAGTTCCGGGGTTTGAGCGGCGTTCCGCCGGTCCAGCATCACAATTTTTTCCGTGTCGATACCGGACTTGTGGATGCACTCGCTCATGCCCTTGAGGACGGAATCGGTGAAGCCTCGGTCATCCGGGGCGGCGCTCACCAGCAGCACGCGGGGCTTGTCGCCCTCCGCGCCTCCGGCCCGCCGGATGGCCTTGGCCAGTTCCGCCCGGACATCGGCCAAGAAACCGTTATCCTGCGTGAACTGCGGTTCTCCATAGCGGGTTGGGCTGCCTGTGAGGTACAAAATCATATGCGCAAAGATACGAATTTTCCCGCATTCTTCACAAGGTCGGGAGGCTAGGCCTGGATGTGGTCCACGCAAGGAGGGGGCTGGCCCGAATGTGCACAAGGGGGCTGGTCGGTAACGCAATACGGGGGTGATCGGCAATATGTTGAGTATCAATTACTTCCAGAAAATCCTCGTTCGATTTTGCGACGAGGATTTTCTATAAAGTGCTCACTCACAAGCACTTACTGACCACCCCGTTCTGCCCGGTATGGGGGTTAAAGCACAGGGAGTAACACTAGAAGGAACTCTGGGCAGGGATGCTGTGCTTTAAGCGGGTGCAAGAAGGGTGGTTAAAGCACGGGGCATGGCCACAGAGGAGGTTCTGGGCAGGGATGCTGTGCTTTAAGCGGGTGCAAGAAGGGTGGTTAAAGCGCAGGACAATGCCATGGAGTGGGGGCAGAGAGCGAGCGGTGTGCTTTAACCAGGGGGGGAGAACATAAAGTGCGCTTAGCCGTGGGAGCAGAGAAAGTATGTTTTAATCCGCAGAGCACATTTAGAAAAAATACTATCTTTGTAAAAATGTTTTAACGATGAAAAGATGCATGATGTGGGCCGCGATGCTGGCCGTGCTGCTTTCCCTGGCTCCGCTGAGCCTGGCGGGGCAGGAGAAAACCATCAAACGGAAGGTGGCCATAGGCCGTTTTTCCAACGAAACCCAATACGCCAAGGGTATTTTTTACGACAAAGACAATGACCCCATGCGCAAGCAGGCGCTGGACATCCTGTCCTCCAAGCTGGCCCTCAGCGGCAAGTTCATCCTTCTGGAACGGGAGGACCTGGACGTGCTGATGAAAGAAGCCGGCCCGGAAGGCATGGCCAAGATCGGTGCGGACTACCTGATCCTGGGCTCCATCACGGAGTTCGGCCGCAAGGCGCAGGGCCAGGAGGGCGTATTCACCAGCACCAAAACCCAGACGGTGGAGGCCGGCGTGAGCCTGCGCCTGGTAGAAGCCGCCACGGGGCTCATCATCTATTCCGATGAAGCCAAAGGCTACGCGGAAACCACCTCCAAGCAAACCCTCGGCCTGGGCGGAACGGCCGGCTATGACGCCACGCTCAGCGACAAGGCCATCTCCTCCGCCATCAGCCAGCTGGTGGAAAACATCATCAACAAGTGCATGGACAAGCCCTGGCGCTCTTACATCCTCACTTATGACGATGGTTCCTACATCATCTCCGGTGGCGCTTCCCAGGGCCTCCAGCCCGGCGACGCCTTTATCGTGTACACAAAAGGCAAGAGCGTCAAGAACCCTCAGACCGGCATGATGGTGGAACTCCCCGGCAAGCCCGTGGGCAAGGTAACCGTGATCTCCTCCTTCGGCGACAACCCGGAGAACGAACTATCCTACTGCTCCTACGAAGGACAGGACATCGACGAAGACCATCTGGACAAGTACTATATTTCCGACAAATAGCATGAAAAAACTCATTTTTGCATTGGCGGCCGCCCTGCTCACCCTTGCTTCCTGCGGCGTGGGCAACGTTACCGTGAATTCCGGCAAGGCGGACAAGGCCTATCTGTCCTTCTCGGCCGCCCAGGCCAAAGACATCCTTGTCACGGTGGACGGCAAGGAATACAAGACCGAGACCCTCAAGGTAAAAGGCTGGTCCGGCAACAAAGACCTCAAGTCCCTATCCAAGAACATAATTACCCTGGAGCCCGGCACGCATACCGTGGTGGTAAAGGACAACACCGGCAAGGAACTTACCTCCCAGAAGGTGTTCATCTCGGCCCAGGAACACAAGATGATCGGCCTTGAATTATGAGAAAAATCCTAACATTGTCGATAGCTGCCCTGCTTCTGTGCTCCTGCGGTCCTTCCGCCGGTGTGCTGTACTATTGGGGTGGCGATGCCTCCAAGGGGGTAACCCGCTACGAGGACCGCTTCTACGAGGCCTATGGCAAGTCGCAAAGCCCGGAAAGCCTGTGCGCCATGCTGTGTGTCTATGAAGACATGCTGCAGAATCCCGGCGGAGAACGCGGTGTGGTGCCTCCGGGCATCTGTGCCGAGTATGGCTACCTGCTGCTGAAACCGGAGACGGCCGCCGCCTTCGCCGAGAGCGCCTCCAAGCGTGAACGCGCCATTTATGAGCGTTCGGACTATGCCGCCTATTTCCCGGAATACGGCCTCAAGCTCCTCCAGAAGGAGATGGAGCTGTATCCGGAGTCCCGAAAATTTGTGGAACCCTTGCTTAAAAAATTCGCAGGAAAATGAAAAAGTTTCTGATTCTACTGGCAGCCACGGCGCTGCTCGTTTCCTGCGGATCGGCCAGCAAGCTCACCCGCGGGGAGGTCTATGCCCCTCTGTACCATGAAGCGCCCGTCACCCTGCTGGTGATGCCGCCCATCAACAATACGGCCAACGTGGAGGCCAAGGACCTGCTGTACACGTCCATCAGCCGCCCGCTGGTGGAGGCCGGTTATTACGTCCTTCCGCCCATCCTCACCATGGATATCCTCAAGGCGGAAAGTGCCTATGACGCGGAACTCTTCTTCGAGGCGCCCGTCGGACAGTTCGGCACAGTTTTCGGTGCCGATGCCGTCATCTTCTCCGTCATCGACAAATGGGCCAAGCAGGGCGTGGGTATCAGCGCCAAGATCCGTTATGTCATGCGCTCCACGCGTACGAACGAGGTCCTGTTCGACCGCAGCTGCGACCTGTTCCTGGATACATCGGTAAGCACAAGCAGCAAGGGGCTGCTGGGCCTGGTGCTGGACGTCGCCCTCACGGCCGTCAATACCGCCCTTACAGACCACATTGAGGCCGCCCGCAAGGCCAACAACTACATTTTCAGCGACATCCCCTTCGGCAAGTTCAGTCCGCTCTATCAGCAGGACCAGGACTGGAAGGCCGAACCCGCCAATGTCAAGGCCGTAGTGAAGGATTAATACGGGCTGGAAAGAAGTCTTTTTATATTTCAGTTTCCGCGAATAATTTGTATATTTGTGGAAACTGAATTTTTGTTATGCCCAATGCAGTAGGACACATCGCGCAGGTCGTGGGACCGGTGGTGGATGTACATTTTAACATAACGGCCCGGAATGCGGAACTGGAACTTCCGCGTATCGCAGATGCCCTGGTCGTAAAGCGTCCGGATGGAAAGAACGTCGTCCTGGAAGTGCAGCAGCACATCGGTGAGGATACCGTTCGCTGCGTGGCCATGGATTCCACGGACGGTCTCAGCCGCGGGCTGGAGGTGGAGAACACCTATCGGCCCATCGCCATGCCCGTAGGGGCGCAAATCCGCGGGCGCGTAATGAACGTCACCGGAGATGCCATCGACGGCATGGCCGCGCTGGACCGCGAGAATTCGCTTCCCATTCACCGGGAGCCGCCCAAGTTCGAGGACCTCACCACCAGCCAGGAAGTGCTGTTTACCGGTATCAAGGTGATCGACCTGCTGGAGCCGTACCTCAAAGGCGGTAAAATTGGCCTGTTCGGCGGCGC
Organism: uncultured Bacteroidales bacterium; assembly: GCA_946415475.1. Taxonomy (GTDB): domain Bacteria; phylum Bacteroidota; class Bacteroidia; order Bacteroidales; family UBA932; genus Cryptobacteroides. Next base: position 24,681 of record CAMKSQ010000010.1, read on the forward strand.
CGGCGTAGGCAAAACGGTACTCATCAAGGAGCTCATCAACAACATTGCCAAGGCGCACAACGGTTTCTCCGTGTTCGCCGGCGTGGGGGAGCGCACCCGTGAGGGCAACGACCTTTTGCGGGAAATGATCGAGTCCAAGGTTATCCGTTATGGAGACGCCTTCGAAAAAGCCATGGAAGAGGGCAAGTGGGACCTCTCGCTGGTAGACCCTAAAGAACTGGAAAAGAGCCAGGTATCCATGGTGTTCGGCCAAATGAACGAACCCCCGGGAGCCCGTTCCAGCGTGGCCCTGAGCGGCCTCACCCTGGCAGAGAGCTTCCGCGACAGCGACACCGGTGCAGGCCCGCGGGACATCCTCTTTTTCATCGACAATATCTTCCGTTTCACCCAGGCCGGCAGTGAGGTAAGCGCCCTGCTGGGCCGTATGCCTTCGGCCGTGGGTTACCAGCCCACCCTGGCCACGGAAATGGGTAAGATGCAGGAGCGCATCACTTCCACCAAAAACGGTTCCATCACTTCGGTACAGGCGGTATATGTTCCTGCCGATGACCTCACGGACCCGGCCCCTGCCACTACGTTCACCCACCTGGATGCCACCACGGTGCTCAGCCGTAAAATCACGGCCCTGGGCATTTACCCGGCCGTGGACCCGCTGGAGTCCACCTCCCGCATCCTGGATCCCAACATCGTAGGCCAGGCCCATTACGACACCGCCCAGCGCGTAAAGCAAATTCTCCAGCGCAACCAGGAGCTGCAGGACATCATCGCCATCCTGGGCATGGACGAACTTTCGGAAGAGGACAAGACCACCGTCAACCGCGCCCGTCGCGTGCAGCGCTTCCTGAGCCAGCCGTTCTTTGTGGCGGAGCAGTTCACGGGTGTGCCCGGCGTCATGGTGAGCATCGAAGACACCATCAAGGGTTTCAATATGATTATGGACGGTGAGGTCGATTACCTCCCGGAACAGGCTTTCCTGAACGTGGGTACCATTGAGGATGCCATCAAGAAGGGCGAGGCCCTGCTGGCTGCTGCAAAGTAGATTCTTCACTTCGTTCAGAATGACAATTGCACTTCATATCCTCAGTCCCGAAGGAACGTTGGTTAAGGCCGATGTTTCCCTGGTGACGCTACCGGGTGTCGCCGGGCCGTTCACCGTGCTCAAGGACCACGCGGCGCTCATCACGGCGCTGGAAAAGGGCAACATCCGCTACGTGGAGGGTGGGGAAGAGAAGTTCCTGCCCATCCGGGAGGGCTTTGTGGAGGTAGGGGACAACCAGGTCAAAGTGTGCGTGGAGGTATGATGCTGGCCTTCCTCATATCGCTGCTGCTGTGGCAGGGAGATACACTCGGCCCTGCGGGCCTCGGTATGACAGAAAGCATACCGGGCGAAGCCACCGCTGTCATACCGAGCGAAGCCACCGCTGTCATACCGAGCGAAGCGAGTGTATCTCAGGAGTTCGACATGGACGAATACCTTTACGGGCATGTGGTGGATGCTTATGACTGGCACATCACTACCGTGAACGGGAAGCATATCAGCGTGCCGCTGCTGATCATTGCGCGCAGCAAAACGACGGGCTGGCACGTGTTCTCCTCCGGAAAGCTGGCCCACGGCCATGAGTATGAGGGTTTTTACATCCTGCACGATCAAGAATCCCACCGGGACAGACTGATGGAACACACGCCCTCCGGGGATGTGCGTCCGCTGGATATTTCCATCACCAAGAATGTGGCCGGGCTGATGTTCAACAGCCTGGTGCTGGTGCTCCTGGTGCTCTTCGGCGTCAAGTGGTATCGCAAGCACGACGCCCGCGAGGAGGCCCCGGGCGGCTTCAGCGGCCTGTTGGAGATGCTGGTCATGATGGTGGAGGACGACATCATCAAGCCTTGTATCGGCCCGGATTATAAACGATACTCACCGTATCTGCTCACCGCGTTTTTCTTCATCTTCGTGAACAACCTGCTGGGCATCGTCCCGTTCTTCCCGGGCGGGGCCAACATTACCGGTAACATCGCCATTACCTTCATGATGGCCATGTTCACCTTCCTGGCAGTGAACCTGTTCGGCAACAAGCATTATTACAAAGACATATTCTGGCCGGAGGTGCCGCTTTTCCTGAAAGCCATCCCCCTGATGCCCCTGATTGAAATCATCGGCCTGTTTACCAAGCCCTTCTCCCTCATGGTGCGACTTTTTGCCAATATCCTGGCGGGGCACATGATGATTCTGGGTGTGGTGTCGGTGGTTTTCCTTACGGCTGAGCTGGGCCCGGCCATGAACGGCGGCCTCAGTGCCATCGCCGTCCTGTTTGGCGTGTTCATGGATGTCCTGGAACTGCTGGTGGCATTCCTCCAAGCCTATATATTCACCATGCTTTCCAGTGTGTTTATCGGCCTTAGCCGGCAGCACCCGGAAGAAGAAAAAGCAGAAAAGTAACTTTAAAACTATAGTATTATGATTTTGTCCACTATGATCCTTCAGGCTGCTTCTACTGCAGCTCTCGGAAAGGCCGGTGCCGCACTGGGTGCCGGTATCGCTGCCATCGCCGCCGCTTTCGGTATCGGCAATATCGGTAAAGCCGCCCTTGAGGCCGGCGCCCGCCAGCCCGAGAAAGCGGACCACTACCGTCTTACCGCCATCATCATCGGCGCTCTGGTAGAAGGTGCCTGCCTCTTTGCTATTCTGGTCTGTCTTATCGGCAAGTAAGCGATGTCACTGATTACTCCGGACTTTGGCTTGCTGTTCTGGATGACGCTGATTTTCGGCATCGTCTTCTTCATCCTGGCCAAGTTTGGCTTCCCGGTGCTGACGGATATGGTCCGGAAGCGTCAGGAACGGATAGAGAAGTCCCTTGTCGATGCCCGTGAAATCGAGGCCCGGATGGCTCAATGGAAGGAGGAGCAGGCACATCTGCTGGAGGCTACCCGCAAGGAGCAGTCCCAGATGCTGCAGGAGGCCACCCAGACCAAGGCCCGGATTGTGGCCGATGCCAAGGCGCAGGCCCAGGCGGAGGCCGATAAGATTCTCGCCGAGGCCAAGCTCCAGATAGCGGCAGAGAAAGAGAGCGCCCTCCGCGACGTGCGCCGGGAAGTAGCCCTGCTCAGTGTGCAGGTGGCGGAAAAGGTGCTTCGCCACGAGCTCTCCGACGAAGGCAGCCAGCGGGCGTTCATCGACCAGCTGGTAGACGAAGCCAATCAGGCACCCCTCCATAACAAGAACTGATGAACCGCGCCATTGTCATAACCCGCTACGCCAGAGCGCTGGTCCGCTATGTCCGTGACAACGGGCAGGGGGACGTGGTGTGCTCGGAGGCCGAGGTGCTTCTGAAGGCCCTCCACGACGTGCCGGACCTGGCCCGCATGGTGGAGGCCGCCAACGACGTGGTGAGCGAGTTCGACAAGAAAAAGCTCCTGCAATCGGCCCTGGGCAATCGGATGTCGCCGGAACTGAGCCGCTTCCTTACGCTGTTGAACAAAAACGGCCGCATGGAACTGGTGGGGGACATCCTCCGGGACTTCGTGGACATGTACCACCGGAGCGTGGGCATCCGCAAGGCGCAGCTGGTGACGGTGGGAGAGCCGTCGGAGCGCCTGCTGCAGCGCCTCAAGGCCCTGGTAAAGAGCAAAACCGGTGACGATGTCATCATAGAGGTGGTGGTGGATCCCTCCATTGTGGGCGGCTTTATCTTCGACATTGACGATTATCTCCTGGACGCCAGCGTTAAACGCCAGCTGGACCTGATCCGGGAAGAGTTTATAGAACGAAACAGACGTATAATCTAATGGCAAATACGAGTTTAAAACCCAGCGAAGTGAGCGAAATCCTCCTCGGGCAGCTCAAGGACATGAAGAACGATCTCCAGTTTGAGGAGATTGGCAAGGCTCTGCAGGTGAGCGACGGCGTGGTGCGCATCTATGGCCTGGACCACGCAGAGGCCGGCGAACTGCTGGACTGCGGCAATGGGGTGATGGCCGTGGTGATGAACCTGGAGGCGGACAATGTGGGCGCCGTGATGATGGGCCCCACGGACCTGGTGAAGGAAGGCATGGTGGTGCGCCGGACCGGCCGCATCGCTTCCGTGGCGGTGAACGACCAGCTGCTGGGCCGTGTAATCGATCCGCTGGGCAATCCGCTGGACGGCCTGGGCCCTATCGAAGGGGACAAGCTGGACATGCCGCTGGAGCGCAAGGCACCGGGCGTCATCTTCCGCCAGCCGGTGAGCGAGCCGCTGCAGACGGGTATCAAGGCCATCGACGCCATGATTCCCATCGGCCGCGGCCAGCGTGAGCTCATTATTGGAGACCGCCAGACGGGTAAGACGGCCATTGCCATAGATACCATCATCAACCAGCGTTCGGCCTATGAAGCCGGAGAGCCGGTTTACTGCATTTACGTGGCCGTGGGCCAGAAGGGTTCCACCGTGGCTTCCATCGTTAAAACGCTGCGGGAGCACGGCGCCATGGACTATACCGTGGTGGTGGCCGCAACGGCCGCAGACCCTGCCGCGTTGCAGTATTATGCCCCCTTTGCCGGTGCCGCTATCGGCGAGTATTTCCGCGATACCGGACGGCATGCGCTGGTGGTGTACGATGACCTCTCCAAGCAGGCCGTGGCCTACCGCGAGGTGTCCCTCATCCTGCGCCGTCCTTCCGGCCGTGAGGCCTATCCGGGCGATATTTTCTACCTGCACAGCCGTCTGCTGGAGCGGGCCGCCCGCATTATCGACCAGCAGGAAGTGGCCGCCCAGATGAACGACCTTCCCGAGGTGCTGAAGGACAAGGTGAAGGGCGGAGGCTCGCTGACGGCGCTTCCTATCATCGAGACACAAGCCGGTGACGTGAGTGCCTACATCCCCACCAACGTGATTTCCATTACGGACGGCCAGATTTATCTGGAACAGAGCCTGTTCAACCAGGGCGTGCGCCCGGCTATCAACGTGGGTATCTCCGTATCCCGTGTGGGCGGCAGCGCCCAGGTGAAGTCCATGAAGAAGGTGGCCGGTACGCTCAAGATTGACCAGGCCCAGTGGGCGGAACTGGAGGCTTTCTCCAAGTTCTCCTCGGACGTGGACAAGGTGACGGAGCTGGCCCTGGACAAGGGTCGTAAGAACAATCAGTTGCTCATCCAGCCCCAATACAGCCCCATGCCGGTAGGGGAGCAGGTGGCCATCCTGTACTGCGGCACACGTGCCCTCATGCGCGACATCGCCATCGACAAGGTTCGTCCTTTCCAGGAGGCTTTCCTGGATCGCCTGCGCGCCGCCCATAAGGCCGATGTCCTGGAGCCGCTGGGCCAGGGCAAGTTGACGCCGGAGATAGAAAAGATTTTGGCCGATACCGCCGCCTCCGTAATCCTGACCCTGAAGTAATTGCATTTGTCATTCTGAGCACCATTTGTCATTCTGAGTACCATTTGTCATTCTGAGCGAAGCGAAGAATCTCTATGCCAACATTAAAGGAAATAAAAGGCCGTATCGCATCGGTCCGAAGTACCCTCAAAATTACTTCGGCCATGAAGCTGGTGTCCAGCGCCAAGCTGCGGAAGGCCCAGAATGCCATCGAAGCCATGCGCCCGTACCAGGAGCAGCTGCAAGGCATCCTGGCCTCCCTGGAGGATGGCCAGCTCGGCGGCTCGTCCTTAAAATCGGCCCAAAACGAGGATGACAAGGCCCAAAAGGGGCTCTCGTCCTTAAATCGGGGCAAAAACAAGGATGAGAAGATAAGCATCGTGGCGATAGCGTCCAACTCTTCGCTTTGCGGCGGGTTCAACGCCAACGCCATTGCCAAGGTGCGTTCCATCCGCCGGCGCGGGGATACCGTGTACGCGATTGGCCGCAAGATGGCCGATGCCATGCGCAAGGACGGGTTTACTTCGCCGGAGGACTTATCGGCCCTCGCGGAACATCCCGCCTACGGCCCTGCCGCCGCGCTGGTGGAAAAACTGGTGGAGGACGTGGAGGCCGGCCGCACAGGCGCCGTGGTGCTGGTGTATAACCACTTTGTGTCCACCGCCCGCCAGGAGCCGGTGGTGGAGGTGCTGATACAGCGAGAGACCCCCGATCAGGTCGGGGGTGACAGGGGAGCGGGAGAAGAGTCCCTTTCTGGAACATTTGCCCGTACAGGGTCGCGAAGCGACGTGGAAGAAAGGGACTCTTCTCCCGCTCCTTCCTACATAGCCCCGCTTGTGGAGCCTTCCCGGGCCGTGTTGCTGGAAGCGCTCGTGCCCAAAACCAGAAAACTTAAACTGTACGCTGCCCTTCTGGACAGCGCTGCAGCCGAACACGCTGCCCGCACCGTGGCGATGCAAACCGCCACCGACAACGCGGAGAATCTCCTGGCGGAACTTACCCTTCAATACAACAAGGGCCGCCAGCAAAAGATTACCTCCGAGATTTTGGACCTTGCGGGCGGACAGGCAGAAAACTAACCACACACTATGAACATCAAAGAAGAACTCATTCAGCCGCTGGGAACTTTCAAATTTTGGTCGGAACTGATCATCATGACGGTCGCGATGTTTATCGCTGCGGCTTCCGTGTATTATTTCCTCCTGCCCAGCAACCTGGTCGTGGGCTCCATCACGGGTCTTTCCATGGTAATTTCCAGCCTCTTTACCGCCATGGGTATTCCGGTAAAGGTGTCGCTGGTGGTCACCATCATCAATGCCATCCTGCTGGTGCTGGCCTGGCTGCTTATCGGCGCAGAATTTGGGGCCAAAACAGTCTATACGGCCCTGATCCTGGGTCCTTTCATCGAGGCTTGGGAAAAGATTCTGCCGTACCAGAAACTGCTGGAACCCGGCCAGACTTCCGTGATGGGGGACCCCTGGTTCGACCTTCTGTGCTTCGTGCTCATCCTCAGTGCCTCGCAGACCATCTTGTTCCATATCAATGCCTCGACGGGCGGGTTGGATATCCTGGCCAAAATCGTGAACAAGTACCTGCACTTTGACATCGGCACGTCCGTGTCCGTGGCTGGCGCACTCATCTGCTGCTCGGCTTTTGCCGTGAACCCGTTCCGGCTGGTGGTCATCGGCCTTATCGGCACGTGGATCAATGGCCTGGCGCTGGATTATTTTACCGCCGGCCTCAACCGCCGCAAGCGCGTGTGCATTATCTCGTCCCGGCACGAGGAAATTCGTAAGTACATCATTGACGAATTGCAGCGCGGATGCTCCCTGTATGAGGTTACGGGTGGCTACAACGGGAAAAAGAATGTGGAAATCCAGGCCCTGCTCACCCAGAACGAATTTGCCGATCTGATGAACTACCTGAAGCAAAATGATATCCACGGATTCATCACTGCTGGCAACGTAAGTGAGATTTACGGCGACTGGAACGCAAAAAAGAAGAAAAAAAAGTAAAATATTTTTCCGTGCGATAAGTTTTGGCACGGTATTGGAAATAAGGGGTATCAGACATAAATATTGATACCTTACCATAATCCCGCAGCCAATTGTGAAATTCGCTTGCGGGAATTTCTTTTTGTTGTACCTTTGCAAGCAGTATGATAAAAGCAATCATTTTCGATATCGGCGGCGTCCTGATTAATCTGGATATGGACGGCTGCATCCGCGCCTTCCGCGAGAACCTCGGGTTCGACCGCATTACGGAACTGCTGGACCCGTACCATCAGAAGGGTATTTACGGGGACATGGAGGGCGGCGTTATCAGTGCCGATACCTTCCGTGCGGAGGTGCTGAAGGACTCCCGGCCCGGCAGCAAGCCGGAAGACGTGGACCGTTCCATGTACGCGCTGCTCGCCGGCATGGAGGCCGATACCGTGGAAACGGTAAAGTCCATGGCCACCCGCTACCCGCTTTATATCCTCTCCAACAACAACCCCATCTCCATGAGCCATATCCTGCGCATGTTCCGGGACTATGGCATCGACCCGGATACCACGTTCCGCGAGCAGTTCATTTCCTGCGAGATGAAGCTGCTCAAGCCATCGGCCCAAATTTACCTGGAAGCCGTGAAACGGGTGGGACTGCCCGCAGGAGAAATTCTTTTTATTGACGATAACGAAGCCAATGTGCTGGCGGCCCGCAAGGTGGGTCTGCAGGCACGGGTGTATGTGGCCGGCACCAAACTATCGTCCCTCCTAAGCGATTTGTAATGTCCCTTTACTCCTTCTTCCGCATTAGCAAGCCTCGGGCCCAAAAGGTGCCGGAAGGGGAGGTGAATGCCGTGTACACGCGTTTGCGCCGCAGGACTTTCTGGGGCGTGACGCTGGTCTATACGCTTTATTATATCTGCCGGGGAACGCTCAGCGTGGTGAAGCAGCCGCTCATCGACGGCGGGTTGCTTACCGCAGGGCAGTTGGGTATTATCGGCTCGGCTTTTCTTTTTGTCTATGCGGCCGGCAAGTTCTTGAACGGTTTCATTGCGGATTATTGCAACATCCGGCGCTTTATGGCGGCGGGCATCGGGATATCGGCCCTGGTGAACCTGTTGCTGGGGGCGCTGGGCCTGCTGCATGGTACGCTGGCGGTGGGGTCGGTGACGGTCCTCCTGCTGTTTATAGTGCTGTGGGGCATGAACGGCTGGGCGCAAAGCATGGGCTCGCCGCCCGGAACCATCAGCCTGTCGCGCTGGTTCCCGCTGTCGCGGCGCGGCACCATGTACAGCATTTTCAGTTCCACGCCGCAGCTGGGCAAGGCCCTGTCGATGATTATGACGGGCTTTATCGTGGCGGCGGCCGGCTGGCAGTGGGGCTTTCTGGCGGCTGCTGTGGCGGGGGGGATCGGCCTGGTCCTTTCGCTTGTGCTCATTTCCGATACGCCTGAAAGTGAGGGGCTTCCGTCCGTGCAGGAGCTCTCCGGAGAGGAGGTCAGGGCCATGGACAAGAAGCCTACCAAGGAGTTGCAGAAGTGGGTGTTCCGGCATCCGGGTATCTGGGTGATAGCTATTTCTACAGCGTTTCTGTACATTACCCAGCAGGCCGTGAGCGACTGGGGCGTGCTGTTCCTGCAAAAGCAGAAGGCGTTTTCGCTCACCAGCGCGGCGCAGGTGATAGGCTATGCGGAGATCTTCGGGGTAGTGGGCAATGTGGCGGCCGGGTGGCTGTCGGATGTCCTGTTCCGGGGAAACCGGGTGCGTCCCGTGCTTCTGGCCGGAGTGCTGGCGGTGTTGTCCCTTGCCGGATTCTTGTTCATGGATGGCGGTTTTGTGTGGAACATCGTGTACGTGTCCGTGTTCAGCTTTGCCTTTAGCATGGTGTTCTGCATTGTGGCCGGGCTCATGGCGCTGGACTTTGTGCCGCGCAAGGCCACGGGTGCCGCCCTGGGTATCGTGGGGGTGTTCAGCTATGCCGCTTCCGGCTTGCAGTCTGTGGCCAGCGGCTTTCTCATCGAAGGATTCTCTGCCGACGGCGTGTACGACTTTGGCCCCGTGTCCATTTTCTGGCTGGTGGCCTGTGTGCTGGCCTTTGTATTACCGGTTCTGGGGTGGAAGTACCTAAGACGGTAGGGTTGTTGAACCTGGCGTGATTGGCAACACGCTGAGTATCAGCCACTTCTTATATAATCCTCGTTCAGATTTTGAACGAGGATTAGTGTGTAAAGTACAGAGAATCAAGCAGTTGTGCGTCACACGCAAAATATCGGTCCTGTGACAGCTAGGGTGTTGATAGTCATCCACTTACTGTATAATCCTCGTTCAAAATCTGAACGAGGATTGTTTTGTAGGTTATTGTGAAACAGGTGGTTAGCTGCCACTTCCGAAATGGGGCTGGAGGACGGCGGGGCGGTAGCGGACGGTTTGGTAGAGGCTGCGGATGGCCAGGTGCACAAAGTAGGCGGCCATCAGCAGGTGCAGGGACGTTTCCGGGGTGAGGGCACCGGGGGTTAGCGTGCCGATTCCCAGCGCGGCGAGGAGCCATCGGCCTGCGAACCATACGGCGAAAAAGCCCACGGCGCAAAGCAGGACGCTGTTGCGGAGGTCTTGGGATGCGGTTGCGCCGATGTAGATACCGTCCCAGGTGAAGGCCGGGCAGCCGATGAGGGGCATCAGGAGCAGCCAGGGGAGGAACGCCCGGCCGGCTTCTACCACGGCGATGTCCGAGGTCATCAGTTTTAGCAGGGGAGTGCCGCCCAGGCCGTACAGTAGCATGAAGGCGCCGGCCAGGCCGAAGCCCCACGCGAAGGTGCCGCGGACCGTGGAGCGCACGCCGTCTTCTGAGTTTTCGCCTACAAATCGGCCGGTAAGGGCCTCTCCGGCATAGGCAAACCCGTCCGTGAAGTAGCTGAAGAGCATGAGGAGCTTCATCAGGATGCTGCTCACGGCCAGCATGCGGTCCCCCAGGCCGGCGCCAATCACCGTGAAGCCGATGTACACGGCAATCATGCCCACCGAGCGCAGGAACAAGTCCCGGTTGAGGGTGAAGAAGGAGGCTACTTCGGTAGATGGGGCCGATTGGGGCCGTTGGGTGGTGGCTTGGGGCTGGTTGGAGATGGCTTGGGGCTGGTTGGAGGTGGCTTGGACGGGATTGGGCTGGTTGCTAACGCGTTGATTGTCAGTTGGTTGCTGAGAATCCTCGGCTCTTTTTGCGCCGAGGATTTTAAGGAAGTGACTGAGTGACAGATACTTACGGGCCAGCCAAAAAGCGAGGAAAAGGCCGGTCCACTGGGCGATGAACGTGCCCCAGGCCACTCCGGCGAAGCCCAGGGTGGGGAGGAGGGTGATGCCCGCTCCCACGGCGGTCCCCAGGCCTGCGGTGCCCACGGAGGCGCCCAGGGCGGAGGCCCCGATGTGGAGGCCGAAGCCCAGCCCGATGGAGAGGAGGATGTTCACCAGGTTCACCCACAGGTCCACCAGCATGGGACGGAGGGTATCCTGCAGGCCGATGAACCAGCCCTTGAGCGCAAAGAGCGAAAGGGTGGCCGGGGCCGCCCAGATGCGGATGTAGAAGTAGCGGGTTGCGAGTTCGCGCACCTCGGGAGTGCAGTCCACCACCAGGAACGCGGCCTGCACCACCACCCACTGCAGGGCGATGAGCGCGAGGCCGGACAGGAGCGCAATCCGCAGCGCCCTGCCCAGAATGGTGACAATCCCGGGTGCACCAGAGGCCGAAAATGCCCCTGGAGTGCCGTTAGTTGCCTGCCCGGGTGCACCAGAGGCCGAAATTGCCCCTGGAGTGCTGGCAGAGGCTACGGCGGCCAGGTGGCGTCCGTAGGCCTGGGCCGTGAGTCCGCCCGTGCCGGCGCGGAGGAAGGCGAAGTTCCAGTACAGCAGGTCGAAGAGCATGGTACCCACGGAGATGCCGCCAATGAGGGCGGCGCCGGCATAGCCTTCCACCCCTCCCAGGTGCCCCACCACGGCCATATCTACCATCCCCACCAGGGGAACGGTGATGTTCGCCAGGATGCTGGGCACCGCCAGCCGCAGTATTTCCTTGTTCAGTTTCATGAAAGATTCTTCACTTCGTTCAGAATGACAAGTCTGTCATCCTGAGGAGCCTAGCGACGAAGGATCTGTTAGCGGAATTTCTTATCCTCCTCAAGCATCCCCAGGTAGGAGTTGTAGCGTTCCGGGGAAATGACGCCCGCATCCACAGCGGCCTTCACAGCGCAGCCGGGCTCATGGGTATGGGTGCAAGGGGTAAAGCGGCAGTCGGCACCTTCCCGCAGCATTTCCGGGAAGTAGCGTGCAATCTCCTCCTTCTCCACATCCACCAGGCCAAAGCCCCGAATGCCCGGAGAATCAATGACATAGCCCCCGGAAGCCAAGGGATACATCTCGTACAGCGACGTGGTGTGCTTCCCCTGCAGGTGCGCGGCGGAAATGGCGCCAATCTTGGGATCCAGCGACGGGTCCAGTGCCTTAATGAGGGACGATTTCCCCACGCCGGACTCTCCGGAAAACAGGTTCACCTTCCCTTTGCAGGCCTCGCGGATGGCATCGACCCCTTCTCCGCTCACCACGGAAGTCTCAATGACCGGATAGCCGGCTCCCTCGTAAATGGAGCGGAAATGCGCCAGCCCCTCTGGGTCCAGTTCCCGGTACATGTCCACTTTGGACAGGACGATGGTGGCCGGAATGCCATAGAGCTCACAGGTGACCAGGATGCGGTCCAGGAACGGCAGCTTCACCTCCGGGAAGTACAGCGACACCACCAGGTAGGCCCGGTCCACATTGGCGGCAATGATGTGCGCCTGCCGGGACAGGTTGGCGGAACGGCGGATCACGTAGTTCCGGCGGGGGAGGATTTCCGTGATGACGGCGCTGTCACCGTCATCGGCCCATTCATAGTGGACCTTGTCTCCCACGGCAATAGGATTGGTGACTACGCTCTGCTTGAGACGGACTTTACCCCGCAGCACGGCCGGGAACACCTCCCACGCGGGCAGCTCCGACAGCAAATAATGGCTGCCCGCATTTTTTACCACCGTTGCTTCACCTGTTTTCATAGGTGCAAATTTACAATTTTTGTTCATTCGTCGCAATATCTGTGCAGTTCGGAGGAAAAGGGGAGAGGTCGATGATGCAAAATCGGCCCAAATTTTATAAATTTGTCCTGCTAACGAACACTAAGAGAAACTATGACCATCAACGTCCAGCTTCAGTATCATACCAACTGGGGAGAAAGCGTGCAGCTGCGTATTGGCAAGCGCCGCATACCCATGGAATATTCCTTTGGCGGCCTGTGGCAAATCATGCTCACCGGCCGCGACCTTCATCACGGCGACGAATTCACCTATGAGGTGGTCCGCGACGGAAAAGTGGTGCAGCGCGAGTGGCGCACCCACCATTTCAAGGCCCCGCAGGCGCAGAAGAACATCGTGGTGCGCTCCCGGTGGATGGCCCGGCCGTCCAATTCGGCCTTCTATGCATCGGCCTTCAGCGATGTTATCTTCCGCCGTCCTTCCGGCATGTCGTTCCGCAGGCCCCAGAGCCTGAACCCGGACCTGGGCAACGTGTGCATCCGCGTTCCCGCTCCGGAGGTGCGCAGCGGCGAGTCCCTGGCCATTGTGGGGCAGGGGGCTGTCCTGGGCAATTGGGACAAGGTGATTCTCCTGAGTGACGACGCCTTTCCGTGGTGGTTCATCACCCTGGATGTGAACGAGCCCATGGAGTACAAGTTTGTGATTGTGGACACCAAAACCAAGGAAATCCGCCTGTGGGAAGAGGGCCCCAATCACTTCTTTGCGGAAGTGCCGCCCAAGAGCACCCAGATTATCGTTGCAGACCTGGTACCCAAGTTCCCCACAGAGCCTTGGAGGGGCGCCGGCGTAGCCGTTCCCGTGTTCAGCCTCCGCAGCGAGGACAGCTTTGGCGTGGGCGAATTCAACGACATCAAACACCTGGTGGACTGGGCCGTCAAGGCCGGGCAGAACGTGATTCAGCTGCTCCCCATCAACGACACCACCATGACCCACACTTGGCAGGACTCCTACCCGTACAACGCGGTGAGCTCCTTCGCCCTGCACCCGCAGTTCATCCACCTGCCGGCCGCCGGTGTGCGCCAGGATGCCGCCTACAAGGCCAAGAAGCAGGAGCTGGAAGCCCTCGCAGCCATCGACTATGAAGCCGTAAACGGTGCCAAGCTGGAGCTCCTCCGCAAGCTCTACAACGGTGCCAAGGGCAAGGCAACGCTGGCTTCGGACGCCTACAAGGCCTTTGCCGATGCCAACAGCGAGTGGCTCCTCCCGTACGCCGTCTTCAGTGTCCTGAGGGACATCCACGGCACGCCGGACTTCCAGTCCTGGAAGCAGCTCTCCACCTACAACGCCAAAAAGGTGCAGGCCTTTGCCGATGAACACGCCCAGGAAGTGGGCTTCTACTGCTACCTCCAGTTCCTGCTGGACCGCCAGCTGCGCGAGGCTGTAGACTACGCCCATCTGCACGGGGTGGCCATCAAGGGCGACCTGCCCATCGGTGTCAGCCGCCACAGTGTCGATGCCTGGCAGCATTCCCACCTGTTCCACCTGGACAGCCAGGCCGGTGCACCGCCGGATGCCTTTGCCGAGGACGGTCAGAACTGGGGCTTCCCCACCTACAACTGGGAAGAGATGGCCAAGGACGATTATGCCTGGTGGAAGGCCCGCATGGGCAAGATGGCCCAGTACTTCGACGCGTTCCGCATCGACCATATCCTGGGCTTTTTCCGCATCTGGGAAATCCCGTCGCAGTACAAGAGCGGCCTCATGGGTCACTTCAACCCGGCCCTGCCGTACGAGGAACAGGAACTGCGCAACATGGGCTTCGACCCGCGTGCAGGAGAGGGGACCGATGTCCTCTTTGTGGAGGATCCGCGTAGGCAAGGTTACTTCCATCCCCGCATCACGGGCCAGAAGACCGCCCAGTACGGCTACCTTCCGCAGTGGCTCAAAGACCGCTACAACCAGCTGTACAACGACTTCTTCTGGCACAGGCACGATGACTTCTGGCGGGAGAGCGCCATGCGCAAACTGCCGGCCCTGCTCCGCTCCACGGGCATGCTTTCCTGTGGTGAGGACCTGGGCATGATCCCTGCGTGCGTGCCTTCCGTAATGGACGAGCTCAACATCCTGTCGCTGGAAATCCAGCGCATGCCCAAGGATCCCAAGGACACCTTTGGTTACCCGGGCGGCTATCCGTACTGGTGCGTCTGTGCCACCGGCACGCACGACACTTCTCCGCTGCGTGCCTGGTGGGAAGAGGACCGTGGCCTTACCCAGCGCTATTACAATGAGGTATTGGGCTGCGAAGGCGACGCCCCGTACTTCTGCGAGCCCTGGGTGGTGGACCTCATCATTGCCCAGCACATGCATTCCCCGGCCATGCTGGCCATCCTGCCCCTGCAGGACTGGCTGGCCATGGATGGAGAGGTGCGCTATCCGGGGAACCCCTCGGACGAACGCATCAACGTGCCGGCCATCCCGCGCTACTACTGGCGTTACCGCATGCACTGCACGCTGGAAAGCCTGGAAGCCAACGACGCCCTTAACGCGCACATCCGGGCGCAAGTTCAAGCCGGCGGCCGCGGAAGATAACGCATTTTTGCGTATCTTTGCGGCATGAACAACGACTGGAAAGATAGGCTCGGTGTTGTTTTTTCCACCAACCCGGACTTCAAATACACTACTGCCCAGGAGGAAGAGGCTACCACCCTTGCTCCCGGGCAGCAGCGGCTTATTGTAGGAATCGACCGTCGCAACCGGGGCGGCAAGCAGGTCACGCTTGTCACCGGTTTTGTGGGCACCGCGGAGGACCTCAAGGAACTGGGCCGCGCCCTCAAGACCAAACTGGGCGTGGGCGGCAGTGCCAAGGACGATGAAATCACCATCCAGGGAGACTTCCGCGACAAAGTGGTGGAGCTCCTGAAAGGGATGGGCTATAACGCAAAAAGAGGAAACTGATGCTGTTCAATGTCCTGGTGGTGGTGTTTGTGCTGCTGATGATGCTTCAGCTCAAACGCGCATTGCAACTGGCGCCGCTCCTTGGCGACAGCCTCTTCCGCATGCGCGGCAGCTCCACCCTGGAAAACAGTGTCCGATACAGCCATGACCGCAACAACCTGGCTCTCACACTCCTTATTCCCGCCGTTCTGGCAGCGGTCCGCTACCACTTGTATCGGCCCTCCTTCATGGAAGCCCTGTCTCCGGATGTGTACCTGCTGGCCGTTGCCGGCGCTTTTTTGGCCTATATCCTCCTCCGGCGCATCCTGTTCTGGTGGATGCGGCCGCACCGCCGCGACGACAATTACGTGCTGGCCTACCAGACGGGGCACACCTACTTTATCGTGGAGATGGTGCTGGTGCTCGCTACCGTGGGTTTGCTTACGCTGTTCGATGCGGAGGACTGGCTGTTCCGCCTGCTCATTTACGTGCAGTGTGCGCTCGCGTATTTGCTTTTTATCTTTCGGAAAACGCAAATTCTTTCGCTGTTTTGCAATCCTTTGCGAACTTTTTTGTACCTTTGCGGCCTTGAATTTTTCCCTGCCGCTCTGCTCATAGTCTCAGCGGCGTTATAGAAGAAAGGTATTAAGATGAGCATAAGTAAAATTCTGGTTTCGCAAAACGCCCCTCGCGTCCTCACTCAGTATCAGCATGTCAGTGAAAAATATGGCGTAAGTTTCGACTTCCGTCCGTTTTTCCAGATCGTGCCGCTTACCTCCCGTGAGTTCCGCGCCCAGCGCATCAACTTCCTGGACTATACTGCTGTGGTGTTCTCGTCCCGGCACGTCATTGACGCGTATTTTGCCCTGGCGGACGAACTTCGTACCAAGATTCCCGAAACCATGAAGTATTTCTGCACCACAGAGGCCGTGGCCATGTACCTGCAGAAGCACATCGTTTACCGCAAGCGCAAAATCTTTTACGGCACCGGCACCCCGGAAAGCGTGATTTCCCTGATCGGCCCTAAGCACAAAGGGGAGAAGTTCCTCATCGCCATGTCGGACATCACCCAGGCGGACGCCATCACCTCGCAGTTCGAGGCCAACCACCTGCAGTATGCCTCCGGCGTATTCGTCAAATCCGAAAGCCAGGACCTCAAGGACGTGGACCTGCATGCCTACGACATGATTGTCTTCTACAATCCTGCCGATGTCAAGTCCCTCAAGGAAAACTTCCCGGATTTCGAGCAGGGGGACATCAAGATGGTCTCCTACGGCCGCTCCATCGTGCGCGCCATGGAGGACGCCGGCCTGCGTATCGACGTCAAGGCCCCGTCTCCGGAGGCCCCGTCGGTGGCTTCGGCTATCGACCTGTATCTCAAGTCCTTACAATAATGGATGCCCGCCTTCCCAAGACTGAACGCCTCTCGGGCGCCACGGCCGTGGCTGCTTTGTTCGAGCATGGGAAGCATATTCAGGCGGGCTGCCTCCGTTGCAAATACCTGCCCCGGACCGAAGAAGGTCCTTCCCGCATTGTGGTGTCCGTTCCCAAGCGCAGCTTCAAGCGTGCGGTAAAGCGGAATCTCCTCAAGCGCCGCATCCGCGAGAGCTACCGCAGGCAAAAAGGCCTGCTCACAGGTGCCTGGGACCTGCTCATCGTGTACACCTCCCGTGAGGTGCTGCCCTATGAGGCTATCTTTGCCGATATGACTCAGCTGCTGGAGGGCCTGCGATGAACCCGACGCTCAAGAATATCCTCATTTTCCCGGCGGTAGTGCTCATCAAGTTCTACCAGGTGTGCATCAGTCCTTTAACGCCGCCTTCGTGCCGATTCACCCCCACCTGCTCGCAGTATGCGCTGGAAGCGTTCCGCAAGCACGGGCCGTTCAAGGGCCTGTACCTGTCTGTGCGCCGCATCCTGCGCTGCCATCCCTGGGGCGGCAGCGGCTATGATCCAGTACCGTAATGCCTAAAAAAGAAAACATACAGGAAATGTTCGACGGGATTGCCCCGTCGTATGACCGTCTCAACCACCTGATGTCGCTGAACGTGGACCGTCTTTGGCGCAAGCGCGCGCTCAAGGAGATTGTCGATGGCACCCCGCAGCGCATCCTGGACGTGGCCTGCGGCACGGGGGACAGCACCATCGCCATTGCCAAAGCCGCCGGTAGCGGGTCGCGCGTGACGGGTGTGGACATCTCCGAGGGCATGATGGCCCCGCTCATGGAAAAAGCCGCCCACGAGGGCGTGCACGACCGTATCCGCCTGCAAGTGGCCGATGCCGAGGCCCTTCCGTTCCCGGACGGTTCCTTCCATCGGGTGACCTGTGCTTTCGGCGTGCGCAACTTCGAGCACAAGGACAAAGGGCTGAAGGAGTTCTACCGCGTGCTGGTGCCGGGCGGAAAAGCCGTTATCCTGGAACTGTCCGTTCCCCAGAAAAAGTGGATGCGGAGCCTCTACGACCTGTATTTTATGCATATCCTGCCGTGGGTGGGCGGACTGGTATCCGGCAACAAGGCGGCGTACCGCTATCTGCCGGCCTCCGTGCATGCGTTCCCGCCGCCGGCGGAGTTCATGCGCATGCTGGTGGAGGCGGGTTTCCGCAAGGTTCGGCACAAATCTTTCTCTTTCGGCCTGTGTCGTATGTTCGTTGGAGAAAAATAACTATCTTTGTACAATTGCGATAGTTAACGCGTATGAAACCTGTAACCACTATTGTGCCCGTATCCAATAAGGGCATGCTCAAGGAGTTCATCGACTTCCCGCTGGAGCTGTACAAAAACTGCGACAACTGGGTCCCCGCCTTTGAGGACGATGAATACAAGTCCCTGGGCCCGGACAACCCCTCCCTGGCCTTCTGCGAACGGGAACTGTTCCTGGCAAAGCAGGACGGAAAAACCGTGGGCCGCGTGGCCGCCATCATCAACAAAAACGCCAACAAGAAGTGGAAGGAGAACTCCGTCCGCTTCGGCTGGCTGGACTTCATCGAGGACTTCGATGTGTGCAAGGCGCTCATCGACGCCGTCATTGCCTGGGGCATGGAGCGGGGCGCAGAGAAAATCAAGGGCCCGCTGGGCTTCACGGACATGGACCGCGAAGGCCTGCTGGTAGAGGGTTTCGAGAACGAAAGCCCGTTCACGGTTATCTACAATTACCCCTATTATCCGGAGTACCTGGAGCGCCTGGGCTTTACCAAGGACGTGGACTGGACCCAGCGCGTGATGCACATTCCCGAGCAGATGCCGCCCATGTTCAAGTTCACGGACCGCATCGCAGACCGTTTTGGCATCCGTATCTATCGGGCCAATTCCATCCGGAAAATGGCACGTCGCGGTCGGGAGATGTTTCATGTGCTCAACGAGGCCTTCTCCGGCCTGTATGAGTACACACAGCTTTCCCAGGACCAGATAGACGGCTATGTGAAGCAATACGTTCCGGTTCTGGACAAGAATCTTGTGGCCTTTGTGGTGAACGACAAAGACGAACTCATTGGTTTTACCGTCACCATGCCGCATATCTCGGCGGCCGTGCGCAAGGCCAAGGGACGCATCTTCCCCTTTGGCTGGATTCATCTCCTGCCGGCCCTCTCGCCCAAGCGCAACGACACCACGGAGGCCCTCCTCATTGGCATTCTGCCGGAATATCAGTCCAAAGGCGCGGCCCTTCTGATGTTCCGCTACCTCATGGAGAACTACCATCGGCTGGGCATCAAACACATGCTCCTGAACCCGCAGCTGGAGGAGAACGAGAAGGTGCAGTCCCTGTGGGACAATTTTGACACCGAGATGTACCAGCGCCGCCGCTCCTACGTGAAAGAACTTAAAACTAATAAACCCAAACCTATGACTTCTCAAGAGTATTTTGAGCGTTTGCTTCCCAAAGAGGAATTTGAACGCTTGCCGTATCTCCCCACCATGGGACAGTTTGTGGACTGGTTCACCAAGGAGTATGCCTCCCTGCCGGCCCTGTCGGACCTGACCACCACCATCACCTACAAGGAGTTTGGCGAGCGCATCGCCCGCCGTCGTGCCTTCATCAATGGCCTGGGTCTTCCCAAGGGCGCCCACATCGCCGTCTGGGACCGCAACAGCCAGGACGCCATCGAACTTTACTATGCCATTACTTCGGCCGGATATGTGGCCATGATGTTCCCTTCCGCCCTGCCGGAACAGGCCGTTATCGGCTGCTGCATGAAATTTGACATCGCCGCCATTTTCGTGCGCGAGGAATTCATGCCGATGACCGCGAATATCAAGGGCGCGAAGGTGCTTCCCGCCGCCTCCATCGCGGAGGAAGGCGCTCCGGTTGCCGATATCGACCCGGACAGCCCGGCTGCCATTTTCTTTACCGGCGGCACCACTGGTGCTCCCAAGGGCGCCGTCCTGAGCCACCGTGCTCTTATGAGAGGCAACTACAATACCATTTTCAAGCCCGGTAAGGCCATCGGCGCGCACAGGTATATTGCCATCCTGCCGCTGAGCCACGTGTTTGGCGCCATTGCCGGTCTTTCCGGCTGTTTCTATACCGGAAGCCTCATGCACACCTGCGAGGACATGAAGGCCACCATTGGCAAGCTGCCCGTGATCAAGCCCACCATCCTGGTCATTGTGCCGGGTATCTGCGACATCCTGAGCGGCCTGGTGAAAATGTACGGTCCGCAGTTCCTGGGCGGCCAGCTCCGGCTCATCATTTCCGGCGCCGCCAACGTGCCGCCGCGCCTGGTGGATATCTTCACCAAACTGGGTGTGGAATTCACCTTCGGGTACGGCCTCACGGAAACCGCCAACCTTACCAGCGCCAATGCAGATGCCGTTACCAAGCCCACTTCCATCGGCCGCATTTATCCCGGCCAGGAAGCCAAGCTGGTGGACGGGGAGCTGCTTGTCAAGGGCGATAACCTGTTCTCCGGCTATTACAAGGATCCGGAACGCACGGCCGAAGCCTTTACGGAGGACGGCTGGTTCCGCACCGGAGACCTTTGCCGCATGGACGACGAAGGCTTTGTGTACATTACCGGCCGCATCAAGAACCTCATTATCCTGCCCAACGGAGAAAACGTGAGCCCGGAAACCCTGGAAGAGCCCTTCTACGCAGACCCTTGCGTACGCGACGCCATGGTGAAGGAGGATGAGCTCAACGGCGCCCAGGTGATTGCAGTGGAGATTCTGCCCCTGATGCCCGCCTTCGACGGCAAACCGTTCGAGGAAGTGGAGGCCTATATGCATGCCCTGGTGGACAAAGTGAATGCAACGCTGCCTTCCACCCACCAGATCCGTAAAGTCACCGTGCGCACGGAAGATTTCAAGCGCACCGGAAGCATGAAGGTAGCCCGCGTATGAGCAAGGAAGAAATCCTGAACGGCCTCAAGGAAATCATTGCCGTTATCCGTCCCAACACGGACCTCACTAATGTTGGCTATGACACGGAGCTGGTCCGTGGCCTGGGTATCGACTCACTGACCATGATGCTGCTCGCCCTGGCTGCGGAAGAGAAGTTTCAAGTCCGCTTCCCGGACGGCCAGCCGCTCCCCAAGACGGTAGGGGAGGTCTGTGACTCCGTTTTAGCCCTCAAAGGCTAAGCTAGAATAGAATCTGAAAGAGGCCCTCGCCAATGCCTGGCGGGGGCCTTTTCTATTGCTCCTGTCTGGCTATCTGGTACACCCTCAGGGAGTCCCGGTAGTCGGACGGGGACATGCCTACTGCCCTTTTGAAATAGCGGGCGAACAGGGACTGGGAAGGGAAATTCAGGTCGAAGGTAATCTGCTGGATGGTGTTCACGGTGGAGGACAGCTGCGCCTTGGCATCCAGGATGACATAATCTTCAATCCATTGGAGGGCCGATTTCCCGCTGGCCTTCTTGATGAGCGTCGTCATGTATTTGGCCGAGATGTTCATTTTGTCGGCATAGAAGCCTACGTCG
Source organism: uncultured Bacteroidales bacterium (assembly GCA_946415475.1). Taxonomy (GTDB): domain Bacteria; phylum Bacteroidota; class Bacteroidia; order Bacteroidales; family UBA932; genus Cryptobacteroides. The sequence goes on from CAMKSQ010000010.1 coordinate 45,918, forward strand.
TGATGCTCACGGTAGTTGAGTTTTACCAGCTGCAGGAATTGCATCATGACCTCATTCTCCCGGAGCGGATTTTCGGTTCCGCTTGTCGATGCATGGGTAATCCGGCCCATGAGCACGAAAAACAGCTTGTTAAGCAAGTGGATAGCCTCTTCCAGGTTGGGCTGGGAATGCTGAATCTGCAGCAGTTTGTGTAACAGGTCCAGATAGGAGAGGAGAACGCCCGCCATCCTATCGTCCAGCTGGTAGAGGGGATGGGTTTCCGCGTTTTTATAAAACAGGTAGGCTTCACCCTGGCCCAGAAGGGAAAGCAAGCGCTCCGAAATAAGGATGAAGGAGCCTTTGAAGCCTGCGCTCACCTCATAGGACTGAATGATTTGGGAAGGCAGCACAATGAGGAGGGAGTTTTTCTGGAGACGGAACGAACGCAGGTTCACGGCCCCAAACCCACTGCCTTCATGGCAAATGGCCACAAGAACATATTTCATCCTATAAGGTTCCCAGTTCACATTGAAATGGGGATTATGCAGGACGAGGAGATCTTCCCCAAACTGTTCCATCCATTCGGTCCGGGTTAAATCGAAGTTGGACATCTGGAGGCTTTCGAGCCTTTGTTGATTAAGTCTTTCGTTGTGAGCCATAGCAATTTATATGCAATTCTTCTGCTAAGTTAAGCAATTTTTCCACAATAGTGCTCAAAAGAAGAAATATTGAATAATACTAACGAATTTTTGCGCACAAAAAGTTCTTTTTTTGTCGTACTTTTGCGCCGAATTGCAAAATAAAGAATTTTAAGAAAGATAAAAAATGAAAAACTTTTTCTTGCCGGGTGTCCTGCTGCTCTTCTTGATGGCGGGATGCACCGCTGAACAGCTACAGAACGGAGAGTCGCCAACGGAAGGCGCCGTCCGGTTCTCGCTGTCCCAGGAGAACCCGGAAACGAAATCTGAACTGGTCGAGGACGATCTCCCTTCCCTGGACGATTTTGAAGTGGAGATTTACAACGCGAGAGCCCTCCGGCTGTATCGCGACACCTATGCCCAGACCAAAGACGCAACCATTAAACTGAATGCCGGCGAATTCCGCCTGGTTGCCCATCACGGCGACACCCTGGGTGCGGGCTTTAACAAGCCTTATTTCCTGGCGGAAAAGGAATTCACTGTGCATGGCTATGTAGAGAACGGGGGAGAGCCGGACCATGTGGAGGCCGTCGCCCGTCTGGCAAATGTACGCATGAGCGTGGTGCAGGGGAACAACCTCCTCACTTCCTATAAAAACGCGTACGTGGTAGTCCGTCATTCCCGCTACAGCAAAAAGCAGGTGAAGTTTGTCCGGAACGAGAGCCGATACGGCTATATGCCCGGCGGCGACCTGTATCTGGAGGTATATGCCCAACTCTTCACCGACGAGTGGAAGTACTACAAGAGTGAAGCGGTGGAGTATCTGCCCAACGACAATGTCACGTTCAATGTGGACGCCGCCGGGCGCGACGGCACCCTCACCGTGAATATTACTGTGGATCGCAGCGTGGAAACCATCGAAGTGGATGAACTCATCGGCGAGAAAGCCCTCCCCGCGCGCGCCCCTTACTTTGTGTTTGACGGAGACAAAGGTGGTGTCTATACATACAGTTGCAACACGGGTTTTGTCAAAACCGTGAGCGACGCCATCCTTACCCTCAGCGCCGGCGCCAGCACCCACATCAGCAGCATGACGCTGCATACGGAATCCACTTCTGTGAACCTCCCGGATGTAGATCTGGTGTCCGTTTCCGGTGCCGACAAGCAAAGTCTTTTGAACGCCGGCCTGGACTGGATGGCGGGCACTACCAGCAACCTGGGCTATGTGGACTTCAGCGGCCTGGTGAATAAGATGATCGCGAGCGGCGTGGCTGGCTCGGCCTCCTTCACCTTCACACTCACTGATGGCGTGAACCAGCAGGTGAGTGGCAGCTTTTCGCTGAACGTAACGCCGTTTGCCGCTACCGTGAACATCCCCGAGGGGAACATCTGGGCCTGGAAGATGACCGGCGTCACCGCCACGGTGGCGGGTGTGGAGGAGGTTCCTGCCGATGCCACCCTGGGCCTGCAGTGGAGCACCGACGGCAGCAACTGGAGCACGGAAAAAGCCGCCGTATCCGCGAGTGGCAACACCGTTCAGTTTGGCGATATCACTGGCCTCACCCCGGCCACCGGCTACCGCTTCCGCGTGGTGCCCATGCACCTGACGGACCGGGCCAGCGCTACTGCCGGCACCTTCACTACAGAGGCGGACCTGCAGGTGGGGAACAATGGGTTTGAGGATATTACGGCCCAAAGCTATACTACACCGGTGGCCTTGGCCAGTGACTTTAAAGTTACCTGGTGGCAGTTGTACAAAAATGCTTCCAGCGCCTGGTGGGGAGTAAACGCGCTACAGACCATTGAAACCGGAAAAGTTGCTGCTACTTATCAGGATTACAAGACCTATCCTTGCGTAGCCGTCTTCGAATCCGGTGGTGCCTATTCCGGAAAAAGTGTCATGCTGGCAACGGTGTACATGGGAAATAGCGTGGCTTCGGAGGCCAGTCATGGCAGCACTAATTATCCTGGCGAAATATTCCTCGGAGTTGCCAATAATCAGAATAAAGGTTCCTGGGCTAAGACTACCAATGGCCATGCCTTTACCAGCCGTCCGTCGGCCCTGTCCTTTATGCACCGTTTCAATCCCAACGGCGCTGCATACTATGTGCTGGTCCAGGTGCTGGATGCCTCCGGCCAGGTGATTGGCAGCGCCGAAAAGAATGACGGAACAAGCGCCGTGGATGCCTGGACGCGTATTACGCTTCCCATTACTTACACGGCAACAAACCGCAAGGCGGCCAGCCTGCGCATCAGCATCCGTTCCTCCCGGGATGGAGGCGAGGGCGCTCGTAAACTGTCAAATATCTCTACCCTTTCGGGCACGCACAAAATTTATTGCGGCAACGCCCTCTATGTGGACAATGTGGAACTCCTTTACCAATAATCGATTATGAAAAAACTTCTCTATATTTTTGCAGCCGTTGCCACCGTGGCAGCCTGCGGGACCCAAAACACGTTGCCCGAGGGTAACGGCCGGCTCTCCCTTACAGCGGTCCAGGAGGGCGTTTATACCACCAAGGCCAATGATGTCGTGGGGGACTTTATTGTGGACATTGTGCGTCCGGCCGATAACTGGACCAAGCACTATGATCATTATATCGACATTCCGCAAACCGTCTCGCTCGGAAGCGGGGATTATACCATTACCGTGGCTTCGCCCGAATTCCGTGACGCCGCCTGGGACCTGCCGTATTACAGCGGTAGCGCCAATTTTACCATCCGCGTGGATGAACTCACGCCGGTGAACGTGACGGCCCGCCTCCAGAACATGAAGGTGAGTTTTGTCCTGAGCGAAAACTTCAAGAACGAGCTCACTTCTTATACTATCGTTGTCACTAATGCCGCTTCTTGGGACGCCCCCGATGTTGCTGAAAGGACGCTTACCTGGACATCGGCTACCGAGGATGTGGAAGATAAGGCCGGTTATTTCTCCGTGGCTCCGCTCCGCATCAAGGTGGACGGTTATCGTGCCATGGACAGCAGCGAGAGCCATTCGGAACTCATTATTGGCGATGTCGCCGCGCAGGATCATCACATTATCACCCTGGATGCCCGTGTGACGGGCCAGATGAGCGGAGTGGCCATTACCATCGACCCTACCGTAAATGACCGTGAGAGCACCGTGGAGGTGCCTGGTTGGGACGAGATTCCCGTGGATGGCGGCGATGAGCCCGGTGACGAACCTGGTGATGAGCCTGGCGAGGACCCGCAGCAGCCGTCAACCGCTCCCACGATGAGTTGGGCGGCAAATCCGACCTTTGCTCCTACGCCCATTGCGGCAACCATGAATGTGGAAATTGTGATTGAGGCACAGGAAGGCATCCGCGACTTTGTGGTGGAAGTGGACTCCTATCTTCTGGAAGGTGCCATTGCCGATATGGGTGCGACAGAAACACCTGATGGAACGGCGGTTTCGATGGATCTTATTAACAATGCGGAATTGGCAGAATCGCTGGCTTCGTTAGGTGTCCCTACCGGTGATGCATTGAAAGACCAGACAAATGTGGTATTCTCCCTTTCCTCGCTGGTTCCGATGATTGGAATGCTTGGCGCAGAGCCTGATTCGGAGCACACCTTTACCCTGAAAGTAACGGATAAGAAGAACCAAAGCCTGGAGAAGGCCATTGTATTCTATGTACCACAGCAACAGTAGTCTTATGAAAACCAAGTTGAGCCTTCTCGCATTGCTGGCACTGATTGCCTGCACGCGCGAGGCGGACCAGCCGCAGGGAACGGGATTCCTTTCCGTGCGCCTGTCTGCCGACCTGGCGGTGACTCCGGTGGTAAAGGCCGAGGCCGGTGAACCCGTCTCCACCTTCTCGCTGGAAATCACGCCGGTACTGGGCGGTGATACGGTACAGGTGGCCGATTATCGGACCCTTGCCGAAGAGCCGCTGACCCTCCCGGTAGGGGACTACATCATAAAAGCGGTCTCGGGCCCGGATGCGAGCCTGAGTTGGGACGCGCCCCGTTACGAGGGCCAGACGCAAGTCACCATCCGTCCGGACCGCCTTACAGAGGCTACTGTGACGGCCACACTGGCCCGTACCATGGTCACGGTGTCGTTTGCCCCGGAAACAGCTACCTATTTTTCCGAGTACCGCGTTTCCGTGGCCAATGAAGGCGGTGACGCCCTTGTGTTCAGCCGCTCCAACGGGAATCTCTCCAAAAAGGGGTATCTGGCGGCATCGTCCCTGGAATGGGACCTGTACATGGTGAACACCCAGGGTACGCCTTATCGCGTGGGCCCTGTGAGCATTGAGAATGTGGAGCCGCAGCAGCATTACCACATTACGTTCTCCTTTGATGTGACGCGGGCCCTGGCCGGTTCCTCTCTGCTACGTGTGCTGGTGGACGATTCCCTGACCGAAAAATACTACAATCTGAACCTGGACTTCTCCGGGGACGCGCTTCCTTCCATGGCGGGCGACGATTTTGACCTGGCCGATGGCATCAGTGCCAAAAAGGGCGAGGAAAACTGCCGTCGGGTGGTGAACTTCACGGCCCCCAGGGGCATCAAGTCCCTTACGCTGAGCCACAGTGAGACCAATCTGCTGGAGGCCGGTCTTCCGCAGTTTGTCCAACTTGTGGAGGCTTCTTCCGCTACAGTGTCCAGCCTGAATGAACTGGGAATCGGTGCATCTGCCGTCAGTTATGGTGATGTAGAGGCTTCCATCGATTTAGGACCCTTCATTCCCGGTCTGCCCATGGGCGATTATCTGCTCGGCTTGGATTTGATTGACACGCGTGGCCGCTACAGCGCTAAAACGGTGGTGTTATCGGTAACTTCACCGGTGGATGCCGAGGCTACGACCGTAAAGGCTTGGGCCGGGTTCGCTATCCTCAATGGCCGCTGGTTTACGGAAGGTCGGCCTTCCGGGCTTCGTTTCCAGTGGAAAAAGGCCAGCGATACCGACTGGACCAACTTCACCGGCACCGTGAGTTACAACGACGCGGCCGCTACCTTCAGCGCCGAACTGTATGGCCTGCAGGGCGCTACTGCGTACATGTTCCGCGTAAAGACGGACAAGGAAGAGGAGACCCGCGAGGTGAACTTCACAACCACCCCGGCCGGAACCATCCCCAACCTGAATTTTGACGACTGGTACAAGGATGGTGGCGCCTGGTATCCGGGTGCCAGTTCCTCCAATCGTGTATGGGATTCGGCGAATGGCGGCACATCAATGGTCGGCACAAATCCTACGACGCCGGAAGAATCCGATGTGGTGCAAGGAAAGTCCGCCCGAATGGAAAGTACCAAGGTCTTTGGTAAGTTCGCTGCCGGTAATATTTACATAGGTTCCTTTGTGAAAGTAGTTGGCACTTCCGGTGCAGAACTGGATTGGGGCATGCCCTTCTCCTCACGTCCGGTGGCCTTGCACGGTTATTACAAGTATAGTCCCGTGACAATTGACAACGCACAAAATCCCTATACCGGCAAGAAAGGCGAGATGGATGCATGCTCTATCAAGATGTATCTGTGTGACTGGAACGAGCAATTCCATGTGAACACCTCTTCGAGCACGTTCCTGCAAGATAACGACCCCTCCATCATCGCCATGTGCGACTTTACTACCAACGTGGCCACCAACGGATATGTGGAATTCACCTTCCCGCTACAGTACCGCGATAAGCGTACGCCTAAGTACGTGGTCATCGTAGGCGCAGCCTCCCGCCTGGGCGACTACTTCACCGGCGGCAAAGGCTCTACCCTCTGGCTGGACGAACTGTCCCTGGTGTATGACGCCGGGCAGCTCTCCGAGACCGACCGCCAGCTGGTGGGCTACCGGAATCTGTAAGCATGCGACGGCTCCTTATACTCCTTCTGGCTGCCTGTCTCGCCCTTCCGGGACAGGCCCAGGAGAAGTTTACCCGCGGCTTTGCGGGGAAGAACAAGATCTTCATCCCCAAAGGCAGTTTCGGCGGCGGCATCAGTGCCTCCTGGCGGAAGTTCAACCTGGGTGACTCCGAAGGCTATACTGTGCTCTCCAAATACATCGGCGACCTGCAAGGCGGGTATCGGACCATCGGTGTCTCTCCTTCCTTCGAGTATTTCTGGGCCAATAACGTGAGCGTAGTGGCCCGCTTTGAGTATTCGTGGCTCGGAGTGGACCTGAACAACGCTTCGCTCCACCTGTCGGATGATCTGGGCCTGGATATCACCGGACAGCATTACAAACGGCAGGCCTATTCCCTGGCCGCGGGCGTACGCTATTACGTGCCGTTCATGGGCAGCCGCATCTTCGGCTGGTTCGTGGAGGGTACGCTCAATGGCGGTTTCACCCAAAGCATGCTGTACGAGACCGAGGACGACATGAAGCACGGGACCTACAACACCAACTGGAAACTGGCCCTCCGGATGGATCCGGGCATCTGTTTCTTCGTGCACGAGAATTTTGACTTCGAGGTGTCCGTAGGTCTGCTCGACCTTACATGGAAGATCATGAAGCAGACGGAAAACCAGGTAAAAACCAGTTCCGGGAACAGCCTGGGCACCGGACTCCAAATCGACCTGCTGGCCATCCGCTTCGGCGCGCATTTCTATATATGGTAAAACGCTGGATACAAATAGGCCTTGCCGGCTTTTTGGCCGTCAGTTGTGTTTTCCCCAACGACCTGGATTATCCCAGGGTGGTGGGGAACATTCTGACTTTTGACGTGGAGGACGCGAAGGAGGTGAACATCAATCCGACGACGCGCGAGGTATCCATCGTCCTGCAGGAATGGGCCGATATGAGCCATGTAAAGGTGAATGAGTGCAAGTTGTCGGAAATGGCCACCTGTACCGATATCGGGGAGTATTTGGACCTGACCAAGCCGGTCAAGGCGGTGCTGCACACCTATCAGGACTACGAGTGGACTATTACGGCCACCCAGCCCATTGAGCGCTACGTGTACTGCACCGGACAGGTCCAGGAGGCCCGTTTGAACCTGGAGACGCGGAGCGTATTTGTGTATTTACCCGAAAGCCAGCCGCTGTCCGAGGTTACCATCGAGGACATGAAACTGGAAGCCGAGCCGTCCCGCATTGTGAGTACGACCGGCTATGAAACCGATGTGCAGCACCTGACCCTTTCCACGCGGGCTGTATCGTTCCCCATCACGCTGGACTGCGTCATGGAGCGGAGTTTTTATGTGGAAGTGGGCGAGTCCGAGGTGGTTGAATGGCATTTCAAGGCTTTGCAGCTGCGGGTGGACACATCCGTGAGCGAGGTGGATCCCCATTGCTATTCCGCCCGGGTGCGCGGCGTGTTTGCCTCCGACGGCTCCCAAGTGACTGTCGAGTATCGGAAGGTTGGTGACGAAAATTGGATTCCCGCGGTCGGTGCCACCGTGTCCGGCGTGGGGATTACTGCCAACTTGACGGGGCTTACGCCGGGTACGGCCTACGAGTGCCGGGTACGGGACGGTGAGGAAGTATCGGCCCCGAAGAGCTTTACGACGGCGGAAGCCATCCAGCCGGATAATTTGGATTTTGACGATTGGCATGCCAACGGAAAAGTCTGGAACCCCTGGAAGGAGGGCGGCGTGCAGGTGTGGGATTCGGCCAACAAGGCCACGGCTTCTTTTACCGGTAGCGCCACTACGCCGGAGGAGAACTTTGTGGCGGTCTCCGGTGCGGGCAAGAAGGCTTGCCGCATGGAGAGCAGCTACGCCGTGGTGAAGTTCGCCGCCGGCAGCGTGTTCGTCGGACAGTTCGTAAAACTGCAGGGAATGGGCGCAGAGCTGGCCTGGGGCCTTCCGTTCACGGGAAAACCCGTGTCGATGAAAGGCTATGCCGCTTACAAGTCCACGCCCGTTACGGATGCCGATGACAGCCATGCCAGCCTCATGGGACAGCCCGACAACGGACACATCTTGGTGGCCCTTACCGACTGGGACGACCAGTTCCATGTGGTCAGCTCCACTTCCACTTATGTCGATTTCGACAAGGATCCGGCGATTATCGCGTATGGCCGATATAACCTGACGGAAAGCACGGACGGGTATGTTTCCTTCGACCTTCCGCTGGAGTACCGGAACAGCCGCACGCCCAAGTATCTGGTGATTGTGGCCTCCTCCAGTTCCCTGGGAGACTATTTCACGGGCGGCCGTGGCAGTACCCTCTGGGTGGATGAGTTTGAACTGGTTTACGATTAACCTATTAATAAACCTGTTATTGTAAGCCTGCGAAGTTTTTGCTAACTTTGCAGGCTTACTGTATTGTAACTATGAATCAGAAGGTTTTTAAGAAATGGAACTGGATAGTGGCGCTTACCGTGTTGACGGTATCCCTGGTCACTTATCTGTCCACCATAGAGCCCACGGCCTCGTTCTGGGACTGTGGAGAGTTTATTGCATCGTCCTATAAACTGGAGGTGGGACACCCCCCGGGAAACCCTGTGTTCCAGCTGGTCGCGCGCTTCTTCACCATCCCGGTGAAGCCGGAGCATGCCGCCGTGGCCGTGAATGCCATGAACGCTATCCTGAGCGCCCTCACCATCTTCCTGCTCTACTTCACCATCGTCTTTTTTGCCAAAAGGCTGGTGTTGTCATCTCGACCGAGCGAAGCGAGCGGAGAGATCTCCGTGGGTCAGGCGATAGCGATCTTCGGCTCCGGTGCCGTAGGCGCCCTTGCCTACTGCTTCAGCGATACCTTCTGGTTCAGTGCGGTGGAGGGAGAGGTGTATGCCATGTCGTCCCTGTTCACGGCGCTGGTCTTCTGGGCCATGTGCCAGTGGTACGACCATGCCGATGAACCCCATGCCCGCCGCTGGATTGTGCTGATCGCCTTCCTGATGGGCCTGAGCATCGGCGTGCACCTGCTGAACCTCCTGACCATCCCGGCCTTTGTATTCATGTACTACTATCGCATGAACGAAGGGAAAAAGCTGCCTTTCAAGCAGCTGGTGGGCATTTTTGCCATCGGTGTGGTAATCGAGTTCCTGCTGGTGTACCTCTTTATCCCGTACCTGCCCAAGCTGGCGGCTTTCTTCGACCGGATTTTCGTGAACAGCTTCGGCCTGCCGTACAATACCGGCGCGCTGTTTTTCCTGATCGGTCTGCTGGTCCTGTGCTTCTGGGCGCTGTTTGCAACACTCAAGAAGGGCAAGGTGTTCTGGAACACGGTGACCTTGTGCGTCACCACCCTGGTGATCGGCTTCTCGCTCTTCTCCATGGTGATTATCCGTTCCAGCGTCAAAACGCCCACCAACGAATATCAGCCCGATAATCCGTACACGCTGGTGCGTTACCTGAGCCGCGAGCAGTACGGCTCCACGCCGCTGGTGTACGGGCAGTATTTCGATGCCCCGTACGACCTCAAGCAGGACAAGTACTGGGCTCCGCTCAATGGCAAATACGTGAAGGCGGAGGCACCTGCAGACGCCGCTTATCTGCCGGAAGGCAAGATGCTGTTCCCGCGCATGTGGTCCTCGGCCGATTCCCGCTATGTCGACTTTTATCAGACTTATACGCAGGGGAAGGGCACGCGCGTAAAGGGTGCCAAGCACCGCAAGCCCAGCTTCGGGGCCAACATGGCCTACTTCTTTGATTATCAGCTCAATTGGATGTACTGGCGCTATTTCATGTGGAACTTCGTAGGCCGCCAGAACGACATCCATTCCCCGCTGCCCGGCAATATCTTCGACGGCAACTGGGAGAGCGGCATCGGCTTCCTGGACGAGTTCCGCCTGGGGGACCAGTCGGACGCTCCGGCGCCGCTGCGGGAGAACAAGGGCAAAAACCATTACTTCTTCCTGCCGCTGCTGCTGGGCCTGCTGGGCCTGGTATTCCAGTACGACAAAGACAAACGCGGCAGCTGGCTGGTATTCCTGATGTTCTTTATGACGGGCATCGCCATCGTTCTGTATCTGAACCAGCCGCCGTACCAGGTGCGTGAGCGTGACTATGCGTACGCCGGATCGTTCTACATGTTTGCCATTTGGATCGGCCTGGGCGTGGCGGCCCTGTACCAGTGGCTGAGTGCGGCTTCCAAGAAGGTGCCTGCTCCGGCCGTCGCCGGAGGGGTATCGGCCCTGTGCCTCCTGGTACCGGTGCTCATGGCTGCCCAGAACTGGGACGACCATGACCGCTCCAACCGCTATACGGCGCCGGAGATGGCCTGGAACTACCTGAATTCGGTAGGGGAGAACGGCCTGCTGGTGACGCACGGAGACAACGATACCTTCCCGCTGTGGTACGCCCAGGAAATCGAGGGCGTGCGCACGGACGTCCGCGTGGTGAATACCTCGCTGCTGGGAACGGACTGGTACATCGACCAGATGAAATGGGCCTGCAACGAGAGCAAACCGCTCAAACTGACGGTTCCGCAGGAGCAGTACCTGTACGGCACCAACGAGTTCGTGTACATTGCCTATGACGACGGCTCACCCATGCTGCTGTCGGATGTGATGGACGTGTTCAAGGATCCCAAGATGAAGGTTCCGCTGGAGAGCGGCCGCAAGCTGGATTTCATCTGCGCCCGCAATCTGGTGATTCCGGTGAACAAGGAAAACTGCCTCAAATACGGTATCGTCCCGGAAAAATTCGCCGATGAGATTCCCGAGCAGATCATGCTCACCATGTCCAAGGACAAGAACTACCTTTCCAAGCCGGAGCTGTTCCTGCTGGACTTTCTGTCCAACTATGAATGGGACCGTCCGCTGAACCTGCTGAACATGGGCGGCGACCTGAATGTGGGCATCAAGGATTACCTGATGTTCGACGGCTTCTCCTATCGGTTTACGCCTATCCGCAACAAGGTCGGCACCACGGACGCCGGCAAGGTGGTGGATGCCCTGCAGCTGTACGAGGACTTCAAGACCAAGTATAAGTGGGATGCCCTCAAACGCACGGACTACTTTGTGGACTACCAGAACATGTACACCTTCCTGGGTGTGCTGTCGCAGCGGCAGCTGTTCCTGACGGTGGCCAACGCGCTCATCGACGCAGAAGAAGACGAGAAGGCCCTGGAAATCATGGACATGTGCCAGGAGAACTTCCCGGAGGAGAATTTCCCGCTGGAGAGCATTCCCGTCGGGTTCACCGGGAACGACTACATGGTGGCGCAGATGGTGGAGAACTACTATTATCTGGGCGATGTGGAGAAGGCGCGCGACCTGGTGGCCCGCTTTGGGGATCAGCTCACGGAAACCGCCCGCTTCTACCTGGAATGGGGATCCCTGGGCTCCCACGAGTTCGAGACCGCCAGCCGTATGCTGCTCTACGTCTCCGACGTGTGCAAGCAGTACGGGGACACGGACCTCTCTGAGGCCATCGTCGCTAACCTGGAGGCGTTGCTGCACGCCGCTTCCGGCGGCTCTTATCGACCCGAAAGCCGCTCTTCCGACTCATTAGAGGTGGAAGGCTAGCGCGCAATCTCTTTTTCAAACTCCAGCTCACCCTTCGCATTCCACATGTGGAGGGTGATGCTTTTTCCGTCCGTATATACGTCCAGGCGGCGGGCGTCGTCGTTCACCATGATGGGGAAATTGTTGTCCATGGTGCCGGGCTCACAGTACATGAATTCGTGAAGGTCGGCCCCGATCATCAGGTCGATGCCCACCTGGTTCAGCAGGGGCATGAAGTGCTGGTTGAGCCAGCGCTGCAGCAGATAGTCGGTCTTGTCCGGGTGGTCGATCATGGGCACGTGCAGCAGGCAGATTTTGACGGGCGCGTAGAAGAAGGACGGCTCCAGAAGGGCTTCGCGGGCCCATTCCAGCTGCTGGTTCAGGTAGTCTTCGTACACGGCCGAGCCGCTGAACAGGATGGAGCGGTCGTGCCCGGTTTCTCCGCCGTCAAATACAACAAAGGCGGCTGGCCCTTGGCGGAAGGTGTAGTAGAAGGGGGCCGGGGTGCGGTTGGGGAAGATATCGGCCACCAGCTCGACGGCATTGCCGCGACCCTCGTGATTGCCGCGGCCGAAGAGCACCGGAAGCTGCGTCTGGAGCGCACCCAGCGGCGCCAGCTCATACCGCACCAGCGAATCCAGTACATAGTTGCCTGCAGTGGCGATGTCCCCGTTCAGGAAAAGGAAGTGGGTGGCGGAAGGGTCTACTCCTGCGGCCAGGGTGCTGTACTCCCGGGTGCGGAGGTGGATGTCGTTGAACACGGAGAAGCGGCAGTCCGGGGCCGCTGCGTCAAAACTCCGGACGCTGTGCCAGGTGTCCGCATAGCCCGTGCCGAACTTGGGCTTGCGGGCGTTGGAATCGTCCTCCAGGTTTTCCCCGCCTACGCGGTAGCGCACGGTTTCTCCGGGTTGCAGGCCCTCCAAGTGAATGCAGTGCAGCCGCCGGAAAATGCGCCGTCCGGCAAAAGTTTCCCACACGCGTGAGCCGTCTTCGCGTTCCACCCAGGCCATGCCCGGGCGTTCGCTTACCCAGAGGATACTGATGGAGTTTTCGCGGGCTTCCGATACCCACGGTCCCCACTGAACCTGTGCAAAGGCCGACATCCCGCAAAGCAGCACGACGGCAGAGAGCAGTAGTTTTTTCATATCATGCGTTTGAGGTAATAAAGATAATACTTTTATCGACACGGTGTCTCTTCAAAAATAACTATCTTTGTAAAAATTTCTTTGTTATGGCGGTAGAATTCCCTGCACAGTATTGGAAAGACTACGAACTGCTGGACAGCGGCAACGGCGAAAAGCTGGAGCGTTTTGGCAAATATGTCTTGAGAAGACCGGAGCCCAAGGCCCTGTGGACGCCCTCCATGCCCGAGCAAGAGTGGAAACGCCTGAGCCATGTGACCTTCCTGCCCGGCGCCGGGTTCGGCAAGGCCGGCAAGGAAGATAGCGGCACCTGGAACAAGTCCAAAAAGATGGACGACCAGTGGACCATTGCCTACAACGGGGAACCGGACCCGGAAACCCATGCCGCCAGCGACTTACACCTGAGCCTCCGGCTGGGCCTGACCTCTTTTAAGCACGTGGGCGTGTTCCCGGAGCAGGCGCCCAACTGGGAATTCATCTACAAGGAAACATGCCGCCTGGGCCGTATCCACAAAGCCAACGGCCTCCCTGCGCCCAAGGTGCTCAATCTCTTTGCCTATACGGGAGCGGCCTCGCTTGCAGCCAAATGCGCCGGGGCCGATGTCACCCATCTGGACTCCGTGCGCCAGGTGGTCACCTGGGCCCGCGAAAACATGGAGCGCAGCGGCCTGGACGGGGTGCGCTGGGTGGTGGAAGACGCCCTCAAGTTTGCCAAACGGGAAGCCAAGCGCGGCAATAAATACGATGGCATTATTCTGGATCCGCCCGCTTATGGCCACGGCCCGGACGGGGAAAAATGGAAGCTGGACGAGCTTTTGTTTGGCCTGCTGCAAAATGTCGCCGCCATCCTTTCCGAGCGGGATGCCTTCATGGTCCTGAACCTTTATTCCAACGGCTACAGCGCCGCCCTGGGGGAGACCGTGGTGCGTGAAGCCTTTAAAAACCAGTTCCGCGATATGACCTCCGGGGAACTGGCCTTCAATGACGCTTTCGGGAAGGTGCTGCCGCTGAGTATCTTTGTGCGCCTTAAACGCTAAAAGCGTCCCTTCTTTGAAAATCGTGCAAAGATTGTTAAATTTGTAAGTTGGAAAGTTTTTATACACTATAATTTATGCAACAATTCATTGATAAGTACGACTTCAAAGGCAAGAAAGCCATCGTACGCGTAGACTTCAACGTTCCCCTGAACGAGAAATTCGAAATCACGGACGATACCCGTATTCGCCGTGCCATGCCCACCCTCAAGAAGGTGCTCGCAGAGGGAGGTTCCCTTATTATCATGTCCCACCTGGGCCGTCCTAAAAAGGTGGACCCCAAATTCTCCCTCAAACACATTGTGGGCCGCGTAAGCGAATGCCTGGGTGTTCCCGTACAGTTTGCCGACGACTGCCAGAAGGCAAAGGCACAGGCCGATGCCCTGAAGCCCGGTGAGGCCCTCCTGCTGGAGAACCTCCGTTACTATGCAGAGGAAGAAGGCAAACCCCGCGGCCTGGCAGAGGATGCCACCGACGAGGAAAAGAAAGCCGCCAAGGCTGCCGTGAAGGCCTCCCAGAAGGAGTTCGTGAAAACCCTCGCCAGCTACGCAGACTGCTACATCAACGATGCTTTCGGCACTGCACACCGTGCACACGGTTCAACCGCCCTCATCGCCGAGTACTTCCCCAATGACAAGATGTTCGGCTACCTGATGGAAGG
>CAMKSQ010000011.1 GCA_946415475.1 uncultured Bacteroidales bacterium
GTATTCCTTCCGTTGTCCTGAAGGTCCAGGGCGTGGACCTTCGCGCAAAAAAAGTGTAGGAAAATTGTATTGAGGGTCCATCGTGTGGACCTTCGCGCAAGGAGATCCCGGATTAAGTCCGGGATGAGGCGGATCAAGCCCGGGATGAGGGGCAAGTCGGACATGTGGCAGAAAGGAGATCCCGGGTCAAGCCCGGGATGAGGCGGATCAAGCCCGGGATGAGGAGAGTCAAGTCCGGGATGAGGATGGTCAAGCCCGGGATGAGGAGGGTTAGAGCCGGCAATGACGGCATCGGAATCCAATAATATACTCGCGTAAAAGTAATACTATTTTTGTATTTGCAAGAAAATCAGTAACTTTACCTCATGAACAGACCTGTTTTTATTATGCTTTTCCTGTGCCTGTCGATGGGTACGGCATGGGGACACAACCACGAAATCGAGCAAAAACTCCGGGAGGTGGATGCCGCCCTGGAGCAAAAGGCCGATTATGACGCCAGTAAGGAGGAAAGGATCAACCGGCTCAGGGGAGACCTTCGCGACGCCGTGGACGAAAGCGGCCGCTGGGAAGCCACGTTCCACCTGTACGAGGAATATGCCAGTTATAAGTACGATTCGGCCTACAACTATGCGCTGGCCCTGGGCGAGATGGCGGCCAATTCACCAATTCAGGACTTGGTAGCCGAGGCCGAATTGGCCAAGGTCATCTGCCTCATCAACGCCGGTCTGTTCAAGGAAGCCTTCGACACGGCATCGACAATCTCGGAAGACCGGCTCTCTTCCCGCGTCCGGCTCAGTTATTACAGGACGATGGTGCGGCTCAACTACTCAGCCAGAGGATACGCCCAAACCGAGCCGTACTGGGACCAGTACTCGCAGGCCGGAGAATACTACAGCCGAAAAGTCCTGGAGACCGTTCCGGAAAATTCCCGTATATGGCATGAGTATAACGCCAATTTCCTGATGGAAAACAGGCAGTTTGAGGAAGGCGTGGAAGAATTTACCGCCCTGCTGGAAACCCCGGGACTGGATTTGCACTCCCGCGCCATCTACGCCTCGTCCATGGGCTGGATGCTCCAACTCCTGGGACGGGAAGATGAGGCGCTTCTGGCCATTTGTGAATCGGCCATCTGCGATATCAAATCGTCCACCAAGGAAACCACTGCGCTGCGTATACTGGCCGAATATCTCAGCCGCCGCGGAGAGGTGGAACGCCCCACCCGTTACGTGAGAGCCTCTTTTGACGATGCCAACTTCTACAATGCCCGTCTGCGCAAGCTGGAGGTGGGTGCTGTTCTGCCCCGGGTAGAGAAGAACCACTACGACAGCCTCAGCAGGCAGCATAAACTCATGGGAATCAGCATTATCCTGACCATCATCATTGCCGTGATTGCCGTTGTAGCCCAAGCTTTCTTCCGCCGGCAGAACCGCCGCCTGCACGAGGCCCGGGCCGGCATTGAAGAGCGCAACCGACGGCTGGAGGACGCCAACGCCCGCCTGGCGGAAGCCAATGCCATCAAGGCGGAATACATCGGCAACTCGTTCTATATCAATTCCGAATTCATTGAAAAGATGTCCCAGCTATACAAGCTGGTGGATCGCATGCTGGTTACGCGCCAGTACGATGAACTTCGGCGTTCCCTCAAAGAATCTACGTTGGACAAGGAAAGGGACAGCATGTATGAGTCCTTCGACAACACCTTCCTCAAGATATTCCCCACATTCGTCAACGACTACAACGCCCTGTTCCCGGAAACGGAGCAGATTTTTCCCACACATGGGCTGAATCCCGAGATGCGCATCTTCGCCCTTATCCGTCTGGGCATCCAGGAACCCGAACGCATCGCCCGCTTCCTGGACTACTCTGTACACACCATCAATACGTACAAAACACGTGTAAAGAACAAATCCTGGGTGGAAAACGAACGTTTTGAGGCGGAAATCATGCAAATAGGGAAATAATCCCGTTATATTTTTCTCCTTTTTTCATTTTGCCAATACGCTGATATTCAGTGTGTTGGCAAAAATATTATGCGTTTAGGCATTATAATTCCTTTATGTAAATAGGACGCGCCCGTGAAAGGGGGTACTTTTGCGAAACCACATTGGTACACAACACATTGGAACACAACTCCAAAATTATAACCAACACACGCAACCCTATGAAAAGGATTATTTCCGCTTTGACCCTCTGGCTCAGCCTGACGGTCATGGTGTTCGCCCAGGGCGGATACCAGGTGAAGGGTGTGGTCATGGATAGCCAAGGACCCGTCATTGGCGCCACTGTCATGGAACAGGGCACGTCCAATGGTACGGCCACCGGGCTGGACGGCGACTACATCCTGCGCGTCTCTTCCCCCGAAGCACTGGTGGAAATCAGTTGCATCGGCTATGCAACACAGGTTTTCCCTGCCAAGGAGGTCCCTGCGACCATCCGGTTGGAAGAAGACAGCGAATTTTTGGATGACGTAGTCGTGATTGGCTACGGCACTCTGTCCAAGAAGGAATTGTCGGCCTCCGTCGTGCAGGTCGACAGCAAAGATTTCTTCCGGGGCACCACCAACAACCCCATGACCATGCTCACGGGTAAAGTGGCCGGTCTCAACGTCGTTACCAGCCAGGGTTCCAACCCGAACTCCGGCTCTGACTTTCAGATTCGTGGCGCCACTTCCCTGAACGCCGGCAACGGACCTCTGGTGGTGATCGACGGCATTCCCGGCGGTGAACTCCGCAGCCTGTCTCCCCAGGACATCGAGTCCATGACCGTCCTGAAGGACGCGGCATCGGCCTCCATCTACGGCACCAGCGGTGCTAACGGTGTGATTCTCATCACCACCAAGAAAGGCTCCAAGGATGAACCTGGCACCGCACACGTCACCTACGACGGCGCTTTCAACGTGAACTTCGCCAAGGATCCCATCCCGGTGCTTACGGCCGATGAATGGGTTCGTTCCCGCCGCGGAACGGACTACGGTTACCGCACCGACTGGTACAAAGCCCTGCTCCGCAAGTTCTCCTATGGCCACAGCCACTATGTGTCCGTGGACGGAAGCACCAAGAAGGGCTCCTACAACGCCTCTGTCAACTACAAGAACTCCCTGGGTGTGGACCTGGTGGACGCCCGTGAAGAATTCGGCGCCCGCGCCGCTTTGGAGCAGCGCCTCATCAAGGACATCTTCCAGATCAACGTTTCCTTGAACGTACGTCGCGTGAACGAGGAATATGGTAACGACGGTTCCTTCGGCACCGCCCTCACCATCAACCCTACCTTCCCTATATATAATGAGGATGGCTCCTACTATCAGCCCACCGCTCCCACCAACGCTACCAACCCGGTGGAAGCCATGCTGAACAAGACCGCAAACGGCCAGCGCCTGTTTGCCACCGGCGCCGTTTCCCTCAAGGCGAACTTCATTAAGAACGACGTTCATAATTTCAGTTCCACCATCACTTACTCGCTGGACTATAACGATTACAAGAGCAACAACTACACGCCCATCGAGTCCCACGACAAGTATTGGAACGGTTATGAAGGTACCGCTTCGCTCAACTATTCCAAGAACTGGCGCAACCAGTTGGAATGGCTGTTCAATTACTCCTTCCACCAGGACGCCCACCACATCAACGCCGTGGCCGGCTACTCCTATCAGGACTTCAACTCGGAGAGCATGGGCATGACCAACCGCGGTTTCGCCTACGACTCCATTTTGTGGAACGATATCGGCGCCGGTACCGCCCGCACCGAGAATCCCGCCCAGACCGGCATGAGCTCCGGCAAGTCCCTCTCCAAGGTAATTGCCCTCCTGGCCCGTGTCAACTATAATTGGAACAACTTGATTTTCGTCCAGGCCTCCATCCGTCGGGAAGGTGCCACCAACTTTGGTGACAAGAACAAGTGGGGTAATTTCCCTGCCGCTTCCATCGCCTGGGAAATCGCCAATATGGGCTTTATGAGCGGCGCCAAAGCGGTGAACAGCCTCAAGCCCCGTTTCTCCTTCGGTATCACCGGCCGTCGCGGCGGTTCCAACGTGGCCCGTCCTACCTACGGCAGCCATGGTCAGTATTATATGGACGGCGAATGGGTGATCGGTTATCGTCCCGCCTCCAACGAGAACCCTGAACTGCGCTGGGAGAAACTGATGGCCATCAACTTCGGTGTCGATTTCGCCTTCTTCGACAACCGCCTGCGCGGTAGTCTGGACCTGTACGACCGCGAGAGCCCGGACCTGCTGTACAACTACACGGCTCCCCAGCCTCCGTTCATCCACAGCTCCATCCTGGTGAACGTCGGTAAGACCCAGAACCTGGGTGCCGAACTCTCCGTCGAGGGAGACATCTTCGCCAAGACCAAAGTAAAGTGGACTTCCGGCATCAATGCCTCTGTGGGCTATTCCCGCATCGTGACCCTGTCCAACCAGATCTACGGCGCTTCCTACATCGATATGCTGGGAACCGGCGGCCTGGGACAGACCTCTTACTATTATCGCTACACGGAAGGCAGCCGCATCGGCCAGCTGTACGGTTATCAGGCCGCCGGCGTGAACGAGTACGGCGATATGATGGTGTATGACAATGAAGGCAACACCATTACCGCTGCATCGGCCAATGCCGCCTACAAGCGTTATATCGGCAATACCATTCCCAAGCTGTTCCTCTCCTGGAACAACACCATCCGCTACAAGAACTGGGATTTGAACATCTTCATGAACGGCGCCTTCGGCCATATGATTTACAACAACCGCCGCGCCGGCAACCTGCAGAGTTCCGGTAACGCCAACGTGTTCCGCAGCGCTTATACCACTGACAAGAACGTCCGTGAATACGGCGGTGTGGTTACTTCCTACTTCCTGGAGAAGGGTGACTTCATGAAAATCCAGAACATCACCCTGGGTTACACGTTCGTCCCCAAGCAGAAAGACATCCTGCAGAGCCTGCGTGTGTTCCTCACCGCATCGGATCTGTACACCTTCACCGGCTACACCGGCACAGACCCGGCTCTGTTGAGCACCAACGGTCTCACCCCGGGCGTGGACAATGGCACTGGCTATCCTGAAACCCGCGTGGTCACCCTGGGTGCCACCGTCACCTTCTAATCGGACTGCCTTATGAGAAAGATATTCAATACCCTTATTATGGCGGTTGCCGCTGTTAGCCTTACCGCCTGCTTCGACCTCTCCGAGAAAGCCTTCAACCGCATCGAGAAAGACAATTTCTACCAGAACGAAGGCAGCGTGAAAGGTGCCATCGCCTCTGTGTACTACACGGCGGAAGGTTCCTTCGGCGAGTATTTCTTCTACCTGAACGAGTTCTCTGCCGACCAGATTGCCTGGCGCGTATGGAACGGCGGCCAGTGGGGCTGGGACAACGCCGAAAAGTTCGTGCTGTCCTCCCACACCTGGACCTCGGAATCCACCATCATCAGAAGCGCCTGGAACAACACCTGGGGCGCTATCGGCGAATGCAACAGTATCATCCACGACCTGGAGACCATCAACCTGGACGCCATCGGCGTTACCCAGGAGAGGGCTGCCCAGTACATCGACGAGATGAAGACCCTGCGCGCCTGGTGCTACTACAACCTCTTCGAGGTATGGGGTGGCGCCCTGCCGCTGAACACCGAGGTGACCTCTACGGTTCCCCCGTCTGCCGACCCCGACTTCGACACCTCCTGCAAGAAAATCTGGCAGTTCATGATTGACGAGCTGGATGCCAGCCTGGAGAACCTTCCCGTACAGAACGTGAACCGCATGAACCAGGCCGCCAACCGTATGCTCAAGGCCCGTCTGCTGTTCAACGCCGAGGTTTTCATCAAGGAAAACCACTATGCCGAGGCTGCCACCCTGTGCCAGAGCATCCTGAACGGCGATTTTGGCAACTACAGCCTGGCCGGCGACTTCCGGGACATCTACAACATTACCAATGTCAGCTGCCCCGAGGTTGTGTTCGCACTGGCTTCAGAATATGGCAAGTCCCATAGCAACGCTTACAACTGCCGCGACGTCACCTTCTTCCCCTACAACGCCTTCGGTGATCCGGAGTCCATCTTTGGCTCCAACAACGACCAGGGTCGATGGAACTGCGTGATTATTGCCCCGTCCCACGACAACACCGGTACGGTGCTTCCTACCGGCGGTACCGACACCGGCGGCAAGTCCTTCATCTTCGACTACGGCGACAAACTGGGTGCCGTATGGGATAGGTTTGACGACAAGGATATCCGTAAGAAGGCCTATCATGCCGATACCGACGGCAACTGGGAAGGCCTCTTCCTCCTGGGTCCCCAGGTGGACTACTATACCGGTGCCGCTCTTCCCGCCGACGCCGACCGCGAAGGCCAGAATCTGGTCTATGTGGACCAGGTGGGTACCTTCCAGAACAAGGGCCGCGACCTGGCTCCCGTGATGTCCCCGCACTGGGGTGAAACCAACTCTGGTTACCGTCTGGTACGCTATCCTGTGCTTCCTGACGTCTGCGGCGTAGACTTCCGCGACATTGACGAGGTGGAATTCCGCCTGGCCGAGGTTTACTACATGCTGGCCGAGTGCAAGCTGCGCGCCGGTGATGCCAATGGCGCCAAAGACCTGGTGAACCAGGTGCGCAAGCGTTATTTCAGCGCCGCCGACTGGAACACCAAGAAGGATGAACCCGGTCCCGGTTTCACCGCCTTCGACGAAGACTGGATGCTGAACGAGTGGGGCAAGGAGTTCCTTTGCGAGGGACGCCGTCGCCGCACCGACCTCCGTCGCTTCGACAAGTTCACCCAGGGCCAGTGGTGGTTCTTCGGCCGTGGCGAGGGTGATGACTCCTATCCCGCCAAGCGCGACCGCAAATATGAATGGTTCCCGCTCCCGGAAGCTGCGCTTACCGTGAATCCGGGCCTTGTACAGAATCCTAACTATGTAGCCAAATAGTCATGAAAAGATTTTTTACATACCTGATACTTCCGGTCCTGGCCCTTGCCGCCTCCTGCGCAAAGACGGAGCCCGTTGACTTCGCGCACGAGCAGCAGGCCTTCAAGACCCTAAGTGATAAGATCCTGCTGGAGGTTATCATGCCGCAGGCGAGTGCCTCCACGGATGAAATCTACATCGTAGGCGCCTTCAATGGCGGCGAAGCGGCCATCGGCAACGCCTCTTACCTGATGACTCACTCCGAGACCATTACCTCTAAGTGGGGTATCTATCTGGATCCCGCTCAGTTCCAGGGCGGAAAAACCCTGGCCGACGGCTTTACCTTCTATAATGTAGAACAGGGTTACGAGCGCTCCTCGCGCAACGAGGCCGTTTCACACACCCTCACCATCGGCGCCGGCCAATGGGCTAACGTCTATGCCGACAAGTGGGAGAAATACTTCCTGCCTGTCGATCCCGACGAAGGCAAGATTGTGCTGCCTGAGCACGATGGTGTACGTATCTACATCATCGACCAGACCGGTTGGGACGAGATTGCCCTGTACCAGTGGGGTGACGTGAACAACTTCGGCGGCGACTGGCCCGGCGCACAGGTTGCCGGCACCTGGACTGCCGATGGTCAGGAGTATAAGTACTTCGAGTATGGTGACGACATCTTCGGCCTGGCCCAGAACCTCATCTTCAACAACAACGGCAACGGCACCCAGCTGGCCGACTACAACGTCACCTTCGCAGAGGGTGTCCAGGATTATTTCTTCCTGGTGACGGCCGACGGCGTGTCCGAAGCCCCGAACCCGGCAGAAGGTGGCGCTGTGGTCATCCCCGACCACGACGGTGTACGCGTGTGGGTGGACGACCAGACCGGTTGGGACGAGATTGCCCTGTACCAGTGGGGTGACGTGAACAACTTCGGCGGCGACTGGCCCGGCGCACAGGTGGCTGGCAGCGAGACCCTCGCCGGCATCGAGTACAAGTACTTCGAGTATGGAGACGACATTTTCGGCCTCGCCCAGAACCTCATCTTCAACAACAACGGCGGTGGCACCCAGCTGGCCGACTACAACATTACCTTCGAGGAAGGCGTCAAGGACTACTTCTTCCAAGTGACGGCCGATGGCGCTACGCTGCTGGATGGCCCTGGCGGCGGTGGTGGCAGTGTAGATCCCGGCCCCGGTCCCGAACCCCAACCCGAGCAACCTAAGGAGGACGTGGTTGTCTTTGTCCAGGATCTGAGCGGCTGGGATGAACTGGCCCTGTATACGTGGGGCGACAAGAACGTCGAAGGAAAAGATCTCTGCGGTGACTGGCCCGGCATCGCTCCGGCCGGAACCCAGAAGGTGGGTACGGTAAGCTACAAGGTATTCGAAGTGCCGGATGCCCTGGGCCGTTCCGCGAACCTCATCTTCAACAACAATGGTGCTGGCTCCCAGACGGGCGACCT
Source organism: uncultured Bacteroidales bacterium (assembly GCA_946415475.1). Lineage (GTDB taxonomy): Bacteria > Bacteroidota > Bacteroidia > Bacteroidales > UBA932 > Cryptobacteroides. The sequence goes on from CAMKSQ010000011.1 coordinate 8,352, forward strand.
GGCCCTCATCCTGGAAGAGGTCCAATTCGTCCAGCTGGCCGATGACGGTGCGGGAAATATTGTCGCAACCGTTATCGATCCTACCCAGGCGGACATCCGGATTTATATCCAGAACAAGACCGACTGGGAAGAGATTGCTCTGTATGCTTATGGTGACGCAGAAGCCTTCGGTAGCTGGCCCGGTGCCACGCCCATCAACGTGGAAACCGTCGGCGATGTCGATTACCTGGTCTTCGGCCTCACGGCCGATATGGCGGGCAAGAAACTCAACCTCATTGTGAACAACAATGGCGGCGGAAAGCAGCTGGAGGAATTTGCCATCACCGTTCCGGAGGATGAAATCTTCTTGACCATCAACGCCAGTTACTCGCTTGGCCCCGTGGATGGTAATCCTCGCGGCGCCGACAAGAAGCGTGTAGCCATCTTCGTGGATGACCAGACCAGTTGGGACGCCATCGCCCTGTACCAGTGGGGCAACGTAAACAATCTGGGTGGCGGCTGGCCCGGTGCACAGCCCGGCGGCATCATTACTATCGGCGAAACCGATTACAAGGTGTTCTTCTATGAGGATGCCCTTGGACTCTCCCAAAGCCTCATTTTCAACAACAACGGCGGCGGCACCCAGTTGGCCGACTATGCCCTCAAGTTCGAACAGAATGAGTATTTCCTGACTGTTACCGACACAGGGGTGACTCCTATCGACAATCCTACCGCTTCCGTGGTATTTGTCGATGACCAGACCGGCTGGGAAGCCATCACCCTGTATATGTGGGGCGATGTGAACAACCTGGGCGGCGGCTGGCCCGGCATCCCGGTGAGCGGCACCGCCACTGTCAACGAGATCAATACCAAGGCGTTTGTAGTGATGGACGCTATCGGCAACTCCGAGAATCTCATCTTCAACAACAACGGCGACGGCACCCAGTTGCCCGACTATGCCCTCAAGTATGAGCGGAATGCTTACTACCTGAAGGTGACGGCTACCGGTGTCAATGTCTTCTAGTTAACTTTTCGGGTCGGCGCCCCTGACCGGACGCCGGCCTGCCAATCCTTAAGCTTATGAAACAGACTAGATTAGCCATTCTTGCTTCTATCATTGTGCTGGCCACTGCCTGTGCTTGTGGCAAGCCCATGGAAGCCAAAATCATTCCCTCCGGCGGTTCCGGCGGTGGGGAAGAAACCCTTCCCGTCGTCGGCAATTACGCCAAGGAAATCCTTTCCCTGCCCGCCACTGCACGTGACCATTGGCAGATTTACCAGGTCAATCCCAAACTGTATGGCAACAGCGGCGCTTTTGGCAAAATCCAGGAGCGTCTGGACGACATCAAAGCCCTGGGAACGGACTTCTTCTACCTGATGCCCATCTATGCGGAAGGCAAGGAGAAGGCTATAGGCTCTCCTTACTGCATCAAGAATTTCAAGGAGGTGAACAGCAGTTACGGTACTCTGGACGAGCTTAAGGCCCTGGTGAACGCAGCCCATGCAAAAGGCATGAAGGTGATGTTCGACTGGGTGGCCAACCACACTTCCTGGGACAACGTCTGGATTACGGAACACCCGGAGTGGTATGAACACAAGGCCGATGGCAGCATTGCCTGGCCTACCAAAGACGGAGAGTGGAAGGACGTGGCCCAGCTGGACTATGGCAAGAAAGAACTGTGGGCCGCCATGGAAGACGCCCTGGAATATTGGGTGACGGAAGTAGGCATCGACGGTTACCGCTGTGACTATGCCCACGGCGTGCGGGATGACTTCTGGAAAGAGGCTATCGGCAAACTCAAAGCGCTGAAACCGGGCTTTGTGATGCTGGCCGAAAGCGACTTCGACCGCATGTTCGACAATGGTTTCGACATCATCTTCGACCGCGCCATGAAGCGCCAGGTTATTAGTTTGGTGGGTGGCGGATCCCTGAGTAATTTCGCCACTTGGTACAAGGGAGATCAGGACAAAGCGCCCGCTCCCAAGACCAAGCTTTACTTCATCACCAACCACGATGACGCCACTGAGGCCACGCCCGCCGGGCAGTTCAAGAGCCTGGACGGCAGCCTGGCCGCCTATGTCCTGATGGCCAGCCTCAATGGCTCCTCTATGATTTACGGTTGCCAGGAAGCCGGTAACAACAAGACCATCAACTTCTTCAACACCCAGACGTTCAACTGGAACGCCATGCCGGAGTTCACCCAGAAATACCAGGCGGCCATGCAGGCTGTTTCCAAACTGAACCGGAAGGGCGCCTGCAAACTGTATGAAAGCGGCCGTGTCTTGTTCGTCCTCTATGAAAACGGCGGCCTGGTGGCTGTCAACGTAAGCGGAAGCGAAGTGGATGCGTACTTCCCGGAACCCGTTTCCGGCAAGAACGGTGTCCCCACCTCCCAGAAATTCAGTGCCTATCAGTTCCAAATCTGGAAATAAGCCATGAAAAGCATTGCTAAAAAATACCTGGCGCTGGTTTGCGGCATCCTTTGTTCCGTTACGGCCCTGAACGCCCAGAAGGTAATCCAGCAAGTAGAACCTCTTTGCTGGTGGACCGGAATGAACACCGAGCTACAACTGCTGGTACACGGACAGGACATCAGCCAGGCCGATGTCTCCCTGGAAGGAGCCGCCGGCGTGTCCATCAAGGCCCTGCACAAGGCCGACAGTCCCAATTACCTGTTCATCGACCTGCAGATTGATGCCAAGGCCCAGCCGGGCACCTATACCTTCGTTTTCAAGAAAGACGGCATCACCGTACGCTATCCCTACCAGATTTACGAGCGGGCCAAAGGAAGCGCCCAGCGGGGGAGCTTCACTACCGCCGACCTGATCTACCTCATCGTCCCCGACCGTTTTGCCGATGGAGACCCTTCCATCGACTCTACGCCCGATACGGCTGAAAAGGCCAATCGCGAGCAACCCATGGGCCGCCACGGCGGCGACCTGCAGGGCATTATCGACCATCTGGATTACATTGCCGATTTGGGCGCCACGGCTCTCTGGAGCACCCCGCTGCTGGGGGACAACGCCCGCCATGGCTCCTACCACGGCTATGCCTGCTCCGACTATTATCACATCGACCCCCGTTACGGAACCAATGAGAAGTATAAGGAGTTGGTGGAGGCCGCCCATGCCAAGGGCATCAAAATCGTCATGGACGTGGTCACCAACCACGCCAGCACGGAACACTGGTGGATGAAGGACCTCCCGTTCAAGGACTGGGTGCACATGAACGAGCCTTACGTGAACTCCAACCACACCATGTCCCTGGCCCTGGATCCCAACGCTTCCAAGGCCGACCTGGCCGTGATGGAGGAGGGCTGGTTCTCCCGCGGAATGCCGGATATGAACCTGGATAACCCCTACATGCTCAAGTACTTCCAGCAGTGGGCCGTTTGGTGGATCGAATATTCCGGCCTGGACGGCTTCCGGGTGGACACCTGGTTCTACAACGAAAAAGTGCCGATGTCCCAGTGGGCCAAGGCCGTGACCGACGAGTATCCCAACTTTAACATCGTGGGTGAAAACTGGCACGCCAGCCCGGACTTCTGCGCCTATTGGCAAAAAGACAACCCCAATACGGATGGATTTAATTCCTACCTGCCCAGCATCATGGACTTCCCGTTGCAGGGCGCTATTTCACAGGCCTTGTCGGCTCCCATCCCCGACGAAAGTGCCCCTGGCCGGGGGCGCGGTCGCCGCGGAGCCGACATATCGGCCGTGTACACCGCCCTGTCACACGACGGAATTTACCATGACCTGAGCCACATGCTCATCTTCCTGTCCAACCACGACATCGCCCGTATTGGCGACACTTACGGGAAAGAACCGCGGCGCATGAAGATTGCATTCACGTTGCTGGCCACCCTCCGGGGCATTCCCCAGTTTTTCTACGGGGACGAGATGATGTTCACCATCGGCAACCCCCGCCGCGACGACGGACGCCTGCGGATGGACTTCCCGGGAGGCTGGGCTGGTGACCCGGTGAACCTGTTTACCGAGGAGGGGCGCGTGAAGGCATCGGCCACCCGGGAATGGCCCCACGCAAAAGACCTGCATGATTATGCCCGTACGCTCTTCCAGTGGCGCAAGGGGAAAGCGGTGATCCATTCCGGAAAGACCCTGCATTTCATCCCCCAGGACAACACCTACGGCTATTTCCGCTACAATGACGAGGAAGTGGTGTTCGTGTTCGTGAACAATTCCCCGGAAGAGAAGAAAGTGCCGTGGACACGCTTTCAGGAGATTTCCGCCGGGCTTGGCGCCGGGCGCAATGTCCTCACCGGAGCGTCTGTGACCCTTTCGGACGAAACCACCGTGCCCGCTTTAAGCACATTGGTGGTGGAGTTCCAGCGATAAAACACCGTCGTGAGACGGCGTGAATCCAATGTTCATTAGTGTGTAGTTTTTTCATTGGATTGAGGGGGTGTTTGGATTGCACCCCCTTTTTTATTAAATTTGTAGAAAAATAACTGATATGAAAGCCCGTTTATTTGTCCTTTGCCTCCTGCTGGCAAATATTTCTGCCTTCGCACAGAACCCTGTAGCCAATCCCAAAGCCCAGGTGGTGGAAGGAAATGCCCGTTTCACCGTGCTCACGGACCGTCTGCTGCGCCTGGAATGGGCGGCCGACGGCCAGTTCGAAGACCATGCCTCCCTGGCCATCGTGAACCGCGACCTTCCGGTTCCCTCCTTCACCGTTTCCCGTTCCGGCGGCAAGCTGGTGGTGAAGACCAAGTCCCTTACCCTGGATTACAAACCCTCCGAGGGCCCTTTATCGGCCGAGAACCTGCAGGTCTCCTTTAAGCTGAACGGAAAGACCGTCAAGTGGCATCCCGGCATGGAGGACAAGGGCAACCTGATGGGCACCGCCCGTACGCTGGACGGCTGCCAGGGTCCGGAAAAGATCAACTTCAACGACCCCATGGAGAAGGGCATCCTGTCCCGCGACGGCTGGGCCGTTGTGGACGAGAGCCAGCGTCACCTGTTTGTGGACGATGACAGCGACTGGGGCTCCTGGGTGGCCGCCCGGCCGGAAGGGGAGCGTCAGGACCTGTACCTGTTCGCCTATGGTCACGACTACAAGGCCGCCCTGGCCGATTACGCCAAAGTGGCCGGCAACATCCCCATGCCTCCCAAGTTCGTCTTCGGTTACTGGTGGAGCCGCTACTGGGCCTATACTGACAAGGAATTCATCGCCCTGGGCCAGGAATTCCGTCAGCGGGAGCTGCCTATCGACGTGATGGTGATCGACATGGACTGGCACGAGACGTGGCGGGGTGCCGCCCGGCGCCAGCGTAGGGACGAGTTCGGCCAGAGAATCGGCTGGACCGGCTACACCTGGAACCGGGACCTCATCGAAGATCCCGAAGGCTTCTTGAACCAGGTGCATAGCATGAACCTGAAGACCTCCCTCAACCTGCACCCGGCTTCCGGCATCGTGGTGCGGGAGCAGGTGTATCCGGCTTTCGTGAAGGACTACCTGTCGCGTACCGACGACTATGACGGTCCCCGCGGCTATGTGAAGCGCGACGGCTATCATGCCAGCGTGCCCTTCCGCATGGACCAGCGTGCCTGGGCCGATGCCTATTTCAACTCCGTGCTGCATCCCCTGGAGAAGCAGGGCGTGGACTTCTGGTGGCTGGACTGGCAGCAGTGGAAGGAAAGCAAGTATGTGCCGGGGCTGAGCAACACCTTCTGGCTGAACCATACCTTCTTCCACGACAAGATCCGCCGTTCCCGCGGCCTGGCCCCCGAACAGGCCGAGCGTCCGCTCATCTACCACCGCTGGGGCGGCCTGGGCAGCCATCGCTATCAGCTGGGCTTCTCCGGTGACACCTTCATCAAGTGGGAAGTACTGGGCTATCTGCCGGAATTCACCGCCACGGCTTCCAACGTGCTCTACGGCTACTGGGGCCACGACCTGGGCGGCCACATGCAGCGGGAAGACAATCCCACGGATCCCGAACTCTTCACCCGCTGGCTGCAGTACGGCGTATTTTCCCCGATTTTCAAGACACACAGCACCTCATCGGCCATCCTGGAGCGCCGCATCTGGATGTTCCCGGAGCATTACCAGTACATGAAAGAGGCCCTGGAACTGCGCTACGCCCTTACGCCTTATATTTATGATATGGCCCGCCAGGCCTACGAGAAGGGTATTTCCCTGTGCCGTCCGCTCTATTATGAATATCCGGAAAAGGCCGAGGCTTATACCTGGAAGCAGGAATACTTCTTTGGCGATAATATCCTGGCCGCAACGGTATGCGAACCCGTTGGGGCCGATGGCCTGGCCCACCGCGATGTGTGGCTCCCCGCCGGCACCGACTGGTACGATATGGCCCATCACAAGATCCTGAAAGGCGGCACGGTTCAGAAACTGACCTATTCCATCGACCAGAACTGCTGGTTCGTGAAGGCCGGCGCCATCCTGCCGCTGGCCGGCGAGGGCATCCAGCACCTGCAGTCCATCTCCGACGAGCTGCGCATCTACATCGCCCCCGGCAAGGGACATAGCAGCTATGTGCACTATGAGGACGATGGCGTTTCCCAGGCCTATCCCACGCAGTATGCCTCCACGCGCATCGAAAAAACCGCCAACGCTGCAGGCGTGACGGTAGAAATCGGCCCTTCAGAGGGCTCTTATGCAGGGAAACCCGTAAGTCGCAAACTCTCGCTGGTGCTGGGCGGAGCATCCCGTTGCCCTCAGGCTATGCTCAACGGCCGCACGCTGGAATGCCAGTACAACGCCGCCACCCATGAGGCTTGCGTCTTCCTGCCGCCCACTCCCGCCTCCCAGCCGCAGAAAGTGGTGGTGAAGTGGTAGTGGCTATGCCAGTAAGTTGGTAAGCGCCACGAAATCTTCTACGGATAAGCGTTCCGGGCGGAGGGAAAAGACCTCCTGAGCCAGGAAATCCGCTAACTGTTCCTCGGACCAGCCGCTGCGTTCCGCCTTGGCGCGGGCCAGCGGCTTTAGAGGATTGCGCATCATCTTGCGGCGCTGTCCGAAAGCGGTTTTTACCACGGTTTTGAATAAGGCCTCGTCGCAACCGAGGTCCGTGCGGCTATTGCGGGTGAGCCGGATGACGGCGCTCTCCACCTTGGGCGGGGGAGCGAAGCAGCCGGAGCCCACAGTGAACAGATACTCAATGTCGTACCAGGCCTGCAGCAGCACGCTCAGGATGCCGTAGGTCTTGCTGCCGGGCTTTTCCGCAATGCGCTCCGCCACTTCCTTCTGCACCATGCCCACCACCTGCGGAATCTGGTCCTTGTAGTCCAGCACCTTGAAGAAAATCTGCGAGGAAATGTTGTACGGAAAATTGCCGATAATGGCAAACTGCTCCGGGAACAGCTTCTCCAGCTTGAGGGTGAGGAAATCGCCCTCCATGAGCCGCCCCTGCATGCCCGCAAAGTGCGTGAGCAGGTACTCCACGCTCTCCGAGTCAATCTCAATGAGTTTAAGGTCGATGTCTTCCCGCTCCAGCAGGTACTGGGTAAGGACTCCCATGCCCGGACCTACCTCCAGCACGGGGAAGAGACGCCCGGTCGGGACCGGGCATGACAGGGCATCCACAATGGCCCTTGCGACCTTTTGGTCGGTGAGAAAATGCTGCCCGAGGGCTTTTTTTGCACGTACTTCCATCATAACATGCAAAGATACGGTTTTTATGCAAAAAGCAAGAACCTATTTCGAAATCCGGGCCATCCATTCCGCCGGAGTCATTCCGGTGACCCGCTTGAAATTCCGGTAAAAGGCCGATTCGGAAGCAAATCCTGCGGCTTCGGCAATGTCGGAAAGTCGTACGGCAGCATTTTCCTGCATTTTTTTCTGCGCATAGCGGATGCGGTAGCCGTTCAGAAAATCCAGGAAGGAGCAGCCGGCCCCGGCGTTGATGCAGGAAGAGATGTATTTGGTATTGGTTCCAAGGGCCGTAGCCAGGTCTGCAATGGAAAGGCCCTTTTGCATGAAAAGACCTTTCTCCATGAGGGCCGATACGCGCTCGAACAGCTCCCGGTCCCGTTGGAGCCGGGGTTCCTCCTGTTCGGGCTGCGGTTCCTCCGGAATCGGTTGTTTCCGGCTTCTGACCAGCCACCATCCCACGCCGATGAGGGCTAACGTCGTGAGGATGGCGGTCAGTAGTCCGGCTGCCCTTGAGCGGGTATCGGCAGCAACCTTCACAGTTTTCAGGGGGTCGAAGAGATAGACCGAAGCATAGGGCTTGTAGTTGGAACGCTCAATTCCGCCGGCAAGGGCAATCCTCCCGTCCGGCAACATGGCGCATGCGCCGTACAAGGGCAAATCCTCCAGCGGCTCCGTATGATAAAGCTTGAGTGTGGCCTTCCCGCCTTCCAAGGCAGGCTTGTAACCAATTTGAAGGAGATAGGCCCGCCCGGCATCATCGGTCCCCAGCGCCCAGGCATATGCTCCATGCCTGAGCAGATGATGCCAGTAATGGATGGGGCCGTTTACGCCCTTGAGGGGGAAGTCCGCTTCCAGTTCCAACAAAGCGAATGTTTCTCCATGTACCCGCAGAATGCCCGTGGCCTCCAGGCTGTCGTTGTAGGCCAGCAGCAGGTAGTCATAGTCTCCTCTCGACGGATCCCCGATTTGGCAGGGGACTCGCTTGCTGTCGGCGTCGGAGCAGCCGGGCCTTGACCGGAGAAGGAGCGGCACCTGGAAAGGCTCCCCGTGCAGCCTGTCCACCCATCCCGTTGCCGGTGCGCCCCGGGTATCCATTGAACTAAAGATAAGGGCGTTGTCCGGTGCCGTGGGGAGTATCCAGGGCAGGGCGCGCTGCTCGGCCGTTTCCTTTACATAGGCAAAGCCGCTGGAGGCTGAGTAGAGCTCCAAGGCGTCGTCGGCATACCAGTTTCCGGAAACTGGTATGGTGCCGTTTTCCAGCTCAACCGCATTGGCTGCCGCCCGTTTGCGGTCCAGGATGGTGACCGGATCAAACGTGTGGGATAGGGGGGTATAGAGTTCGGCAGAAAAACTTTGTCCCACGCCGAACGGTTCCGGCAGGCCGCCGCCCAGTAGCACGTTTCCGTCTTTTAGCGGGAGGCAAAAGCCCAGGTCATGGGAATAGAGGGTGGAGACAGTGTGCCATGCGCCGTCTTTGAAGTATTCCGCCGTGGGAGTGGGAATGAAGCCGGTGGTATGACCGCCAAGAACCGTAAGTTCTCCGTTGAGGTATAGCAGGGCATGCCCCGACCTGGGTACCGCCAGGTCCGGCAGGCGTTCCCAGCCCATTTCCTGCGCCCGCATCTGCGCCAGTGACAATAAAAGGGCCAGCCCAAAGACAATGTTCTTTCTCATGACATGCAAAGGTACGTCTTTTTTTAAAAAAGAATTCTAGTAGACGGATTCCAATTCCCGAATCGGTAGTCTTGTTTTCTGCCAATGGAATAAAATAAGCGCCCGCCAAAATGTATATTTGCAAAAAACTATTTGCAGATGAATATGTATAAAAGAACCTGCAGCATATTGGTCCTCCTGGTCTGCGTGGTGGCCATATGCAACTGTGGAAAACCATCCGGGTCATCAACGGACCCGACCCCCGGGACCAATCCGGGAACGAACCCCGGAACGAACCCCGGAACGAACCCCGGAACAGACCCCGGAACAGACCCCGGAACAGACCCCGGAACAGACCCCGGTGTCACGCCGCCCCCTTCCGGCCCCTATTTCACGATAACTTTACCGAACGAGGTAGTCCTGAACATGGACTCGGAGGTTGTCATGTGGCCAGTCTCTACGGATGTTACGGACTGGACGGCCATCTCCAGTGAAACATGGTGCAAGGCAACGCCCGGCTCATCGGAATTGCGGCTGGATATAGAGGAGTATGATGCCCGTTACGAAAACGGCCAGTACAAGTACGACCCGCCGCGCATTTGTACGGTTACCGTGCAAGCGGGTTCGCTTTACAGTAAAACCGTTACCATTGTGCAGCAGACGCACGTTATCATCAGTTTTACCCAGCAGACGTATAGTAGGGATTACGACTGGATCCTGGACGAGCCGGACGGTATGAAAGTGCTGCTGTCTGCAGGAGGTCAGACACGGGATGTAATTATTTCCAGCAACGCCTATCGCTGGGTTCCGACAACCGAAGCCTCCTGGCTGAAGGTGGAATGCGTGGACAACGCGACGCTCCGTGTTACGTCAACGGCCCGGCCGGACTCCGAGACAGCCCCCCGCAGTGCGCAGGTGAAGGTGTATGTGGAGTCGGATGAACTTAATTATGAAACATTTACGGTTCTGGACGCATCGGCGAGCGTGGATGGTAATGACTTCGGCTACGGCGACCATACAGACTGGGATTAACCTAACAGAGAGAGACCATGAAAACAAGATATCTGATTATTCTGACAATTTCTATGCTGTCGGTATGCTGCACCCGGGTTAGCCCGGATATGGATGTCCAAAATGACATACTTCACGGTGTCATGGATGCCGACGTCATGGTAACGAAGTCCATTCTTGTAGACAATCCCGGCGTGAAGTTAGAGTCCTTTTGGGAAGCGGGAGACCAGATTGGCGTATTTGGCAGCAGCGCATCCAATGTGCTGTTTACCTTGCAGGAAGGGGATTTGTCGGCCGACCGTAAATCGGCGGACTTCCGTTCGGACGGGACGATACCATCGGGCGATCTGACAGCCTATGCTCCGTACCAGCAAAGCAGCAGGAAAGAGGGGAATGCGCTGCTGGTGACCTTCCCTTCCCGTCAGCGGTATGTGACGTACAACGGCGTGGTCCAGCCGGATCCGTCGGCCAATATCCTCCTGGGTGAAGGAAACAAGTCTGCCGGACTGGTGTTTCGCAATATGACGGCGGTGCTTAAGATAGGCCAAGTATTTGAGGAGGAGACACTTGTGAAGGCGGTGGAGTTTCGGGACTTGTCCGGGGCTCCGGTAGCCGGTGCCATGAGACTGACAGGGGGGAATAGCCTGAATGCGGAAATCGTCGGCGAGGAAAAAGTCCTCACGCTGGACCTTGGCGAAGGTGTCGAATTCTCGGCGGGGGCCATGCATCCGCTGTTCCTGATTGTTCCTCCTCGCAGTTACGCTGCGGGTTTCGAGATAACGTTTATCGACAATAAAGGAAACAGAACTGTCAAGACTGTTGGCACAGCCATGGGCAAGACGCTGATGCGTGGTGTGGTGTACCTTATTGGCGACATCAGCGGCAATGAATATCCTGCGGAATCCTCTACAGTTCTGATGGACGGTGCAACAATCATGACGTCGGAAGCGCTGGATAAGGTAATGCTAACGGTCGTGGATGAAGAATGGCTGCGGGACGAGAACGGTGATGTGATATTAAATGAGTACAATTATCCGGTGACTCGTCCGGTCTTGAACCTAATCGTCCATAAAGATCTGCATCCTGACGTAGGAAACTGGCTCATTTTTGAGCAGTCCACAGCGACCCTTCCGGAAGGTGGTGTGTATAAGATTACTTCCAGCCAAAAAGTGTCCGACGACCGGTATCAGGTGGAGGCCCATTTTGAACCGAATTTCGCTGCCCCTTACAAAGAAATGACAGCGGGAGCTCCTATTTACGATGAGGCTGGTAACTATTTGGGAGACGGAGGCATTGAGCTGGACCTGGCAAGCCATCTGGCCGAAATCCGTGATGCGGAGGGGAACTCCATTCCATTCAGTGTATCTTCGGACGGCCGTATCCTTTTCAGCGAGGAGGCCACGGAGGCGTTGTTAAACCCTCAGCCGGAGACGAAGGCAGTCAAGAGCAAAACATTTTCTTTTCCTAAAGCGTTCTTCAAACATTCAGAAAAAAATGCCGAAGTTTCCTTTGCTGCGCAGATGCAGTTAAAGACGCGTTTCTCCGCCTGTTTTGCTGACGGGGAGGTACAATACATTCATTTTGTGATGGAACCGGAGTTCACGCTTAGTGCGGACTTTGTCCTGAAAGCTGAATTCAACATCGGTCAGCCCTTCCACCTGATGAACCTCATCTTTACGCCGCCCTTCATGATTGCCCCGGGCGTCATCCTGACTGTGAACATTGATTTGTCCGGAGAAGTGGGCGTGGGCGGGAATGTCCAGTTCTCGACATCGGTCAATTACAATTACAACGCAGGACGATACGGGCTGTCTTACAATATAGGACAGGGCTTCTCCGCACGCTACCAGAAGGTAGAGGCAGCTCCGACGGAAATTCAGCCCAGTCTCGGGGGAGCATCGGCATCCATCTACGCATATGGGAAGCTGAACGTAGCGCCACATCTTTCACTTTACGGGATGCTGGGTCTTGGGGTACAGACAAGTTTTGGCTTGAAGTTCGGAGCGTCGTATGAGGAGACAACCCAATCCCGAAAGTTGGCCCTCACTCCGGAGTTGGAGTTGATTCCCAGCATCGCCGTTTTGGGCGGGCGATTCAGCAAGACATTTAAGGATTTGACCACCAATATCGAGTTTGATCCAATTTGGGAGCAATACCTTTCGCCAAAGGTAAATCTGGCAAGTGGCGGCCCACGCAGCATTCCGTTGTCAAAGAAGTTTTATATATTTGAAGACCTGAATTATGAAGCCGGAAGCTCCGGAACAGTTATGCAAGTGCCGGTTTCTCCCAAGGAATGGTCTTATCATGTGGAGTTGGAGGAGCAGACGCCGATAGATTACAGCGTGGAACTTCGTGTGTATGAGAGCAACGGTAAGGTGGATGAAGCAAGCCTGTTCTCTTGGAGCGATCCTCCACAGGGATGGGATTCCCCTACATTTGAGAGCTACCTTGCGGCAGGTATCCCCCATATGTATCCATTTCTAAATTATATCAGGAATCCGGATTATATGCCCTCTCCCAGACTGGTTTTAAGTCATACTGTCGGGTCCTATTCTGCCGGAATGGAGCGTGCGAATTTCGAGGGAATATACGAGACGTCAACTAGAGTTACCAGCGGTCACTTGTACTGGACACGGGTGTTTCTGGTTTCTAGCGACGGCGGGGAAATACAGATTTCTCCCAACTCGAGCGGGAGTTGGGTCTATTATTGGCCCGAAGATTTCTGGGGCCGCAGTTATAAAGAGGAGGAATAAGCGCCCCTCTCCAAAGGGCTTCATCGCCCAATCGGCAGACTGCATGACGCGTAATTCGAGTTTTTTTGCTATTTTTGTAGATTGTTAAAAGGCAATAGACAAAAATAGCATAAACTATGTACAGAACACACACATGCGGGGAGCTCCGCATTGAGAACAAAGGACAGCAGGTAACCCTGGCCGGATGGGTCCAGAAGGCCCGCAAGCTGGGCGGCATGACCTTCGTGGACCTGAGAGACCGTTATGGGATCACCCAGTTGGTAGTGGAGGCAGACGCCCCTGCTGCCCTGGTGGAGGTAGCCACCTCCCTGGGCCGTGAATTCGTGATCCAGGCCAAAGGCGAGGTCGTTGAGCGTCAGGCCAAAAACCCCAAGATGCCCACCGGTGACATTGAGATCAAACTGGAAGCCATCACCATTCTGAACAAGAGCGTTACGCCGCCCTTCACCATTGAGGAAGAGAGCGACGGCGGCGAAGACCTTCGCGCCAAATACCGCTACCTGGACCTCCGCCGCGGTCCGCTGCAGCGCGCCCTGGCCCTGCGCCACCGGGTGGCCCATGAAGTTCGCAACTACCTGGACGCTAACGGCTTCATGGAAATCGAGACCCCGTACCTCATCAAGAGCACCCCGGAAGGCGCCCGCGACTTCGTGGTCCCTTCCCGCATGAACCCCGGTCAGTTCTACGCCCTGCCGCAAAGCCCCCAGACCTTCAAGCAGCTGCTTATGGTAGCCGGTTATGACCGCTACTTCCAGATTGTCCGCTGCTTCCGTGACGAGGACCTCCGCGCAGACCGCCAGCCGGAATTCACCCAGATCGACTGCGAAATGTCCTTCGTGGAGCAGGAAGACGTCCTGAACATGTTCGAGGGCATGATGCGCGCCATCTTCAAGAATGTCCTGAATGTGGACATCCCCAACCCCATGCCCCGCATGAGCTGGTACGATGCCATGGACAACTACGGCTCCGACAAGCCGGACGTCCGTTTTGGCATGACCATTCATGAGCTCACGGAGGCCGCCAAGGGCAAAGGTTTCAGCGTCCTGGACGATGCCGCCTACATTGGCGCCATCTGCGTGCCCGGTGCCGCGGAGTATACCCGCAAGCAGCTGGACGAGCTCACCGAATGGGTCAAGCGTCCGCAGGTGGGCGCCAAAGGCCTCATCTACGTGAAAGTCAACGCCGACGGCACCTTCAAGAGCTCCATCGACAAGTTTTATGGGGCCGATGACCTGGCCAAGCTGGCCGCCAAGGCCGAAGCCAAGCCCGGGGACCTCATGCTGGTAATGAGCGGCGCCAACAAGCGCAAAGTGCAAACCATGCTGGGCGTCCTGCGCCTGGAAATGGGCGGCCGCCTGGGCCTCCGCAACCCCAAGGAGTTCGCTCCGCTGTGGATTGTGGATTTCCCGCTCCTGGAATGGGACGACGAAACCCAGCGCTTCTACGCCATGCACCATCCCTTCACGGCACCCAAGCCGGAGCACGAGGCCTGGTTCTACAGCGACAAGAAAGAAGACCTGGAGCGCGTATGCGCCAACGCCTACGACTTCGTGCTCAACGGCAACGAGCTGGGTGGCGGCAGCATCCGTATCCATAATGCCGATATGCAAAAGCGCATGTTCGAGGTCCTGGGCATCGGCCCGGAAGAGGCCGAGTACAAGTTCGGTTTCATCATCAACGCCTTCAAGTTCGGTGCTCCGCCGCACGGAGGCCTGGCCTTCGGCTTCGACCGCGTGTGCGCCCTCATGGGCGGCCAGGATACCATCCGCGACTACATCGCCTTCCCCAAGAACAACCAGGGCAGGGATGTGATGATTGACAGCCCGTCGGAGATCGACCAGGCCCAGCTGGACGAACTCCAGATAGACCTGCGTCCCGCCGCAGAATAAGCGTTGCGGGGCAGAAACTACCTCTTTTGCCCCGGAAGGCACCTACGAAGCCCCCGTGTGGGGCAAAAAATAGCCCCAGTGCCCCTGAGCCTATGGTAACGAAGACTGCAAACTACGACCTCTCCAGCCGGAACACGTTCCGGATGCGGGTGCGGTGCGCCTTGTATGTGGAGGTGACGGCGGAGGAGGATCTCCTGGCCCTGGACTGGGCCTCGCTGCCTCAGCCCGTCATGGTGATGGGCGGCGGCTCCAACCTCCTCTTCACCCAGGACTTTCCCGGTACCGTGTTACACGTTGCGGCAGATACCACTGCCTTCGGAGGAACTCCGTTCGCTTCGCTCTCTCCGGCCCCTCCCACCGCTGACGCGGCGGGCCCCTCCCCCTACCCATGTGCGGGGGTGCACATGTCCTCCGAAGGCAGTGGTACCTGCCTGGTGACATTATCGGCCGGTGTGGTCTTCGACGATTTCTGCGCCTGGGCGGCTGCCGAGGGCCTTTGGGGGCCGGAAAACCTCTCGCTCATTCCTGGCGAAGTAGGGGCCAGCGCCGTGCAGAACATCGGCGCGTACGGCGTGGAGGCCAAGGACATCATCGCCGAAATCCGCGCCTATGACCGCACAACGGGCCAGTTCGTAACCATCGACCCGGCCACTTGCGCATACGGGTATCGCACCTCCAAGTTCAAGACCGAATGGAAAGGCCGCTTCGTCATCACCGCCGTCACCTACCGCCTCAGCCGCACCCCCCAGCCCAAGCTGGACTACGGCGGCGTCCGTAAGGCCCTGGAAGAGATGGGGGTAAGCATGGAGGCGCAAACCGCCTCCGCTTCGCTCCGGCCCCTCCCAACTCGCAACGCGTCTGACGACGCGGCTGTGGGCCCCTCCCTCTTACACGGCCGAGGGTGGCCATGGGTTTGCGCCCCCACGCTTACCCCCACTCTCGTTAGGGAGGCCATCATCGGCATTCGGCAGCAAAAACTGCCGGCGGTGGAGGAACTGGGGAGTGCGGGCAGCTTCTTCTGCAACCCCGTCATCTCCCGCGAGCATTTCCAGCGCATTGTGGCCACGGCCCAGGCCGATAATGGCCCGGACTACCAGGTGCCGCACTATGAGGTAGGGGACAGCATCAAAGTCCCGGCCGCCTGGATGATTGACCAGTGCGGTTTCAAAGGCGCTGTGAACGGTGGCGCGCAGGTGTATCCCAAGCAGCCGCTGGTCATCGTGAACGCCAGCGGGAGCGCTACGCCGGAGGAGATCATCGGCCTGGAAAAGCGTGTAATTGACACCATTGCCGCCAAATACGGCATTACCCTCCATCCGGAGGTGGAGCACGTCTAGACTTATGGAACTTCGGGAAGAGATAGGACGCCGAATCCTCCTTCTGGACGGCGCCATGGGAACCATGATTCAGCGGCAGGCGCCGCCGGAGAGTGATTGGCGTGGCAACCCGGAGATGCTCAACCTTTCCCGTCCGGAGCTCATCCGGAGCATCCACCGCGCATACATAGACGCCGGGGCCGATATAATAGAGACCAATTCCTTCAGTGCCAACGCCCTCTCCCAGGCCGAATACGGCTGTGCTCAAAAGGCCGGGACCATGGCCCGGGAAGCCGCCCGGACAGCCCGGAAAGCGGCCGATGATGCGCCCCGCAAAGTTTGGGTGGCCGGCAGTGTGGGCCCCACCACGCATTCCCTGAGCCTGGCCTCCGATGTGGACAGAAGCGCTTGGCGTCCATACAGTTTCGACGATTTCGCCGCGGCTTTCCGGGAGCAGATAGCAGGCCTGGTGGAAGGCGGCGTGGACTGCCTCCTGCTGGAAACCGGCTTTGACGCCCTCAACACCAAAGCCATGCTTTACGCCGCCGCGGAGTGGGACATTCCCGTGATGATATCGGCCACATCGGCCGACCGCAGCGGCAGAACCCTTACCGGCCAAACCCTGGAGGCCTATTTCACGGCCGTTCGGCGGGATAATTTGCTGGCCTTCGGCATCAACTGCTCGCTGGGGCCCAAGGACATGCGTCCGCTGCTGGAAGAGGTGGCCCGCTTTGCCGATGTCCCCGTTATCTGCTATCCCAATGCCGGCCTTCCGGACGAGATGGGCCGCTACACCCTGGGCCCGGAGGAAATGGCCGATGCCATGGAGCCGATGCTACCGCATGTGAACATCATTGGCGGCTGTTGCGGAACTACGCCGGAACACATCCGGGCTTTGGCCGCACTGATTGAAAACCGCCTGCCCCGTCCGCTTCCGGAAAAGGAGAAACGCCTCAAAGTGAGCGGGTTGGAAGCCGTGACGGTGGATCCGGAAAACAACTTCACCAACATTGGCGAACGCACCAACGTGGCCGGTTCCCGCAAGTTTGCGCGCCTTATTGCCGGCGGTCAGTACGAGGAAGCCCTGCAGGTGGCGGCGCAGCAGATAGAAGGCGGCGCCGGGGTCATTGACATCAACATGGACGACGCCATGCTGGATGCCCCCAAGGAAATGGAAACCTTCCTCCGGTACATCTCCGGAGACCCTGCGGTGGCCCGGGCGGCCGTCATGATAGATTCCTCTCATTGGGAAGCAGTGCTCTCCGGCCTAAAAAACGCCCAGGGCAAGTGTATCGTGAACTCCATCTCCCTCAAGGAAGGGGCCGATGCATTCGTGAAGAAAGCTTTGGAAATCAAGCGCCTGGGTGCCGCCATGGTGGTGATGGCCTTTGACGAGGAAGGCCAGGCCACCACCTTCAAAAGAAAGACGGAAATCTGCGCCCGCAGTTACAAACTCCTTACGGAGGCGGGTATTGAGCCAAAAGATATCATCTTTGACTGCAATGTGCTGTCGGTGGGTACCGGCATTGCCGAACATGCCCGCTACGGCATAGATTTCATAGACGCCGTGCGCTGGATTAAGGCCAACCTGCCCGGCTGCTATACCTCCGGCGGCATCTCCAACCTGTCCTTTGCCTTCCGCGGCAACAATCCTGTCCGGGAAGCCATGCATGCTGTTTTCCTGTATCATGCCGTGCAGGCGGGGCTGGACATGGGCATTGTGAACCCGGGCCTGCTGCTGCCTTATGATGCGGTGGAACCGGCTCTGCGCCAGGCGGTTGAAGATGTAATCCTGTGCAAGGACCCCGGTGCCACGGAGCGCTTGCTGGAGCTGGCCGCCAAGGTTACGGCCGATGCCGCCGGCGAAAAGACGGTGACCCAGGCCCCGGACGCCACCCCGGCCGAAAAGATATCGGCCTGCCTGCTGCAGGGACGCAGCGAAGGCCTGGCCGAAGCGGTGCTGCAGGAACTGGAATCCCTGGGCAGCGCCGTGAAAGTGATTGAGGGTCCGCTCATGAGCGCCATGGAAGAAGTGGGACGGCTCTTCGGGGAAGGCAAGATGTTTCTGCCGCAAGTGGTCAAGAGCGCCAAGGTAATGAGGGAAGCCGTAAGCGTGCTGGAACCTCATTTCAAGGCCGAGGAAAACACCGCCGGCAAGCCCAGGGTGGTGATGGCCACGGTAAAAGGCGACGTACACGACATAGGGAAAAACATCACCGGAATAGTACTGGGCTGCAACGGGTTTGAGGTGACGGACCTGGGGGTTATGGTGGATAAGGAAACCATTTTGGAAGCCGCCGCACGGGAGAACGCCTGCGCCATCGCGGTGAGCGGCCTGATCACCCCCAGCCTGTACCAGATGGAGGAGTTGTGCCGGGAAATGGCCCGCAGAGGGCTTTCTACGCCGCTTTTTGTGGGCGGAGCCACCACATCGGCCTTGCATACGGCCGTGAAGCTGGCACCCTTGTACGGGCACGTTTTCCATGGGGCCGATGCATCCGTCTCGGCCGTCCTGCTCAAGCGCTATCTCTCCAACCCGGAAGCCTTTGAGGCGCAGCAGCACGCGGCGCAGCAGGCCTTGAGGAAGCAGTACGGGAAGCGCGGACTCGCGGCAGCGGAAAAGGCCGACGAGGCCGTCCTGGAAGGCCATATGGACGGCTGTCCCTGGCGCAGTATGCCGGTACGGGAAGTGCCCCTGAGTACGCTGCAACGCTATTTTGACTGGAAACTCTTTGCCGCGGCCGCCGGGCTCAAGCGCATGCCCCGCCCCGGAAAGCCCGGCCACGAATACATCCTCCAGGGACGGGAAATCCTGGCCCATCTGAAGGCCTCCGTCCGGGTGGGACTGCTGCTCACGGAAGCCCATGCAGAAGGGAACACCATAGTCCTGGTCGATGGCACCCGCCTGCCCATGCTGCGGCAGGAAAAGGCCGAAGAGCACGGTGGAACGCTCCGCCGCTGGTCCCTGGCCGATTTCGTGCCCTCCCGGGGCTCCGGACCGTTCGGTGCCTTTGCTGTGAGTGTCACCGAAGAGGGCGCCGCCTGCCGCTGTCCCGCCTGCGAGAATCCCATCCTAAAGCGCGCCGTCACCGTTACGCTGGCCGATGCCGCATCGGCCTGGCTGCAGCACAACCTGCACCGGCGCTGCGCCTGTCCGGTGGTGCTTCCGGCCCTGGGTTATGCCACCTGTCCGGACCACAGCCTGCTGGGAACGGTGCTGCCCCTCATTCCGGCGCACGAGCGGCTGGGAATCCGTTTTACGGAAAGTTTTGCCATGATTCCGGAAGCCTCCATCTGCGGATTTGTGGTCTTGCATCCCCAGGCCTGGTACCCCGGCATCCGGGGGATCGGCCCCGAACAATATGAAACTTACCGGAAGGCACGCGGCTTCTCCCTTGAAGAAGCCCGTAAATTCCTTGGACATTTACTGATATGAAGATTGCTGAAATGTTGAAGGGCTCCAAGAAGCCTTTCCCTTCACTGGAGATTGTGCCGCCGCTAAACGGCATCCGGAAAGACCAGCTGCTGGCCACCATCGGCCAGTTCATGGAGTTCTCTCCGCGCTACATCAACGTCACCTGCCACCGGGACCAGTTCGAGTACCGGCAGCAGGCCGACGGCAGCTATACGCGCCACCTGGTGCGCAGCCGCCTGAGCTCCGTAGCCGTCTGCGCCGCCGTGATGAACGCCTATCCGGTGGAAATGGTTCCGCATGTGATCTGTGCCGGTGTCACAGAGGAGGAAATCTACAGCCAGCTGTACGACTTTCATTTCCTGGGAATAGAGAATGTGCTGGCGCTGCGGGGGGATTCGCTGCAGGGAGAGAACCGCTTTACCCCCACGCCGGGCGGTTTCAGCCACGCCAACCAGCTGGTGGAGGCCATCCGCCGCTTTGAGGGCAGCATCGGCGCCTCTTTCTCCGTGGGTGTGGGCGGCTATCCGGAAAAGCATTTCGAGGCAGCCAATCTGTCCGATGACATCGGCCATCTGAAAGCCAAAGTGGATGCCGGGGCCGATTATATCATTACGCAAATGTTCTTTGACAATGCCGTTTTCTACCGTTTTGTGGACGCCTGCCGGGCCGCCGGCATCACCGTTCCCATTGTTCCGGGTCTGAAGCCGCTGGCCACAAAACGCCAGCTGGAGCTGCTGCCGGCCAGTTTTTCCATAGACATTCCCAAGGATCTTACCCAGGCGGTGAACGCTGCCGCTTCGGAGGAAGAGGTCTATGAGCTGGGTACCCAATGGTGCATCGGCCAGTGCAAGGACTTGCTCTCCCACGGGGTTCCGGCAGTACATTTTTATACTATGGGTAAGCCTCAGAACATTTCGCAAGTTCTCAAGGCCTGTTTTTAGCAGTGTTGCAAAGGAGAGCATAATTGCCTAAATTTGTAGGTTATGAGTAAATTCATCATCGAAGGCGGGCACAAGTTGTCCGGAACAATTACCCCGCAGGGCGCCAAGAACGAGGCCCTGGAAGTAATCAGCGCCGTGCTGCTCACCAGCGAGCCGGTCACCATTTCCAACATTCCGGAAATCCTGGATGTGAAAAACCTGATCGACCTGCTACAGCAGATGGGCGTAAAAGTGACGCGCCTGGCCAAGGGCATGTACACCTTCCAGGCCGACGCCGTGGACACCACCTACATCGAGACGGAGGAATTCGTGCAAAAATGCGCCAAGCTGCGCGGCTCGGTGATGGTTGTGGGCCCGCTTTTGAGCCGATTCGGCCATGCGTGGTTCGCCAAGCCCGGCGGCGACAAAATCGGCCGTCGCAGGGTAGATACCCACCTGGACGGCATGGTAAAGCTGGGCGCCCAAATGGACTATGACCCTTCGCGCCGCGCGTTCCATCTTACGCAGGAAGGCCGATTGGTAGGCCGATACATGCTCCTGGACGAGGCCTCCGTGACCGGTACGGCCAATATCGTCATGGCTGCCGTGCTGGCCAAAGGCACCACCACCATTTACAATGCCGCCTGCGAACCCTACCTCCAGCAGCTGTGCAAAATGCTCAACCGCATGGGGGCTTTTATCGACGGCGTAGGCTCCAACCTCCTGCGCATCCATGGAGTAGAGGCGCTGCATGGCACCCTGCATAAGATCCTGCCGGACATGATCGAGGTGGGCTCTTTCATCGGCATGGCTGCCATTTGCCAGAGCAGCCTCACCATCAAGGATGTGTCGTACTATGACCTGGGCATTATTCCGGACGCGTTCCGCCGCCTGGGTATCAAGTTGGAGCAGCAGGGGGACGATATTTTCGTTCCCGCGCAGGACAGCTATGAGATTGAATCGTTCCTGGACGGGTCCATCATGACCCTTGCCGATGCCCCCTGGCCGGGCCTCACCCCGGACCTCCTGTCCGTGATGCTGGTGGTGGCCACTCAGTGCAAGGGCAGCGTGCTCATTCACCAGAAGATGTTCGAGAGCCGCCTGTTCTTTGTGGACCGCCTCATCGACATGGGTGCGCAGATTATCCTCTGCGACCCGCACCGGGCGGTGATTATCGGCCACGACCATCGCATTACGCTCAAAGCTTCCAAGCTGGTATCGCCGGATATCCGTGCGGGTATCGCCATGCTGCTGGCCGCCATGAGCGCCAAGGGCACTTCCACCATCGACAACATTGAGCAGATCGACCGCGGCTACGAGGACATCGAAGGCCGCCTGAACGCCCTTGGTGCGCATATTACTAGAGCGTAAACGCTGGTTTTGTCATTTCGAGCGAAGCGAGTAAATCTCATGGACTATAGTAAATTCTTCTCCTCCGACGTGCCTTCTTTCCTGCGTTCACCCGTGCGCGAGATTTTCCGCAAGGTGGACCTTTCCGCCATCTGCTCGTTCGCAGGGGGCTACCCGGCGGCGTGTACGTTCCCTTTGGCCGATATCCCCGGCCTCACGGAGCGCGTGCTGGAAAAGTACGGCACCAAGACGCTGCAGTACGGCGCCACGCAGGGAGTCCCCGAGCTGCGGGAACTGATTGCTTCCCGCTATGGGGTACCTGTTTCGCAGGTGCAGATAACCACCTCGTCCCAGCAGGGAATCGATGTCTGCGCCCGCGTGTTCCTGAACCCCGGAGACGTGGTTCTGGCCAACAATCCCGTGTATCTGGGCGCTTTGCAAAGCTTCAAGGCTTATCGGGCGGAGGTGGTAGAGCTGAGTGATTTTATAGCGGGAGAGGGTGTTGCTTCGCAAACCCATGGCCACCCTCGGCCGTGTAAGAGGGAGGGGCCCACAGCCGCGTCGGAAGACGCGTTGCGCGATGGGAGGGGCCGGAGCGAAGCGGAGGCGGTTTGCGAAACAACACCCTCTCCCGCAATCAAATTTATCTATGTCATTCCGGACTTTAATAATCCTACCGGGAAAACATTGAGCCTGGCGGAGCGGGAGCAGCTGGTGGCCCTGGCCCGGGAGCTGGATTGCCTGATTGTGGAGGACAGCCCGTACCGGGAGCTGCGCTACTCCGGGGAGGCCGTGACCTCTATCCGTTCGCTGGCGCCGGAGCGTACTTTGCAGTTGGGCTCCTTCTCCAAGATTTTTGCACCGGGGTTCCGGCTGGGGTGGATTATCGGCCCGGAAGAACTGCTGGAGCAGATTTACGTGTGCAAACAATGCCTGGACCTGTGCCCGCCGGTGCTGGACCAGTACCTGGCCGCGGAGTTCCTGGGTTCCGGTCTGCTGGATGCCAATCTGGTGAAGACCATTGCTGAATATCGACGCAGAAGAGACCTGATGCTGTCCCTGCTGGAGAAATACATGCCATCCGGCGTGTCCTGGACCCATCCGGATGGCGGCCTGTTTTTGTGGCTCACCCTGCCCCCGACCGTGGACAGCGTGGCGCTGTACGACAAAGCCCTGGCGGCAGGGGTGGCCTATGTGGCCGGCTCCTTCTTCTACACGGACGGCAGCCACCGCAACACCATGCGCCTGAACTTCTCCTTCGTGGATGAAGCCAAAATGGAGCCCGGGATCAAGCTCTTGGCGGAGCTGGTCCGGGATGCGGCGGAGTAATTTGGGCTCCTTGGCGCAGGTCAGTGGGGTGAACGGTGCAGGTCAGTAGGGTGAATGGTGCAGGGCAGTGTGGTTTTTGGCGCAGGTCAGTGTTGAGTGCGAAAAGAGTGTGATTGATAAGTACTTGGTACACAGCGAGTTGCTGAATAATCCTCGTTCGAATTCTGAACGAGGAATGTGTTGAAAGATATTGAAATACAGAGAGTTAAGTGTCACCAGCCTTAGACGTAGAACTGTTGACCGCCCAAGACGTGTGACAACTAACAATCTGATACACAGTGAGTTATAGTGTAATCCTCGTTCAAAAATCGAACGAGAAATATTAGGAAGTAATTGAATGATAGATAGTTACGTGTCACAGATTTTTAAGTTCTCCGGAGCGGGGAATGACTTTGTGGTGCTGGACGGGCGCCAGGGAGGGATGGAACCCTTCCGGGAGCCGGGACGGATTGGCCAGTTGTGCCAGGAGTACCACACGGATGGTCTCATGATCCTGACCACCCCCGTCATGGCCGAACAGAACCCCGTCATGGCCGACCTCGATCGGCCATCTCTTCCTGACTTCGTCATGGAGTTCTACAACCCGGACGGCTCCGGCGGCATGATGTGCGGGAACGGCGGCCGTTGCATCGTGGCCTTTGCCGATTACCTGGGCCTGAAACCCGCCTCGCCGGACGGCATCTGGCACTTCCTGGCCCCGGACGGCATGCACGAGGCGCAAATCCTCCAGCGCCCCGGAACGGCCTGGACCGTAAAACTGAAAATGATTGACGTGCAGGAGGTTCAACCCATGATGGGCGGTTACTTCCTGAACACGGGTACCCGGCATTTCGTGAAGTTTGTTCCGGATGTCGATAACATCGATATCGAAAGAGAAGGTCCGGAAATCCGCTGGGACAAAGCCTTCCAGCCGGAGGGCACCAATGCCAATTTTGTGCAGGTGACGCCGGAAGGGCTGCGTGTGCGCACGTTCGAGAAAGGCGTGGAGGGAGAAACCCTGGCCTGCGGAACGGGGCTCACGGCATCAGCCATCGCCGCTTATAAGGCTGAGATTCCCGGTCAAGCCGAAAAAAAATACCACCTGCAGTGTCGCAGGGGCGACTGGCTGCAAGTGGCATTCCGTGAAAAAGACGGCCGCTTTACCGATGTTTATCTCACCGGCCCGGCCGAGTTAATTATTGCGCATCGGGCATAGGCTAGAGTACATTACCGTCTTTGTCGAAGGAGTAATTGACGGAAGTGTCAAATTTGCCTTTTTCAACCAATTCTTTAACTTTTGAACCGACGCCCTTGGCCGTATTCTTGGCACCGCTCATACCGCCAGCCCGGATTTCTTTGCTGTTAGCATCCAGAAATTTCCAGGAAACGGCGTAACCCGAAGCGTAAGAGAAAGGTTCTTCGGCGGGAATGGTCTTACCGTCTTTTAAAGTGACAGTGCGCTT
Organism: uncultured Bacteroidales bacterium; assembly: GCA_946415475.1. Taxonomy (GTDB): domain Bacteria; phylum Bacteroidota; class Bacteroidia; order Bacteroidales; family UBA932; genus Cryptobacteroides. The sequence goes on from CAMKSQ010000011.1 coordinate 33,048, forward strand.
AACGTTGATGCTGCCGGGAAGTTTAACCTGGAATGTCTTGGACCAGGTAACCGCGGTAACTGTTTCGGTGTTTTTCTCGTTACCAGCCTCATAGCTGACGGACATGTTGAGGTATTCGAGCATGTCGTCAGAAGCAGGAATCTCTACGGTCATTGACACATAGATGGGGGTAACGGTGGTAGGCTTGTCAGAGCCAGAACCGGAGTCCTTCTGGCAGGAAGTGAACAGAGAGGCGCAGCAAAGGACGGCTGCGAGGGTAAGAATAACTTTTTTCATTTGTTTTATGTTTGTTGGTCGGACAAAGATACGCAATATTTATCGAAATTATTCGTATTTTTGTAGATGCTTATGAATGAAATGATTTTACATGGTTTAGGAACGGCGCTTGTAACTCCGTTCAAAGGGGAAGAGGTGGACTATGAGGCCTTTGCCGCCACGGTAGACTGGCAGGTGACCACCGGCGTGGACTTCCTGGTCCCGCTGGGCACCACCGGAGAAACGCCTACGCTCTCGGAATCGGAAAAACTTCAGGTGCTGGAGGTTGCCCTGCAGCATGCTGCCGGTAAGCCGGTGATCGCCGGCGTGGGCACCAATAGTGTAAGCGGCACCCTGGCTAACATGCGCCTCCTGCAGGATGCGGATGCCTATCTGATTGTGGCTCCGTTCTACAACAAACCGCCGCAGCGGGGCATCTACGCGTACTTCAAAGCCCTGGCGGAGAGCACGAAAAAGCCCATCGTCCTGTATAATGTGCCCAGCCGCACCGGCTGCAACATCGAGGCGGAAACCACCCTTGCCCTGGCGCGGGACATCCCCAACATCGTGGGCGTCAAGGAGGCTTCCGGCAGCATCGACCAGATAAAAACCATCCTTCAGGGCCGTCCGGAGGGCTTCAGCGTGCTCAGCGGCAACGATGACCAAACCCTGGAACTCATGAAAATGGGTGCCGATGGCGTCATCTCCGTGGCCTCCAACGTGTTCCCCAGCGCCGTGGCGGATTTCGTGCACGCGCTGCAGGCGGGCAAGTTCGCAGAGGCGGAAAAGATGGACGTCCGTCTGGCCCCGCTGTTCAAGGCCCTCTTCGTGGAGCCCAACCCCATTCCCGCCAAGGCCGCCATGGCCCAGCTGGGTCTCATGGAAAACAGCCTGCGCCTGCCGCTGGTCCCCGCCACCGCCGCCACGGAAGCACGCATTCAACAAACCCTTAAAGACTTGTTCTAATGGAAATTACTCTTCAAGAGTTTAACGAAGTTATCGACGCCCTGGAAAAAGGCGAGCTTCGCGTTGCCCAAAAAGTGGACGGCGAGTGGGTGGTGAACCGGCACGTAAAAGAAGTCATCCTGGCCGGCTTCAAGCTGGGCGCCATCACGGAGATGAGCGAAGGGCAGTTCTCCTTCTTCGACAAAGACACTTTCCCGGTGCGGAAGTTCAAGGTCGATGACGGTGTGCGTATCGTCCCCGGCGGCTCCAGCATCCGGCGCGGCGCGTACCTGGCAAAAGGCAGCATCGTCATGCCTCCTGCCTATGTGAACGTCGGTGCATACGTAGGGGAGGGCACGATGGTCGACAGTCACGTCACCATCGGCTCCTGCGCCCAGGTGGGGAAAAATATCCATATATCGGCCTCTACGCAGATCGGCGGTGTGCTGGAACCCGCGGGCGCCCTGCCCACCATCATCGAAGACGGTGCGTTCGTGGGCGGCAACTGCGGCATCTATGAGGGCACCATCGTGCAGGAAGGCGCCGTGATTGCCTCCGGCGTCATCATCACTTCGTCCACGGCCATTTTCGACGCCACCACCGGCAGTTTCATCAAACGCAATGCCGATGGCCGCATCGTCGTACCCCGTAACGCCGTGGTAGTGAGCGGCTCCAAGCCCATCATTCGCGACGGCAAGCCCCTGGAGAGCGGCGTGCACCTGTACTGCCCCGTGATTGTGAAATACAGGGACGAAAAAACCGCCGGCAGTGTCCATCTGGAGGACATGCTGCGGTAGTGACCATTTAAAGAAAAGAAGATTATGATAGTTGCAGTTGTTGGCGCAACGGGCCTGGTGGGCTCGAAGATGTTGGAAGTGCTGCAGGAACGCCAGTTCCCGGTGACGGAGTTGTTGCCGGTGGCCTCGGCGCGCTCCTGGGGAAAGAAAGTGAAGTTCCAGGGCGAGGAATGGACGGTAATCAGTGCCGATGAAGCCATCGCCCGCAAGCCTGCGCTGGCTATTTTCAGCGCCGGCGGAGCGGCATCGGCAGAACTCGCGCCCAAGTTTGCGGCCGTCGGCTGCTACGTGGTGGACAATTCCTCCTACTGGCGCATGGATCCGTCGGTCCCGCTGGTGGTTCCGGAAATCAATGCCGATGTCCTCACGAAGGAGGACCATATCATCGCCAACCCCAACTGCTCCACCATCCAGATGGTGCTTCCGCTCGCACCGCTGCACAAGGCCTATGGCATCAAGCGCATCGTGGTGAGCACTTACCAGAGTGTCACCGGCGCCGGCCAGCGGGGCATCGAGCAGCTGGAAGCGGAACGTGCCGGCGGCTCCGGCAGCAAGTTCCCGCACCCGATCGACCTGAACATCCTGCCGCACATCGACTCTTTCCTGCCGGACGGCTACACCAAGGAGGAGATGAAGATGGTGAACGAAACGCGTAAAATCCTCAGGGACAGCAGCATCGCCGTCAGCGCCACCACCGTGCGTGTGCCGGTAAAGGGCGGCCATTCGGAGAGTGTCAACCTGGAATTCCGCAAGCCTTATGACCTGGCAGAGGCACGTCAGCTCATGGCCGATATGCCCGGCGTGGTCATTCAGGATGACCCTGCCAACAACGTGTACCCCATGCCGCTGTATGCCTGGGGGAAGGACGAGGTCTTTGTGGGCCGTATCCGCCGGGATCCGTCGGTAGAAAACGGAATGAACCTTTGGTGCGTAAGTGACAATATCCGCAAAGGCGCCGCCACCAACGCCGTGCAAATCGCCCAGGTTCTCCTGGCCAAGGGCTGGCTGGGCTGAAACCGCTAGAAGCATGAACTGGACTTTTTTCAAAGAGCTTTTGTCGATAGATTCCACTTCCGGAAAGGAGCGGGAGGTGGCCGAGTGGCTTCTCACGCAGCTGGAAGCCCCGGTAGTGGAGCCCATGGAAGTGGGCGACGGCACCCTGAACCTCTTCCTGAAGTGGGGCACCCCCAAGGTGGTGTTCTGTACGCACATGGACACGGTGCCTCCGTATATAGGTCCTTGTTTTCCGGAAGGCATATGCCTCACGGAAACGTCGCTTCGCGACCCCTCCCATTCGCAGCGTGCTAAAGCACGGCTGTGGGCCCCTCCCTCTTATGCGGCCGAGGGTGGCCACAGTTTCCGTGAGGCACATGCCTCCCGGGAACATGAACAGGAGGAAGAAGTGAAAATTACTGGTCGGGGAAGTTGCGATGCGAAGGGGCAGTTGTTTGCGATGTATACGGCGTGTAAGGAGTTGGAGGCCAGTGGGTGCACGGACTTTGGCCTGTTGTTGCTGGCAGGGGAGGAGACGGGATCCTGGGGGGCCAAGGCGTTCTCCAAGACCGGGTTCCAGGCACCGTTCCTCATTGTGGGGGAACCCACGGAGAACAAGATGGTGAGTGCCTCCAAGGGCACCAAGTCGTATGACCTTACTTTCCACGGCGAGGCTTTCCACTCCGGGTATCCGCAGTATGGCGTAAGCGCCGTGGACCTGTTCAACGCCTTTTACAACCAGCTGAAGGCCAAGGACTTCGGGGAGGACCCGGTGCTGGGGGCCACCACCTGGAACGTGGGGCTGGTGCACAGCGACAACCCGCAGAACATCCTGTCCCCGGAGCTCAGCTGCCGCCTGTACTTCCGCACCACTTTTGTGAGCGACCAGCCCGTCCAGGACTGGATGGGCCAAGTGGCAGAAGGCATGGGCCTTTCTGGAACATTTGCCCGTACAGGGTCGCGAAGCGACGTGGAAGAAAGGCCTATGCCTTCTGTCACGGTAGTGCCCCGCGGAGGGGATGCCCCGGCGCGGTACGTCACGCTGCCTGGCTTCGAGAGCGCGCCCGTGGCCTTCGGCAGCGATGCGCCGCACCTCACCGGCTTCGGCCACAAAATCATCTGCGGCCCCGGCACCATCCGCGTGGCGCATCGACCGGACGAACACGTCCTGGTGCACGACCTGGAAACCGCCGTTGCCCAGTATGTGAGAATGTACCACGCCCTGCTCTGCGGTGGGAAGTAATAGAAAAAGGATGAAGTATGATTAAAGTGATAATAAGTGGCTACGGAAAGATGGGCCACATGATAGAAGCGGAACTCAAGCGGAGAGGCATCGAGCTGGTGGACGCCAGCGAGGATATCACCGCCACGGACCCGGCTGTGGCCGGGGAGTGCGTGTGCATCGACTTTACCACCCCTGAGGCTTTCCGGAAAAATTACCCTTTCATCGCCACCCACTTCAAGGCGGCGGTCGTGGGCACCACCGGCTGGAACGACATCAAAGACCAGGTGATAAAGGCTTTCGAACAGGCCGATACCCCCATGATTTACGCCTCCAACTTCTCGCTGGGCGTAAACGCGCTGTTCAAGGCCATCGAAAAGGCTTCGGCCCTTCTCAAAGATGCCGGCTACACGCCTGAGATTGAGGAAATCCATCACATCCACAAGCTGGACGCCCCTTCCGGAACGGCCAAATCCATGGCGGAACTCGTGGAGGCCTGCCTGAACGAAACCCCGGAAATCACCTCCATCCGTGAAGGGGAAGTGCCTGGTACCCATACGCTTACCCTGACATCGACCTGCGACAAACTCACCTTGCGCCACGAGGCTTTCTCCCGCGAAGGCTTTGCCAAAGGCGCCGTGGTGGCCGCCCTCAAAACCGAAACCCTGAAAGGGGTGCACGAATTTAGCGAACTCCTATAATGATCAGCGTCCTCAAATTTGGCGGCTCGTCCGTGGCCTCCGCGACTGCCATGTCGCGCGTGCTGGATATCGTGGAAAAAGAGCAGGGCAAGGTGGTGCTCATTTCCAGTGCCATCAGCGGCTGCACGGATGCCTTCCTGAAGGGGGACGATGCGAGCATCGCCGCCATGGAAGCCCGGCACCGGGATATCGTCACACGCCTTTTCACCGGCGAGGAACGCACCCGGGTGCAGGCACAGGTGGACGCCCTTTTCGGCGAACTGAGAAAAGCCCCCAAGGAGGAGCAGGTGACCTACGGCGAACTCCTTTCCACCACCATCCTCGCGGCCAAATTGAAGACGGAAGCCCGCCGCACCGCCTGGCTGGACTCCCGCGACCTGGTGGTCAAGGATGATGAGCCGCTGACTTACAGCAAGATAAAAACGGCTTTCGATACCATTGAGGCCGATATTTACGTGGCGCCGGGCTTCATCTGCCGGGACCAAAACGGCAAGGTAAGCACCCTGGGCCGCGGCGGTTCCGACTACACTGCTGCTCTATATGCAGCTGCCATCCAGGCGGACAAGCTCCAGATTTGGACTGATGTCCCCGGTATCATGACGGCCAACCCTAAACAGGTGGGCAGCGCCCGCACCATCCCGCGGATGTCGTATGCGGCCGCCCTGGACATGGCTTCGCACGGAGCCAAGGTGCTGTATGCACCCACCGTGGCACCGGCCATGGCCGCCGGTATCGACATTGAAATCCGCAATACCTTTGCTCCGGACGGGAAATTTACCGTGATTGGCGCGGAGAAGGACCCCACAAGGTGGATTGGCGTGGCCTCCGAGGGCGGGAATATCCGCCTTGTGGGCGCTCAGGAGATGGCCGATCAGGTCGACCATGACGGGGCAGACGCCGACCGCGCCTCCAAGGCTCTCACGGAGGCGGGCATTGCCGCCAAGAGCATATCGGCCCAAGGCGGCGGCCTGGACATTGTGGTGCGGCCGGGCGTGCTGGACAAGGCGCTCCGGGCCCTCCACCGGGCCTTCTTCCAGGAGCTGCCGGTGAAGGAAGTGAACCTGTTCATCGCCGGCGACGGCGCCGTGGCAAGGGCCCTTATCGGCCTCATTGACCAGACGGCGGAAACCGTGAAGGAACGCACCGGGAAGGTGCTGCGGATTGTGGGCCGGGCCAATAGCCGGAAATTCGGCTTGGACGCCGGCGGCCATCCGCAGCCGGACCGCGAAGGAGACTATATTGACGCCATCCTGAGCCAGGCCACCCAAGGTGCGCTCTTTGTGGACGTTACCAATAGCGAAACCCTTTACAAACGCTATACGGAGCTGCTGGAGGCCGGTATCGGCATTATTTCCAGCAACCGCCGCTCCTTTGCCGTGCCGTATGCCGACTATGCCGCCATCCGGGCCGCCGCGCGCGAAAACGGCGTGCCGCTCCGCTACGAAACCACGGTAGGCGCGGCCCTGCCCATGCTGGAATCCATCACCCGCGGCACCAACAGCTGCGACGAGATTCTCTCCATCGAGGCAGTGGTCTCCTGCACGCTGAACCAGATTCTGGGCGATTACCGCCCCGGCGGCGAGAGCTTTGCCTCGCTGGTTCGCAAGGCGCAGGCCGCCGGCCTCACGGAAAAAGACCCGCGCATGGACCTCAGCGGCAAGGACGCCCTCCGCAAGCTCCTCATCCTTGCTCGCGAAGCCGGCGCCCAGCTGGAAGAAAAGGATGTGCGCATTACGCCCATCGTCCCGCCAGAGCGCTTCAAAGGCAGCCTGGACGATTTTTACGCCGCCCTGGAGGAGAGCGAGCCGGAGCTGGCCCGTCAGGAGAACGCCGCCGCCAGTCAGGGGTTCCGCCGCCGCTTTGTGGCCTGGCTGGAAAAAACGCCGGCGGGCTATCAGGCGGGTATCGGCATCCGGAACGTGGCGCCCGTGCACCCGGCCTACCACCTCCGCGGCACGGAAAACGCCATCATCGTCCGGAGTGCCTTCCACCCCTATCCGCTGGTAATCCAGGGCCCCGGTGAAGGCGCCCGCGACGCCGCCAGCAGTATCCTGAACGACATTTTACGGTAGTAAATTTACCGCTTTCCGGCAGCGCCATCGCCACTGCAGACTTAGGCGTCACATAGTTTTGTGGCGCCGTTTATTTTTTCTATCTTTGCATTGAGTATCAACTGTCTGGCGTTATGAAAAAGTTCTTTTGCTTTATGATGGCCATGATGATGGCCAGTGCGGCTGTCCTGAGGGCCGATGTAGCCACACCTTATCCCGTTCAAATGAAACAGCCGGATGGCAGCACCATTGTTCTCAGGATTCATGGTGACGAGTTTTATAGCTGGTATACATCGGAAGATGGCGCAACGCTGTACGAAAGAAGTGCCGATGGCTGGTGGCGACCATCTGGTTCCGCCAGATTGAATGCGCCGGCGCTTCAGCGGGCGAATGAGCTGCGTGCCAGGCGGGAGAGCCAGATTAGACCGAGAAGCAGGGACGGTCTGGGTTTGGGTTGGGGCAGCAATCACTTTCTGGTTCTTCTTATAGAATGGTCGGATATGCCCTTTCAGGCTGGTGCAGAAGACTATTTCAGGCGTGCGCTGAATGAGCCCGGCTTTTCCGATAATGGTTGCGTCGGGTCAGCCAGGGATTACTATATAGATGCTTCCTACGGTGGTTTTTCGCCCGTTTTCGATGTGATCGGACCTGTGACACTGAACAGGAGACAATATGATTTTCCACAGGACGATACTGACGGAAAGCATTATGAAATGGCAAGAGAGATGATAAAAGAAGCCGTACAGTTTCTGGATGGGAGTGTGGATTTTTCTATCTATGACAACAATCATGATGGTTCCATTGACAATATCTATTTCTTTTATCCGGGTTATGGGGCTGACTCTGGCGCATGGGGAGCGATATGGCCGCATTCTTCAAAAATCGTGGATGATAACAATGTTTACGATGGCGTGAAAATTGGAACGTATGCCTGTTCTTCAGAAATGTATGGCAATTACAGCGGTGAACGTATAGGAATAGGAACTTTCTGCCATGAGTTTGGTCATGTGATTGGTCTGCCGGACCTGTATGATACGGATGAATTCAATAATGGATCGGCACGTAACCCTTCTTCATGGAATTTAATGGCTGCAGGTAACCACAATGCAGAGGGGCGTATCCCGGCAAGGATGAGTACCTATGAGCGGTATTTGCTGGGTTACCTGACCGCTGAGGATATACAGGATCTTTCCGCAGAGGGAGAAAAAAATATTTTGAACCTATCGGAAAAGGTCTTTTATAAACTGCCGTCGGGCAATGACGGAGAATTTTTTTTGCCGGAGGTGCGTGATGGACGCGGATGGGACAGTCCGCTTCCGCCGGGCTTAATCCTGTATCATATCGACCGTTCGCAGAATCTTGTGGGCGGGCGCACGGCAGCCTGGCGTTGGGACAACTGGCAGCTGATTAACGGATATGACTCCCATCCCTGCGACTACATATTGTTGGCAGAACAGACCGACGCTTATATGGATTATCGCAGGTGGGTTTTCCCGAGCAATACAGAACTGGACTATCATACAACGTCGCGTGAACTGGATGCCTGGGACGGAACCATACCCTATAACCTGACCAATATCGCATATGCCGATGGCAAGGCGACATTTACCGTCTCCGCGGGACGTCGCTCCGTGTCCGGATTCGTGACCTCTGCCGTGGATGGTTCTGCCATATCCAAGGCTGTCGTTGTGGTTTCCAGACCCAATGTAAGCACGAGGGCCAAGGCAGTTACTTTGACGGCGGCAAGACAGGAATCTCTATACGAAACGACAACCGACGAAAAAGGCTTGTACGTTGTTAAATTATCTGAGGATGACCCGATGGAGTTGGACGTGTATGTCTTTGCTTCAAACTATATAGCAGCCATGGAAACCCTCACGGGTCATATCATGCGCAAAAATTTTTCAATGACTCCCGTCATTGCCGAGCCTGTAGATAAAGTACTGACAAAGGCAAATTTGCCAACTGACGCGGTGGCCTACTACGGTTATAGTCAGGTCGGGCAGAATTATACGGTTGCCCAGAAGTTTACAGCGGAGGAGTTGAAAGAGCATGTCGGGAAAACCCTCGCAAGTATTTCTTTCAATTGTAGGGCGGACGGTGAAGAAGTGTATGTTTTTGTTGATTTTGGAACTACCACCCGCGCGCTGATGCAGCGGGTCTGGTATGTAGATACAGGCATAAGCGGATCCTTGATTAATCAGGTAGATGTGTCGGCGGAGAACCTGCGTATCCCTGCCGATACGGACCTATACGTGGGCTACCTGATAAAGAACGCCAACACGGGATATGCTATTTGGACGGATGACCCGAGAACGGGCAAGGCAAACCCTGGAGGCTTTTACTTGCAGAATGTTTTTTCTACGCAGCCGGGAGGGAAGTGGATAGACCCTCGGATAGATTGGAGCTCACCCACTACCAATGCCATGATTGGATTCACAGTGAGAAGCGAATACGAACTCAACGAAGGTGCATCTCTTATGGATATGGGACTCTGCTATATTGTCCTGCCATCTTCATTAAAAGCAGGAGAAAACTTGGACTTGACCTTGGAGATAAGCCGGTCTCATACGCCAGTAGGTATCACATGGCATTATGACGGGAAGAGGGTAGAAGGGACGACCATTACTCTTACCCCGGGGAGACATACCATCCTGGCCGATATTTATTTCATAGATGGTGATCAGCAAAGTATAGAGTCTGTCATCACCGTAGAACAATAAATGACAAACGTATGAAAAAGATAGCGATCCTATTGGCGTATCCCGCAATAATTATCGCCTGCAGCGGGCCTAAAGAGGTGCCGGAGCAAGGAAAAGAAAAACCGGGTGAGGGGAAGATTACCCCTTCTGTTCCCACGTTGACACTGGCTTCAGGTGTAAACTCCAAACCGGTTTTGGGCCCCGAAGGAGGTAATGTGGAAGTGGCTTTTACTGCGTCGGATACATGGACTGCCGGTATTATTAACGAACGCGCTGCAGACTGGATAGATGTTTCTCCTTCTGAAGGAAAGGCAGGAAGCGGGAAAGTCACCGTCAGCGTAAAACCCAACGAAAGTCCGGATGAACGGAATGCTTCCATCCGGCTTGCATGTGGAAGCGCAACGCAGAATATTGTCCTTACCCAAAAACAAAAAGATGCATTTACGGCATCGGCAGGCAAGGCGGAATTTGGAAAAGAAGGAGGATCGTTCACTATCCAAGTCAAGGCCAATATTGACTTTGATTACACGATTGATGTCGGTCGTGATTGGATTACGTACAGCGAAACCAAGGCATTAAAGACAAGTAATCTATCCTTCACGGTGAGTCCGAATGAAGATGTATCCCGGCGTGAAGGCCAAATTACCGTATCCAGCAGCGCCGGAAGAGAAAGTTTTAAGATTTATCAGGAGGGAGCTGTTCCCACCCTTGTCCTTACCGGTACAACGAAGCATGTCCCGCAGAGCGGTGGAACGGTTACTGTGGAAGTAAGAAGCAATGTGGATGTTACCGCTACAGTTCAGGAAGGCGTGTCGTGGGTTGCCGAAATTACCAGTAAAGCCATGTCCACCAATACCTGGACTTTCTCCGTAGCGGAAAACGACAGCAATGACAGCCGTGTCGCGGAGATTTATTTTACCAATACGGAAAACAAGCTTTCAGAAACGGTCCAGATAGTACAGGCCCAGAAAAACGCCATTGTTATTGCTTCTGACAGGTATGAAATGGAAACGGAGGGCGGAGAAATCCAGGTGGCCGTTGCTCATAATGTGGATTTTGATGTGACTGTCGATGCAGATTGGATACACTATCTGGAATCCAAGGCGATGGTCACGGAAACGCTTGTTTTTGTTGTTGACGAAAACGCTACGGGGGTGTCCCGAAGTGGAACGATATCTTTTGTGGCCGGTTCTCTTGTACAGACGCTCACCGTGGAACAGGCCTATGTTCCTCCCGTGGAACCGGAAGCGCCCGGCATATATGGCGTAGCCGGCCTTAAGTATGAGTTCAATCCCGTTACAGACCAGTTGCTTTGGACTCGGAAGAATGAGTATAATTTTTATATCATTACACCTGCCAACAACCGTTTCCTGTTGATAGCGTCGGGCTGGGGGCCGCTTGCGGAATTACGCGAATGGAGTGTGGATGATGTATTGAGTTATTCTTCCTGGCTGATAGGAGAAGAGGTAACCTTCACTATTACGCAGAATAGGGTCACATCGCTTTCCCCCGTTATCCAAAACGTGAAGACCCATTTAAGGAAGATAGGCGAGACCTACATGTGGTTCCAGGACGAGAAAAACAAATATATCGTTATAAAGTATAGATATTAATTCGTAACTTTGCAGGCTATGTTACTGCAAGCTACCGGCATATGGGGTTTTCTCAGTTTTGGCTGGGCCGATGTCCTGGACATCGCCATGGTGGCCATTATCATCTTTTTGCTCATCCGTAGCATCAAGGGGGACTCCACCGTACTCAATATTGTGCTGGTGCTGGTCATCATGCTGGTAGTTCAGGCCGTGGTGAGCGCCCTGAACATGCGCATGATGACCGTCCTGATGAATGCCCTCCTGGATGTGGGTATCCTGGCCGTCATCATCCTGTTCCAGCCGGAAATCCGCCATGCGCTCAACCGCCTGGCCGTTCGTTCCGGCATCGCCCGCCGCAGCGGCCAAATCTTCAACCGGCTGCTGGGTGTCAAGGAAGAAAAAATGGACCGCCAGAGCGTAGTGGAGCTGGGAGAGGCCGTGCGCGCCATGTCGGCCGAGAAAACCGGTGCGCTCATCGTCCTGCAGCACAAGAGTTCCATGGAAGAATACATCAACACCGGCGACCGTTTTGAGGCCGATATCAACCGTCGGCTCATCACCAATATCTTCTTCAAGAATTCCCCGTTGCACGACGGCGCCATGATTATCGTGGGCGACCATATCGCCGCTGCCCGCTGCCAGCTGCCCATGACCAACCGGACGGACATTCCCGCCCATTACGGCATGCGTCACCGCGCAGCCATCGGCCTGAGTGAAGATACCGATGCCGATATCCTGGTGGTGTCCGAGGAAACGGGCAACGTGAGTTTTGTCCGTGGCGGCGAAATTAGGACGGTCGCCAGCATGAAGGAACTGCGCGAACTGCTCAACAGCGTGATGAACGAGGAGGAATAAATGGACGCAAGACTGGAAGCCAAGCTGGGATTTGACAAGGTGCGGGCCGCTATCGGCGCGCGCTGTTCCACGGAGTATGCGGCCTCCCGCGTGGCAGAGGAGGAATTCAGCACCAGCGGGGAGGAAATCCGCCGCCGGCACCTGCTCGCAGACGAGATGCGTCTCATCCTTATGTTCGAGGACAGCTTTCCCACGGCCGGCTACATCGACGCCATCGGCTTCCTGGAACCCATCGGCAAAAATGCCTCCATCGACCTGCTTTCATTGGGAAAACTGCGTACCTTGCTGGATACGCTCCGCAAGGCGCTGCATTTTTTTCATACGGTGAAGGAGGGGATTTACCCCAATCTGCAGCACCTGGCGGCGGGCATTCAAGCTCCTTCGGAGGTGATGCGCCGCATCGACGCCATCCTGGACCGCCACGGGGACATCAAGGACACCGCTTCGGACGAACTGTACCAGATCCGCCGCAGCATCAAGGACAAGGAAATCAACATTTCCAAGCGGATGAACGCCATCTTGCGCCAGGCGCAGCAGGAGGGACTGGCCGATGCCGATGCTTCCGTGGCCATCCGCGACGGCAAAATGCTCATTCCGGTGACATCGGCCAAGAAAAGGGCCTTCCAGGGCTTTGTGTACGATGAAAGCGCCACCGGAAAAACCACCTTCATGGAGCCGGCGGAGATTGTGGCACTGCAGAACGAGATTGCGGAACTGCACTTCGCCCAAACCCGCGAGATTGCCAAAATCCTCTACGAATTTGCCGAATTCCTGCGCCCGTGGGTACCGGAACTCATTGCCGGAGCCACCTTTGTGGGCGAACTGGATTTCAACATGGCCAAGGCCTATGTGGCCCTGGACTATATCGCCGGCATGCCGGTGGTGTCGGAAGACGGCACGCTGAACCTGCGCAAGGCCCGGCATCCGCTGCTGGAAAAGAGCCTGCGGAAAGAGAAAAAAGCCATCGTCCCGCTTACCGTGGAACTCACTCCGGAAAAGCGGATTCTCCTGATTTCCGGCCCCAACGCCGGCGGCAAGAGCGTCTGCCTCAAAACCGTGGGCCTGCTGCAGTACATGTTCCAATGGGGCATGCTCATCCCTACGTCGGAAAGCTCGGAACTGCCTGTGTTCGACCGTATTATGGTCTCCATCGGCGATGACCAGTCGCTGGAAAACGACCTTTCCACCTACAGCAGTTTCCTTGCCGATATGAACGCCATGCTGTCCGTGGCGGACGCCCGCACGTTGGTGCTCATCGACGAATTCGGTTCGGGCACGGAGCCCGCTGCCGGCGGCGCCATTGCGGAGGCCATCCTGCACGAGTTGGACAGCCGCGGTGCCTACGGCGTCATCACTACGCACTACACTAACCTTAAATTATATGCCTCGTCGGCGGAAACCGGCGTGGTGAACGGCGCCATGCAGTTCGATGCCGCCACCGTAGCGCCGCTCTTCCAGTTGGAAGTGGGCCTGCCGGGCTCGTCGTTCGCCTTTGAACTGGCCCGGAAGATGGGTCTGCCGGAGCCGATTGTGCACGATGCGGAGCTGCGCGCAGGCGAGCAGTTCGTGGGCATTGAACGGAACCTCCGCAAAATTGCCCGCAGCCGTCGCGCCCTGGACGAGAAACTCACCAAGATCCGCGCTACGGACAAGACGCTGGAAGGCCTCACGGACCGCTACGAGAAGGAACTGGAGGACATCAAGGAGATGCGCCGCCGCATCCTGGACGAGGCCCGCGAGGAAGCGGAAAAGATTATCCGCGATGCTAATAAGCAGGTAGAGAATACCATCCGCACCATCAAGGAGTCGCAGGCCCGCAAGGAGGAAACGCAGGGAGCGCGCGCAGAGCTGCAGGGCTTCCTGGGCGCCCTGGCGGAGAACCGGGGCAAGCGGGATGCCTATATCGACAAGAAACTGCAGACCGTCAAGGAACGCAAGGAGCGTGAAAAAGAGCGCAAACGCAAGCGGGCCAACGGGGAAACGCTGCAGCAGATGGAGGAGGCAGAGGCCCAGGACCGCAAGATGGCCGCTTTCCGCAGTGCGCCGCTGAAGGTAGGGGAGAAGGTGCGCATCAAGGACAATGGCATGGTGGGCGAGGTAGCCACCGTGAGCACCAAGGCGGTGAGCGTGATTGTGGGCAATGTCACCACCAAGCTGCCGCTGGACCGCGTGGAGCGCATTACCGCCAATGAGTACAAGGCGGTGGTGAAGGCACCGGCGGAGCGTCCGCGCCAGGTGTTCGACAGCGCCATCAACGAACGCAAGGCTTCCTTCAAGCTGGAATTAGACGTCCGTGGGGAGCGCGTGGCGGATGCCATCGACATTGTTATGCGATATATTGACGATGCTATCATGTTGGGTGTGCCTTCGGTGCGAATTTTGCATGGGAAAGGAACAGGCGCGTTGCGGGAGGAAATCCAAAAGTACGTCCGCACCGTGCCCGGTGTACAGTCCGTCGCCGACGAACATGTCCAATTTGGCGGTTCCGGCGTAACTGTTGTGAAATTTGACTAAAACCTACAACCAAATGAATGTTCTGAGGACGAGTAAGATAGGGGAGACGGGAGAACAGCTTGCATGCGATTTTCTACAGACGCGCGGCCACCAGATTCTGGACCGCAACTGGCACAGCGGCCACCTGGAGCTGGACATCGTGTCCGAAGGCCCGGACGGCCTGCACTTCGTGGAGGTGAAAGCCCGTACGGCGCCGGTTACTTCCACGGTGCTGGACCAGGTGAACGTAGTAAAGCAAAAGCGCATCACGGCGGCTGCCAACCAATACCTTAATAAGAAACATCTGGCAGGAAAGGATGTGTATTTCGACATCGTTTCCGTGTTGTTCGACGGCCAAACTTCCGTGGTGCGGTACTTTCCGCAGGCCTGGATCCCCATGTACTTATAGACTAACCACACACTTAATGAATACCAACAATCGATATTGCGTTATCATGGCCGATGGTAACGGATCGCCTTATCAGCTCCGCATCACCTTCGACCGTTTTCTCAAGGTGGTGCCGGAGGACCACATCCTGGTTGTAACCCCGGCCCGTTTTGCCGCCGAGGCCCGCAAGGTGCTGCCGGAACTGCTTCCGGAAAACCTGCTGCAGGAGCCCATGGCCCGGAAAACCGCACCCTGCATGGCCTATGCCGCTTATACCCTGCTTGCCAGAAATCCGGAGGCTGTCATCGTGGCCACCCCGTGGGACCTGGTCATCCGTGACGAAAGCCTGTTTGCCCATACGGTGGGGGAGGCCTTCGACTATGTAGAGGAGAACGACGTCCTCATGACCCTGGGCATCGTCCCTAAAACGCCGGATGTGAACTTTGGTTACATCCAGGTGCGCGAAGGGCACCACGCCCATCTTATGGCGGGTCCGCTGCAGGTGAAAACCTTCACGGAAAAGCCTTCGCCGGAGCTGGCCGACATTTTCGTGCGCACCGGCGAGTTCTTCTGGAACAGCGGTATCTTCATCTGGAAGGCCGCCACCATCATCTCGGAAATGGAAAAATACATCCCTGAGGTTACGGAGATGTTCAGAGGCTGGGAAACCCGCATCGGGGACCCGGTTTTCGTGGAGCAGGCCTATGTGGAATGCCCCAAGGTTTCGCTGGATTACGGCGTCATGGAGCGCACTTCCCGCGCCTGGCTCTATCCCGCCCGATTCGGTTGGGCCGATATTGATAGGTTGTGAAAAAACCTGTTGATAACTTTTGGTAAATCAAAATATTATCCGTATCTTTGCGGTCCGCAATTGTGCCTAATGGCCTCCAGTTGCGGGCTAAATTATTAAGTAACAATTAATTAACAAACACCAATGCCTGGTTTAATTGGAAAGAAAGTCGGAATGATTTCCGTCTTCGGTGCCGACGGGAAGAATATCCCGTGCACTGTCGTTGAGGCTGGTCCGTGTGTTGTCACGCAGGTTCGCACCGTAGAAACCGACGGTTACTCCGCCGTGCAGCTTGCCTATGACGAAAAGAAAGAGAAACGCACCAGCGCGGCCCTGAAGGGCCATTTTGAGAAGGCTGGAACTACTCCCAAGAAGAAGCTCGTGGAATTCCCCGCAGACTTCGCCGGAGAGCTCAAGCTGGGTGACACCATCACCGTTGCCGACATTTTCACCGAGAATGTCAAGTTCATCGACGTGGTGGGTACTTCTAAAGGTAAGGGTTTCCAGGGCGTTGTCAAACGTCACGGATTCGCCGGTGTAGGTGGTGTGACCCACGGTCAGCACAACCGTCTCCGTCACCCTGGTTCCATGGGTGCATCCTCCTGGCCTTCCCGCGTTTTCCCGGGAATGCGTATGGCAGGTCACATGGGCAACGAGCGTGTGAAAGTCTTCAACCTCGAGGTCCTCAAAGTCATCCCTGAGAACAATCTCGTTATCGTAAAGGGTTCCGTACCCGGAGCCAAAGGTTCTTACTTAATTCTGGAGGACTAATTTATGGAATTGAATGTTTTGAAGATTGACGGCACTCAGTCCGGTAAGAAAGTGGTTCTTGACGAGAAAGTGTTCGGCGTACAGCCCAACGACCACGTCATCTACCTCGATGTCCTTCAGTATCTCGCCGCTCAGCGTCAGGGCACTGCCAAGACCAAAGACCGCAGCGAGGTTGCCTATTCCACCAAGAAACTCGGTCGTCAGAAGGGCGGCGGCGGTGCACGTCACGGCTCCCTCAAGGCTGGTATCTTCGTAGGTGGTGGCAACGTGTTCGGCCCCAAGCCGCGTGACTATCGCTTTAAGCTCAACAAGAAAGTGAAGCAGCTCGCCCGCGTGAGCGCCCTTTCTTACAAGGCTCAGGAGAACAAAATCGTTCTGGTGGAACCTTTCGCCATGGACGCTCCCAAGACCAAGGAGTTCAAATCCATCCTTTCCGCTATCAAAGCCGGCGACCGCAATGTCCTGGTTGTGCTTCCGGAGAACTCCAACAATATTTTCCTGTCATCCCGCAATCTGCCTAACGTGCAGGTTATCACCGTTGACGAGATCAATACCTACGCTATCATGAATGCCCACTCCCTGGTGCTTGTGGACGGCGTGCAGGATATCCTCGCAGCAAGAGTTAAGTAAAGGAGAGAAGAAAAATGGGTATTTTAATTAAGCCAATCGTAACCGAGAAAATGACGGCTGAGGGCGAAAAGCTCAACCGTTACGGTTTCATCGTGGACCGCAAGGCCAATAAGCTTCAGATCAAGGCTGCCGTCGAGCAGATGTACGGCGTTTCCGTCGCAGACGTGAACACCCTGAACTACCATGGCAAGCGCAAACAGCGCTACACCAAGGCCGGCCTCCTCCGCGGTCGTATGAATCACTTCAAGAAGGCTTATGTCACGCTTGCAGGTGAAGACAAGATTGATTTCTACGCTAACATCTAAGAAGGAGAATAAACTATGGCAATCAAGAAGTACAAGCCGGTAACTCCCGGCCAGCGCAACAAGGCTATCAGCTCCTTCGACGAGATCACCGCGAAGAAGCCTTACAAGAAGCTCCTTGCTCCCATTAAGTCCACTGGTGGACGCAACAACACCGGTCAGATGACCGTGCGTTACCGTGGCGGCGGTCACAAGAGAATGTACCGCCTGGTAGACTTCGTCCGCAACCGCGACGAATTCAAAGCAACCGTGCTCACCATCGAGTACGATCCTAACCGCAGCGCCCGCATCGCCCTCATCCAGTATGAGGATGGCATGAAGAGCTACATCATCGCCCCTAACGGCCTCCAGGTCGGTCAGGTGGTGGAGAGCGGCCCTCAGGCTTCCCCGGATATGGGTAACTGCCTCCCGCTTGCTAACATTCCTGTTGGTACGCTTGTTCACGCTATCGAGCTCCGTCCCGGTCAGGGTGCCGCTATGGCCCGTTCCGCCGGTACTTATGCCCAGCTCGCCGCCCGTGAAGGTAACTACGCCATCCTCCGTCTGCCCTCGGGTGAGACCCGCATGGTTCCCGTTGCCTGCCGCGCTACCGTGGGCACCGTTTCCAACCCGGATCATAATCTGGAATCCGACGGTAAGGCCGGCCGCACCCGTCATCAGGGTCGCCGCCCGCACAACCGTGGTGTTGTCATGAACCCGCACGATCACCCGATGGGTGGTGGTGAAGGCCGTGCTTCCGGTGGACACCCTCGTTCCCGTAAGGGTCTGCCTGCAAAGGGCTACAAGACCCGCAACCCGAAGGCTGTGTCCAACAAGTTCATCATTGAAAGACGTAAGAAATAACGGAATAAACTAACAGATTATGAGTCGTTCACTTAAAAAAGGACCGTACATTCAGGAAGCACTGGAGAACAGAATTCTCGCTATGAATGACGGCAGCAAAAAGAAAGAGGTTGTCAAGACTTGGTCCCGCGCCAGCATGATTTCCCCTGACTTCGTGGGCCACACCATCGCCGTGCACAACGGTAACAAGTTCATTCCGGTATATGTTACGGAGAACATGGTTGGTCACAAGCTGGGCGAATTTGCTCCCACCCGCACTTTCCGCGGCCACGCAGGCAACAATAAGAAATAATGTTTAAAGGATTGACATTATGGGAAAGAGAAAAAGACTGATGGCCGAGCGCCTGAAAGAGACCAAGAAGCAGACCGCTATCGCTAAACTTAACGATGTCCCCACTTCTCCCCGGAAGATGCGCCTTGTGTGCGATACCATCCGTGGCGTTGAGGTAAACCATGCCCTGGATCTTCTCCACTATTCCAAGCGTGACGCTTCCGTGCGTCTGGAGAAACTTCTCAAGAGCGCTATCGCCAACTGGGAAGCCAAGAACCCGGAGCAGACCAAGGAACTGGAAAGCGGCAACGTGATTGTGAAAACCATTATGGTGGACGAGGGTCGTACCCTCAAGCGCATCCGCCCGTGCCCTCAGGGCCGTGCCGGTCGCATCCGCAAGCGTTCCAACCACGTTACCATCGTACTGGACGTAAAAAAAGCAGTGGAGGAATAAACTATGGGTCAGAAAACTAATCCTATCAGCAACCGTATCGGTATCACCCGTGGTTGGGACTCCAACTGGGTAGGCGGCAACTACGCCGAGAAAATCGCCGAAGACTACGAGATTCGCAAATACCTGGGCAGCCGTCTGGCAAAAGCCAGCCTCTCCCGCATCATCATTGAGCGCACCCTTAAGCTCATCACTGTCACCATCCATGCCGCCCGTCCGGGTGTGATCATCGGTAAAGGTGGTCAGGAAGTGGACAAACTGAAGGAAGAGCTCAAGAAGGTTACCAAGAAGGATGTTCAAATCAACATCTTCGAGGTAAAGCGTCCGGAGGTGGATGCCACCATCGTGGCAGACAGCATCGCCCGTCAGATCGAAGGCCGCGTGAGCTATCGTCGCGCCATCAAGATGGCCATCGCCACCGCCATGCGCGTGGGTGCAGAAGGCATCAAGGTGCAGATCAGCGGTCGTGTAGGCGGCGCGGAAATCGCCCGCTCCGAGATGTTCAAGGAAGGCCGCACCCCGCTGCACACCTTCCGCGCAGACATCGACTACGCTCTGGCAGTGGCCAACACCCAGATGGGTACCATGGGTATCAAGGTGTGGATCTGCAACGGTGAGAAGTATGGCAAGCAGGATCTTTCTCCTAACGCCGGCTTCGCATCCAGCAATGCTGCAGCCGCCGGTGCCGGTCGTCGCGAAGGCGCACGCCCGGAGCGCGGTGAGCGTCGTGGAGGCCGCGGTGGTCGCCGTGAAGGTGGCCGTGGCGGCGAACGTCGCTAAGCTTTAGCACACAACCTGTCAAAGGGGTGACCGTTCATTCGGCCACCCTTTTTTGTGTGCTAGTGGAGGAAGACAGAAGGAATACCCTCCAGGGGGACTCCACTACGCTTCGCTCCGTTCCGGCCCCTCCCATTTCGCAACGCTCCGTCTGACGACGTCGCCGCTGTGGGCCCCTCCCCCTACCCTTGTGCGGGGGTGCACAAGCCCCCTGGAGGGTATCCCTTCCGCCGTCCCCGGTTCTCATCCTTATTATCGCCTGTTTTTAAGGACGAGAAGACCCAAACAGGTCTCTCATCCTTATAATTGCTTTAAAACAAGGACGAGCAAGCCCCCAAACCCCGTCTTTATTTTCATTCCACATAATTTTGCGTATATTTGCAAGCTGAAAAACAAATGGATATGAAAAAGAACGTACTTTTTGTGGCGGCCGCCATCCTGGTGTGCATGGTGGGCTGCAAGAGCAAATCCGTAGAGGAAAAACTCGCAGAACTTAACGCGTGGAACGACAACCTGATGGAGCAGTACCGTACCCGCCTGGTGGCGCTGGACGGTAACGAAGAAGCCATTGAGGCCTACACGGATTCCATCATTGACGTGGTGGAAGACTATAACCTCAAAGCCCTCAAGGCCAACCTGGACAACGAGGTGGGCGTTGCCGCCCTCAAGAACCTGTATGGCCTGATGGACGATAATGAACTCTCCGAATATGTGGACAAGCTCACCGCCCCCGTTCACGGTCAGGATTCCGCCTTTGTAAACGGCCTCAAAGAGGCGCTGAAAGCACAAAAGACCACGGCCGAAGGCCAGATGTTTACCGACTTCGAGGTGGACGGCGTGAAGTTCTCCGACTTCATCGGCAAAGGCAAATATGTACTGGTCGATTTCTGGGCCTCCTGGTGCGGCCCCTGCCGCGGCGAAATGCCCAACCTGCGCGCTGTTTACAATGAGTTCCATGGCGACAAATTCGACATGCTCTCCGTAGCCGTATGGGACAAGCCGGAAGACACCAAGAAAGCCGCCGAGGAAGAAGGCATTGTCTGGAACCAGATTATCAACGCCCAGCAAATCCCCACGGACCTTTACGGCATCCAGGGTATTCCCCACATCATCTTCTTCGGCCCGGACGGCACCATCCTCAAGCGCGGTCTGCGCGGTGACGACATCCGCGAGGCTGTAGCAGAGGCCCTGAACGACTAAGTGACCGTTCGAGAAAAAATAGCCCTATTCCCCCATTCCCCCGGCGTGTACAGATACTATGACGCCGAGGGAACGGTGATTTATGTAGGCAAGGCCAAAGACCTCCACAAGCGCGTGGCGCAGTACTTTGTGCCCCCGGAGCGCCTGAACACCAAAACCCGCATCCTGGTAAGCAAGATTGCCGATGCCCAGTTCTCGGTGGTGGACTCCGAGGCCGATGCCCTCCTGCTGGAGAACAACCTCATCAAGCAGTACAAGCCCAAGTACAACATCCTCCTCAAGGATTCCAAAACCTACCCCTGGATCTGCATTACCGGTGACGATTTCCCCCGGGTGTTCATTACCCGCCGCATCGAGAAAGGCAAGGGGAACCGGTACTTCGGGCCCTACAGCAGCGTGATGCACGCCCGGAATCTGGTGGACTTTTTTGACGAAGTGTACGCCCTCCGTACCTGCACGCTCAAAATCACCTCGGACGCCATCCTGCGGGGCAAATTCCGCCCCTGCCTGAAGTTTCATATCGGCAAATGCAAGGCCCCTTGCGTGGGAAAAATCTCGCGTGACGAGTACCAGCGGGACATCGACGAAATCGTCCATATCCTGAGCGGCCGTGGCGGAGAGGTGCTCAAGCATTATAAAGCTTTGATGGCCGATGCTGCCGAAAAGCTGGACTTTGAGCAGGCGCAGGTGTACAAGGACAAGCTTCGCACGCTGGAGAAGCACTATTCCAAGAGCATCATTACGCAGGCGGCGGATACCGATGCCGATGTCTTCTCAATGGTCTTTGACGGCGGCGAAGCCTTCGGCAACTTCCTCCGCATCCGCGGCGGCGCCATCGTCCAGAGCCTGAACCTGGGCTTCCGCAGCCAGATTGAGGAGGAGCAGGCCGCCATGCTATCGACCTTCATTGGTGAGGTGGAAGACAAATTCGGCACCCTTTCCAAAGAGGTGATCGTCCCGTTTATGCCCGACGTGGAGATTCCCGGCGTGGTGTTCAGGATTCCCCAGCGCGGAGACAAGCTCTCCCTGCTGGAGTTGAGCGCCAAAAACGCCAAGGAGTTCCATTTCAACAGCATCAAGCAGCGGGAGCACACGGATCCTGACGCCTTCCGCCAGAGCGTGATGCTGGAATTGCAGAAAGCCCTGGGCATGAGCGAACTGCCGCGCCACATGGAATGCTTCGACAACTCGAACATCCAAGGCACCAACCCGGTGGCTTCCTGTGTGGTTTTCCGCGATGCGGAGCCGTCCAAGAAGGATTACCGGCGTTTCAAGATCAAGACGGTGGTGGGCGCCAACGACTACGCTTCCATGAAGGAGGTGGTGAACCGGCGCTATTCCCGTATGTTGGCTGAAGCGCCCGACGACCTTCCGCAGCTCATCGTCATCGATGGCGGCAA
This sequence comes from uncultured Bacteroidales bacterium, assembly GCA_946415475.1. GTDB lineage: Bacteria > Bacteroidota > Bacteroidia > Bacteroidales > UBA932 > Cryptobacteroides. The sequence goes on from CAMKSQ010000011.1 coordinate 55,477, forward strand.
GGGGCAGCTGGAGTTTGCCTGGCAGGCCCTGGCCGAACTGGGCATCCTGGATCGGGTAACTGTCATCGGCCTGGCCAAACGGCTGGAAGAAGTGATTAGGGTAGGGGACCCGTATCCGCTCTTCATCGACCGGAATTCACAGGCCCTGAAGGTGCTGCAGCGCATCCGTGACGAGGCCCACCGCTTTGGTATCACCTTCCACCGCAACCTGCGGTCCAAGGCGGCCATCCAGAGCGCCTTGCGGGAGATTAAAGGGGTAGGCGAGAAAACGGAACAGCGCCTGCTGATGCATTACGGTTCGGTGGCCCGCATCGCCGCCGCTCCGCTGGAGGAACTCAGCGCCCTGGTTGGCGCGGACCTTGCAGTGAAAATACATGATTATTTAAATGACTGAGAAACAATTCAACAAATGGTTCAGCAGCATCCTGATGGGGCTGATGGTGGTTACCATCGGCATCGCTACCATATATAAGCTGCAGGAACCGCAGGCACGGACGCTGTTCATCATTGTGGCGGCGCTGGGTTCGGTAATGGGCGTAGCATCGTCTGTGCTCAGCGCCAACGGCATCATCTGGACCTTCCTCTTCGGGCTGCTGGATATTGCCTGCTGCCTTATCGTGGACGCGGACAACGGCATCTGGGGCGACTTCACCATGCACCTGGTTTATCTCCTGCCCATGCAGCTTATCGGTATCTGGCAATGGCGGAAACGGGGTGCAACCAAAGACAAGGAGGTGACGGCCCGCCGGCTTACCTCGCGTCAGCGCTGGATTGTATTCGGCTCCGTGGTGGCCGGCCTTGCAGCTGTATACGGCATCCTGATCGCCATCAAGTTCTACACGGTAGCCCCGGAAGAGATTAACCGTACGCAGGTTTTTGCCGATGCCGCCCGCACTACCTTCAACATCGCCGGTCAAATCCTCATGTCACTGGCCTTCTACGAGCAGTGGCACCTGTGGATCCTGGTGAACATCGCCTCCATCGTCCTGTGGGGGAGCACCATGCTTTCCAGCGCGGCGTCCAGCTATACGGTGGTTATGTTTATTAAATATTGCTTCTATCTGGTGAACTCGCTCAACGGATTACGCGTGTGGTACCGTCTGAGTCAATCGGAGCAGAAATAATCGGGCCTATTTCCGAAGTAAAAAATAATTATTATATTTGCACATTATTTCGCTGGAACGAAAAAAGATACGTAAAAATATAAACTTAAAACCTAATCGTTATGACAAAGGAAGAAATCGTAAAGCAGGTCAAGGATATCATCGTTGACAAGCT
>CAMKSQ010000012.1 GCA_946415475.1 uncultured Bacteroidales bacterium
GCGCCGAAGCTTACGAGCACGCCGAACAGCAGCACAACGTTGCAAAGCAGGGCAACGTCTGCGATGAGACCGGCGCCCTGGTAGAAGAATACCATGTAGATGAGCACCAGGCAGAAGGCGATGAGGAAGGAGATGAGACCAGCCTTGATGGATGCGCTACCCAGGGAAGGACCGACCACCTGCTCCTGGATGATGGTAGCAGGGGCGGGGAGCTTACCGGATTTGAGCACGTTGGCAAGGTCCTCAGCTTCCTGAACGTCGAAGTTACCGGTAATCTCGGAGGAGCCGCCGGTGATTTCCGTGTTCACGGTAGGATAAGAATACACGAGACCATCCAGGACGATGGCAACCTGCTTGCCGATATTGTCCTTGGTGAGACGGGCCCAGATGGAGGCACCCTCTGCGTTCATAGTCATGGAAACGGAAGGAGCGCCGTTACCGCCGTTCTGGGCGCCGTTGAAGTTCACGCGGGCGTCAGTCACGACACCGCCGTCCAGCGGAGCCTTGCCGTCGCGGGAGTTCACCTTGATGGCAACCAGTTCGTACAGGTTGCTGCCCTTCACCAGATCCGTGGGCTTTACAGACCACATACCCTTGAAGCCGGCCGGAAGGACATCCGAAGCCATGGTCAGGTAGCGGTTCACCTTAACGGTATCTACGCCCTGGGCGAAGCCGATGCAGGCGTTGTTCCAACCGGAAGGGGAGAGCACCTGGAACAGGGGATTGGCCACTGCGGTGGAGTCACCCAAGTTGCCCAGGATTTCGCTCACGCGTGCGTCTACGGCATAGAGGTCTACCTCGTTGCCCTGATAGGTGGGCCAGAATTCCAGGGAAGCGGTACCCTGCAGGAGCTTGCGCACACGCTCAGGGTCCTTGACGCCGGGCAGTTCGATGAGGATTTTGCCGGAGTTGCCAACCTGCTGGATGTTGGGCTGGGTTACGCCAAAACGGTCGATACGGTTGCGGAGCACGTTGAAGGAGTTGTCAACGGCGCTCTTGGCCTCGTTGCGGATGACGTTGATGACCTCTGCGTTGGTGGCCTCGTTGGACACTTTGTCGCGGAGCTCATAAGTGGCGAAAATCTCGGCCAGGCGACGCTGGGGAGCAATCTGGTTCCAGGCTTCTGCGAACAGACCGATGAAGTCTGCGCTGGAGGCCGTGTTGTTGGCCTTGGCCTGTGCCATGGCGGCGACGAAGTCCGGATCCGTGCTGTTGCCGGAAAGGGCCTTCACCAGGTCTTCCAACTGAACCTGCAGCATGACGTTCATACCGCCCTTCAGGTCCAGACCCAGGTTAATCTCTTTTTCTTTGACACTCTTGTAGGTGTATCCGAAGAACACCTTTTCCGTGCTGATGGAGTCGATGTAGGCTCTGTTTCTGATGTTGGCCACGGAGTCCTGCACATACTCACGGACTTCTGCGGCTACATTGTTAGACTCTACAAACTGCAGGGCCTGTTCCTCCGCATACTGGGCAGCTTTTTTCTCCTGGATGCGGGTTACCGCGGTGAAAGAAAGCTGCCAGACGCTGGCGATGGCGAGCAGAATGGCTACGAGTCTGATCCAACCTTTGCTTTGCATTTTTTGTATTGTTTTAAATTATTTGTAATCTGGCTTGAGGCAACATCAATAGACACTACCGCAAAATAGGCTGCAAAGTTACTAAATTTTTCTTATTAACGAAGAAATATTTTACAGATGCTTCTCATAAAAAATTCGTAATTTTGCAAACTACAGCAAAGATGAAGCAATTTCTTACCGGCGTCCTGGCCCTGCTGGTAGCAGGAAGTGCATTATCGGCCCAGAATATTCTGGACCGACCCGTGCCGATGACCATGCCGATAGCCCCGAAGCGCATGTCGGCGGAGCAGATAGTGGCGCGGGCGGACAGTCTGCACCGGGCCTACTGCTTTCAGGACGCGCTGGAGCTGTACCAGATTACCGGCAAAACCGGCAAGGCCACCCTGGCCCAGAACGGCCTCAACCTCATGGACCTTTGCGCCAAACCGCAGGTGGTGGCCCGCCAACGCTTCTCCCGCAAGGACTTCTTCCTGTATTACCCGCTGCCGCAGCACGCCTGGCATCCTTCGCCCAACCAGCTGGATTCATCGGACCTCTATCCCGTGTATTATCCCAAGGGGGCCGATGCCATTTATTATTCCACGCGTGACCGCGCAGGTACGCGGAGCCTTTTTGTCATCGAGGATCTGGACACCCTCTGGCGCGAACCCCGCCTGCTGGGCGAGTCGCTCCTGAGCGTGGGCACGGAAGTTTTCCCCATGCTCTCGCCGGACGGACAGACGCTCTATTTCGCCTCCGACGGCCTCTTCGGCGTGGGTGGCCTGGACCTGTACATGTCCCGTTGGGACGAAGAGTCGGGTCGATGGGGCCAGCCCGTCAATCTGGGCTTCCCTTTTAACTCGCCCGGGGACGATTTCCTGCTCTGCGACACGGAAGACGGAAAATATACGCTGTTCGCCTCCAACCGCGCATGCTCCGCAGACAGTGTCTATGTCTATGTGCTGGAGCGGGAGTCCCTGCAAAAGCGGGAGGCGGTGCACGATGCGGCCGAGCTGGCCGCCATAGCGGCGCTCAAGACGGTGAAGGACCTCGCGCGTAAGGCATCGACCCCGTCATCGGCCCCGCAGGAAAATGCGAATACGCGGCTGTACACCCGGAAGATGGAGGAGGCCCGGAAACTGCGCGAAGCCATTTCCAAGGAGAACGTGCAGGCCGCGCGGGATTCGCTGCTGGAACTGCTGGAGGAGGTGCACCTGGAAATCCGCCTGGTGGAAAAGAGTTTCCTGCAGAGCGGTGTTGTGGCCCAGGTGGAAGAAAAGGAGGTGGAGGACGCCTCGCTGGGCTATACTTTTGCCAAGAATGCCATGGGTGGGCGGCTGAACCTGCGGGTGCGCTCGCAGGAGGAAGCTCCGACCTTCCGCATCATGCCGATGGGCCGCTTTGCTACGGACACCCAGCTTCCGGAGGGCATCATCTACCAGATCGTGCTGTTTACCTCCGCTGCACACGCCAGTTTGGACGACCTTCACGGCGTATCGCCCGTGTACGAGCGCCTGGGCTCCAACCTGCAATATACATACGCCACGGGGCAGTATCGACACTATTCCAGCGCGCTGCTGGACCTGAATACCGTGCGTGTGCTGGGCTTTCCGCAGGCGTACATCGTGGCCTATCGGGACGGCCGGTCCGTTCCCCTGGCCTTAGCAAGACAAGAAGAATAACACATATTAATAGCCATGAAGAAATTGATCCTATTGACGATGCTTGCTGCAGCGGTTTCCTGCGGCAAAACCACCATCTCATGGAAAGAAGGGGAGCCGGTGGACAAACGGCATTCCACGTTCACGCTGGAAATCCAGCAACCTCCGGCAGGAACGGACTGGTACATCTGGTTCAGCCAGTTCCGCACGCCGGTCACGCTCCCGGACGAGGCCGACGGCCACATCGAGCACGTGAGCGGAACCTTGTACCGTTTTATTCCCAAGGTCGATACCCATGGCAAGCCGCTGACAGTGACCTACAAGGCCCGTACACTGGCGAACAACGGCCGCGCGCCCGAGGCTTTCTACCTGGTGCAGCCCGGGAAAAAACCCGTGAAGCTGGAGGTGGCCTATGAATTCCTTCCGTCGTCGATCAAACACTCCTTCGAGTGGGAGCACGTGGACGTGCTGGTGGAGGATATGATCCCCCGTCTCAAGCACGTGGAAAAGACGGAAGGGGAGACTGCCGTTCCCGCAAGCTGGACCTCTTCCCAGCTGGTGGAAGGCCAGAAGCCCGGCTGGTACAAAATCTGCCTCAAGGACAATGCCGCCGCGGTGGAGGCTGCCGATGAAGACGCCCTCTACTGGGCCGGCGTCACCCTCGCCAATATCCGTGAGAGTGCCGATGGTGCCACCGTTCCGGAAATGGTCATCGAGGACTGGCCGGACCTCCCGTTCCGCGGCCTCATGCTGGATGTGAGCCGCAACTTCACTACCAAGGACAACCTCCTCACGCTCATTGACTTAATGGCCCGGTACAAGGCCAATGTCCTTCACCTGCACATGGGTGACGATGAAGGCTGGCGCGTGGAAATCGACGCCCTTCCGGAACTGACATCCTACGGTGCCTTCCGCGGCCTGCCCGTCCTGAACGAAGACGGCAGCATTTCCGAGCCCGACGCCCTGCAGCCCACCTACAGCGCCTCTCTGGACCGCAACGATCTGTCCGGAACGGCCAACGGTTATTACTCGCACGCCGACTTTGTGGAGATCCTGCGCTATGCGGCTGAGCGCCGTATCAAGGTGATACCGGAGTTCGATACCCCCGGCCATTCCAGGGCCGCCATCAAGTCGATGGAAAAACGGGCGGAGCGCACCGGAGACACCTCCTGCCTGCTCTCGGAGCCGGACGATGCCTCCACCTATGTATCCGTGCAGGACTATACGGACAATGCCATCAACGTTGCCCTGGAGTCCACCTACACCTTTGTGGAGACGGTCTTCGACGGGCTCATCGCCCTTTATAAGGAAGCCGGCGTTCCGCTGGACGTGATCCATGTGGGTGGCGACGAGGTTCCGGAAGGGGCCTGGATCGGCTCGCCCGCCTGCCAGAAACTCATGCAGGAGAAAGGCTGGACCAACGTGGAACTTCTCAAGGACTACTTCGTGAGCCGCGTGCTGGACATCGCCGCCGCCAAGGGCCTGAAGATTGCCGGCTGGCAGGAACTGGTGCAGCATCTGCAGCCGGAAACCGCCGCTAAAATGGCCAAGGGCCTGGGTTACACGAATGTATGGACCGTTTCCCACGGTCGTGAGGAGCTGCCTTACCAGTTTGCCAACCAGGGACTCCCGGTGGTGATTTCATCGGCCCCGAATGCCTATCTGGATTTTGCCTACAACGACTCCAAACTGGAGCGGGGACACAACTGGGGCGGCCTTGTGGACGAGCGCCGCACCTTCAGCCTGCTTCCTTTCAGCATGTACCGCAGCGTCCGTTGGGACGACCATGGGGAAATGCTGGACATCTCGCAGGCGCCCGTCGGCAAAACGCCGCTGGTGGCCCGGGAGAACATTCTGGGCATCCAGGGACAGCTCTGGACCGAGACCATCCGCAATTTCAACCACGTCACCTATTACATTTTCCCTAAGGCACTGGGCCTGTTCGAGCGCGGCTGGAACGCTTCTCCCGTCTGGGAAAACACGGAAGCGTCCGACGATCCGGCCTTCGTGAACGACTTCAATGCTTTCTACAGCATTATTTACGACAAGGAACTTCCTTTCTATCAGAATAAGGGCATCGCTTACCATATCAACTGATGAGACTGGTGATGATAACGGACTTCACGGAGCAGTTTTCCTACAAGCTGCTCCGTGGAATCATGGCCTGGTCCCGGCGGCAGGAACAGCCGTGGGTGGTGTGCAAGATGCCCCCTTCCTACAAGCGTGAAATCGGCATTCCGCGCGTGATAGAATGGGCCAAGAACTGGCGTGCCGACGTGGTGGTGGGTCAGTTTGAACCGGACGAAGATGTAACGCTGTTCCGGAAAAACGGCATCGTTGCCATCGCGCAGGACTACATTTCCCAGTTCGAGGAAATCCCCAACCTGACCGCCGACTACTATCTGACAGGTGCCATGGCCGCCCGGCGCCTGTGCGGGCACGGTTTCAAGAACCTGGGCTTCTTCGGCTACGAGAACGTTTGCTGGAGCGACGGCCGTCTGGAAGGCTTCCGGGATACGCTCCGGGACGATTATAACATCGACAAGGTCCATGTTTTCACAGACCGGAAGCTGTCCAGTATGTGGAGTTATGAGATATCCGCGCTACAGCATTGGCTGCACGTCCTGCCCAAGCCCATCGCCATTTTTGCCTGCGACGACAACCAGGCGGAAATCCTGCTGGAAACCTGCCAGGCCTCGGGCATCAACGTTCCCCGCGAGGTGGCCATCTTGGGGGTCGATAATGACGAAGTGACCTGCAACCTGACCTCTCCGGCCATATCGTCCATCAATGTGGATATCGAAAAGGCGGGCTTTGAGCTGGCCGCCATGGCCACCCGGATGGTGGAGGACCCGTCGTATCCCGGAGAGGATATCATCATTCGCCCCGTAGCCATCGTGGGTCGTGGGTCTACCGCCATCCAGGCTACCAACGACCCTGTGGTGGCAGACGCCATGCGGTACATCTACGAGAACCGCGCCCGTAAGATCCTGGTATCCGACGTGGTCGCCCAGGTTCCGGTGTCGCGCCGGCTGCTGGAACAGCGGTTCAAGGAAGTAACCGGAACCAGCCTCTATACCGTCATTTCCTACCTCCGGATCGATTATTTTGCCCAGCAGCTTATCAGCTCTTCGGAGACTGTGTCCGAGATTGCCGCACGCATGGATGAACCGGACACAAAAAGCCTGTCTCGCCGCTTCAAGGCGCTGAAAGGATGCACCCCAACAGAATATCGAAAGAGGAATTTGCGCAAATTGTGAGTACAAATACGCAAATTTCGTAATTGTTTGACTTTTCACCGATTATCTTTGTGGTAGCTAAAACTAGTAACCACTGATAATCGAATGCTGTTAGGAATCGACATCGGGGGAACAACCATCCACTTGGGTCTTGTAAAAGGCGCCGAGTTGGTGGTTGGTAAAACCGTCCCCTCATTTGGCTGCGACTGGTCGCAGCAGCAGACGCTGGACTACCTGTGCGAGAAAATCTCCCGTATCCTTACGCCGGAGGTGGAGCGCATCGGTGTCGGTGTCCCCACGTTGGTAGACCCTGCCAAAGGCATTGCCTACCAGGCTGCTAACATTCCTTCCTGGGACGTCGTCCCCATCAAGGAAACACTGGAAAACCGCTTCCACATTCCCGTATCCGTCAACAACGACTCCAACTGTTATGCCCTGGGTGCAGCCGCGCGCCAGGAGAAAAAGCATAACGTGCTGGTAGCCATTACGCTGGGCACCGGAATCGGAGTGGGTGTCATTGTGAATGGAAAGCTGTATGACGGGTCGCACTGCGGTGTGGGGGAAATCGGCGCCCTGCCGTATCTGGAGGAGGATTACGAGTCCTATTGCTCCAAAAAGTTCTTCCATGCCCGCGGCCACAGCCCCAGAAGTGCTTCGGAAGCCGCAGTAAGCGGCAATCCCGATGCCATGGCGCTGTATCAGGAATTCGGCGTCCATCTGGGTACCTTCCTCGCTGTGGTAATGTTCGCCTATGACCCGGACTGCATCGTCCTGGGCGGCGGCATTGCACACTCCTTCTCCCTGTTCCACGACAGCATGTGGAAAACCCTTCGTGAAAAATATCCTTATACCAATACGCTGGCAGACCTCTGCATCCTGGCTATGCCGGAGGAGGAGTTGGCGGTCATTGGTGCAGCATCGTTGTAATTCCTGACCATGAGAAACTTAACCTTTTTATTCGCTTGGATGTTCGCCTGGAGTTGCGCTTCCGCCCCTCAGCAAGGCTTTCTCACCGAATGGACGCTTCAGCAGCAAGGCGCCTCAAAGAAGTATCAGGTGAACGTTCCCTGCACCGTTGCCGGAGCACTCAACCAGGCCGGCGTGTTTGGAGAGGACCTCTTCCTGGAGGACCACTACAAGGCCGCGGACAAGAGCATCTTCGACCAGCCTTGGGTATACTCCACCCGTTTTGGTGCAGAAAAAGGCAAGTGCACCATCCTCCGTTTCAACGGTCTTAATTACCGGGCCGATATCGACCTTAACGGAACGCGGATCGCCTCCGCAGACACCACCTGCGGCACCTTTGCCGTGCGGGAATTTGACGTGACGCCGCTGATTAAAGGCACCAACACCCTCAAGGTGACCGTTTATCGCGCGCAGTCCGGCGAACTCAACCATGGCTATGTAGACTGGAACCCGCGTCCCCTGGACGAGAGCATGGGCATCACGGGCAACGTGGAAGTCATCGTCACGCCCGATGTTCAAATCCGCGACGTTTTTGTAAAACCGGAAGTAAACCCCGAAGACCTTTCATCGGCGGCTATATTGGTTAATTGTTTGGTTATGAACCGTTCCTCACGTGCCGTGGAGGGGGAGCTCCGCGGCACGTACGAGGGCGGGACATTCACCATCCCCGTGTCCCTGGACGCCGGCGAAGAACGTACGCTCACTGTCAAGGAAACGGTGAAGAACCCCCGCATCTGGTGGTCGCGTGAAATGGGCAGCCCGGAACTCTACCATCTGGACGTGGCATTTGCCAATGGCGATGTCCTTTCCCACAGCAAGCAGGTGACGTTCGGTATTCGTGACATCAAGGGCATCGTGGACGAAAACGGTCATCGCCAGTTCTTCCTCAACGGCCGTCCCGTCCTCATCAAGGCCGCCGGCTGGACCGATGACCTGTTCATGCAGGACACCCCGGAGAGCCTCGCCGAGCAGGTGGCTCTGGTGGCCGATATGGGCCTCAACTGCATCCGCTTCGAGAACATCTGGGGCCTGGATGACACCGTGTACAACCTCTGCGACGAGCAAGGCATCCTCACGCTGGTGGGCTTCAGCTGCCAGTGGGAGTGGGAAGACTACTGCGGCCTCCCGGAAACCCGCGGTTACGGTTGCATCAACGACCCCGCCTCGGAGGATATGGCCGTCCGTTATTTCCACGACCAGATTGTCCGCCTGCGCAACCATGCATCCCTGATCGGCTGGCTGACCGGCAGCGACCGCATTCCCAACCCACGTCTGGAAACGCGCTATCTTGATATATATAACAAGCTGGAATATCGTCCTTACGTTTGCTCCGCCAAAGGACTCACGTCCCTGGCCGGCCCTTCCGGTACCAAGATGGAAGGCCCCTATGAGTGGGTGGCTCCGGACTATTGGTGGACGGACACCAAATGCGGCGGTGCGTATGGTTTCAACACGGAAACCGGCCCCGGCCTCAACATCCCGCAGCTGGAAAACCTGCGCCGCACGGTAGGGGAGAAGGACCTGTGGCCCATCGGCCCCAACTGGGCATATCACTGCACGGCCTCATCGTCCTACATGAACAATACCTCTTTCCAGGAAAAAGTGATGGAGGGTGTTTATGGGAAAGCGACTGATTTAGAGGACTATATGCGTAAGGCCCACGCCCTGGACTATGATTCCATGCGCGCCATGTACGAGGCCTTCCGCGGCAATGTGCCCAACGCTACCGGCATCGTCCAGTGGATGCTCAACAGCGCCTGGCCCAGCCTGTACTGGCAGGTGTACGACTGGTGGAACGTCCCTACCGCCGGTTATTATGGCACCAAGGCCGCCTGCAAGCCCATCCAGCTGGTATTCAATTATGCCGATGGTTGCGTATGGGCGGTGAATGAAGCCATCCCGGAAACCACGGTGACGGCTATCATGAAGGTGTACGACGTCAACTCCAAGCTGGTCAGCGAGGAAAAGAAGGAAATCACCTCCCGCGCCTATGAGCCCGTGAAGGTGTTCGGCCCCATTGCCCGGCCGGCCTTCGTGAGCCTGGAGCTGAGCGGTGTCCATGAGGCCCACAACTTCTACGCCGTCGCGGCCAAGAACAGCGTCTATGGTAAAGGCGACTGGTGGGGCTGCGAAACGGAAGAATATCCCGACCTCCGCTTTGTGGCCCAGCTGCCCAAGGCTACGGTGGAAATGACCACCGAGCCGGTGGAGGACGGTGTGCTCGTCAAGTTGGAAAACACCTCCGACGCAGTGGCCTATCAACTGGTCCTGAAGGCAAAGGACGCCGACGGACAGCTGGCTTCCGGCCCTGTCTGGAGCGACAACTTCTTCTCCCTGGCACCCGGCGAAAGCCGCACGGTGCGTTGCGCAAAGAACGGACTGAACATAACTCTTGAAGGTTGGAACCTATGAGAAAATTGATGCTTTTTGCCGGAGCGCTGCTCCTGAGTGTATGGGCCTTTGCCCAAAATCCGGAGGACCTGGACCGGGATCGCTCCAAGTATGCCACCTACTCCTTCTCCAAGGACGATAAATACAAGGTGGAAACGCCCTATGAGACCGTGCACGTAAAGCAGCCCAAAGGCAAGAAGGTGAAAAACGTCATCTTCATGATTGGCGACGGCACCGGTCTCTCGCAGTGGAGCGTGGGCTGGGTCGCCAACGGCGGCGCCCTTAATATCGACCAAATGCCCGTGGTGGGGTACTCCCGTACCTACGCCACGGACAAGCTCATTACGGACTCCTGCGCCGGTGGTACTGCCCTGGCCAACGGTAAAAAGACCAAATACGGCTATATCGGCCTGGGCCCCAACGACGAAAAGGTGGAGTCCAACCTGCAGTGGGCCAAGCGCGTCAAAGGCATGAAGACCGGCGTTACCGTTACCTGCCGCATCAACGACGCCACCCCGGCGGATTTCTGTGTCTACGGTCCCTCCCGCAAGGATGAAGAAGGGCTGGCCGCCCAGTACATCGACGCCAACGTGGACTTCATCTCCGGCGGCGGCACCCATTTCTGGAACCAGCGCTCCGACGGCCGCAACCTCATCGAAGAGATGAAAGCCAAGGGCTACACCTATGTGGACAAGCTGGAAGATATTGCCGGTGCAGAGGGCGACAAGTTCCTGGGCCTGTACGACGAATACGACCTCAAGCCCAGCCTGGACCGTGGTCCCATCCTGATGGAAAGCACCATGAAGGCCATCCAGATGCTGGACAACAAGAAGGGCTTCTTCCTGATGGTGGAGGGTTCCCAGATTGACGACTGGGCCCACAAGAACAAGGTCGGCTACATGTGCGAAGAACTCTTCGACTTTGACAAGGTGATCGGCGCCGTCCTGGAATGGGCGGAGAAAGACGGCCACACGCTGGTAGTCGTTACGGCGGACCACAACACCGGCGGCCTCACCCTCCTGAAGGGCAGCATCGAGGACCGGGAAGTGAAGGTGCATTTCTCCACCAAGGGCCACGACGGCATCATCGTTCCGGTGTTCGCCTACGGCCCCGGTGCGGAGAACTTCGCCGGCATGTTCGAAAACGAGGAAATCGGCCAGATTGTACGTAAACTCATGCAGTAACCACCATGAAACGACTGTTCATAACCATTTTGCTGGCGTTGCCCCTCGTCGCAGTTTCGTGCACGAAGGGCGGCCAAGGCATGGTAATTACCCCCCCCTCGAACACTAAACCCAATACCGGGGATAACGGCGGGAACAACAACGGCAACAACAACGGCGGGAACAACAGCGGGAACAATGGTGGAAACACTACACCCGAAACGCCCCCTGCTCCCGGCACGCTGTGCACCGACATCGGTCAGACGCCCATCGTCCTGGCTTATTTCACCGAATACACGGAGACGCTGCCGGAGGTCACCCTCCTCACGCATATCAACTATGCGCACGGTCGTTTCAAGAATCCCAAGACCGGCGACGGCGGTATTGTCATAACGGAATCGTCCAAGGCCCCCATCAGCAAGGTGGTGGCCTTGAAGAGCGTTAATCCCAAGCTCAAAGTGATGCTCATGATCGGCGGCTGGGGCGGCCATGCCGACGGCTTCTCCATGATGGCCCGCGACGCCGCCAAGCGCACGGAATTCTGCAAGAGCGTAAAGCAGCTGCTGGACTTCCATAAGCTGGACGGCGTGGACATCGACTGGGAATATCCGACCAAGAGCGCCGACAACGAGACCGGTTGCGACCCGGCGGACACCAAGAACTTCAACCTGGTGCTCGAAGAACTGCGGGCAACCCTCGGCACGGATAAGATTATCTCCTACGCCTCTTCTTCCTCCCATCCGGAGTACGTGGACTGGGCCACGGCCATCAATTACATCGACTATGTAAACGTGATGACCTACGACATGGGCGCCGCACCCAACGGTCACAACTCCCCGCTGCACAAGGGCAATCGTTTCACCCATAGCAGTTGGGACGAGGCCGTCCAGAAACACGTGAAATACTATGTTCCCAAAAACCGGCAGGTGATGGGCGTACCCTTCTATGGCAAGGCCGAGAAGAACCCTTCCGAGGAATACAAGGTCTTCGTCAACAGCAAGGGGGAAACAGGTTACTCCATTAAATATAAAGACATAGTCCCCATCCTCGAAAAGGGAACTTACATGGGTGTGGCATTGAACCGCAAACTGCACCGTGTGTGGGATCTGAATTCCATGGTACCTTACCTGGCCGACGAATCGGGACGCAACTACCTCTCCTACGATGACCCGGAATCCATCGAAGCCAAAGGCCTTTACGTGAAAAACAACGGGCACCTGGGTGCGATGTTCTGGGAATACAGGGGCGACACCGACAACCACGACCTGCTGAAAGCTTTGGTGAAAGGTGTCTATGGAAAGGAGACTGTTTTACAATAATTTTTATACAACTATAAACTATTAACTAAACTAATTAACCAAATGAAACAGAGAGTAGTCCATTTTGCAAGACTGGCTGCTGTGCTGTGTCTCCTTCTGGGAATGTGGGGTCCTACGGCCCTTGCCCAGCGAGGTATCTCTGTGCAAGGCAGGGTTGTGGACGCAGATGGTTTGCCGGTAATCGGTGCTGGTGTCACCATCAAGGGGACCACCACCGGTGTGGCTGCCGACATGGACGGAGGCTTTACGCTTGTCGTCCCCGGTGAGACTGCTGTGCTGGAAGTGTCCGCCCTCGGTTATGTGACCGAAGAGGTGAAAGTGGGCAAGCAACGGAACCTTACCGTTGTCCTGCGCGACGACACCCAGTCCATCGAAGCTACTGTGGTGGTTGCTTATGGTACGCAAACCAAGGCAACGGTCACGGGTGCTTTGACCTCCATCGACAACAAGGCCCTCATCAAGGCGCCTGTGGCCGATGTTACCAACGTGCTGGCTGGTCAGATGCCCGGTGTTTCTACCGTTCAGGAGAGCGGTCAGCCCGGTGAAGACTATGCCAAGATTTACATTCGTGGTGCCGGTTCCCTGTCGGACTCCAACGCCAGCCCGCTCATCCTGGTGGACGGCGTGGAACGTCCCCTGAACACGGTGGACCCCAATGAAATCGAGAGCCTGTCCATCCTGAAGGACGCCGCCTCCACCGCCGTGTTCGGTGTGCGTGGTGCTAACGGTGTTATCATCGTCACCACCAAACGCGGTGACACCGGCAAGCCCAAGATTTCCGTGAGCTCCATCACCGGTGTACAGGTGCCGATGTCCTACATCACCCAGTGCTCCAGCTACGACTTCGCGCGTTACTACAACGTGTACCAGTGGAACGACGGCAAGACCGATCCCGGCCTGTACTTCACCCCGGAGGCTATCGAGGCCTACCGCACGGGAAGCGACCCCGTCATGTTCCCGAACACGCAGTGGCACGAGCTCATGTTCCGCAAGGCCTTCGTCCAGACCAAGAACAACATCAACATCAGCGGTGGTTCGGACAAGGTCCGTTACTTTGTGTCGATGGGTTACATGTTCCAGAACGGTCTGCTCAAGCAGATCCCGGACCTGCCTTACGACAACAACTATTCTTACAACCGGTATAACTACCGTGCCAACCTGGACTTCAAGCTTACCGAAACCACGGACATGAAGTTCAACATCAGCGGTGTTATCGGCAATACCCGCGAACCTTTGGACAGCGACCGTGGCAACATCTGGATGCTGACCATGCTGTGGGCCCACCCTACGGCTTCTCCGGGTATCGTGAACGGCATGCCGGTGACGGTGGTGTCCTACGACGCCCTGCCTGACGGCCTTACCAAGTGGAACGGTTGGGAGTACTACTACTGGTCCGGTTACCGGAACAAGTACAAGACCACCCTGGATATGGATATGACCATCACCCAGCGCCTGGACTTCCTGACCCAGGGCCTGAGCGTTGCCATCCGAGGCAGTTACGATACCGCCATGTCCCTCACCAAGAAGCGCACCGGTAGCGGCGGTTATCACCAGACCATCGAATACCAGTCCTGGGCCGACAACTCCGGTCTTTCCATGAGCGACCCCGCCTTCGACCGCACCTATCTGCCGGTCATCAGCGGTAGCGAGCCCACCCTGAGCTACAGTGAATCCACCGACGACGACAAGAGCTGGTATCTGGAAGCCCGCGTGGACTATAAGCGCAAGTTCGCCGGCAAGCACAACGTGAGCGGCCTGCTGCTGTACAACCAGTCCCGCAACTATTATCCCGAAAACTATAGCTGGCTGCCCCGTGGTTATGTAGGCTTCGTGGGTCGTGCCACTTATAGTTATGCCGACAAGTACCTGGTGGACGTGAGCATGGGTTACAACGGCTCCGAAAACTTCGCCCCTGGCAAGACCCGTTACGGTTTCTTCCCTTCCGGCTCCATCGGCTGGGTGATCAGCGAAGAAAAATTCATGAAGAAAGCCCACTGGATCGACTTCCTCAAACTCCGCGCCTCTGTCGGTAAGGTAGGTAACGACCAGGGCAACTCCGTGCGTTTCATGTACATGGACGGTGTTTGGACCGATGCCGGCGCATACTACTTCGGTACCGGCAACAGCGACGGTGTTCCGCGCTACGAACTGGGTACCCCCGGTAACAAGGGCGTCACCTGGGAAACGGCCGTCAAGAGCAATGTCGGTTTGGACTTCGACCTCCTCAACTACCGCCTGCACTTCAGCGGCGACCTCTTCTACGAGCACCGTACCGGTATCCTCATCTCCCCGCAGTCCCTGCCTTCCATCATTGCCACCAGTCTTCCTAACATGAACCTGGGTATTGTGGATAACAAGGGTTATGAGATTGAACTGGGCTGGAAAGACCACGCAGGCGACTTCACCTACGACATCAGCGCCAACGTCACCTTTGCCCGTAACAAGATTATCTTCAAGGACGAGGTGGAACCCGAATACGAGTACCAGCGTGAAACCGGCGGTCCTACCGGCCGCTACATGCTGTATCAGTTCGAGCGCCTGTACCAGAAGAGCGACTTCTATACCGATGCCGACGGCGTGCAGCGCCTGAATCCCGATCTGCCGCAGCCTTCCAATGCCGTCTATCCTGGTGACTGTATGTACAAGGACCTCAACGGCGATATGATCATCGACGGTCGCGACCGTATGTATGACGGATATCCCAACCGTCCCGAATATGTGTTCGGTTCCAACTGGAAATTCGGATACAAGGGCTTCAACCTGGCCCTGAACTGGGTGGCCGCCACCAACGTGAGCCGTGTATGGAATGCCGACTACCGCATCCCGTTCACCAACTCTGGTCACCGCGGCCTGCTGCAGTATTTCGCCGACGACTGCTGGATCGACAACGACAACCCTTGGGCCCCCGGCCGTGAAGACGGTACCCTGCCGCGCTTCACCAAGACCAACTACCCTTGGAACTCCATGGATTCCACCCTCTGGACCGTGGATGCCAGCTACATCCGTCTCAAGAGCGCCAGCTTTGGCTATACCTTCTCCCAGAATAAGTTCTTCCGGAAAATTGGCATCAGCTCCCTGGGCCTCATGTTCACGGGTTACAACCTGTTCACCATCTCCAAGATGAAGCTGCAGGACCCCGAAGCTAAGTCCAGCTCCTCCAGCGGTAGCTATCCTCTGGTGAAGACCTTCAACCTGGCTCTTAACATCACATTCTAATCAAGGCGTCCTATGAAAAAAGTCATTCGCATACTGAGTATCGCCCTCTGTCTGGGCGCAGGACTGGTCGCCTGTGAAAGCCTGAAACTGGGCGACGACGGCCTCTCCAAGGCCCCCGAGACCTCCGGTGCAACCATCGACACCCTGTTTGCAACCCTCACGGATGCAGACAAGGTGCTTACATCGGCATATTATTATCTTCCTTATGGTCTGGTGAGCAGCTTCGACTCCAAGATGGGAAGCGATTTCCTGGAGTCCATCACCGACCACTTCATCTCCAACAAGCACTCGGACAGTGACGGTCCCAACAACCTTTACTACTCCGGCGGTCTTTCCGCTAACCTCACCGGTTCCTACGCCGGCGGCGAGAATTACCGCTTTGGCAGTGAGAAGGATTATACCGCCATCCGTTATGCCTGGTTGTTCCTGGAGAACATCGACCGCGTGCCCAATGCCGACCAAGCCCTCTTGGCCCGCAAGAAAGCCGAAGCCAAGGTTTGCATGGCCATCGCCTATGCCAACATGCTCCGTTATCTGGGTGGCGTTCCCATCCTGGACCACGCCGTGGAGGCTTCCGAAGAGATGAAATACCCCCGCAACACCTTTGCGGAAACCGTGGATTTCATCGTGAAGCTTTGCGATGAGGCCGCTCCCGACCTGCCCTGGACCGTATCCGCTACGGAAGACGGCCGCATGACGCGCGCCGCCGCCATGGGCCTCAAGCTGCGCATCCTCTGCTTCGCTGCTTCTCCTACTTTCAACTCCGACACCAAGTGGCATCCGCAGGCCGACGAGTACACCTGCTATGGCAATTACGATCCCGCCCGTTGGCAGGCCGCCAAGGCTGCCGCCGACGATTTCATGCGTGAGCTGCTCTCCAATGGCGGTTACGCCCTGGAGCAGGCCACCATCGCCGACCCGGTCAAGGGCATCCAGCCCCGTGACTATCGTCTGGCCTACCGCAGAGCATACTCTCAGCGCGGTTCTTCGGAAGCCATCATCTCCATCCGCAAGTCCAACGAGACCGACTACCACGACAAGCACTTCGAGATTCAGGGGTCTTACGGTAGTGGCTGTTCCCTGAACTGGGTGAACAAGTTCCCTTGGGCCGATGGCACTCCTTTCCCGGAGGATTTCCCCTGGGAGGATAAGGGCAGCTGGCCCGAGCAACCTTTCTTCAAGGTGGATCCCAACGGTACGCTCAAGGTGGACAATGTCACATTCACCGAAACCCGCGACCCTCGTCTGTATGAGAACGTGTGCGTCCCCGGAGACATCTGGAGAGACGGTACCCAGGGTCGTGCCTACGACAACCACAAATACCACCAGGACGGCTGCCCCGGTTTCCTGATGATGAAATTCGTGATGCAGCAAGGCAATGACCGGAAAATGCCGCCGCACTGGTGCATGATGCGCTTTGCGGAGGTTCTCCTGAATGCAGCCGAGGCCTACAACGAGGCCGATGGCGGTCCCTCCGACAAAGCCTATTCCTATGTTAACGCCGTCCGCAACCGCGTGGGACTTCCGAACCTTCCGGAGGACCTGTCCAAGGAAGAGTTCCGCAAGGCCCTCATCCTGGAGCGTGAACTGGAGTTCGGCTTCGAGGAAGTACGCTGGTTCGATATGATCCGCTGGGGACTGAAGGAAGCCTTCACCACGCCCCTGAAGGGCCTCACCTCCATCGGTAACAAGAACGTCGATGCCACGGTCTTCCGTTTCGCCGAGAAGGAAGCCTATCCGCCCCGCAAGTGGTACACCGAATTCGACACCAAGTGGTATCTCGCCCCCATTCCCGCCGTTGAAATCCAAAAGAACTACGGGATGACACAGAACCCTGGCTGGTAAACTAAAAACTGTACCCGAAGATGAAAAGAATCTATACATATATCCTTCTTCCGCTTCTTCTGGCAGGTTCTACGGCCTTTGCCCAGGAAAAGTCCATGCTGGACTCCATTTCCATCGGCAATGCGTACAACCTGA
This sequence comes from uncultured Bacteroidales bacterium, assembly GCA_946415475.1. GTDB lineage: Bacteria > Bacteroidota > Bacteroidia > Bacteroidales > UBA932 > Cryptobacteroides. The sequence continues at coordinate 17,495 of CAMKSQ010000012.1, forward strand.
ATGCCTACTCTAGCCTGAGCGCCGGAAGCGAGCTCTTTGAGAAGAGCCCCGAAGCGGACATTTCGAATGCACTCTACGGCCAGTTCTCCGGTCTGCTGGTGAAGAATAGCTCCAGCACCTACGATTCCAACCAGGCCAAACTCAAGTTGTCCATGCGCCTGCACGGCCACAGCCCGCTGCTGCTGGTCGATGGTCTGCCCCGTGACGTGGAGGATATCTCCGGACTGGAGATTGAATCCGTGACGGTGCTCAAGGACGCTGCCGCCGCTGCGCTGTATGGCGTAAAGGGCGGTAATGGCGTGGTGATGATTACCACCCGCCGCGGTCAGGACTCCCGCCTCAAAGTGACTGCCCAGTACCGCTACGGTCTGGCCACCCAGTTCCGTGCACCGGAATTTGCCGACGCTTACACCTACGGCTTCATGATGAACGAAGCCCGTAGCCTGGACGGCCTCCCGGCCAAGTATTCCGATGCCGAACTCCTGGCCCTGTACAGCGGTCAGTATCCGTACGCCTATCCCAACGTGAACTGGTGGAAAGAGGTTTACCGTGACCACGGCGACAACCACAGCGCCCAGTTTACCTTCCAGGGCGGTAACCATAACTTCCGCTATTTTGCGGCAGTGGATTACCTGAAGGAAGACCTCATGTACAAGAAAGCCACGGCCGATGACCGTTACAATGCCAACCATTACGACAACCGCCTGGGCCTCCGGGCCAACGTGGATGTGAACATCACCCGTTCCACCTCCATGAAGATTGGCGTGATGGCCCGCCTGTCGGAATTCAACCAGGGCTATTATTCGGATCCTATCGAGGAAACCCTGTACAAGCTGCCCGCGGCCGCCTTCCCTGTGAAACAGGCCGATGGCACCTACGGCGGAAGCGCCCTGTACGGCGGTGTGAACCCGGTGGCCGTGATGCAGGAGAATGGTCAGCGCCAGTGGTCCCAGACCAAAGTGAATGCCGATGCCACCCTGCGCCAGGACCTGGGCTCCCTGCTCAAGGGCCTCTGGCTGGATTTGAACGTCGGTTTCGACTATATCGGCCTCCTGTACGAACGCGCCTCCAAGAACTGGCGGTACTCCGAACTGGCGAGCACCGTCGCCGCTCAGGGCAACAAGAGCTACATCATAAGCGAGCAGCTCTACTATGGTACTAATTCCAAGACGGTGGACTTCGACCACTATTTCAAGAATCTGCAGATGCGCTTCGAGCTGCAGGGCCGCGTGAACTATGCCAACAACTTCGGCAAAAACCACGTGGAAGCCCATGCCGCCTACCGCATGCGTTCCTGGATCCTCAGTGGCCAGAACAACTCCTCCAAGACGCAGGAAATCCTGGGTACCTTGAGTTACAACTGGGACAACCGTTACTTCGCCGACGTAGTTCTCAACTACTCCGGTAGCGCCTACATGCCCAAGGGCAAGCGCTTCAACTTCTATCCGGCCATCAGCCTGGGTGCAGTGATTCTGTCCGGAGACCCGTACCTGAAGGCCTTTGCCTCCGCCGGTATGTCCGGTAGCGACGGCGACCTGGTACATGAACTCTGGCGTGAGAATTACGTAAGCGGCAACAGCTACTACTTCGACGGCCAGGGCAACAGCAGCACCAGCGGTCGTAAGGAAGGCGACATGCCCGCCGTTACGCTCGCTCCCGAGCTTTCTTCCAAGATAACCCTCGGTGTCGATGCCAAATTCTTCGCCAACCGCCTGGGTGTGAATGTGGAAGGCTTCCTTGAGAAGCGCAGCAACATTCTGATTACCCCGTCCAACGTCTCCGAAGTCATCGGTATCGGCCTTAAGCAGCAGAGCCTGGGTGAACAGTCCTACAAGGGTGTGGACCTGGCACTGAACTGGAACGAGACCCGCGGCGATTTTGACTACGGTGTCTATGCAAACGGCAGCTGGCTGTTTACCAAGGTCATCAACGACGGTCAGGCTTACCAGATGTACGACTATCTGTACCGCAAGGGCAACCCGGTGGGCCAGAAGTACGGTCTGGAAGTGATCGGTATCTTCCAGAGCCAGTTGGAAATCAACAACAGCCCTCAGCAAACCTTTGGTGAGGTGCGCCCCGGCGACCTTAAATACCGCGACCAGAACGGTGACGGTGTTGTGGACAGCCAGGACGTTGTGAAGATGTTCGGCAGCTCCAATCCGCTACTGCAGTTCGGCTTCGGTCTGCACTTCGGCTGGAAAGGCCTGAAGATCTATGCCGATTTCCAGGGTGTAACCGGTGTTACCGTAAACCTGCTGGACAGCCCGCTGTACCAGCCGCTGGTGGGGAATGGAACCATTTCCAAGACCTTCCTCAACCGCGAAATCACCTGGGCTCCCGGTCGTGAAACCGTGGCCACCATGCCTCGTCTGACCACCCAGGAGAACAACAATAACTACCGTTCCAACTCCCTGTGGTATCGCGACGGCTCCTTCATCAAACTGCGGAATTTGGGTATTTCCTACACTGTTCCCAGAACGGCGCTCAAGATTTGCGACATCACGGTGTCCCTCTCCGCAACCAACCTGTTCAGCCTGGACAACATCGGCTTTGCCGATCCCGAACAGTTGGGCGCCTATTATCCTTCCACCCGCACTTTCTGGGCCGGAATCAAGTTTAACTTTTAAACGGGGAGGATACGAGATATGAAAAAAGTAATCTATATTCTGAGTGTTTTCGCGATGTGCGTGAGCTGCAGCTTCCTGGATTTTGACGAGTCCTCCAGCCAGTACTCCCGCGAAGATATGTACAAGACCTACAGCAATATCCAGAAGATGCTCACCAACATCTACGGGTACATGCCCAACAAGGATATTGCCGATGTGTCCAGCGCGCTGCGCGACTGCGGCTCCGACGACGCCGAATACGCCGATCCGGACGCCTCCGTCCAGCGCTTCACCAATGGCAACTGGAGTCCTATCGCCACTGTGGACGACAAATGGAGCCTGTATAACGGCATACGCAGTGCCAACGAGTTCCTGGAGTCCATCAAGACCGTGGACCTGAGCATGTACAAGTACGACACCAAGTACCAGCGTTGGCTGGAGCACTTGCAGTACTATCCGGCACAGGCCCGTGTACTCAGGGCGTACTACTTCTTCGAACTGGCCCGCCGCTACGGCGACATCGCCATGCCGCTGACCATGCTCACCGCCGAGGAAGCCAATGCCATTACCAAAACGTCCTTTGACGAGGTTATCGACTTTGTTGTCAAAGAATGCGAAGAGAGCGCCCAAGAGCTCCCGAAAACCTATGTCGGCCTGTTGGACGACGAGGTGGGCCGCGTGACCAACGGTTTCGCCCTGGCCGTGAAAGCCAAGGCCCTGCTGTACGCCGCCTCCCCGCTGCACAACCCTTCCGGCGACAAGGCCAAATGGCGTGCTGCCGCTCAGGCAGCCAAGGACATCATGGACCTGAACCAGTACACCCTGGATCCGGCGGAAAAAGCCAACAATCCGGGTTCTCCCGAGGTGATTTTCGCCATTTCCCGTGGCGATAGCCAGAGCTTCGAGCGTTACAACTTCCCGGTGCGTTTCACCGAGGGTGAGCGTACGTCCATTGCCGGTACGTATCCCAGCCAGCAGCTGGTGGATGCCTTCCAGACGCTGGGCGGTTACGATATCACCCTGGAAAGCAACGGCTGGCGTACCTCCGATCCCGCCTTTGATGTTACCAAACCGTACGAGGGCCGCGACCCGCGCTTTGCGCGCGCCGTCCTGGCCAACGGCATGGACTTCAAGGGTGCCACCATCGAGACCTTCGTAGGTGGTAAGGACTACAGCGCCACCCGCAGCGACCTGGGTACCTGCACAGGATATTACCTGCGCCGCTACATCCAGGAAAGCACCAGCTTCACGCCGGAAAACACCATCACCAACAAGCATCATTGGATTGTATATCGCTATGCGGAGGCCCTTCTTACCTTTGCAGAGGCCGCCAATGAGGCACTGGGCAGTCCTACCGACGCATCCCTGGGCATGTCTGCCCTGGATGCCCTGAATATGGTTCGCTACAACGCCGGTATGCCGGAAGTAAACGCCACTTCTCAGTCGGCCTTCCGGGATGCTGTCCGTCGTGAATGGCGTGTGGAATTTGCCTTTGAGGACCACCGCTTCTGGGACATCCGCCGCTGGGGCATCGCTTCCGGCGTGATGGGTCAACTGGACGGTGTGGAGATTGTCAAGGAAGGTGCTGCTTTCTCCTACAAGAGAAAAGTGGTGGAAACCCGCACCTGGTTCGACAAGATGAACCTGTATCCTATTCCGCAGTCCGAAACCTTCAACAATCCCAACCTTACGCAAAATAGCGGATGGACTCTCTAACCACAGAATAAAAACAATACCGATATGAAAACATTAATAAGAATCTTTGCTCCTCTGGCTGTGCTCGGTGCACTGGCTTCCTGCCAGATGTACAAGATTGACACGCAGATGACCCCGGAAAAGCTCGCTGCGTCCCTCCGCATGGAGTGCAGCGCAACCGATGTGTACACCCTCGCGTCCCAGGATCCGGATGCCATCAGTTTCAACGTGAGCGCCAATACGCCTTGGACCATTACCCCGTCCAGCGGTGCCGATTGGCTGGAGGTTTCTCCTGCTTCCAGCGCCTCCAGCGCCCTCATTTCCGACGTTACGGTTGTGGCCCAGTCCAACAACTCCCTCCAGGACCGCAGCGCAACGCTTATCCTGCGGGGTGAGAACATCTCCAAAACCAAGATTATCACCATCAAGCAGCTTCGCGCCGGTCGTCTGTATGTGACGCCGATGGTGGGTGACTATTCCGCCGCCGGCGGCCCGCTTTCCTTCACCATCCAGACCAACCAGTCCTGGGAGGTGCGTTCCAGCGAAGGCTGGCTTACCTTCAACCGTGAGAACGGCGAGCCCGATCCGGAAGGCCGCACCATCACCATCATCGCTACGGCCGATCCTTCCAACGTGCTGGAGCGCACGGCTACGGTTACCGTTACTGCCGGTGACGATGAAGAGAGCTTCGATGTGCTTCAGCACGGCACCTTCCTGGTGACGGAACTCTCCGAACCGTTCGATGGCAACGGTGGTGAGCAAACCTTCAGTATCAAGACCGACCTGCCTTGGGAGATCAATGCCGACCAAACCTGGCTCACCTTCGACAAGACTTCCGGTACCGGCGACGGCTCCGTGACCACCATCACCGCCACCGCCGCTGCCAATGAAGGAGCCCTCCGCACGGCCAACGTTACGGTTTCCGCCGGTGGCGTGGACAAATCCTTCGTTGTGTCCCAGAAGGGCTTCACCTTCGAGATTGTGACTCCCGCTTCCACCGAACTGCCTCGTCTGGGCGGTGAAATGGTCCTTGCGGTGAATACCGCTCTGGCCTGGGAACCGTCTACCGATGTCCCTGGCTGGAGTGTCGAGAAGATCGACGCCTCCTCCTTCAAGGTGAAGGCCGACTTCAACAACATCTTCATCCCGAAGACCGGTGTAGTGAAGATTACCGCTGCCGGTGTCGTCGATGAACTGGAACTCACCCAGGATATCAACTTCTCCTTCTCCGGCGTAGAGGTCCTGGAAGATGGTTCCGTGAAGATTGAAAGTAAGAACAAGGCCCGCGTAACCCTGCTGGATCCCGCACGCTATGCCTCCTTCGTTCTGGAGCTGGGTGATGTCGTCGCTGACGACAAGGCCGAACTGGTGCTCAGCACCCACGACGCCAACGGCTCCGAGATGCAGTGCCAGATCAGACTGGGTGCAGGCAAGAACCGTCTGCGCACCAATGGTGGCGCCACCGGCTACAATACTGCCGATATCAATATGACGGTTGCCGAGCTCAATGCCCTCACGACCTACCGGATGGACTTTGTGCCCAACGCCGAGAATCCCGCCAATATTGATGTTGCGTTCACCTACAATGGCACCCCGAGGGCCTCGATCACCGCTCCTTCCCCGTTTGTCGGTAATGAAGCTACGGCCACTTACTTCTTCGGAACCGAGGATGCGTCCGCTGGCTCCACCGCCGTATTTATCGTGAAATCCTGCACTCCTACTTTCATTGCTGAATAATAGCTTATGAAAAAGTTAATCTACATACTCTGCGCAGCCGCAGCCCTCGTCACAGGGCTGTGGGGCTGCCAGAAGAAGGCGGAATCCATCAAGACGGTGGACCTTCGCTACCGGGCCAACGACAGCTATGACCTGCCGGCCACGGGAGCTCAGGCTTTCACCATCCTGGTGGCATCAACCGACCCCTGGACCGTCACCAGCGAACATCCCGACTGGTGTATCATCTCTGAGGAGGAAGGTGACGCTTCCGACGCCGAACTGGTGCATACGGGTAAAGCTACCCCTACCACCATTCGCGTCCAGTACTACGACAACACGTTCCTGGACGACCGTACGGACAAGATTTACATCAAGAGCGACTACTGGACCGGTAAGACCATTACCGTGAATCAGAAGGGTATCGCTTACCTCACCATCCCCGAGGCCGATATGGACCTCATCGTGGGAAAAGCGGGTGGCGACTTCTACATCCATATCGACTCCAACCAGCCTTGGAGCTCCGAGGTAACCGATGGTGACTGGATTGAGATCACCGACGGCGACGTGGGCGAGGGCGAAGGTATCATCACCGTAGCCGCCGACGTCAACACCATGGAACTCCGCTATGCCGAGGTTACGGTCTTTGACCGCCACGCCCTGCCTGTGGCCCAGATTCTGTTCACCCAGGACGGTGTGCAGCTGGTGCCCGTCGGCGAGGAAATCCGTGCCGGTTACGACCAGCCTGCCGGAGAAATAGATATCGTCTCCAATACCAAGTGGACCGTATCCAAGGCCTCCGAGGGCGATGACTGGTTTACCATCGACACCCCTACCGGCGAAGGCGATGGCAAGATCAAGCTCACCTTTACCGAGAACGACGGTACTGGCTTGCGCCGGGCCGACATCCTGGTGAAGAATGTGGTGGACAACCCCGAGGACTTCCAGGTAGAAAAGACCATCGTGGTAAAGCAGGCCTACAAGATTGATCCCGTGCGTGTCGCGATGAACGCCAACGAGGTAAGCTCATGGAACAGCGACTGGGCCCATGCTCCCGAGGTTATCAAGGATGTCGGTGCCCTGTTTACCGCCAAGGCTCGTCTGAACCGCAGCAGCATGGCGTTCGGCTCCTACACCTTCCACTGGAGCGCCATTACGCAGAATCCCGGGTCCGAGGCCACCGTCCGTGTCCGTCACTGGTTCTGCTTCAGCGAAGGCTGCGAACTCAAGGCTGACATCCGTCCCGGCGACGGTAAGGTTAGCTACGACTTCAATGTAGCCAACGACGGCAACAAGCCCAGTCTGGACGGCTATACGGACCTGGATTTCACCCAGCCTGTCGAGATTACCTACAAGTTCGACCCGAGCGGCGCCGAGCATTGCCACGTCACCTATCTGGTGAACGGCGTGGTGTCCGGAAGCTTCGATACGGCTCCGGATATGCTCCGTACCGTTACTTGGGGCGCCAACATCAACATGTACATCGGTGTGGATAACGAAGGCTCCGGAAGCGCCATTCTGGAGTGGTACGAATACACCGCCCCGATGAACTGGGACTAATCGACAAAGGACCTTTAAATGAAGATGATTATGAAGAATATCAGCAAAATAGCGATCCTTTGCATCCTGGCACTGGCTGCTTCCTGCAACCAGAAGCCTGTTACTCCGGAACCCGTGGTTCCCGAGGTCAAGCCGGAGACCCGCACGCTCACCTTCGTCCTCCCCGACGTGTTTTCGGATGAGGACGAGATGGCCCCTGCGGGCGTAACGGTGAAGACGGCGTGGGAAGCCGGCGACCAGATTGTGGTGCATGGTGAATATGCCAAGAACCAGGTAACCGTTACCCTGGCGGCCGGAGATATTTCCGCCGACGGCAAATCGGCCACCGTTACCGTGGACAACCTGTACCCTTACAAGCGGGAAGACTGCACCAGCACCCTGTATGCCTCCTACCCGGCATCGGTGGTGGATAACCTCAATCACTGCTTCTTCTACAGCAAGTTCTCCACCACCAACGAAGATCTGCTCGCGGCTTGCAACAGCGGCGACAACTTCCAATTCCAGCGCATCTGCGGCATCCTGTCGATGTCCGTGGAGGGAGAATACGATGGTTTCCTCCTCTCTACCCCCAAGAAGGACGCTCTGGGTTACGAGTTCCTGCAGGTGAAACTCACCGACAAGGAGCAGATCTTCACCCAGTACAAGGGTGATCCCGTGATTGAGATTACGGGCACGATGAGCGGTTCCGAAATCCTGGTTTACGTCCCGGACGGCACCACGTTCACCGGTGGTTTCACCCTGAAGATGTCCCAGGACGGAGACTATACCCAGATTTTCAAGTACACTGAGCCTGTGGAGATTGGACGCGGAGAATTTGTAGATTTCGGCGACATTACCGACGAACTGGAGCATTACGACAATCCGTTCAGTGCCGATGTCCTTGACCTGGACACGGACGGCAATGCCAACTGCTACATCGTCACCGAGCCCGGCACCTATAAGTTCAAAGCTGTTATAGGCAATAATCCCCTGGCCTATGTCTCCGATCCCGCCGATGCCGTTGTCCTCTGGGAAACCCTGAACGACAACTCCGAGGTGGTAGCTGGCAGCGTACTTCCCAGCGCTTCCTATGCCGAGGACTATATCATCATCCACACGCCTGATGTACTCCAGCCCGGTAACGCCGTGGTGGCCGTCCTCAACGAGGATAAGGAAATCCTCTGGAGCTGGCACATTTGGATTCCGGCAACGGATATCCAGACCGGCAGCTATGGCGGCATCATGGGTGCCGACATGATGGACCGCAACCTGGGTGCCCTGGTGGCCACCACCGAGTCGGATACCCAGATTGACGTCCTGTCCTATGGTATGGTTTACCAGTGGGGTCGCAAGGATCCGTTCACGGCCGCAGGAGAATTCAATTCCGAGACGCAGGCTACGTATGCCGGCGAGGCCGAAGAAGTGGCTCCTGGCCAGATTACGCTGGCAGAGGCCATCGCCCATCCTCGTTTGATGGGTCACATCAACAATGGCGACTGGATTAACGATCCCAACAACGATTTCTGGAACGAGCTGGAAAAGACCATCTACGATCCTTGTCCTCCGGGATACCGCGTTCCGAACCGCGCAGGTGATTTCTGGGCGTCTGATGTGAGCGCACAGGCCGGATGGGCTATCAATGCTACCGCCGGCTGGCTCAAGCTTGGCTCTCCTGCCGCGGTGTTCCCCATCGCCGGTTACCGTGACGACTATGAAGTGAATCATATGGCCAAGGTAGGTCAACGTACCCTGTACTGGTTCGCCCGTGCAGCCTCCGAGGCCGCAGGCGCCGGTGCCGACCTCCGTTACGACAAGGGCACGTTCAAATTCGGTTCCGCCCCTAAGGCCCGTTTGGGTTCTGTACGTTGCGTTGTAGAGTAATTAATAACAATAAAAATTATAACCTGTTATGAAAAAGTTTTTAACTAGTGTTGCTATGGCGCTGCTCCTGGTTGGTTGCGCCAAGGAGTATGACGACTCCGGCCTGAAGGAGCGCATCGGCGCTCTGGAAACCCGTGTCACGGCACTGGAATCCAACGTGCAGGCCCTTCAGTCCGCTATCGGCGAGGGTGTGTTCGTAGCCAAGGTCCAGGAATATGTGGACCCGGATACCGGTAAGACCATCGGTGTCACCGTTACCTACACCAATGGTGATGTGAAGTACTTCGAAATCACCCCGCAGGAGGACTACGAAGGTCCCGTGCTGGGTGTCATCAAGAGCGGTTCCGGTGAGCTGGTTTGGGCCATCGACGGTATCGCCATCCTGATCGACGGCAAAGAAGTGCCGGTGTACCAGACTCCTGTTTTCACCCTTGACGAAGACGGTTACCTCTGGGTAGAGGTCGACGGCGAGAAGGTGAAACTGGGCCAGGTGCAGAACGAAGGCGCCACCCTGGTGGACGGCATCTTCACCAACATCAAGGTGGAGCAGGATAAGATTGTCCTCACCCTGTCCGACGAAACCACGGTGAACATCCCGTTCGCCGAGGCTTTCAAGATCGAACTGATGCTTGACGAGTGTGTTTACACCACCGGAGACCCCATCCCCGTTCACTATGCTCTCACTGCAGCTACCACCGGTACTGTAGTCCGCGTAGCCGGTTACAATCCGTTCGATTTCTCCGTGGCAGTCAATAATGAGGACAAAATCATTGAGATTACACCTCTGGCTAATGGCGCTGCCGCCCAGCTGCTCATCGTGGCCGACTCCGGTATCGGCCTCGTTTCCACTGCCACCCTCCTGGTAGAACCCGAAGGACTGAAGGTGGTGGACATCCCCTTCAGCGAGACGGTTGACTACATGGCCGAGGGCGAAGGCGGTACTGTTACTGCGCACATCGTTTCCAACGTAAATCCCGAGGTGAAGCCCGTAGACGAGTGGATTCACCTGGTAGATGTGAAGGCTACGGCCTATACCGTCACCCTGTCCCTGGACGACAATACCACCGGCGAGGTTCGTACCGGTTTGGTGAACATTCTCAAGAAGGGAACCGAGGAGGTGCTCCAGACCATCATCATTGGCCAGCTGGCCGCCGAAAAAGAGGAAGGCCCGGCCAACCTGAGCAAGAAGGAAAGCGCCAACAGCTACCTTGTCTATGCCCCCGGCGAATACAAGTTCAAGGCTGTGAAGGGTAACAGCGAAGAGAGCGTAGGTGCCGTGGCCAAGGCTGAGATCCTGTGGGAAAGCGACAACACCACCACTGCACCTGCGGCCAACGCCATCATCGCCAGTGTGAAGGTGGACGGTGAATTCATTGTCTTCTCTACTCCTGAAATCCTTGTCCCTGGTAATGCCCTTATCGCTGCCAAGGATGAAGCTGGCACCATCCTCTGGAGCTGGCACATCTGGATTCCTGAGACGGAGATTGTCAACGGAACCTTCAATGCCACGAGCGTTCCTATGATGGACCGCAACCTGGGCGCCCTGTTGCCTGCCGTAGCCGGCGAGGAGCCTGGCAGCAAGACCATCGGTATGTTCTATCAGTGGGGTCGTAAGGACCCGTTCCCGGGCACCGCATCGGTTAGCTCTGCTACCCCTATCGCTACCAACGGTGTTATTACCTTGTCCAGCGAGAAACAGAATTTCACTGTGGAAGAATCCATCCAGAATCCTACGGTTTACGTAAAGACCGGCGGAGACAGCAACAAGACCTGGATGGTGGGCCTGGAAGAAATCAACAATACGTATTGGGGTGCCGAAAAGACCATCTATGACCCGTGCCCTCCGGGATACGTCGTTGCTCCTTGCGATAAGGAAAACAGCCCCATGTGGAAGAAGGAGGGTCTCTCTGTGGACACCACCAACAAACTCCTCAAAGCAGGTGATACGGTATTCCCGGTTGCCGGTTATCTGGACCAGGGTGAATATGTAAAGGTTGGTACCCGTGTTTATATCTGGAGCTCTACTGCAAACTCCAACGATCATAACCTTGGCAATTATCTCATTGCCGACGGCAGTTCTTATGATGTCACTGTCCAGCGCATGTCCCGTGGCGGTAACGTCCGTTGCGTCGTGGCCAACGAAGGCGCCATTGTGCCGCCTACCCCGAACCCCGGTGGTGACGAGCCTGGTGACACCACTCCTGACCTGAGCAAGGACGGTAGCGCCAACTGCTACATCATTCCTGCTACCACGACGGCTGGTGCCCAGTACAAGTTCAAGGCTGTGAAGGGTAATTCTACCGAGAGCGTAGGTACTGTTGCCACGGCTGAAGTGCTTTGGGAGACCATCAACAGCGCCACAGCTCCCGAGGAGGGCTCTGTAGTTGCCGCTGTGGAGTATGCCGACGGTTATGTGTTTATCACCATGCCTGAAACCATGCAGGCTGGTAACGCGCTGGTCGGTGTCAAGGATGCTGCCGGTGACATTCTCTGGAGCTGGCACATCTGGGTGCCTGCCGACGCTGTGGAGGCTGTAGCTTGCAGCCTGATGGGCGGAAATATCCTGGACCGCCACCTGGGCGCCCTGGTTAGGCCTGTAGCATGGCCCTCTGCCGAGGCCGTGGAACTGGAATCCTTCGGTCTGTTCTACCAGTGGGGCCGTAAAGACCCGTTCCCGGGCCCCAAGAGCCTGGACGACTATCCCAGCAAGATTGCCCTGACCGGTATGCAGATGGAGAAATATGAGCGGAAAGTGAATGAAGCCGAAGGCTTGGATGAAAAGCTGCCCGATGTGGCCTGGTCCATCAAGCATCCGACCACCTATCCGTTCAAGTCTGTCTGGAAGGCAGATAAGGCTAAATACAGCCAGGGCAGTTGCGACTGGCTTGAAGAGCATGTTTCCGACCTGTGGGACAAGGATGGTAAGAAGACTATCTACGACCCGTGCCCGGTTGGTTACAGGGTTCCTCAGTATGACAACACCCTTGCCATGTGGAATAAGACCGACGATAACTGGACCTTTGACAAGGCAAACTTCTACTTCAAGCATGCCGATTCCGACGTGGTGTTCCCGCTGTCCGGTTATCTGGATGATGCAGGTGGCAGCCTGGTGCTGAAAGGCCGTTCCTTCATCTGGTCTGCCAAGGAGTATTCCGATGCATCCCGCGCCTGTGGTATTGATGTACGTGCTACGGAAAGCAGCAAGTACAATGGCGAAAAGACCTACAAGGCCCGTGGTGCTTCCGTCCGCTGCGTAGCAGAATAAGTATTTCCCGGTGCAAAAGGTTGGTTTTTAACCGGCCAACCTTTTGCACCTTAACCTAACCACAACATAACCAAACCAATTAACCATGCAAATGGTTGGTCCCCTGAAATCCAACCTTTGACAATCTAGAGCTTATGATAAGACAAACTTACACCGCTCCCAAGACCGACATCTTGGAGCTAAACTACGCCGAGCCCGTGTGCCAGCCCGCATCTGGCGAGGTGCCGGATTATGATCCCAACCCGTTGGATCCGGGAGCTTTATTTGGTAGTGGTATTATCTAGGAGGAGCGCCATATGAAAAAGACTTATATCCTGGCCCTTGCGGCCCTCGCTATGGCATTCTCCTGCCAAAAAGCAGAAAACAGCCCGGAAGCCACTTCTGAGCCCGTAGTGCGCACCTTCACCTGCACCTTTGCCCAGCCGGACACCAAACTGGCCATTGACTCCGAGGGTAAAACCACCTGGGAAGTTGGCGACCAGATCCTTGTTCACGGAGCGGGCTCGTCTAACAGGCAAATCATCACACTCGACACGGGTGATATCAGTGCAGATGGTAAAACGGCAACCATTACTGTTACCTCCGTCACGGCTTATGAGCGTCCCGACAAGGGATACATAAGCACCTATTATGCCTCATATCCTGCCAGCGCGGTGCCCTCGGGTAATCAGTACTATTACGCTCGGTTCAATGATACCAATTTGCCGCTAATGGCGGCGTATGATAAAGGAGATAGTTTTGTGTTTACCAATATTTGTGGTGTCCTCTCTTTTAAAGTAAGCGGTGATTTTGACACCTATGTTTTTAGTGGTAATAACGATGAAACTATCGGTTATACTATCTTCCAGGCAAGAGTTGTCAATAAAACCGGAAATGTCGAGCAATTGGAAATCCCTTATTCCGGTGATGGGCTCCCTTCAGGCCCCCAAAAAAGTATCACCGGTGATGTTTATGATGATGGAACAACCATCAATAGCATTTATTTCCCCAATGGCGCCAACTTTACAGGAGGTTTCACCATTAAGTTCCTCAAGAGCGGTTCTGTTGTTAAGACCCTTTCTACCACCAAAAGTGTAGATGTTCCCAGAAACAGCTATCGTTCCATGGGAAATGTTACCGCTTACCTGAAGGACTATGTGGCTCCGACGAAACATGATAACACAATTGAAGTAAATGTTTCGACTGCCACCGACCTCGGTTCTTCGGCCACGGCGAATTGCTATGTCGTCTCTTCTGCCGGAGACTACATGTTCAAGGCTGTCAAGGGTAACAGTTCAACTGTTGTTGGGACTGTAGCCTCTGTGGCAATTCTTTGGGAAACCTGGAATAATGCGGAGACTGTTACGGCTAATTCCGTTATTGCGGCCGCCGATTACGATCAGCAAAGCGGAGAAGATCCGTATATTGTATTTAAGACTCCCGCCACGCTCCATGTTGGCAATGCCCTCATCGCCGCCAAGGATGCCCTTGGCAACATCCTTTGGAGCTGGCATATTTGGGTTCCCTCGGTTGCCATTTCGGCTACTGATAAGACGGCTGTTATTGGCGGCAGCGTGATGAATATGAATCTTGGCGCTCTTGAGGAGGTACCTGGCTCCGGTTCTGCAACAATTGCTTCTCTCGGCCTCCTGTATCAGTGGGGTAGAAAAGACCCGTTTGTGGGTGCCGCCGAGTGGAAGGATTATCCCGCTAAGGCAGAAGTCGCGGGATCTGCTTGGACCCTCACTAAGAGCAGGGTTACCATGGCAGAAGCCATTCTTCATCCGACGGTTCTTTACATTGATCCTGCACAAAATGATAACAAGGGCTGGATGGAGACACCTGATGCAACGCTGTGGAATAATTCTGGCAGCAAAACCATTTATGATCCTTGCCCGGCTGGCTACAAGGTTCCGGTCAAAACGGGCTCCATCTGGACCAAGACCGATACGGATTGGACTTTCGATGCAACAAATCACGTATGTGAGCTGTCTGGCGTGAGAATCCCCTTGGCCGGTTATGTCGAATGCTGGGGCGGCAGCCTGTATGGTAATGGCACTGGCTCGGAACATGCATATCTTTGGTCTGCCACATCTCACGATGGAGATGATGAAAGGGGTGATTGCGTTTATATTAGGGCCTTTAGAACATCCGGCAAGTATTATGGCAACAGTCGCGGAAAGGCTAATGCCGGCTCCGTCCGCTGCGTAGCAGAATAGCTTTTGGAGGCAATGCGAACCGTAGGTTGTAAAGCATGTCGTGATAGGGGCACCGCTGTTATCGTCCCATTTATTGGACCCATGACAGCACTTGGCGGCCCACAGTGCCCATTGAAAGGCAAGACAACCGGATTTTTGCATTGAGCCGTTTTTCATCCGGGGGCGGCTGACCCCACCCCCGGGTGCCAAGATAACATTAAAACTAATCGAGATGAAAACATCGCGTATTCTGAGCATTGCGCTGCTGAGCGCCTGCATAGGTTTGCTGGCTTCTTGTTCTTCCGACAAGACGTTAGGCATGGTGGTCCCTAATCCCAGCACCAAGCCTTCGACCGGCACCATCCCGGACGGTGATCCGTTCAATCCGGACGCCCCCGTCGATCCCGTAGGGCCGGACCCCGTGGATCCGCTGGACGACATCGTCAATAATCCCGAGCGCCTGGCGCGCCTGGGCATTACCCCCATCATCGAAATTTACTACACCGAGTACACCCGTACCGACCTGTTCCCGTCGTTGGAAGAGGTGCGCAACTTCACCCATATCAACGTGGGTCACGTGCGCTTCAAGGATAAGGACAACGGTACCGGCGTCGATATCCCGGCGGCCTCCATCTCCCTGATCCAGAAGTTCGTGGCCTACAAGCACAGCGGCTATCCCGAGCTCAAGGTGAAGCTGCAGATGGGCGGCTGGGGCAAGAATGCCGACGGCTGGTCCCAGATGGCCCGCGACCCCGAGAAGCGGAAAGCCTTCATTGCCGATTGCGTAGCCATTTGCGAGCAGTATGAGGTCGATGGCTTTGACATCGACTGGGAATATCCCACCTATGCCGCCAAGGATGGAGACCATGTGAACGGTGCTTCCTCGGCCGACTATGAGAACTTCGTGACCCTGTTCAAGGAGATGCGCGAGGCCATGCCGGACAAGATCCTGTCCTACGCTGCCTCCGACAGCGGCAAGTATACCGACAACTTTGGTGTGCTGCCGTACATCGACTATATCAACGTGATGACCTACGACCAGGGCAACCCGCCGTACCACAACTCCTCCCTGTACCGCAGTTCCATCACCGGTTCTCGCTGCTGCGCAGAGGCCATCGACGACATTTTCCATGGCAAGCAGGGCATCCCGTACCAGATGATGAACTTCGGTCTGGCCTTCTACGGGCACGGCGACGGCTACAAGCAGACGGTGGGCAACCGCTACCCCTCTTCCGTGGACTACAGCAAGCTGGAAGACATCTTCTTCAAAGGCACCTGCGACGGCTACGACGTCAAGGGCGTAAACAACCGCATTTGGGACGATGTCGCCAAGGTTCCTTACTTGGGTGACGCGCTGGGCCGCATGTACGCCTCTTATGAGGACATCGAGTCCCTGAACGCCAAGGTGGAATATGCCAAGAGCCGCAACATGCTGGGCGTCATGATTTGGGAATATCGGCACGATAACGACGCCGGTACCCTGCGCCACGCCGTGAAGCACGCCATGGACGGCAATCCGGATGCGCCCGGCCGTTACGAGCGTCCGGAAGAGGACATCGACCCGGATAAGCCGCGTGAGCTTCCCGTGATGGGTAAGGTGACCAAGTTCATCCTGGGCGCCAAGGGCGGACCGATGGTTCAGGAACTGTCGGGCCTGTGCCTGTCCAAGGACGAAGACTTCCTCTGGGGTGTCCACGACAAGGGAACCCTGTTCCGGATCAACTTCGACGGAACCTTCGAGCAGCAGTACTATCATGAAGCCGATTTCGAGGGCATCACCATCGACCCTGCTACCGGTAATCTGTATATCGGCCTGGAGAGTTCTTCCAAGTCGGCCTACAAGATTCCCGCCCCGAATTACAACTCTCACGAGTCCATCGGCTTTGCGGTGGAAGGCGTGGCCGACATGGGTAACTCCGGCGTTGAGGGCATTGCCTGGCACAAAGGAAACCTGTACTTCGGCACGCAGACGGGCGCCCGGCTGTTCGAATATACGCTGGACGGCACCCAGCTGTGGAAGAAGAGCCTGCGGGACGTGACCTCCACCATCTCCGAGGTGGGTGACCTGTGCTACGACCCCGTGAGCGACTACCTGTGGGTGCTCGACTCCAACTCCAACAAGGACAAGCCGCAGTACCTGGGCTTCACCCTGTACCTGTTCAACGGCGATGCCACGCAGCTGCTCAATACCTACTACGTGGGCGACTTTGCCAACTGGAACCCGGAGGCTGTGTGTGTGGACCACAAGAACAATTGCATCTGGATTGGCGACGACTGCGACAGCGGTAACCCGTCCTGGTTGCATAAAGTCGAATTCACCAATCTGTAGTCATGAAACGCATTCTCGTACTTTGCTGCCTGCTGCTGGGATGGTCGGCGCTGGCACAGACCTCGCGGGAGGAATTGCTCTCGCACATGGAGCTTACGGCCGGCAACTATGCCAACTATCCGCTTCCGACCGGTCACCTGACTCCGGCGCCTAAGGGCTACGAGCCTTTCTATATCAGCCATTACGGCCGCCACGGCTCACGTTACATGACGGGGGACAAACAGTACCGCCGTCTGACCAAACAGCTGGATTCGGCCTTAAAACTGGGTATACTGACGGAATACGGCAAGGATGTACGCCATCGCGTGATGCTGGCTGCCACCGATGCCCGGGGCCGTGCCGGTAAACTGACGGAACAGGGCGCCAGGCAGCATCGGGCTATCGCCAAGAGAATGTATGGAAACTATACCTCGCTTCTGGCGGAGCCGCTGACGGTGCGGGCCATGTCTTCCACCTCGGGGCGCGTGATGCGCAGTATGGAGAACTTCTGCGCGGAGCTCAAGGAGCTCAATCCTTCCCTGGAAATCACGATGAGCGCCACGGAGGCGGAGCAGGGGATCGTAAAGCCGAATAAGACCATCCCGGTTCCGGAGTCGGAGACGGACGGTGCCCTGTATAAGAAGCTCAAGAAGTTCAAGCACAAGATGCTGAGCGGAGAGCCGCAGATGAAGGCCCTGTTCACGGACCCGGAAAAGGCGGAGGATTTTATCGACAAGTATGAATTTGCCGATGACCTTTATCACATGGCATCCGACATGTACTGCCTTCCCGAGCTAAAACTCGATTTTACGGACCTTTTCGGTGAAGATGGTATGATTGATGGTTTTCGTGCTTATAATGCGAGCTGGTGCCTTTGGGAGGGCCTTATGCCCGGTGCCCGGCAGAGTTATCTGCGCATATATCCGCTGCTGAAGAATGTGGTGGACGAGGCCGATTCCGTTATTACCACGGGCGGGCGCGGCGTACGGCTGCGTTTCGGCCACGACAGCGTGGTGCTGCCTTTCGCTTTTGTACTGGGCTTCACCGAGGCTATCGGCGCTACGGACGATATGGAGAACCTGCATACGCAATTCTCCATCTTCCGCCTCATTCCCATGGGGGCGAATATCCAGCTCATCTTCTACCGGAAGCCCAAATCCAAGGACGTACTGGTGAAGTTCCTGATGAACGAGAACGAGACCGCCATTCCGATCAGCACGGATGTTTATCCGTACTATCACTGGTCCGATGTAAAGAAGTTCTATAAGAATAAGCTACACGAGGCCAATATCGGCCTTGAGTAGCTTTGCATGCGTGATCGTTAACCTGTTGACACACAGTATTTTATATAATAATCCTCGTTCAATTTTCGAACGAGGATTATTGCGTATATTGCTGATTATCAATATATTAGCAATCACTCCGTCGGATGGGCAATGGTGTTCGGAGGGCGGAGCCCGACAATAGGGGACTTTATCTCGTCCCGGACGAGATTCCGCTTCGCGGCATCTCTTGTCCTCCCGGAGGGTCCGGACAAAGATTTCAGCTCAACGGCCAAGGCCGTTAGGGCTATTTCCATATGACACCTTACGAAAGCAGGCTTTCGACGGCATCATATGAAAACAGCCCAGCGCTAACGCGCTGAGCTGCAATACTTTGCGGAGGGGACGAGATTCGAACTCGTGGTACAGAATAACCCGTACGGCAGTTTAGCAAACTGCTGGTTTCAGCCACTCACCCACCCCTCCGGGCTTAAAGCGAAAGAAACGCACCGGGATGAACCCGGGCTCCGTCACAAAGGACGGGATTGCAAAGATACGGATTTTTTGACAAATCACAAGACTTTTCTTATTTTTGTGCTAGTAAACCACAACAAGATGAAAGCTAAAAGTTCCTTCTGGATTATTCCTGCGCTGTTTTTCCTGGTGGCAGCAGCCATCAATATCTATGGTAAAATGCAGGGTCTGGCCATTGCCGGAACCGTGAAACCGGCCCTGATGCCACTCCTGGCCATCACCTCCCTGGCAGCCGCGGGCGGCGTGGACACCCGCAACAGCAAACTGCTGCTCATGGCCCAACTGCTGGGCTGCACCGGCGACACCTTCTTGCTCTTCAGTGGCTTTTATCCTTTCATTTGCGGTATGGTCGCTTTCCTCCTTGGTCACCTGTGCTACATCTCGCTCTTTGGCGGCCAGTCCTGGAAAGGCCTGGGCCTCAAGACCTGGATTCCTGCCCTCATCGTCATGGGAGGTTTGGTGGCCGGGCTCATTTTCGCCATTGGTGTAGAAGGGGACCTGCTCATCCCCATGTGCGTGTACGGCATGGTGCTTATGCTCCTGATTTTCAGCGGCCTGGCCGGCCTTTTCCGCTGCAGGGGCAACGCCTGGTGGATCATCCTCATGGGCACCCTCCTGTTCACCTTCTCTGACGCGCTCATCGCCCTGGAAACCTTCTCCGAGAAGCCCGCAAGCTGGATTCCTGCCACCATTATGGCCACGTACTTGGCAGCTCAAAGCCTCCTGGCCATAGGCGCCCTGAGCATCAAGTCCTCCAAATAGGCGCCAACTGCGCACATTGTGTGCATATTCACGCAAAAAGCGAAGGCTAATACCTGCTCCTCTGCTTACTTTGTAAGCATGAAACAGATACTAGCCACACTCATTTGCGTTGTTTCCGTTCTGCTTTCCTGCGAGAAGCCCGTTAACGGAATTGTCATAAACCCGCCTTCTACCAAGCCCTCGACGCCCTCCACCACCCCGGAGACGCCGACCACGCCTGAAAACCCGACGGAACCGGAAAACCCGACAGACCCTACCCAGCCTGAGACCCCCGTGACGCCCGTCGTGGCCCCCACCGGCTATGTAATTGTAGGCTATGCCACCTACTGGGAAGACCGGCTCCCGGATCCCACTTACCTCACGCATATCAACTATGCCTTCGGCAAGATCGACGCCGATTTCGAGACCCTCAAAATCAGCGGAGAATCCCGTCTGAAGAAAATCGTCGCGCTCAAATCCAGCCATCCCCAACTAAAGGTGGTGCTTTCCATTGGAGGATGGGGCGCCGGCAATTTCAGCGAAATGGCTGCCGATGAAACCCATCGCAAGAAATTCTGCCAGAACTGCCTGAACGCCGTCAAAAAATACAACCTGGACGGCATCGACCTGGACTGGGAGTATCCCACCAGCAGCGACGCCGGCATATCGGCTTCCCCTGCCGATAAGCAGAACTTCACCCTCCTGGTGAAAGACCTGCGGGCAGCGCTGGGCAGCGACAAACTGATCACCATGGCCTCGTCGGCCAGCGCCAAGTACGTGAATTTCAAGGATTTCATCGACTACATGAACTTCGTGAACCTCATGACCTACGACATGGGCAACCCGCCGTATCACAACGCCGGCCTATACAAGAGCAGCAAAACCAAGCGCAGTTGCGACGAGTCGGTCGCCCTGCACTATCAGGCCGGGGTCCCCTACGACAAAATCGTCCTGGGTATGCCCTTCTACGGTCGCGACGACAAGAATACCAAGCCATTCACCTCTGGTGACGATGACAATTACGTCTATTACCACGATATCGTCAAGGGCGATTTCATCGACTGCTGGGACGCCACGGCTATGGTCCCTTATCTGACCAACGCGGCCGGCACCATGATGCTCAGCTACGACAACGAGACCTCCATCGGCCTCAAAGCCGACTATGTAAAGCAGAAAGGCCTTAAAGGCGCCATGTACTGGGCCATCGAGGGTGACGATAACAACTGGACCCTCTCCAAGGCCATCGCCAGCCGTCTTATTGGCTGGGTCGATCCCAATCCTCCGCAGCAGGAAGAAGCCTTCCTGGCAACCAACCAGTACATCGAGAAGTACCTGGAGGAGGTGAACTATCCCAATAACAACAATCCGGATACGGACAAAGAATACAGCTATTCCAGCGTTGTCGGCTATCCTGGCGGCGGCCCCAGCGTAAACGATGAAGAACTTCCGCCTACCTATACGATTACGTGGACGGCATCGTCCTCCAGCCAGAAACTCCGCGTATGGGAAGGCAGCTGGAGCAGGGAGTATTCCCTGTCCGGCGGCGTGAACAAGCAGGATATCACCAACCTGGTGCCCAACACCACCTACCAGTGGACGGTAACCGGCTCCAACAGTGAAATGGTCGCCAGCGGCAGTTTCCAAACCCGTGGTATGCTGCATCAGATTTACTTCCAGCCCAACCTGCGCAACGGCCGCGACCTGGGCGGTTGGAAGGGCCTGGGCGGCAAGACCATCGCTTACCACATGCTGTATCGTGGCGGCGCCATCCATGGGTCCCGCCTGAACAGTGACGGCCGCAAGGAAATGCTGGCCGAAGGTATCCGGGCCGAAGTAGACCTCCGCGAGGCCGATGACGTCCCTTCCAGCTCTCCGCTGGGCAGCAGCGTGGCCTTCTATGCGCCCGGCTTCGACAGCGGCTACAACCACATGGTCCGGGACAATCCGGAGAAGGTAAAAAACACTTTCTGCTGGGTAGTGGCCCGCCTGCGGGAGAACAAGCCCGTGTACTTCCACTGCGCCGCCGGCCGCGACCGTACGGCCACCCTCGCCGTCCTGCTGGAAGGCGCGCTGGGCATGAGTGAAAGCGACATGGCCAAGGACTATGAGCTGACCTACTTCACCCCCGCGGACTGGGGCATGTCCAAGGACGATAACGGAAATCCGTACTACGCCCACGTACGCACCACCTACAGCTACAAGTCCATCCGCAAGACCATCTTCAAAGAGACGGACAGCGGCACCTACCAGGAGCGTATCGTCAAATATCTGCTGAAAATAGGTGTTCCGCAGACCGATATCGACGACCTGCGGAACATCATGCTCAAATAGGAAGCGGCATCTGGGTTGGCTCCAGAAGCCCGGCGGCAGACGGAAGCTACCGTCCGGCTTTCTTGAAGAGGTTGTTCTGGAAGCCTTTTTCGATGACTTTACGGATGCAGGTGTTGGTGGCGCGGTAGCCGTTGAACATGGTAGCATCGGCCTTGTAGGTGTCGCCTTCCCAAAGAACATTACCGTCCTTGTCGATGACGGAAGGGGTGAGCCAGGTGCGGGGACTGTTGAAGACCATCTTCTTCCGGGCTTTTACATCCAGAATGAAATCGGCCTCGGAGGCCTCGCTTACGCGCACCCACTCGCCGGCAGCGGCGAATTCCCGGGAGACATCTTCAATTTCATCGGCGGGAATGGGGTGCTCCAGGTCGTTGGTGATCTGGACATACACCTTGTTTCCGGCGGCAACCGTCTCTTTCAGGGAACTCTGGGCCAGGGCCAGGGTGCAGACCAGTCCCAGTGCAAATACTAAGATGGATTTCAGTGCTTTCATCGGTTTAAATATTTTTTACTGAGGCAAATGTACAAATAAATATGTAATTTTGCGCTTAGGCTAAACACGTAACGCATGAAAAAACTAATAATCGGCGCCATTGCTCTTCTGCTGCTGTCGGGGGTCATCCAAGCCCAGACTCCAACCCAGAAGGACACATCGAAGCACTTCATCAATATCGGCCTTAATTTCCTCACGCATGGGGAAATTTGCGGTGGCGGCCTGCCCCGCGCCAGCCAGTCCAAGGAGGGTCGGTCGGCCTTTATCATGGGCCGTGTCCGTATCCTGGCCGATTACCAATACAAGCAGTGGTTCCAGACGCACCTGGTTATCCAGAACAGCGCCATCTGGGGCATGAGCGGCAACCTGTCCCTCGGCCTGTACGAAGGTTGGGTGAAAGTGAAGGCGCCCTTCGGCCTCTTTGCGCAGGTGGGCCGTATCGCCCTTTCCTATGACGATGAACGTATCATCGGCACGAACGATTTTGCCAATGCGTCCCGTTCGCACGACGCTCTCCGGGTGGGCTATGAAGGCTATGGGCACAAGGTGCACGCCATCCTCTCGTATAACCAGAACGGCGGCAACGTGTACTACGGCACCTATTATATCGACGGTGCGCAGCCTTACAAAAACATGCAGACGCTCTGGTATCATTACGATATCCCCGTGTTCCCGCTGGGCGTTTCCCTCCTTTTCATGAACATGGGCCTGCAGGCCGGGGAAGAGGAGGATAAGAGTAACCTCCCCCGTACGGTATATCAGCAAATGTACGGTGGCTACCTGAACTACCATCCCAAATACGTGACGGTGGAGGGCGCTTATTATCGGCAAGCGGGTCAGTATGTGAGTAATAGCATGCACACCCTTCCCATCGACGCCTGGATGGCCAGCGGCAAGGTCTCCGTCAACCCCTCGAACCGTTATGGCTTTGTTCTGGGCTATGACCACCTGAGCGGCGACAGCTATGTTCCGGTCATTTACGGCGGAAAGTTGGGCATGGTACGCCACGATGTTATCCGCGGCTTTTCTCCCATCAACGGTTCCCGTACCAAGTTCTACGGCCTGCTGGACTATTTTTACGAGAGTGCCTATATCAACGGCTTCACGCCCGGTTTGCAGAACGCCTTTGTCGGCGCCTCCGGCAATCCCTGGAAAGGTCTGGACTGCGGTGTCACCTACCATTATTTAGCCGTGGCCACCCAACTTTCGGGCCTTAGCAGCACACTGGGGCATAGCATTGACGTGCAGTTGGGCTACACCTTCAACAAATTCATCTCCCTGACGTTAGGGTATTCCTTCATGATGGGCACGGAAACCATGGCCCGGCTCAAGCAGGAAGGCGTGAGCCAGAACGCCCACTGGGGCTGGTTCTCGCTGGTGGTTTCTCCCACCCTCTTCTCCAAGAAGTGGTAGGCTTGCGCGAAGGTCCACAGGCCGGACCTTCAAGAAACTTTTCCGGGTATTTTTTTGCGCGAAGGTCCACAGGCTGGACCTTCAGGACACTTTTCCGGGTATTTTTTTGCGCGAAGGTCCAGGTGGCGGACCTTCAGGATCCCTTCCGCCTGGGGTGCAAATGGTTGGCGGCCTTTTTGTCAATGGTTGGTTTTTACACTGCCAACCTTTGACATTACACCCCTCATCCACATAGCTCAGGTTCCATTCCCCTGCAAAAGGTTGGTTGCATAAAAACCAACCTTTTGCATACGTGTTACCAACCTTTGACGCAGACTACTAACTATCCACCCTTTGTTCAAAGCACTTTTCCCGACTTCGGGGGCTCAGCATGTGCTTGACTCACAATAGCGGTGGTTGCCCGTGATAACTAACACAGTGATACTCAGCGCATTACGCAATAATCCTCGTTCGAAAATGGAACGAGGATTATTAGCATCTTGCTATGTATCAATCACTTACCGATCAGCCCGGACTTTACTCCACGGGGAAGTTGAAATACCGGTCCGGGAAGGGCTCGTCGCTCAGGGTGAAGTGCCACCATTCGGTCTCCAGCGGTTTAAAGCCGTGGCGGAGCATGGCCTCCCGGAGGATCATGCGGTTGGCATACTGCTCCGGGGTAATCTCCTTGTAGTCCGGATGGCTCTCGATGCCGAACCAGTCAAAGGTGCCGCCCATGTCCAGTTCCTTTTCCGTCTTCATGTCGAAGAGCGTCAAATCCACGGTAGAGCCGCGTGTGTGGCCGCTTTTCTCCATAATGTACTCCTGCTCGAAGAGCACGCTCTTGTCCAGATTCGGATAGAAATAGGTCTTCATGCGCGTATCGGACACATTCGCGGCCCAGCGGACAAAATGGTCCACGGCGCACTGCGGACGGTAGGCATCGTAAATTTTGAGTCGATATCCCTGCGCCATCACATCGTCACTGACAGCCTTTAACGCCTCTGCGGCTTGCTTGGTGAGCAGCGCAGTCGGGGCCTTATACCCGTCGATACGCTCGCCCACAAAGTTATATGTGCCGAAATAGCGGATTTCCAGGATAACGTCCGGCACCACATCCGTAACGGAAACAAAATAATCCTTGCCGATGGAAAGGCGCTGGAACTCTTCCTTTGCCTTGGCCAGGTCCGCCTGGAATTCCGGGCAGGTCTGCAGGATCGACACCCCGAAACTGGCCCCTACGCGGGTGGCATCCACGTCGCTCTGCCAGTGGCAGCCGGCAATGACACGGCTTTCACCGGCCTCCCAGGCGCGGGCGAAGATGGCGTTGGCCGCCGCCGGGTTGATTTGCGCCAGGATGAGTGCCGCAGCAGTGGCGCGCAGCGTGTGTCCGGAGGGATAACTGCCTTCTCCGCGGAGGGCATCGTCCTCGCCGGTAAGCGTAGGTTCCTTAAAGTAAACAAACGGACGGATGCGCTGATAATGAGCCTTGGGCGCCACCCGCATCTGATTCACGGTGCGGTATCCGCGCACCACCACGTTCCAGATGGCCGGCGTTTCCCGGGCCGATAGTTCCATCCCGAACGGCACGGAGAATTCCGTCATCAGGGCTTCGTCGGTCCATACGGCATCTCGCTTGGCAATGGCGGCCCGCTCCGCGTTTTTCCGCTGCTGCTTGCCCCACTTGTAGCGCTGTTTGTCATACTGGAATGCCGGGGAGTCCTTGGCCGGTGGCGGCGGGAGGCACTGGATAAGGTCCGGCAATTGTTCTACGGGGATGTATGCCTTTGCGTTTTGGCCCCAAAGGGCTGTGTTGCAGCCCAAAAACAGGACGGCTGCAAGCAGCCAAATGTTCATTTTTGTTCTCATAACCTACAAAGATAGCAAAAAAACTTATGGTCCAAGGGTTTGTAATTGTAAAATAAAAACCGTAAGTTTGCGGCCACGAGAAGAAGAAAGTTAACTTTTAAATTTTTTTAACTATGAAGATCAAAGCTATTTTCGCTGCTATCGCAGTCGCAGCCGTGGCCCTGTTCGCCGCTTCCTGCACCAAGACCACCGACACCGGTAAGAACGACGCTGAGGTCAATCGCGTGAAGAAAGCCGCCGTTGGCACCTGGACTGGTAAAATGAGCGAACTGTTAGGTGGCAAAACCGTTGAGGTGACCTTCACTGAAACCAACGTTTCCACTACCGGCAATTTCACCGCCAACATCAAGTCCTGGAACTGGAGCGGTTCCAAGGTATATGTGACCCTGGATGACGTAATGGGTAGCAACATGTATGTGGAAGTTTCCGGAAGCACTATGAATCTGTCCGGCGACAGCACCACCATCCTCGCTAATTTCCCTTCCACCCTCACCAAGAAATAATTCCTGGGGAGTTTGAACTCAAAAGCCCTGCCTCCATCCCGGAGCGCAGGGCTTTTTGTGTTAAAACGTATTCACGGTTTCCATCTGGGTGGGCTTGGGCCAGTGGGCATAGAGCCAGGCCTTGTAGGCTTCCCAGGAGTAGTATGGGCCGCCTTCCAGGCCCAGGACGGGCGTCTCCCGCTCGTTCAGGAGGGGTTTTACCAGCACGTCGCCCT
Organism: uncultured Bacteroidales bacterium; assembly: GCA_946415475.1. GTDB lineage: Bacteria > Bacteroidota > Bacteroidia > Bacteroidales > UBA932 > Cryptobacteroides. The sequence continues at coordinate 44,019 of CAMKSQ010000012.1, forward strand.
GTTTGTTCTTGTAGAAGATGAGCTGGATGTTGGCGGCAAAAGGGGTATAGCGCCAGCCGGGCCAGTACAGGCATTCCTCGGCCGTCATGCGCTCCGCAATCCCCTTCAGCCCCAGGCGGGAGCCCAGCGCCAGCACGTGGTAGTCGTGGCCGAAGCGGAGGTCTGCGGCGGTTTCCCCTGTGGCGATGGCAGCATCGGCCCGTTCAATGATATCCTCGATGGTGGGATTTACGGACGGCATGCGGTCGTCGCCGTACTCCACGGAGTTGCACTGGCGCAGGTAGAAGCTCAGGACGTGAATCTGGTTGTAGGCCAGCAGGTCCTCGTCCGTGAACAGGCGGAAGATGCGGTCCCCCAGTTCAAAGGCGGCGCAGCCTACAGCCATGTCAAAGGTCTGTGACATAAAGGTTTTGGTGCTGCCCGTGACGGACGGATCCGCGCGCAGGAATACCCGGCGCTGGAAATCCAGCGTGTCCGGTGTGTGCTTGTCCTGGTGCTTGTGGATGAGGTCCCAAACAGCCTTGGTGACGGGGCGGGGGGAATCCGTGCTCACCAGTTTCATGATTTCCTCGCCGGTGTCCCAGCTAATCTCCAGGTCGCTTTGGCGGCTCAGGAGCTCTCCGGTGAAGGCGGTCATACTCACCAGCACGCGGGGCACCACGCTGGAGCGGGCCGTTACCTTTTTGCTTCCCTTTTTAAATACGCGCGTGTAGTTCTCGTACATGCGGCCGGCAATCTGGCGGTGCTCCTCGGCGCCCAGCGGCGTCAGGCGGCCATCCATGTTGTCGTGAAGGGCAATCAGTTTGTCGATGGTCTCCATGGTGCGCAGGCCTTCTTCCGTGAGCATGCCTGCCTCGGCTGCCTTATGGTACTTGGACTGGATGTCGGCATACATGGTGCCCGACCAGTTGCTGCGGGAGCCATGTCGGCCGTAATGGCTGATATAGAAGGGCTTATACCCTTTAGGCGCCGGCGTCTGCGGGCCCGGGAGGTACTCGTACGGGTCCATGTTCATGCCCACGCGGTACAGGCGCTCGTGAAAATCCTTCAGCAACGCTTCCTTTTGCGGAATCTCCGTGGGACGGAGTGCTACTTCTGGCTTCTGGGCATATCCGCCCATGCAAAGGGCGAGGAAAAGGAGGAGGGAGAGTGTTTTTTTCATATCGATCCTATTTTTTGCGCATCAGGCAGCAAAGGCCCGCCATGGTAAAGAGGGCATTCATCAGAAGCAGTTCATAGCTGAAGTGATATCCGTTGAACCAGCGAACGGAGTTAAGATCCAGCAACAGGCACAGCAGGGGAGCGGCCACGGCCACCACCGGCACCCACTTGTCGCGCACCGGTGCCTTGCAGCAAAGGCCAAAGCTGAACAGGCCCAGAATGGGGCCGTACGTGTAACTGGCCAGCCGGTACACGGCGTCAATCACCGAGGTGCTGTTCAGGGCGTTGAACACCAGAATGCAAACGGCCATCAGCACGGCCATTCCAGTGTGAATCCAGCTGCGTTTACTGTCTTTCCCACCCAGAATATCGATGGTAAACGACGTAGTTAAGGAGGTCAACGCACTTCCGCCGGCCGGAAAGCCCGCCATTACCAGTCCAACGATAAACAGCGTTGCAACCAGCCCCGAAGCAGGCAGCAGGCCGCTCCAGGCAACCTCCGGGAACAGGCTGTCGCCCTTGGCTTCGATGCCGTGCAGGGCGGCAAACTGATACAGGTACACACCCAGGAAAAGGAACAGGGCGATGGTGACGATTTGCATGCACACGCTCACGATGAGGTTCTTCTGCGAGTCGCGGACGTTTTTGCAGGCCAGGGTGCGCTGCATCATGTCCTGGTCCATGCCGGTGGTGGCGATCACGGTGAACAGGCCGCCCACCAGCTGCTTCCAGAAGAACTGCGGATGGTTCACATCGTCAAAATAGAAGACCCGCATGAGCGAGGTGTCCGGGCTCCCGACCTCGCGGGCGATGAGCACCAGGCACAGAATCACGGCTACCACCATAGACAGGGTTTTTACCATATCCAGGCCGATAACCGCCTTTACGCCACCCCGGACGGTGTACAGCCATTCCAGCAGCATCACCACCAGCACCGTCACCCAGAACGGGATGCCCGCCGGGCCGGCCACCAGCAGCTGCAGTGTGGCAATCATCAGGAACAGCCGCACCGCCGCGCCCAACATCTTGGAGATGAAGAAAAACCAGGCGCCCGTTTTGTGGGACGATACGCCAAAGCGCTGTTCCAGGTATTGGTACACTGAGACCACGTTGAGGCGGAAATACAGCGGCGTGAGCACGAAGGCAATCACCAGGTACCCCAGGAAAAAGCCGACGCACATTTGCAGGTAGCCGAAACCGACGCTGCCCACCATGCCGGGTACCGAAACAAAGGTAACCCCGGACAGGCAGCTGCCGATCATGGCAATGGCCACCTTCCACCAGGCGGTGGACCGGGTTGCGTAAAAATCTTTAGCCATTGTTCTTTAAAGCATCTTTGTAGGCACGTCCTACCGGAAGAAGCTCGTCCATTCCCATCAGCTTGACGGCCGTTGAAGAACGTTTTTCAATGCGCCACAGCGGGACGATATACGAGCGGTGGATACGCACGAACGTACCTTCCGGCAACAGGGGAAGCACGTCCTTGAGCGGAATTTTGGAGACGATGTCCTCGCGGTGGTCCAGATGGAAACAGGCGTAATTGTTCCGCCCTTCGATAAACTGGATGGCCGATACGGGGATGTGCTGGGTTTTGTACCCGGCTTTCACCTGGATTTCCTCGCCGGTCTCGGCTTCCGCCCGGCGGGTTTCCAGCGCCTCGCGGGCGTTGTCCACAGCCTGGGTCACTTCCTTGGTTTCCTGCAGGTCTTTTGCCTGTTCCCGCCAGTAACCCACGGGAATGCCATTGGCTACTACGGCGATAAGCAGAATCCACATGGCGCGCTGATGCAGGCCCATGGTTCCCATCTCCGTCGTCACTCCGGGGAATTCCACCGGTGTGAGGGTCATCAGGAAAGTGACGGATACCACCAGAAAGAGGACAGAGCCCACGGATACGACACCGCGCAAGCCCTGGAACAACCGCGGCCCCAGGAAGCGGCGGCACAACAGCCAGATGGCATAGAGCCAGATGCCGTATGCAAGCACATAGCCCGGGTGCCACATGACCCATTCGGCAACCGGGAAAAGGAACATCATCCCCGGCAGCAATAGTGCGCCGAAGATGATGTCCAGGATGAGACCGGTTTTCACGGCCTAAAAATTAAAATTCATAACCGGCGAACTCGATGTCGCTGGCGGCACGATGCTTCAGGTCCTGGTTCTTGAAGGCGGCCTCCAGGTTGGATTTGACACCGTCGGCATTGCCCTGACGGGCAGCGATGATGGCCTTCAGGTAAGAGACCTTGGGATCCTTGCATTTGGCGCTCTGGGAGGCTTTCTCCAACTGGTCCGTGAGGATGTAAGCCAGGACGGTGTTGTGGGGGCAACCCTTGACGTCCTTGAGGGCCTGTGCGGCTTCCTCATAGCGGCCGGTGAGGATGAGCACTGCGCCCAGGTTAGCTTTGGCATCCTCCGTGCCGGCGGTACGGAAAGCAGTTTCGGCGGCCTTGTAGTCCTCTTTGTGGAGGGCAAGCACACCCTTGGCGTTGATGACATCCGGGTCTTTGGCGTCCAGCTCTGCCAGACCGGCTTCCGCCTTGGCGTCCTGACCCTGCATCAGGTACAGGGCGGCCAGGTTGAACATGGCGCGGTTGCTGTTGAAGCGGGCGATGGCACGCTTGTAGATTTCTTCCTTCTGGGCGGGTTCACGTACCAGGGAGGCGACCTTCAGGAGAGCTTCCTCGTCCAGGAGGTTGGCGTTGTTCTCCAGCAGGTCCAGGAGCTCCTCATTGCTGTAGTTCTTGAATTCCACATTGGCGATGAGGCGGGCGCGGCGCAGTTCCGGGAGCACCTCTCCTTTGAGGGCGGTGAACACCTGGGACATGTTGCGGATTTCGTTCTCACGGACGGCGGGATCGCTGTACATGGACAGGACGCGGAGGATGAGCTCCTTGTCTTCCAGGTTGCTCTGGGAAACCAGCTGCTGGAAACCTTCCCAGTCCTCACCTACGCTGCGGACGGTGGGATCCGTGGCCTCGTGGCCCTTGGTTACCTGCTGCCAGGCTTTGTTGGCACTTTCCGAACGGTTGTCCGAGAGCTTCTCGTTCTTGCCCTGGTCACCTTCCGGGGAGGCGTAGGCCACAATCTCCGTGCTGGTGACTTTGGTGCGCTCGTTGGCGGAAATCTCGTCCAGGCGGGCCAGGAATTCCTTCACGGATTCACCTTTGAGTTCGGAGCCGCGCACTTCCGAGCTGTTCACCAGATATTTGATCTGGCCTTCGGTGGTGCTGGAGATGACTTCCTGGTAATTATCGGCCTTGAAAGTTACCTTGCCGCCCTTCTTCACCAGCATGTAGGTGGTGTTGGCGCCGTCGGCCACTTTCTTCACGGGGAGGTTGACGCTCTTTTTATTGGCAGATACTTTGCCGCGGAGCTCCAGGTAGCACTGCTCCATGCCGGGGACATAGTCGAAATGGATTTTCTCGGTGACCTTCTGGCCATCGGAGGAAACTACCTTGTAGTTGTCGCGTACATCCTCGCCCTGGTATTTGAAGGGCTTCATGCTGGCCTCGCCGCCCTGATAGACCAGGACGGGCGTCACCTCTGCAATCACTTTGGGATTGAAGTATCCTTTAGGATAAGTGACGGAAACGGTGGCGTCGATGGTGCCGTTAACGACTTCCAGCACCGGGGGAACGCATTCCACCTTTACATTCTCGGCCATCTTGGCCATTTTCTCCGGGGAGGCGCAGGCTGCGGCCGCAACGGCCAGGGCAACTACTGCAAGGGATTTCAGAATCTTCTTCATGATATAGATTAAGGTTTAATAGCTAACCGCTAGAGGACAAATATACACATTTTTATTGAAAAAATGAGTATCTTTGCAGGAACTATGGATTTACAGGCGTTAAAAAATAAATACGATATCATCGGCAACGATCCTGCGCTCAACGACGCGCTGGAAACGGCGGTGAAATTCGCCCCTACCGGCCTCAGCGTCCTCATTCAGGGAGAGAGCGGTGTGGGTAAGGAGAGTTTTGCACGCATCATCCATCAGTACAGCGCCCGTCGGCAGGGAGCCTTCTTTGCCGTGAACTGCGGCGCGCTGCCCCGGGAACTGGTGAACTCGGAACTGTTCGGCCATGTAAAGGGCTCTTTTACTGGCGCTTCCGATAACCGGAAAGGCTATTTTGAAGAGGCGGACGGCGGCACCCTGTTCCTGGACGAGATTGCAGAACTGCCCCTGGAGTCCCAGGCCCTGCTGCTGCGCGTACTGCAAAGCGGCGAGTACCGCAAGGTGGGCTCCAACAAGGTGGAACATACGGACGTGCGCATCGTCGCGGCCACCAACGTACATTTGTACGAGGCTGTCAAGCGCGGCAAGTTCCGCGAGGACCTGTACTTCCGCCTCAGCGCCGCCCAAATCCGCATCCCGGCCCTGCGGGACCGCAAGTCGGACATTTACCTGCTGTTCCGCAAGTTTACCTCGGACTTCTCGGAGGTAAACGGCATGTGCAAAATCTCCCTCCGGCCCGATGCCATCCGTTTGCTGGAAGGCTACCGCTGGCCGGGCAATATCCGTCAGTTGCAGGGCTTTACGCAGTCGCTCACGGCCCAGGTGTCGGTAAAGGTGACGCCGGCGTTGCAGCGCATCGAGCTCAGCGCCCAGGAGCTGGAGCCTTATATGCCCCGCGAGGAAGGGGAACCGCTGCCTACGCTCTATGACGGACCGCAGCCGTCATCGTCCTTCAATGCAGAAGAACGGCAGGCCATTTTCAAGGCCATTTTCGACCTGAAGCAGGAGGTGGATTCCCTGAAGGCCCGCCTGGACCGCCGGGAGTTGCCCGCCCCTGCGGCGCCCGTACAGGAGGAGGCCGAATGGCAGGAGCAGGAGGAAGAACCTGAGCAGCAGCACTTTGCGTCGATGGAAACGCCCTCCCACGAGGAGACGCTCAGCGTGCGGCGCAACGAGGAAGAACTCATCCGCCAGGCGCTGGAGAAGTACCACGGCAACCGCAAAAAGGCCGCCGAGGAACTGGGCATGAGCGAGCGCACCCTGTATCGTAAATTACCGGCCGAATACCGCAAGAAATGAAAAAACTGGCAATCATATTAACCGCTGTGCTGGTTTCCGCCTGCGGCATCTACTCCTTCTCCGGCACCTCCATCCAGCCGGACGTGAAAAGCATCACCATCCCTTACGTGGAGTACAAGGCCCTGCGCGTGAACCCGGCGCTGTCCGGCCAGCTCACGGAGGCCCTGCAGGAGAAATTCCGCAAACTCACCAGCCTGGAGCAGGTGGAAACGGACGGAGACCTGGAACTGGTCTGCGAGATTACCGGTTACGACGTAAAAGCCACGGCTGTCACGGCCGACGAAATGGCCTCCCAAAGCCGCCTCACCGTTACCGTCAAGGTCGATTTCACCAACAAGAAATACCCGGAAGACAATGTGGAAAACAAGTCCTTCAGTGCATACGAGGACTTCGACGCCACCCTTACCCTGGATTCAGTGGAGGCGACCCTCTGCGAAACCATCATCGAAAAAATCGTAGAAGATATCTTCAACGCAACCGTTGCGCAATGGTAGGCTCCTCTTATATCAATATCCATACGCTCACGCTGGATGAACTGGCGGGTGTGGTGAACCTGTACCCCTGGTACGGCGCCGCCCGCGTGGAACTGTGCCGGCGCATGGCCCTGATGGGGGAGGACTGGGGAGAGGACCAGTATGCGGCGGAGGCGCTGTTTGTTCCGGACCGCGGCAAGGTGGCCGTCCTGCTGCGCCAGGGCCGCCAGACCGACTGCTCGGACAAAGACCTGAGCGCTTTGTTGTCTTCGTACATGGAACCATCGGCACCGGAAGTAGTGCAGGAGCACCAGGTGCGTGCCGTAGGCGGGGATTATTTTTCGCAGGCCGAGTATGACAACGTGCGCCAGAGCGGCGACAATGTCTTCTCCCGTTTTGCGGCCAAAACCCGGCCGGAGGCGGCTGGAGAGGACGATGCCGGTGCCCAGATGGCGGACCGGTTTGCCACCGAAACCCTTGCGCGCATCTTCCAGGAACAGGGCCGGATAGAGGAAGCCCGACGCATTTATTCGCGTCTGATTTTGGAAATCCCGGAAAAAAGTGCTTACTTTGCATCCCTTATCGACAAGTTAGATAATTAAAAGGTAAAAATATATGAACGCAGCGTTTACAGTTTTGGTCGTTCTCATCATCATCGCGGCCATTCTCCTGATTGCGGTTGTCCTCCTCCAGAACGGCAAGGACGGCGGCCTGGCAACCAACTTCACTTCCGCCAACCAGACCCTGGGCGTGCGCCAGACGGCCACCATCCTGGAAAAAGCCACCTGGTACCTCGTGGCCTTCATCCTGGTTGTTTCCGTTGTCACCGTGTTCGTCGGCCGCGGCAACACCCGCAGCGGTTCCAACGAGGCCATCAGCACGGAAATCCTGAACCAGGCAGACCAGAGCGCGGAAGAAGCCCCGGCCTTCCCCATCTCCCAGGAAAACCCGGAAGTCGCAGAGTAATCCCTGCTTAAACAAGCCTTTTCAGCCGCCAGCCCCCCAGCCGGCGGCTTTGTCGCATCCCCTCCGGCATTCCGGGGTGATAGCTAAGTGCTTGACACACAGCTCGTAACACAATAATCCTCGTTCGAAAACCGAACGAGGATTATTATATAACCGCCTCAGGGACAGTGTGTTAGCAATCACCCGGTTTTACCGCACCACCACTTCGCCGCCGGCGGCATCGACCGTGATTACCGAGTCGCGGTGGACGGTGCCGTCCAGGATGCTCTTGGCCAGGAGGTTCACCAGCTCACGCTGCATCACCCGTTTCACCGGGCGGGCGCCGTAGGCCGGGTCGTAACCGTGCTCCACCATGTGGTCCTCGAAGGCCGGGGTGAACGCCACGGTGATTCCGTTCTCGGCGAGTTTGTGCTGCAGGTCCGCTTCCTGGATGTGCAGGATGTCGCGGATATCGGCCTTGGTGAGCGGATCGAACATGATAATCTCGTCGATACGGTTCAGGAACTCCGGCCGGACGGTCATCTTGAGCACGTCCAGTACCTTGCCGGCGCATTCGTCCAGCAGGGAGCGGCGCGTGGCGATGGCCTGCATATCGACCCCGTTCACTTCCGGCAGCTTCTCCATGTAGGACTGGATGATATCGGCACCGGCGTTGGAGGTCATGATCAGGATGGTGTTCTTGAAGTCCACCGTGCGGCCTTTGTTGTCCGTCAGGCGGCCGTCGTCCAGCACCTGCAACAGTACGTTGAACACGTCCGGATGGGCTTTTTCGATTTCGTCCAGCAGTACCACGGAGTAGGGTTTGCGCCGTACGGCCTCGGTGAGCTGACCACCTTCATCGTACCCGACGTATCCCGGAGGCGCACCCACCAGGCGGGAAACGGTATGCCGCTCCTGGTATTCGCTCATGTCGATACGGGTCATCATGTTCTCGTCGTTGAACAGGAACGCGGCCAGGGCCTTGGCCAGCTCGGTTTTACCCACGCCGGTAGTGCCCATGAACAGGAAGGAACCGATCGGGCGCTTCTCGTTGCTTAAGCCTGCACGGTTGCGGCGGACGGCATCGGCAACGGCACGGATGGCCTCGTTCTGGCCGACTACGCGCTTGTGGAGTTCGGCCTCCATGCGCAGGAGCTTGTCCTTCTCACTTTCCAGCATCCGCTTCACGGGGATGCCGGTCCATTTGGCCACCACTTCGGCGATATCTTCCGGCGTAACAGCCTCAGTGACAAGTGGTTCCTTGATGGATTCGGCTTTGGCGGTAAGTTCGTCGATACGCTTCTGCGTGGCAGCCATGCGGCCGTAGCGGATCTCCGCCACCTTGGCGTAGTCGCCATTACGCTCAGCTGTATTGGCCTGGAGGTTCAGGTCTTCCATCTCCTGGCGGGCCGTCTGCAGGCCGTTCAGGGTGTCCTTTTCCTCGTTCCAGCGCTTCATCAGGCCTTCACGTTTGCCCTGCAACTCTTTGAGTTCGGCCTCCAGTTTTTCCAGTTTCACGGAAGTGCCCTCGCGTTTAATCGCCTCACGCTCAATCTCTTTCTGCCGGATGGCGGAGTTAAGGTCGTCGATGGGCTCCGGCACGGAATTCATCTCCAGGCGCAGCTTGGAGGCGGCTTCATCGACAAGGTCGATAGCTTTATCCGGCAAGAAACGCGAGGTGATGTACCGGTGCGAAAGGTTCACGGCGGCGATGAGGGCGTCGTCTTCGATGCGCACCTTGTGGTGGTTCTCGTAGCGTTCCTTCAGGCCTCTTAATATGGCGATGCTTTCCGCGGGGGAAGGCTCGTCCACCATCACCATCTGGAAGCGGCGCTCCAGGGCTTTATCGGCCTCAAAGTACTTTTGATACTCGTCCAGGGTGGTTGAGCCGATGGTGCGGAGTTCACCGCGGGCCAGGGCCGGCTTGAGGATGTTGGAGGCATCCATGGCTCCGCTGGAGCGGCCGGCGCCTACCAGCGTATGGATTTCGTCGATGAACAGGATGATCTCACCGGCGCTGTCCACCACTTCTTTTACTACGCCCTTGAGGCGTTCCTCGAACTCACCTTGATATTTCGCGCCCGCGATAAGGGCACCCATGTCCAGGGAGTAGACTTTTTTCGATTTCAGGTTTTCCGGCACCTGCCCGTTCACAATATTCTGGGCGATGCCCTCAGAGATGGCGGTCTTGCCCACGCCGGGCTCGCCCACCAGGATGGGGTTGTTCTTGGTTCTGCGGGAAAGAATCTGCAGAACACGGCGGATTTCATCGTCCC
>CAMKSQ010000013.1 GCA_946415475.1 uncultured Bacteroidales bacterium
ATTCATTGTAGGCCCAGAACTGCTCGCTTTCGTAGGCGGAGTAGTTCATCTGACGAAGCTCGTTGATGAGGCGTTTGAAGAAGTCGCGGCACTTCTCGAAGTCTTCGAACTCGTACTCCTTGTTGCAAATGTCCAGGATGAGGTCCAGCATAAAACGCTGGCGCTCCAGCGGACACAGGGCGTCGATGGCATCGAAGGCGTCCTGCTGCAGGATTACAAAGTCCACCAGCTCGCTCTTCCAGAAGTTGATGTGGTAGCTCATGGGCACGCCGTCATCGCCCAGGATGTTGATTTGTTCGCTGGCCTCTTTGCCGCGGCGGATGATGTTCTTGGCAAGGAGCACTTTGTCCACCCAGCCTTTCTCTACGGTCTCGTCCAGGAAGTCGCGGATTTCAGGGTAGTCCAGGTACTTGGAATAGGAATCCAGCGGTCCTACGGCCGGATAGCGCTTTTGGTCTGCGCGGTTCTGCTCCAGGGCATAAAAGCAACGGGCCGCCTTTTTGGTGCTCTCCGTCACGGGCTCCTTGAGGTTACCGCCGGCAGGGGATACCGTGCCGATAAAGGTTACTGCACCGGTCTGGCCGTTGTTCAGGACCACCATGCCCGCGCGGGCGTAGAAGTTGGAGATGATGGCCGACAGGTCCACAGGGAAGGCGTCGGCGCCCGGAAGTTCCTCCATACGGTTGGACATCTCACGCAGCGCTTGAGCCCAACGGGAGGTGGAGTCTGCCAGCAGGAGGCACTTCAGACCCATGGCGCGGTAGTACTCGCAAATGGTCATGGCCGTGTATACGGACGCCTCACGGGCAGCCACCGGCATGTTGGAGGTGTTACAGATAATGGTGGTACGCTCCATCAGGTGACGGCCGGTATGCGGGTCTATCAGCTCCGGGAATTCGGTGAAGATTTCCACCACCTCGTTGGCACGTTCACCGCAGGCGGCCATCACAATGACGTCTGCGTCTCCCTGCTTGGCAATGGCGTGCTGCAGCACGGTTTTACCGCAACCGAAAGGACCGGGAATAAAACCGGTGCCGCCTTCTGCGATGGGGTTCATGGTGTCTATCACTCGCACGCCCGTTTCCATGATGCGGCTGGGACGCGGTTTTTCCTTGTAGCCCTTGATGGCCACCTTAACGGGCCATTTCTGGGTCATGGTGACATTAACGTCTTCACCTTCCTCGTTGGTGAGTACGGCAATGACGGTGTCGATGGTGTATTCTCCCTCTGCCTTGACCGATTTAACGGTGTAGGTACCCTTGAAAGAGAACGGGACCATGATTTTGTGGGGCAGCCAGCCTTCCTTCACCTCTCCCAGCCAGTCTGCGGCTTCCACTTTGTCGCCGGGCTTGGCGAGCGGGGTGAACGCCCACAGTTTCTTGTGGTCCAGGGGAGCGGTGTACTCACCGCGCTGGAGAAAGACGTTTTCCATAGTGGCCAGGTTGTTCTGCAGGCCGTCGTATACGCTGGAGAGCAGGCCGGGACCCAGCTCCACTTCCAGCATGCGGCCCTCGAATTCTACGGCATCCCCGCCCTTGAGGCCGCGGGTGCTCTCGAACACCTGCACGGAGGCATTTTCTCCGTTCACCTTGATGACCTCTGCCATCATCTTGACGCCTTGCGCCGTGATGTAGCAGATTTCATTTTCTGCAACGGGACCGTCTACCTTCACCGTAACAAGGTTACTTACGATACCGGTTACAATTCCTTTTGTTTTCATATATGGTTGCTTATTTTTCTGTGTAATTTACCCCTTTGAACGTGCCACGGACCTCGCTCACCAGCTGACGGAACAGTTCCCGGCCTTTTTCCTGGTCCAGGGCCAGCCAGCGGTTCACAATGTGCAGTTTGGCTATGTATGCCAGCACGGCGGTAAGGTCAAAGTAATGGAAGGTTTCCAGGTTACTTATTTTCTCCCAGGTGACGTCGTCCAGGGCCTGTTCCCGGTCCAGCAGGCTGCTTGCGGCCAGGGCCGATTCCACCTTGGCGGCTTCTTCAAACTCGCCGCCGGAGAAGCGGTAACCGTCGATGTCCAGGTCTGTATCGTCCTCCTGGCCTTTGCCGGTGACGAGGTCCATCCCGTCCGGACGGCCCAGTTCCCGGTTCAGGTAGCGCACCTTGGCGTTCCGGAGGTTAAGGTCGAAACGGAAGAATTCCCGCACGAACTTGAGCGGATGCGCCAGGGCCTGGGCATAGAAGTCCGGTCCCAGCACCTGGGAGTCATACCCGCTCAGGAGGAAGTCCATGACGGCGGCGTCTTTTTCCGACAGGTTCTCCCGGATTTGCTCGATGGTGCTTTGGAAGCCTTGCCCGTCTTCGTACTTGAAGTCTGCCGTCAGATAGGGGAGCGAGGAGATGATGTACTCGAAATTACTCATTTCCTAGCCAAAAAGGATTTCCTTGGTGGTGGGACGGAGATAGTCCCCAATGAGCTCCTGGAAACTTTCATCCGTAAGGGAGATGAAATAACTGCCGTCCTTGGGGCCAATCTTGAAGCCGCCGTCGATTTTTTTGGCGAAAGAGGCTTCTACACCCTTGCCAAGGGTTTTGGTGAGCTCGTTTTTCACGAAGGGTTCCAGTTCTTTCTGCAGTTTTTCCGGCAGGACCAATGCAATGTCCGTGCTTTCCTGTGCGCTGAAGTTTTTGGCGACGGCCTCGATGATGCCTTTGAGGAAGTCGGCGCTGGAAAGGGCCTCTTTTACGGGGACGTTCACAGCCTTGGCTACAATCAGGTTCTCAATGCCGGCACGGGTGGCCTGCAGAGCTTGGACAGAGGCCATTTTTACATCCCCTTCCACTTTAATCTTGTAGTCCTGGGCTTCTTTTTGCGCCTGAGCCAGAATGGCGGCAGCTTCTTCCTGGGCTTTTTTTACAATGGCAGCGGCTTCTGCCTGGGCTTTTGCCAGAACGGCCTGGCCCTCTTCTTTTCCTTTTGAAAGACCCTCGTTGTACAGTTTCTGGGTCAGTTCCTGGAGTTTGTCCATATTTGTTTAGTTAGTGTTTTCTATGTCCTACAAATATACACAAATTCCCGAACAAAAGCAATAGTGGTTAGAATAGATAGGAACTGGATGTACTGATGGTCCAGGTCCCCACCTGCGGGTCCAGTCCGCGGCCCACGTCGAACGAGAGCACGAAATTGGTGTTCATCTGGATTTTTCCGCCGATACCGAAAGACAGCATTATGGGCAGTTTTTTGTCCTGATATAGAGGAACTTCCACTTTTGGGGAAATGGCTGCCTTTTGCTCTTCCAGCCTGTAGGAACGCGTGATGCCGCAAACATCCATGAAAGGATTGAGCACCAGGTCGAAATGTTGTTTGAACAGGTTGAATTTAAAAGGCGTTACACGGAATTCGATGTTGGCCCAGGCATAGCCTGCGGCTGCTACACGGTTATTAAGGATACCGCGGACTGTTGTCCGGCTTCCCAGTCCGTCCATTTCCTCGTACGGGTAAAACAAGTTGGCCATCTCGTTTAGGGCGTAGTAGGGGATTTCGCCCCACAGCTGGTGCTGGAGCCCCAGGTGATAGGCAAAGACCCATCGACCCGGAAAAATGGTCACATAATGGCGGAAATGCGCCACCAACTGCCCGTAGTTGTATTTCCATCGGCTCAAATCCGTGTTGGCCGTAAGGTACAGTTCCGCGTAGAAGCCTTTGCCCGGCGATGCCTCGATGTCCCGGCTGTCGTACACCAGGCCGCCCTTGAACTCCAGCGAGGTACCGCCGGCGAATTCATCGGCCCGGATGAGGCCCACGTCCCGATAGGTAAGAAGCAGGCTGTTGCCTCTGTCGTAGCGGTCCAACATAAAATCGTCCATGATGACGTGGCGGACCACTGCGCCGCCCATCCAGTCCAGTTCTCCGACAATGTCACCCATAAAGGTGGCGGTGGCGCGGAAAAAGCGCCGATGGGTTGTATACCAGGCCGTCCGGGTGTCCACGTTGGCGTCCAGCTCCGGCAGGTAGGGGGAGGCGATGCCGTTGAAGCCATAAAAATTGTGCACCATGGCGTCACGGTAGGTAAGCGTACCGTTTAAGCGTACGCCCGGAATCAGGGTGGGGCTGTCCCCGTAGGCATGGATGTACCAGGAACCTTTGGTGGCGTAGGCTCCGGCGAAGCCCAGGTGATGGAGGAAATTGGGATAGGCGCTGCCGTCCCCGTAATAGTAGAAGTCCGAGAAAAGACCCAGCGTGACGCCTGTATCCGTGCTGTAACCCACGTTGGGCAGGGGAGTGAACGCCCAACCGGTCTTGGGCTTTTCTCCTTCCGGTTCCCCCTCCTGTTCCTGTGCCAGCGCTACGCCGCCCGTAAGGAGCAGGATGGCTATTATCACCAAGTGTCTTTTCATGCGGGCAAAGATAGCAATTATTCTGCTTTCAGGCGCAGAAAACTGTATCCAAATCGCTTGCACGCCGCTTCCTCCAGCGCTTCACGGTCATCCGGATGGGCGATGGAAATCAGGAGCTTGGCACGTTGGGCCAGGCTTTTACCCCGCAGATACACAATGCCGTGTTCCGTAGCTACATACTGCGTCTGGAAGCGGGTGGTGACCACACCGGCGCCGGGAGTAAGGGTGGGGACGATCTTGGCTTTCCCCTTGGCGGTACGGGAAGGCAGGGCGATGAAGGTGCGTCCGCCTTCCGCCAGTGCGCAGCCGTACATGAAGTCGTGCTGGCCGCCCACGCTGGAGAAGATCATCTCGCCGATGGAATCGGCACAGATCTGTCCCGTCAGGTCCACCTCGATGGCGGAATTGATGGCACAGGCGCGTGGATTCTGGGCAATCAGGAACGGGTCGTTGGTATAGGCCACGTCAAAGAACTCCATGGTGGGGTTGTGGTCGATGAACTTGTACATGGGCGCGGAGCCGATGGCCAGGGCCGCGACGCTAACGCCTGGATGCACTTTTTTGAGCGAATTGTCGATGACGCCTTCCTTGATAAGACGGATGACGCCGTCGGTCATGGCTTCCGTGTGCAGGCCCAGGTGCTGGTGGTGCTTGATGCCGTTGAGGACGGCATTGGGGATGCCTCCGACGCCGATCTGCAGGCAGGCGCCGTCCGGAATTTGCGACGCTACATTGGCGCCGATGGCCGCTTCGATGGGCGTGGGCTCACCGAAGACCATCCCGAGCGGCGGCTCTTCGCAGTAGACGGCTGCACTGATCTTGGACTCATGGATGTGGCATTTCCCGTAGAGATAGGGGATGTTGGGGCTCACCTGGGCGATGACTACCCGCGCGCATTCCACGGCGCTGACGGCAATATCGGCCGATATGCCAAAACTGCAATACCCGTCCTTATCCGGCAGGGAGCAGTTGATAAATGCCACATCCACAGGGATTTCTCCACGGCGGAACAGGCCCGGAACCTCTCCAAGGAAAGCGGGCGTCATGGTGCCGTAGCCGGCGGCGATGTGCTTGCGCTGGTCGCCGCTGATAAAAATGCTGTTCACCAGGAAAGAATCCTTGTATTCGGGCTTGCAGAAGGGGGCTTCGCCTGCGGTGACGTTGAAGCCGCAGACAATTTGCACGCCCTCCAGTTCCGCATGGCGGCGGGCCAGGGCTTCCTGCAGGATAACCGGTACGGAGGTGCCTCCCTGGCACACCACGGTGTCGCCGCTGCGCACCAGGCGCACGGCTTCATCGGCACTTACATATTTCATGATACCAATTTTACAAACAGTTTCAGGTGACGGTCCAGGCGCTGGAAATCCCAGTCGTTCAGCAGGCGGGATACGCATACGCGGATGCCGAATTGCTTGCTGCCGGTGGTGTTGAGCGGAATGGCCACCACGCCGCAGCGGAGCAGGGCCTCCAGTAGCGTCCGGTTGTCCATGTCCTTGTACGTGACGGTATAGAAAAAGCCATCGCCGATGGTCTGGTTCATGTCTTTGTCATATACCAGGCGGAAGCCGTTCTGCTCGAAGATTTCGCGGGAATGATGGGCGCGCATGCCATAGTTCCGCAGCTCTTTCACGAAGTTGTAGCGGCCATCCAGCGAGGCCTCCAGCATGGCCGATAAAGCATATTGGGCCGAGTGCGAAGCGCCCGAAGTATTCACGTACAAGTAATTGAGAATGAAGTTGTCCCCGAAGCGGGAGATGCCCCATTTCTCTTTAAGGCCAGGGTATTCGCGTTTGTACAGGTTGTTGCCGATGCAGGCAAGGCCGATGCGCTCGCCGGCATAACTGAAGATCTTGGAGCCGGACAGCAGGATGACATAATTGTCCGTATAACGCGCCACGGTGCTTTGGAACGGGGGTTCGAAGGGGACGGAAAGGTCCTTGCGGAAGTCCATGCACAGGTAGGCGATATCTTCCAGGACGATGACATCGTACTGGGTGGCCAACTCGCCGATTACCTGCAGTTCCTCCTCCGTGAGGCAAATCCAGGCCGGATTGTTGGGGTTGGAATACAGGATGGCGGCAATGTTGCCCTCTTTGAAATAGGACTCCAGCTTATCCCGAAGCTTTTCTGCCCGGTACTCGTAAATATCGAACCAAACATTCTTGATTCCAAGGATATCCGGCTGGCGGCCATGGGCGCTGAATCCGGGGCAGATGTACAGGATGGTATCCTTGCCGGGTTGCAGCTGGGAGCATTCAAGAATGCTGGTAAGGCTGCCTTGCATGGAACCCACGGTGGGGACAATGCACTTGGGGTCAATGTCCACGTCGATAAAGGCTTTGATAAAGCGGGAGGCGTTTTGCTTGAGCTCCGGAAGCCCTTGTACGGAAGGGTAGATGGAGCATTTGCCCTCGTCCAGGGCCTTTTTCTGGGCCTCGATGCCATAGGGACAGGGCGGAATGCCCGGTACGCCGAACTCCAGGTGGGTGAAAGGCTCGTCGGATTGGGATTCCAGCATGCTGCCGATCATGGCGCATTGCCGGATGGTGGTGTGGGAGATATCGTCAATGCCCAATTCCCGTAATTCTTTGTTCAGGACGGATTGGGATAAGGGAAGTTTCATTTTACTCTTCTTCTAGGTGTTGTGCCGCGCCGGCGTCAAAGGCTTTCAGATTGGCTTCCACGATGGCATCGCCCTTGCGCGCGAATACGCGACGGATGCCTTCGCGGAGCTGGTCCGGCTCAAGGATATCCAGCCCAGTGCTCATGGCTCCGAGCAGCACCATGTTGGCCCCGCGCGGATTGTTCAGTTCCTTGGCGATGGTATCGGCATCCACAGCCACCACATGCGGGAATTTGTGTAATGCTTCCACCACTTTATCCATCTCCGGATAATTGGGGATATTTACCAGCGGGGTGGTGTTGGTGACGATCCAGCCGTCTTTGGCCAGCCAGGGCACATAGCGGAGGGCTTCCATGGGCTCCAGCGATACAATGAGGCTGGCACCGCCCCGGGGGATGAGGTCGCTGTAAATGGGGTCTGACGACAGGCGGAGGTGCGACTGGACGTCTCCGCCACGCTGGCTCATGCCGTGGACTTCGGCCTGTTTCAGGTACAGCCCCTGTTGCAGGGCGGCAGCGCCGATTACCGTGGCGATGGAGAGGATGCCTTGTCCTCCCACTCCGGCGAGGATAATATCTTGTTTCATTTCATGAAATCATTAAATGTTAACGTTACCCCCTCCCGAAACCCCTCCCCTCGGGGGAGGGACTTAAGAGGTTACTTTTTCGAAGCATGGCGGCGGAGGGTTTGGATGCATTCGCGGCGGCATACGATGACCGAAACGCCGTGATACTCAAGTTCTTCGCGGATGACTTTTTCCATGTCCGGGTAGTTCTTGGGAAGCGGGACGATGGTGCGGATGTGCTCCTTGGGTACGCCCAGGCCTTCGCAGATGGCTTCGATGCGGCCCGTGCCGGCGCTGTCCTGGCCGCCGGTCATGCCGGTGGTGAGGTTGTCGGAGATGCAAAGGGTTACGTCGGCGTTTTCGTTGACGGCGTCCAGCAGGCCGGTCATGCCGCTGTGGGTGAAGGTGGAGTCGCCGATGACGGCTACGGCCGGCCAGGTGCCGCTAAAGGCTGCACCCTGGGCCATAGTGAGCGAGGCGCCCATCTCCACGCAGGTGTGGAGGCTGTTGAAGGGAGGCATCCAGCCCAGCGTGTAACAGCCGATATCCCCGAATACGCGGGCACCTGGATAGTCTTTGAGCACGTTGTTGAGGGCGGTATAGAAGTCCCGGTGGCCACAGCCCTGGCACAGTGCCGGCGGACGCGGGGCAATGACTTCCGATGCAGGGTAGAGCTCCACTGCGGGAAGACCCAGTGCCGGGCGAACCGCTTCCGGAGACAGTTCTCCGTCGCGGGGCAGGCTGCCGTCCAGTCGGCCTTTGATGGTAATGGCTGTGGGATAAACACCCCGCAGCTTTTCTTCTACCAGCGGCTGTCCCTCTTCCATGACCAGGATGGTCTGGCACCAGCCGGCCAGTTTCTTGGCCAGCTCCCTGGGGAAAGGATATTGGGAAACCTTGAGTACCGGATACGGGCAACCGTCCGGGAAGTTTTCCATGAGGTAGTTATAGGCAATGCCACAGGCGATGATGCCCATGCGCTTGTCCGGACCGTCCGTGAGGCGGTTGAAAGGGGAGGCGACAGCATCTGCCTCGAACTGGGCGTAGTCTTTGATGAGCTCGCGGTTGCGTACGCGGGAATTGACCGGGAGGGTGACCCACTGGCGCGGCTTCTCCGGGTAATGGAGGGTGTTTTGTTCACGGATATCCTCTCCGCTTTCCACCACGGCGCGGGAATGGGCCATACGGGTGGTCATGCGCATGAGGACGGGGATGCCGCGCTTCTCGGAGTAGTCAAAGGCGGCCCGCGTCATGGCATAAGCCTCCTCCTGGTTGGAGGGCTCGAAGACGGGCATCATGGCAAAGGCTCCGTAGAAGCGGGAGTCTTGCTCGTTCTGGGAACTGTGCATGGACGGGTCGTCACAGGAGGCGATGACCAGACCGCCGTTGGCACCGGTGGTGGCGGAGCCCATGAACGGGTCCGCGCAGACATTCAGGCCCACGTGCTTGAAGCACACCAGGGCGCGTTTGCCGGCATAGGACATGCCCAGTGCCTCTTCCATGGCCGTTTTCTCGTTGGCCGACCATTTACAATGCACGTTCCGCTCCCGGGTGAGGGGATGGAGTTGGATATATTCCGTAATTTCCGTAGAAGGAGTGCCGGGATAGGCATAAACACCTGATAATCCGGCATGAAGGGCTCCGAGGGCGATGGCCTCGTCTCCTAACAGTAAATTCTTTTGCGCCATGTGGTTAGTTTTTTACGCTATTTGCTTACAAAGTTAAAACTTTTAAGCAATTTTGCAAAGATTGCTAACAAAGTATTATCGGCAAATAGCGCTGGCGACGATGCTGGCAACGGTGGAACGCAGGCGGGCGGCGGATCCGTCGTCTGCAGGGTGTACGCGGTTGGTAAGGATGATGACGGCGGTGCGGGTCTCCAAATCCAGGATAAGGGAAGTGCCGGTGTAACCGGTATGACCGCGGACAGTAGTCGGGTTAAATATGTCTCCGCAGGTGTAGGGAGAGCGGCGGTAGGTGTCCCAGCCCAGGGCGCGGGCTACCTCAGGGGCATTGCTTTCCGGAATGCGGAACATTTGCCGGACGGTGAGCGGGGAGAGGATCCGGTGACCGTTCAGGCTGCCCTCATTGAGTAAGCAGGCACACATCACGGCCAGGTCTTCCACTGTGGAGAACACCCCGGCGTTGCCGGAATTGCCGCCGTTCACCAGCCGGGCGGTAGGATCATGTACTTCAGCCTTTAAAACATGCCCGTCGGCCAATTGCTCGGCAGGCGCGCATAACGGGGCTAAATCGGGCCGATAAGGAGCGCCGTCATAAAGTGGGAAGTAGGTGGTGTGCTGCAGGCCCAGGACGTCGAAAATGTGCTTTTGGGCATAGTCACAGAGCCGTTCGCCGGTCACTTGCTCCAGGATGTGCTGGAGGGTGATGAAATTCAGGCAACTATATAGCTGCCGGGTGCGGGGCCGGAAATGGCGCTTGGACTGGGTGGCAATCCAGCGGATAAGGGAATCCGGGCAGTTGGTCCCGTTCCGCTCCACGAAGCCGGGCACATCCGGCAGGCTGGCATCCAGTCCGGAAGCGTGCGTGAGCAGGTCCTGGACCGTTATGGTGACCTCTTCTCCGGTCGTCTCGTCCTTCCAGGGCTTGAACCCCGGAATGTATTTGTGCACCGGATCCACCAGCCGCACCTGGCCTTTCTCCACCAGTTGTATGATGGCGATGGTGGTGCCCACGCATTTGGAGACCGATGCCAGGTCGAACAGCGTCTCCACGGTCATGGGCTCTTTTTCCGGGACAAGGGACTTGTTCCCGAAGGCCTTTTCATACACCAGCGCATCTCCCCGGACCACGCCAATAACGGCACCCGGTACGTCGCCGGCGGCGATAGAAGCCATTGCGGTGCTGTCGATGAGTGCAAGCCGCTGTGCATCCATCCCAGCACTGGCGGGCGACAAACGGCGAATCCCCTCGCGGTGGAGGGGATTGCATGCAACAAAAATCGCCAGTATGAGCAGGCTTTTTCTCATGGTAAGCTTAGCCCAGGAAGCTCAGGAGGATACCGGCGGCCACGGCCGAACCAATCACACCGGCCACATTCGGGCCCATGGCATGCATGAGCAGGTGGTTGGTAGGGTCGATTTCGCGGCCCACGGTCTCCGAGACACGGGCGCTGTCCGGCACCGCGGAAACGCCTGCATTGCCGATGAGCGGGTTGATCTTCTTGGCGGGATTACTGATAAACAGATTCATCATCTTCACGAACAGTACGCCGCAGGTGGTGGCAATCACAAAGCTTAGAAGGCCCAGCCCAAAGATGAGGATGGACTTGACGCTGATGAATTTATCTGCCTGCGTAGACGCGCCCACGGTTAGGCCGATGAGGGTGGTGACTACGTCAATGAGCGGACCGCTGGCCGTATTGGCGAGGCGCTTGGTTACACCGCTCTCCTTGAGGAGGTTACCGAAGAAGAGCATGCCCAGCAGCGGCAGGCCGGAAGGGACGATGAAGGCGGTGATAAGGAAGCCCACGATAGGGAAGATGATTTTCTCTTTCTTGGACACCACACGCGGTGCAGGCATGCGGATGAGGCGTTCCTTCTTGTTGGTCAGCAGCAGCATGATGGGCTTCTGAATCACCGGCACCAGGGCCATGTAGGAGTAGGCCGATACGGCAATGGCGCCCATCAGGTCCGGTGCCAGCTTGGAGCTCAGGAAAATGGCCGTGGGACCGTCTGCACCGCCGATAATGCCAATGGCACCCGCTTCATTGGGGGCAAAACCAAAGAGGAGGGCCAGCAGATACGCACCGAAAATACCCATCTGCGCGGCCGCACCAATCAGGATGAGCCGCGGCTGTGAGATGAGGGCGCTGAAGTCCGTCATGGCGCCAATCCCCAGGAAGATGAGCGGGGGATACCAGCCTTGCTTCACACCCTGATACAGGATGTTGAGCACGGAGCCGTCCTCATAGACGCCAATGTTCAGGCCCGGGAACATGGGAATATTACCCACAATCATGCCGAAGCCGATGGGCACCAGCAGCATGGGCTCCCACTCCTTGACAATGGCCAGGGTAATGAATACCAGGCCGATGCCAATCATCACGAGGTTCTGCCACGAGCAGTTCGCGAAGCCGGTGTACTCCCAGAATTGGGTTAATGACTCAAAAATGTGTTCCATTAGGCGATGGTTACGATGGGAGCACCTTCCAGGATGCTGTCACCTTTGTTCACATGGATGGCGGTGATGGTACCGTCTTTGGGTGCGGAGATTTCGTTCTCCATCTTCATGGCTTCCAGTACGGCCACCTTCTGACCGGAAGTGACGGTCTGGCCTTCCTTCACGCTCACCTCTACAATGACGCCCGGAAGGGGAGAGTTCACCTTTTCACCGGCGCCTGCGGGAGCCTTGGGAGCAGCGGGTGCTGCAGCTGCCGGGGCGGGAGTGGAGGCAGCGGGAGCGGAGGCTGCCGGAGCTGCCGGAGCAGCCGCGGGAGCGTTCTCCAGCTCTACCTGGTAGTCTGCGCCGTTCACATTTACGGACAGCATTTTGCCTTCTGTCTCACCAATGGTCACTTGGTAGTCTTTGCCGTTGATTTTGAACTTATATTCCTTCATAACATTTTTGTTTTACGCTATAACAATTATGTTACCTCCGCGGTAACTTTCTGAAATTCAATGCTTTGTTATTCCATCCGCTCTCGGTTCTGCGAATGGTGACAATACCGGGCTCCACGTCATGGACGGACTGGGTCAGGTACAGATGGACGGCCGTTGCAATGGCTGCATAGGTGTCTCCGCCGGTCTCCATATCCAGTGCCAGGGCGATGGCGGCAGCCACTTGAGATTCCTCGGCTTCGCTCGGAATGACAGCCCGTTTTCCCTTTGTCATGCTGAGCGTAGCCGAAGCATCTCCTGCCTTTGCCGCCTTCCTTGCCGGACGGTCGAACAGGAGCCAGAACAGGAACCACAGAAGGGCCAGGGCGCTGAACACCACGCTCACGGACACTACAGAAAGAATCCATCCGTACGGGTCCCGTTCTTTCATGATTTCGCCTTTTGTGGCGGAGCCATGGTCGCCGTTGATCATACGCGGGCTGGGCACCTCCGGATTATCGATGAATTCAAACTCTTGCTGGCGGATGTCCGCGGCCAGTTTATAGGCTGCCAGTCCATAGGGAAGGGTGGCGGGGATGGCCAGTGAGTCAATGATGGTGCGCCCGTCGTTGGAAACCAGGTAAACGGTTTTACCGGGCGCCAGGGTGAAGTCGGCATAGAAGGTACCGTCCGCGCCATGGCCGCTGCACCAGATGAGCACCACCTGCCGCGGCCCCAGTTTGGTACGGAGGTCGCTCTTGGGGATGAGGCTCTTCCGGAGGTTGGTGCGGTCATCGGTGAGGTAGCACCCGCCAAAGTTCACCGTTCCGGTCGATTTGTTGTACAGTTCTATCCAGCCGGAGCGACGGCCGTAATCGTCCAGAATGCCGGTGGAATCCGGCTGTGCGACGGCCTCGCTGATGATGAGGTCGCTCACGTTCTGGGCGCGCAGGCTCAGGGATGTGGCAAGGACAAGAACCGTTGTAAGGAATTTTCTCATAGCTTACAGCGGCAGGTTATCGTGTTTCTTGGCGGGAACGTTGGCCTGTTTGCCGCTCAGTTGCTCCAGGGCGCGGATGACGCGGAAACGGGTGTTGCGCGGCTCAATGACATCGTCAATGTAACCTTTCTGTGCGGCCTGGTAAGGATTGGAGAAGAGGTCTTCGTACTCCTGCTTCTTTTCCTGGAAGATTTCCGCAGCGTGCTCCGGATCCTCTTTCATGTCCTTTGCGTATAGCACGTTCACGGCGCCGTCGGCACCCATCACGGCAATCTGTGCGCTGGGCCATGCGTAATTTATATCGCCACGCAACTGCTTGCAACTCATTACTATATGAGCGCCACCGTAACCTTTACGTAAGGTAACCGTTACCTTGGGTACGGTAGCCTCGCCGTAGGCGTAAAGCAGTTTGGCACCGTTGGTGATGATGGCGCCGTACTCCTGCTGCGTGCCGCAGAGGAAGCCGGGAACATCCACCAGGGTGACCAGCGGAATGTTGAAGGCGTCGCAGAAGCGGACAAAGCGGGCGGCCTTGCGGCTGGCGTTGATATCCAATACACCGGCCAGCACTTTGGGCTGGTTGGCAACGATACCTACGCTGCGGCCGTTAAAGCGGGCGAAGCCCACGATGATGTTCTTGGCGAAGTCCTTGTGGATCTCGAAGAATTGGCCGTCATCGACAATGGCGCCAATGACACCATACATGTCGTAGGCTTTGTTGGGATTGTCCGGGATGATGGAATTGAGGCTGTCCTCCAGGCGGTTGACAGGGTCTGCCGTCTCCTTGAGGGGAGCGGTTTCCAGGTTGTTCTGCGGAATGTAGCTGAGCAACTGCTTGATGGTGGCGATGGCCTCCTCCTCATTGTTGGCGGCAAAGTGCGCCACACCGCTCTTGCTGGCGTGTACGGAAGCGCCGCCCAACTGCTCCTGGTCCACGACCTCGCCGGTGACGCTTTTTACCACGGCAGGACCGGTCAGGAACATGTAGGAGGTGTTTTTCACCATGAGGGTGAAGTCCGTGAGGGCGGGGGAATACACCGCACCGCCGGCGCAGGGACCCATGATGCAGCTGATCTGCGGCACTACGCCCGAAGCCAGGATGTTACGCTCGAAGATTTCGCCGTAGCCGGCCAGGGCGTCGATGCCTTCCTGGATGCGTGCGCCGCCGGAATCGTTCAGGCCGATACACGGGGCGCCGTTGCGCAGGGCCATGTCCTGCACCTTGCAGATTTTTTCGCTCATGGTCTTGGACAGGGAACCGCCGCTGACGGTGAAGTCCTGGGCAAATACATAGACCAGGCGTCCGTCGATGGTTCCGCAACCGGTTACCACGCCGTCTCCGTCCGGATGGCTCTTGTCCATCCCGAAGTTGGTGCAACGGTGCTGTACAAACATGTCGAATTCTTCGAAGCTGCCTTCGTCCAGCAGCATGGCCAGGCGTTCGCGGGCCGTCATTTTTCCTTTGGCGTGCTGGGCTTCGATGCGCTTTTCACCGCCGCCCATGCGGGCTTTGGCCCGGCGTTCCACCAATTTCTGAATATTATCCGTCTGGATGCTCATATCGTTTCTCTAAATATCGTGCAAAGTTAGCAATATTATTTGAACATTTCGTCCACGTCTTTCACGGCGTCCGGCAGGGCAAACACGGCCACACGGTCGTAGGGCTCGATGTGGGAGTGACCTACCGCGATGAAACTCTCGCCGCCGCGGATGACGCCGCCGATGATGGCATCGGCCGGGAATTCAATCTCTTTCAGGTCGCCCTTGGTGATGCGGGAACCGGGTGCGGCGGTGTATTCCAGCACTTCTGCATCGGTTCCGCTCACGTAGCGTACGGAACGCACTTTGTCCGAGAGGGTGAACTTGTAGATGCGGCTGGCGGTGATGAGTTTCTTGTTGATGACGGTGTCCACGCCCAATTCCTCTGCCAGGCGCAGGTATTCCAGGTTCTCCACCTGGGCAATGACGCGCGGGACGCCCAGTTTCTTGGCAGTTACGCAGGTGAGGATGTTTACCTCGTCGTTGCCGGTGAAGGCCAGGACGGCCTGGTAGTCACGGATGTCCTGTTCCTGCAGGAAGTCGGAGTTGCGGACATCGCCACAGACCACTTCCACCTCGTCCGGGAGGTCTTCCGACAGTTTGCGGCAATGCTCCTGGTTAATGTCGATGACTTTGATATCGTCCAGCTTGTGGGCCACCAGCTTTTCTGCCACCATCTGGCCGATTTCGCTGCCGCCCAGAATCATGACCCGGCGGATCTCCACCTTGTCTTTCCCCAGGAATTTCATGAGGATGGGCATGCCCTGACGGTGGGAGATGATGTACAGGTAGTCGTGGAACTTGAAGGTGGTGTCGTATTTGGGGATGATGGTTTTACCGCCACGGGAGAGGGCTACGATGCGGAAATCTGCGTCCGGCTGCAGGCCTTTGACCGCGTGGACGAACTCTTTGACGTCCATGTCCAGGAGCGGGGAATCATCGTCCAGTTTGAATACGGAAAGCTGGAGCTTGCCGCGGGCGAATTCCAGGGTGTCCGTGGCGCCGCTGGTCCGGAGCAAGTCCACGATTTCGTCGCTGGCGCTTTTTTCAGGGAAGAACATCATGTCCAGCCCCATGTCCTTGAACAGCAGTTTGTTCTCGGGAGAGAGATAGGCCTGATTGCCGATACGCGCTACGACGCGCTTGGCGCCCAGTTTTTTGGCCAGCAGGGCGCTGGTGATGTTCACGCTCTGGTGCATGCTGGGGTTGACGGCGATGAAAAGGTCTGCGCCCGCGCAACCGGCTTCCCGCAGGGTATGGATGTTGGAGGGCTGCCCGATAATGGTGGCCACATCCGCCTGGGAGGCTAATTCGCGGATATGCGCGGCATTGGCGTCGATGACGGTGATGTCGTTGTTATCCACAGCGAGCATCTTGGCCAGATGCGAGCCCGTTCTGCCGGCTCCTTCGATGATGATCTTCATGTGTCCGTTCTTTAATCTCGCAAAGATAAAAAATAATTCCCTATATTTGCACGTTTTCGACTTGGTAAGGATAATCTCCTTTACAAGCAGCGGCTTTTAAAACAGGCCTTTCGGGACAATCCAGCCGCGGTACAGTCCGCTGGGCTGGGCAGGGGAAGCCGGGATTTCACCCGGCTTTCTTAGTTGCCGATATTCCTTATGCGCCTCCACGACGGCCTGGTAGAAACTCCATCGGCGGGTAACCAGATACACCAGGGCCGACAGACCGTCCAGGCACATGCGCACAAAGATGCGCCGGCGTGCCTTGCGACGTGCTCTCTTTTCATTCAGACCTTCGGCCACGAAGGTGGCGGGGAGGTTGTTCTCCAGGAGGAGAAGGTTGTTGCGGAAATTGAGCCGGAGCTTGAACGGCGACTCATTGGGCAGCGTGCCGCCGCCAATATGGTACACAAACGATTCCGGGACGATGTTCACCTTCCAGCCGCGCAGTTGCATGCGCCAGCAGAGGTCGATCTCTTCCATGTGCGCGAAAAAACGCTCGTCCAGGCCGCCGAGGGCCTTCCAGACGCTTGCCCGCACCATCAGGCACGCGCCGCTGGCCCAGAGGACCTCCGCCGGCGTGTCGTACTGACCCTGGTCTTTTTCTATCTTCTGCATCACGCGTCCCCGGCAGAAAGGATATCCATAGCGGTCCACGAGGCCGCCTGCGGCACCGGCATACTCGAAAGTGTCCCGCTGCACATAAGACAGCAATTTGGGGCCGCAAGCCCCGCAGGAAGGATGGCTGTCCATCCATTCCACCAGCGGTTTGAGCCAGCCCTGCGGCACTTCGATATCGGAATTAATGAGCACGAAATAGTCCGCGTCGATACCGTCCAGCGCCCGGTTGTAACCGCCAGTGAACCCGTAATTCTGTTCCAGCACTTTCAGCGGAACTTGTGGGAGCTCCGCCTGCATGACGGCTACCGAACCGTCGGAAGAGGCATTATCGGCCACTATCACCTGGGCATCCAGGCCTTCGCAGGAGGCAATAAGCCCCGGAAGGAACTGCCGCAAGTAGTCCTTGGTGTTATAATTCAGTATGACGACTGACGTCTTCATGTATTTTTTGCAAAAATACAAAACTACTTTTATGCACTAATGTCAACATTGGTAAAGGCGAGGGAAGGGATGTGCTTGGACAGGCAGGGACGGGCGTCATCGGCCGTGGCCAGCAGGTTGTTCCACAGTTGCAGGAAGTTGCCCGTGATAAGCAGTTCCCGTACCGGATGTACCTTTTTGCCGTCACGTACCAGAAAGCCCTCGATGCCGTAGGAGAAATTCCCTGTGACCGGGTTGGAATTGCCGCCGTTGAAGCCGGTGACCAGAATGCCGTTACCGACCTTTGCAAGCAGGTCCTCCAGCTTTTTGCACCCGCCGACAGGAAGCACTTTCACACGCGTGGAATCTTCCACCGTGGGTGCCATGGACATCTTGGAGGCGATGTAAGTATTCAAGAAATAAGTCTTTACAACGCCTTTTTCTATGATGGGCATCTCCCGGGTGGCCACACCTTCGCTGTCGAAGAGCCGGCAGCCGGTTTCGCCCGGTGTACGGGGCTGGTCCAGGATGGTGAGCTGCTCCGGGAACAGCTGTTTCCCCAGGCTGTCCACCAGGAAGGAATTCTTTTGCTGCAGTGAAAAACCGCCCAAAGCATTAAGTACCGGCGTAAGCAGTTTAGAGGCGCATTCCGTATCGACCACGACGGTATATTTCCCGCCCTCGATATCCTGCGGACCCATCTGGGCCATGGCCCGCTTGTATGCAATAGCCGCGCAGTCCTTCCATTTGAGGTCCTGGAGCAGGGGTGCGGCGTCCCACCAGTAACTGGAGAAATGGTTCCCCTGGGCATCCTCCACCGTGGTTTCGTAGCCAATTTCGAATGAGGTTTCCGTGTGCCGGGCATAAAGGCCCTGGCTGTCGATGGTCAGCGTGTCGAAGACGGTGTCGGAGTATTCGCCTTCCTCTGCGATGGCCCCGCTGGGCCAGTGGCAGGAGGCGAGGGCCATCTCCCGGCGCTGTTCGGCGGTGAGGGTGTCGTAGGCAGGGTCATACAGGCCCAGTTCCCGTCCGGTGCGGGCATCTGCAGCCACGCGCTCCGGTGCGGGTAAATCACGGTAGGCATCGGCCTGGAGCATCTTTACCGTGTCGATGGCTTCGCGAATGAACGCTTCCAGTTCTTCCTTTTCCAGTTTGTTGGTGGAGAAGGAACCGTAGCGGCCATCGACAAACAGTTGCAACTGCATGCTGCGGTCCAGCGCATGGGCGGTTTTATCCACCTCTCCGTTCAGGAGGCCGATCAGGTTCATCAGGCTCTTGGTCAGGGTGATGCGCACCTTCTGCGCTCCGGCCTGACCGGCAAACGCCAGACAGTACTGCGCCAGGCCTATCTCCGCCTGCGTAAGGCTGGCAGCTATGTTGTTGATACTCATGCTCTTGTCTATATGGACGGGTGTCGAAATTGACACCGTTTCTTCTTTTAACAAATTATAAATCAAATACTTCCGTACCAGGCGTTACTCGCCACCGACGGTGAGACCATCGATAAGCACGGTGGGGATGCCGCATGACACCGGCACCGACTGCTCTTTGCCGCAGGTCCAGGCGCCCGGGTCTACGGCCAGGTCATCCGCTACGCCACGGATCTGGGCAAGTGCCTCCGGCCCATTGCCGATAATGTTGATATCCTTGACCGGCTGCGTGAGACGGCCGTTCTCGATCAGGTAACCGGATTTGACGTAGAAGGTGAAATCTCCTTCTCCGATCTGCACCTCTCCGTTGGAAAATTGGTCCACAAAAATGCCTTTCTGGACCTCTGCAATGAGGTCTGCGGCTTTTGCGTTTCCACTTTCCATATACGTGGCACGCATGCGCGGGATGGGTGCGTAGCGGAAACTCTCCCTGCGTCCGTTGCCCGTGGGGCGCACGCCGTAATGGGCGGCGCTGATGCGGTCGTGCAGGTAGGAGGTGAGGACGCCGTCTTCCACCATATATGTCTTCTGGCCGGGGATACCTTCGTCGTCAAAATTCAGCGAACCGCGGTTGCCGGTCAGGGTACCATCGTCAATGATCTGGATGCCACGGGGGCAGATTTGCTGTCCCATCTTATCTGCAAAAATGGAGGTGCCTTTGCGGTTGAAATCGGCCTCAAAAGCATGTCCCATGGCCTCGTGCAGGAGGATACCGGATGCGCCGGCGCCCATCACTACAGGCATGCAGCCGCCTTTGGGACGGCGTGCGGCAAAGCGGTCATCAATACCGTGTACCAGATCCGTGGCCATTTCCTCGATAAGTGCGTCGGTAAGCATTTCCGCCCCTTGCCGGAAACTCCGGGAGGTGGATTTGTTCTCCGACTGTCCGTTTTGCTGGAAAACCGCCGTGAGCGATATACTGCCCATGGGACGGGTGTCCCATTTGAGTTCACGGGAGCTGTTGTACATGAGCACGTCGGTTACCTGGAACGCCAGGTTGGCAAAAACTTTGACAACGCGCGTATCTTTCTGCCGCACCGTCTGTTCCAGCTTTTGAAGGAAAGGCAGGAAGGTCGATAGCGGCGTTCCACGCCAGGGCTGCAGGATGGGGTAGCGGTCTGCCGCCGGATTGGGCTCTCCGCGGCTGGGATTGCGGGTGCCGTAGGGACTCACGTCCACGGGCGCGCTGGCAATCTGGGAGGCCGCGCGGGCACAGGCCAGCATGTCTTCCCAGGCGGTGCTTTCCGAGTAGGCGTAGCCGGTTTTTTCTCCGCTGAGGACGCGGACGCCTACACCATAGTCTATATGATTGCCCCCGGAGGTCACTGCGCCGTCCCGCAGCAGCAGGCTTCCGTAGGTGGTATTTTCAAAGAAAAGGTCGCAATAGCTGCCACCGGATGCGAGGGCTTCCTGAACCAGACGCTCCAGCACCGGGGTATCGACCTGAAAATGGTTGAAATAGTACGCTTTATTGTTGATCATTCTCTTCCGAACGAGGCAATGCTCCCTCAAAAGGTACGCCGTCGTGGGCGAGGGGAGCGCGGGCCATCTCTTTAATGATGGACTCCGTTATGTTTTCTATAGGCTTCTGCGGTTCGATGTAGTCCGTCAGCAGGCTGCGGACACGGTTGTAACGCAGCGGGTCGTTGATGATAAGCCCCTTTTTGGTGCCCTCTGCGATGATGTCGAAGGGCGGGTTGGAATTGTCGGCCAGTATCCATTTGTCGCACAGCGGCATATAGCTGTGGAACAGGTAGTTAAGGCCCATGACATAGCGCCGGCGGATGGTTTCTTCCGGGATGTCGTGGCCGCCGGTTGCCACGCGTTTGGCCACACGCTGGATGGCGATGTCCGGGCTGTTCAGCCAGAAGTATAGGACCGTGACGTAGTATCCCTGCGCCTGGGCGCTCCGCACCATTTTAATGAGCGCGCGCGTAGCCAGGGTGGTTTCGATGCAGAAATCCTCCCGGCGGTCGAACAGGTACTGGACCTTGCGCAGCATGAGGCGGCTGGCCGTAATATAGGCGCTTTCCGGCGCAAACGGCGCCAGGTGTTTGGCGAATTCGTCGGAGTTGACAAACTCTACGCAGTCCAGCAGCTCCGGAAGAACCCCGTACGATGCGGTGGTTTTCCCGGAGCCGTTAGGACCAGAAATGATATAAAATCTGGGCATGCTAAGAAGCGGTTGCTTCGTTAATCTTCTTCATCATGGCAAACATGATGGCACCGGCAATGACGCACAGCGCCATGAGGATGGCCCAGTTGGCCCACAGCGGAACGTTGTTCCACAGAAGACCGGGAATGGAGCTGAGGTAGTTGCCGATGGCGGTGGAGGCAAACCACAGACCCATCATGAGGCCTTTGTACTTAGGAGGTGCCACCTTGGTAACGAAGGAGATACCCATCGGGCTGAGCAGCAGCTCTGCAAAGGTGAGCACCAGATAAGTGGTAATCAGGTACATGGGAACCACCGGATCCGGAGAGACGGTACCCTGTAAGGAGGCCGGTGAAGGCTGTCCCAGGGAGCCCATGACCATGATAAGGTAACCCAGGGCTGCCACAAACATACCCAGGCCGATTTTCACCGGCGCCGAAGGCTCTTTGCCCTTGTTGGCGAGCGCGCTGAAGATGGCCATGGAAATCGGGGTGAGGAACACCACGTAGAACGGGTTGAACTGCTGGAACAGCTGAGGTTCGATGTTGAGCGGATCCGGCATGCCGATGAATAGCCAGTAGGCGCAGCCCCAGAGAGCGGCCGTTACAACACCGCAGGTGATTCTTCCCTTGGAACTCTCGCTCTGGAAAATGCCGAACAGGGTGTAGATGCTGACGGCCAGCAGGGCCAGGATCCAGATGTTGAAGCCCATACGGGTGGCGCCGGTAGCGAACGGAAGCGTGTAGTCACGGGCAAACCAGGTGAGCGACTGACCGTTCTGGTGGAAGGCCATCCAGAAGAAGATCACCACGGCGAACACCATGATGAGGGCGGTGATGCGGTCCTTGGTCTGTTTGGGCGTGAGTTCCACCACGGGAGCATTGCCCTTGGCGGCCTGCTTGGCGGTGACATCGGCATGTTTGAACCAGTTCTTGCAGGCAAAGTAAATGGCGATGGACACGATGAGGGAGATGCAGGCGACGGCAAAGCCCATGTTGTAGGCGGAGGCCAGGTGCTCAATGTAGTAGGAGCTGAAGTCTGCAGGTGCCATGCCGGCTATTGCGGCATCCGGCATCTGGGCCTGAAGTTCTGCCAGGCGGGAGGCGTTTTCCGGAGTGATGACTCCTTCCAGTGTCTGGTGGGCAAGCTGCGGGATGGCGGCCTTGTAAATGAGGCCGGCCTTGCCCAGGAAGCTGTTGGTGATGGCCGTGGCGGCGGAAGGGGCGAACATGGCGCCGATGTTGATGGCCATGTAGAACAACGAGAAGGCACTGTCGCGCTTGGCGGAGTACTTGGGATCGTCGTACAGGTTACCTACGAGCACCTGCAGGTTGCCCTTGAACAGGCCCGTACCTACGGAAATGAGCAACAGGGCACCCAGCATGAGGGTGATGCCCAGTGCATTGGCGCCGGTGGGAATGGCCAGGGCCAGGTAGCCGGCGAACATGACGCAGATACCGGTGACTACGCACTTGCCGTAGCCAATTTTATCGGCCAGGATACCGCCTACTACGGGCATGAAGTAAACGAGGGCCAGGAAAATGGAGTACACCTGGCTGGACAAGGCCTGGCTCCAGCCGAACTTGGCCTGGAGGAAGAGCATGAAAATGGCCAGCATGGTGTAGTAACCGAAGCGCTCACCAGTGTTGGCAAGTGCCAGGGCGAATAGACCTTTGGGTTGTCCTTTGAACATAATATTGTGTTTTTAGTTTTTAGCCTTATCCTTACAAAATTGGCAAATATTTCTGAAAATGCCAAATTAAAGTGCCCCTATGCGTGTACACTTGTTTATTTCCACGGAAATATGTATTTTTGTGTGATTTGGAAGAAGAATATGAAAACCTTTTTAGCCTGGTTTCTCCGTAAGGTGATCCATTACCGCTCAGACGTTGTAATGGTGAATCTGAGCCGTTGTTTCCCTAACCGGAGTTATGAGGAAATCCGGGAAATCCACAAGCGCTTTTACCTGCATCTGGCTACCATCTTCACGGAAATGCTGTGGATGGGAACCTGCCGGGGAAAGCGTGGCCGCGATAAATTCCGTCGCAGCCACAAATTCGAATTTGCCAATCCGGAGGAATACAACCGCCTTGCTGCCCTTGGACGTCCTATCTTGCTGCTGGAGGCCCATACCGGCAACTGGGAGCTTATGGGCGGATTGCCTGTCAGTTCCTATGGCGTGCCGCTGGATATCCGTGTAAACCAATATGCCGTCACTTATCTGGCTTTGCACAATAAGCGTGCAGACCGCTTGGTAGAGTGGATCCGTACGGGCATCCTGAAGGATACGGACTTCAACGGCTATGTGGAGACCAGCCGCGTCATGCGTTATGTCCTGGAACGTAAGGACAAACCCTTCCTCTTCACTTTCATCACCGACCAGTATCCGTACACGGGCCACAAAGAACCTATTAAATTTATGAACCAGGATACCTTCACCATGACCGGAGGCGCCGGTTTGGCGTCAAAGCTGGATATGGTGGTCGCGTACCTGCGCTTTGAATGCCGGGATGGCGGGGGATATACGCTCTCGGTGGTTCCCATCTGCGAACATGCCGCCCAGATGGATCCCGACGGAATTATGAAAAAATACTATCAATTGCTGGAGGAGGACCTGGAGAAACAGCCCTGGAACTACCTCTGGACCCATAAACGATGGAAATAATGAAACGACTCTCTGTGGTGGCGGCCGCCTTGCTGCTGCCTTTGGCCCTGCCTGCGCAGGAAGTATCCTATGCACTGCCTACCACTACGGTTACCGTCAAGGTGGAGGTGCGTCAGGAAAGTTTTTTCGCCGGCCCTTATGCACCGTTTGCCAAGCAGATGCTGAACATGTCGGTCAGTGACCAGGATGCCATTACCTCGGAAATCACCCGCGTGGAACTCATTCCTAAAGTGGAGGCAGATTCCGACGCCTGGTACACCTGTGACCAGGAAAGCGCTGCCCTTCTGTCGCTCAGTGCACAGGGTCTGGTGTCGATGGGCAATTCGGGCGCGCCGGTCTCCTGGCGTTTCCTGCCCGGTCTCAAGGCAGATTTTACGGACAAGGGCCTCACCGTTCCGGAAAAAGAGGCCATCGAAACCATCTACAAGGAAATGCCCACCGATACAGGTATGGTCTCCATTCCGGTAGAGCACAAAATCCTGGTGGAGAAAACCCTGGAAGACAAGGCGTCGGACGCTGCGGATGTCATCCTGCAGGTCCGTAAAGAGCGCCTGAACATCGCCTCCGGCAACACGGATGCCAGCTATTCCGGCGAGTCGCTCCGCTCTGCGCTGCAGGAGCTGGAACGCATCGAAAATGAATACATGGCCCTGTTTCGCGGGTATTCCGTGGTCCGCAAGCAGGTGTGCACCTTTGAAGTGCTCCCTTTGCGTGACGAGAAACACCATCGTTATCTGGTGTTCCGTCTGACGGACGATGGACCCGTGGCGGTGGGCGTACATGGCACGCCTTATTATTTGGAGCTCCAACCGGAAGGCACGCTTCCCGAGGAAGATTCCGCCGATAAGAAAAAGACCAAGGGCAGTGTGCGTTACCGCATCCCGCAGGTGTGCAAAGTCACGTTCTCCTGCGACGGCCAGCCGCTCCTGCAAACCCGCCTGCCTTTCTACCAGCTGGGCGTGGAATCGTCCCTGTATCTTACAAGCCGATAATCCTTAAACCACATACACAGATATGAGTATCGAGAACTTAGAACCCCAAGTAGTGTGGAAGAACTTCTACGCTCTTACCCGGATCCCGCGCCCTTCCAAGCACGAAGGCAAGGTCATTGAATACCTGTACAACTGGGGCAAGTCCCATGGCTTCGAGACCATCAAGGACGATACCGGCAACATCATCATCCGCGTCCCCGCTACGCCCGGCATGGAAAACCGCAAGGGCGTTATCCTGCAGGGCCACATGGACATGGTGCCGCAGAAAACCTCCGACAGCCCCCACGACTTCCTCACGGACCCCATCAACGCGTACGTGGATGGGGAATGGGTAACTGCAGACCGCACCACGCTGGGCGCTGATAACGGTATCGGCGTCGCCCTGGGCCTGGCTGCCCTGGAAGACCCTTCCGTGAAGCACGGACCACTGGAAGTGCTGGTAACGTATGATGAGGAAACCGGCATGACGGGTGCCAACAGCCTCAAGCCTGGTGTCCTCCAAGGTGACATCCTCCTGAACCTGGACTCCGAAGAGGAAGGTGAGTTGTGCGTAGGTTGCGCCGGCGGCCTGGACGTGGCGGCCAGCTTCAACTACTATAAATATAAGACGCCCTCGGGCATGGACGCGCTCCGCTTCAAGGTGAGCGGCCTGCAGGGTGGTCACTCCGGCATGGATATCTCCCTGTACAGGGCCAATGCCAACAAGGTGGCCGCCCGCATCCTGCTTCCGCTGCTGGAAGATTATGACGTAAAGGTGGTTTCCCTCAACGGCGGTTCGCTGCGCAACGCCATCCCGTTCGAGGCCACCGCAGAAATCCTTATTCCTGCCGATAAATACGACGCCGCCCGTGAGGTCATCGTCTCTATTTTCGACACGGTGAAGAAGGAATTTGTGGAGAGCGACCCTTCCGCCCAAATTGCCATCGAGGACCACATTCCCGTGGCACCCAAGTTTATCCAGGGCAAAGCCATCCTGCAGGCGGTTAAGGCCATCATTGCCTGCCCGTCCGGCGTCATCCGCATGAGCCGTTCCATGGAAGGACTTACCGAGACTTCCATCAACCTGGCCATCGTCCGTACGGAGAATGGCAAGATCACCATTCGTTCGCTCATGAGAAGCGCCGTGGATTCTTCCAAGGCCTATCTCGCCCAGCGCGTGCAGTGCATCTTCGAACTGGCCGGTGCCGATTCCATCACCTTCGGCGGCGGTTATTCCGGCTGGACGCCCAAATTGGATACCCCCATCAACAAGGTTTGCATGGACCAGTTCGAGAAAGTGTATGGCCGTCCCATGAAGATTCACGCCACGCATGGAGGTCTGGAATGCGCCATCATGGGTGCCAAGTATCCCAACTGGGAGATGGCTTCCATCGGCCCTACCATCAAGTACCCGCACAGCCCGGACGAGAAAGTGCACGTCGCTTCCGTAGGACGTACCTGGGAATACCTGAAGGCCGTCCTTGCCAACGTTCCTGTCAAGTAAGGTGTACCTTATATTAAAAGATGCCGGTGGGTTGGGGTGTGTCCAGCCTGCCGGCATCTTTACACAGGGAGCCGGCGGCGATCGATCAGGGATGCGGCAGACAGCGTGTGCATCACAAAGATAGACAGGGAAGTGGCGCTTGTCAAGATGGTGAAAATATTTTGTTTTTCTCCTGGAATTTCGTATATTTGCAGTCCTTTTTGGGCCTTTGGGCCGTCAAAAAGAATGTAAAACATTTATAAACAATTAATTATGGTTAACCAGTACGAAACCGTTTTCATTGCAACTCCCGTTTTGTCTGACACCCAGATGAAGGAAGCGGTTGCCAAGTACGTCAAGCTCATCACCGACAATGGCGGTGAGATTGTGTACCAGGAGGATTGGGGCCTGCGTCAGCTCGCTTATCCCATCCAGCACAAGACCACAGGTTTTTATTACCTGATCGAGTTCAAGGCCGACAGCCAGTTCGTTGCCACCCTCGAAACCCAGTATCACCGTGATGAGCGTATCATCCGCTTCCTCACTGTAGCTCTTGACAAAGACGCAGTGGCTTATGCAGAAAAGCGCCGCACCAACAAGGCTGCCAAGGCCGCTCCCGCTGCTGAGGCTCCCGCCGCTGAATAATTAGGAGGACACAATTATGGCAAACGAAAATAAAGAAATCCGCTATCTGAATCCCCCGACCGTGGAGGTTCGCAAAAAGAAATACTGCCGTTTCAAAAAGGCCGGTATCAAGTATGTAGATTACAAGGATCCTGAGTTCCTGAAGAAGTTCCTCAATGAGCAGGGTAAAATTCTCCCTCGCCGCATCACCGGTACTTCCCTCAAGTTCCAGCGCAAGGTTGCCAAGGCCATCAAGCGTGCCCGCTCCCTCGCTCTGCTTCCGTATGTTACTGACCTTCTTAAATAATCTGCCTTATGGAAATTTTGCTCAAGAAAGATGTAGCCAACCTGGGCTACGCCGGTGAGATCGTTAAAGTAAAGGCCGGTTATGCCATGAACTACCTGGTACCTCAGGGCTTCGCCACTGTCGCTACCGAGTCCGTGAAGAAACAGCATGCAGAAACCCTTCGTCAGCGCGCCCACAAAGAGGCTAAGCTGGTTGCCGATGCAGAGGCTCTCGCAGCTACCATCGGTGCCCAGACCGTTGAGGTCAAGGTGAAAGTTTCCGAGAGCGGCAAGCTCTACGGTAGCGTTACCACCATGGACCTGGCCGAGGCTCTGAACGCCAAGGGTCTGAACATTGACAAGAAGGACATCACCATCCTCGCCGGTGAGGTGAAGGAAGTGGGTGAGTATGAGGCATCTGTAAAACTTTACAAGGCCATCAAAGGTACCTTTAAGTTTAATGTGGTTGCCGAATAATTTTCGGTACTTCAGAATGAAATAGCCCACCGGTTGACGGCGGGCTATTTTTTATGCCATGCTGTTCAGGAGGCGGGCTTTGGAGAGGAGGGAGGCGCCGATGGCGCCGGCCTCCTTGCCCAGCCTGGACACCTTGATGACGGTGTCGTTGTTTACCAGGTTCAACGAATACTTGTTCACGGCACTGCGTAGCGGAGGCATCAGGTAGTGCTCCGTCTGGCTGAGCCGTCCGCCAATCACCACCATGTCCGGATTGAACAGGTTGATGAGGCCGGCCACGGCACGTCCCAGGGTGCTGCCGATGGTTTCGATGCACTCGATGGCGGCGACGTCTTCCCGCTGGATGGCATCCAGAATGTCTTCCAGGGTAAGGTCTTCTCCTGCCTTATACTTCTCTGACAGCAGGGAAGGACGGCCTTCTTTCAATTTCTCCAGCATCAGGCGGTGCAAGGCGCTGCCAGAAGCTCCCGTTTCCAGGCAGCCGATTTTCCCACATCGGCAATACTGGTTGTTGTTCAGCAGCGGGAAGTGGCCGATCTCTCCCGAGAAGCCGGACTTGCCGCTGAACAGTTTCCCGTTCAGGATCATGCCCATACCCAATCCCCAGCCCAGGTTCAGGAACAGGAACGTGCCCTCTTCCTGCGGGGCGATTCCGCTCATGTACTCGCCGTAGGCCATGGCGCGGGAGTCGTTTTCTACTGAAACGGTTTTGCCCAGGCTCTTCTCCATCACTTCGCGGATGGGTTTTTCCTCGCTGATGAAGTACGAGTAACTGTAGCCGGTGATGTGGTTTACGCGGCCCGTGAGGTTGACGCCGAATGCGCGGATCTTGCTTTGCTCTATGCCGGCATCGACCAGATGCTCCAGCATGGTGATGCACAGTCCCTGCACCGAATCCTCCGTGTTGGTAAGGGTGTAGGGGATTTCGTCGGTGAAATGGATGAGGCGTCCCGGAAAGTCCGTGACGGCCAGGGAGAAGTAGTTGGGGCAGACATCGACACCAACAAAATAGCCGGCAGAGGGGTTGAGCCCGTAAAGGCTGGGTCTGCGGCCTGTGGCCGATTCCTGTTTGCCCATTTCCGTGAGGTAACCGTCGTGGATGAGTTCGTTGACAATGCGGGTTACCTTGGGAATGCTGGTTTCCAGTTCGCGCGAAAAGTCCGCTACGCTAAAACCAGCCCCGTTGTTGCACATGGCCAGGATGGTCTTTTTTTCACTGGCATACCGGCCGTGGATATCGTCAAGAAACTTTTGCATGATTTATTTTTTCCAATACTCTTCGATTTCCTCCAAGGTTTTGCCGGTGGTATCGGGTACGTGGCGCCACATTATATAAAGGTAGGGCACGCACATGGCGGCAAAGAGG
Organism: uncultured Bacteroidales bacterium; assembly: GCA_946415475.1. Lineage (GTDB taxonomy): Bacteria > Bacteroidota > Bacteroidia > Bacteroidales > UBA932 > Cryptobacteroides. The sequence continues at coordinate 28,600 of CAMKSQ010000013.1, forward strand.
AAGAAGGTGCCTTGCGGCGTCAGGTTTTCCAGCATCCAGGGGGTAAGCTGGCCGATGAGGTAAGTGCCCACCCAAAGGGCCAGGCCGGCGATGGACATGGCCAGACCCCTTACCCGGTTAGGATACATCTCGCTGAGCAGCACAAACACCACGGCGCTGATGGAGATGGCGGTGGAGAACACGTAAAGGAGGAAGAAAGTGACCAGGAAGCCGGTGGGAAGTCCCAGCTGCGGTCCCCAGGCAAAGTAAGTGCCGATGGCCAGCAGACACACGATCATGCTGCTCACGCCCCACCAGACCAGTTGCTTACGGCCCACTTTGTCGATAATAAGCAGGGCGATGACCGTGGTGAGCATATTCACTGCGCCCACCAGGATGGTACTGAACATAGAGCCTTCGCTGCTAAGGCCTGCATCCTGGAAAATCTCCGGCCCGTAATACAGGACAGCATTTACGCCCATGAACTGGCCCAGGATGGCAATGGCACTGCCCACCAGCACGGCCTTGAGGATGCCGGGCTCGCGAAGGGCTTTCCATTCCTCGCTGCTGTCTTTCCGCTCACCGCGGACGGTGAGCCAGCGCGGGCTTTCCGGAATGAAGAAAATGAGCGCCAGGAACAGCAGGTCCGGAATGGTCTCCAGGCCCAGCATGCCGCGCCAGTACTCGTTGTTGAACATGCGGGAACACAGTTCCGGGTCCGTTGCATCCAGCTCGGCCCCTTTCAGGACCAGATAATTCATCAGGTATGCCAGCAGGAAGCCCACGGTAACGGCCAGCTGGTACAAAGAGACCATGGTGCCGCGCCGCTCCGCCGGGGATACTTCTGAGATGTAAACCGGCGACACGATGGATACCACGCCAATGCCGAATCCGCCGATGATACGGTAAATGACCAGCTCCGTAAAATTACTGCACACGGCACAGCCGATGGCAGAAATGCTGAACATGAGAGCCGATATGAGCATGGTCTTTTTGCGGCCCAGGAAGTCACTGAGCATACCGGCGACCGCCACGCCCAGGATGGAGCCGATGAGGGCGCAGCCTACATACCAGCCTTTGGACATCTCCGTCAGGGAAAACTGGTCCGCGACAATGCGGGTGGTTCCGGAGATGACGGCGGTATCGTATCCGAAGAGGATGCCGCCGAGCGCTGCTACGCAAGCGACGAACAGGACGCGTCCTTGGGTGAGGGTGTTACTCATAGCTGAAAGTACTCTTTATAACGGTCGTACAGATGTCCGGCCTGCAGGTAGGCGCTCTGCGGGCTCATGAAATGGGAGAATTCGAAGGTGATGGCTTTGTCGTAGCCACAGCGCTTGGCGGCTTCCAGCTTCATGCGCAGCTTGTCGAACTTGATGGGCAGGAAGCGGATGGGCATGTCACGGTCGAAGGTTTCCGCGTTGGTCCAGCACTGCATGCCGTATTTGTCGGCCAGTTTTTTGTTCACGCTGAAGAAGGCGTCCAGTTCGTCATAGTCGATATGTCCGTCTTGGAAGGCACAGGCGTCTACGTATTCGTGGATGCCGTCAAAAATCTCGTCCCATTCGCGTTCGTGCTGCTGGACGGAGACGGCCTGCTCTTTGGTGAGGTTGCCGCCTGCGGCGTCCACCGCCTTCTTGCCGTCGATCCAGGGAGAGATGAAAGTGGGCATGCCGCCGCTTACCTCTTTGCATTGGCGGCCCATGGTGCGGAAACTCTCGATGGCCCCCTTGGTGGCACGGGAGATTTCTCCGGAAATGTACCAGCCGGCGAAGCTCTTGTATTTGGAGCCATAGCGCTCCCAAACCTCGTCGATGACGTATTTGTTGGACTCTACCTCATAGGTCATGTCGCCGGTGTCCCAGTATTTGCCGCTGTCGTACAGGCCCAGCATGAACTTCATGTCGTACTTCTGGGCCAGGCGGCAGAACATGTCGATCAGGTCCATGGACGGCATGTAGCAGCCCTTTTTAAGCAGGTAAGGGGAGGGGTAGGTGATGAACTTGCGGTAACCGCAACGGATATCGATGACGGTGTCGATGCCGATGGCTTTCATATAACGGAAATCGCGGTCCCATTCGCGCTCGCCCCAGTTCTGGTGCGGGATGTCGTGCGATATTTCATCCAGGAAGGTGCCGGTGATGGGAAGGCCGGCCGCCGGAGGGACGATGAGGGTGCTGTTGACTGAAGGATCCGGCTGGATGCCGTCCGCTTTGTTCTTGCATGCGCTGAGTACGGTAGGGGCTGCTACAGCGGCGGCAGCGCCCAAAGCGGTTTTCTTGAGGAATGAACGACGATTTTCCATATTACTTTGTATAGGTTTTGCAAATATAAGATTTTCTTCTGATTTTACAAGTTTGTTTTTGTTGTTTTGTGAATAATTCAAAAATTGTTTTTATTGTTTTGTTAAAAAGTATTGAAAATTACCTTTGATTTTGTAAATTTGTATCGGCTAAATGTAAAATTACTGTTTATGACGGACCACATAGACTTTAAACAAATGGCGGAACGCTATCGCAAGGAATTGTACGACAGCGTATTACCTTTCTGGCTGGAGCACTCCCAGGACAAGGAGTACGGCGGGTATTTCACCTGCCTGAACCGGGACGGCAGCGTGTTCGACACAGACAAATTCGTGTGGCTGCAGGGCAGGGAAGTCTGGATGTTCGCTATGCTGTATAATAAGGTAGAGAAAAATCCCGAATGGCTTGCCTGTGCCAAACAGGGTGCGGAATTCCTGGAGAAGTACGGCCACGACGGCAATTATGACTTCTATTTCTCGCTCACGCGTGAGGGAAAGCCCATTATCGCCCCGTACAATATTTTCTCCAACACCTTCGCCTGCATGGCGTTCGCCCAGCTGGCGGTAGCGACGGGCAGCGAGCACTATGCCGATATTGCCCGCAAGGTGTTCCAGCGTATCCTGGACCGCCGTTCCAACCCCAAGGGCAAGTGGAGCAAGGCTGTTCCTGGAACCCGCCCTATGAAAGACTTCGCCCTGCCCATGATCATCTGTAACATGGCGCTGGAAGTAGAGCCCATCATCGAGGACAAAACCCTGCTGGACAAAACCATCGAGGAGGCACTGCATGAGGTATTCGATGTATTTTACCAGCCGGATTTGGGCGTCATGGTAGAAAACCTGGCTCCGGACGGCTCGCTGGTAGACTGCTTCGAGGGCCGCCGCGTGAATCCCGGGCACGACCTGGAAGCCCTGTGGTTCATGATGAACCTGGGCATCCGGCTCCACAGGCAGGACATCATCGACAAGAGCATGGACATTGCCCTCCGCGTGATAGACTATGGCTGGGACAAGCAGTACGGCGGCATCTTCTATTTCATGGACCGGAAAGGCTATCCTACCCAGGAACTGGAATGGGACCAAAAGCTGTGGTGGGTGCATTTGGAAAGCGCCATCTGCATGATTAAAGGATACCAGCTCACAGGCAACAAGAAGGCCCTGGAATGGTTCCTCAAACTGGACGATTATCTCTGGACCCACTTCAAGGACAGCGAATATCCGGAGTGGTTCGGCTACTTGAACCGCCGCGGTGAGGTATTGCTTCCGCTCAAGGGCGGCAAGTGGAAAGGCTGCTTCCATGTGCCCAGGGGCCTGTACCAGATTGGCACCATCTTACAGGAAATTGCAGACAAAAATAATTAATATACACTATGAAAGTCTTATCCCGTCTTATGACTTCCCTGGTGGCAGGACTGTTCCTGCTGCAAGGAGTGGCCTTTGCCCAGACGCAGGTCCGAGGCAAGGTGACCGATACGGACGGCAAGCCCCTTGCAGGCGTCACGGTGCTGGTGAAAGGAACCACCAACGGCACCATGACCGCTTCCGACGGTACATACTCCCTGCGTGTCAACCAGGGCGACGTGTTGGAGTTCTCCTGCCTGGGTCTGGCTACCGAAGAGCGCAACTACAAGGGACAGCAGAACCTGAATGTCACCTTGCAGGAAGACGCGCTTTATCTGGAAGATGTGGTTGTGGTAGGTTACGGTACGGCCAAGAAGGAAACCTTGACGGCCGCCGTGAGCGCCATCAAGGGTGAGGAACTCCTCAAGGCCCCTTCCACCAACGTTTCCCAGGTGTTGGCCGGTAAGCTCTCCGGTATCTCCTCGGTGCAGGAATCCGGTGAACCGGGCCTGGACCAGGCATCCCTGCGTATCCGTGGCTCCGTGTATGGCGTTGCCTACGTGGTGGACGGCTTCCCGGTGGACAATATCAACGACATCGACCCTGCCGATATCGAGAGCATCTCCGTGCTGAAAGATGGTGCCTCGGCTGCGGTGTATGGCCTCAAGGCCGCCGGCGGTGTGATCATCATCACTACCAAGAAAGGCGACAAGGGCGACACCCGTATCACCTACAACGGTTCCGTGGGTGCCAGCATGAATGCCAACTTCCCGCAGTTCATGAATGGTCCTCAGTTTGCCTATTACTATAATCTGGCCCAGATGATGGACCAGATGGCCAGTGGCCTCATCGCCTCCGAGGAAGAATACGTACCTTATTATACGCGTCAGAACGTGGAAGCCATGCTGAACGGTGACCCGACGGACGGTTGGGACAATGTGGACTACACCAAACGCGTGTTCGGTACGGGTCTTACCCAGAAACACAATATCACTGTACAGGGCGGTGGCGACAAAACCCGTTACTTCGTTTCCGGCGGTTATCTGGGACAGAAGGGTAACATTGACGGCTATAATTACCGGCGTTTCAATGTGCGTATGAACCTGGAGTCCCGCATTGCTAAGCATCTGGTGTTCAATGCCGGTCTCAGCGGTGTGCTGGGCCTCAGGCAAACGCCCCGCTTCCTTTCCGGCGGTTCCGACAGTGATTCCGGTTATGAGGTGGGCTGGTTCTCCATTGCGCACCAGGTAATCGGCATGTATCCTTTCCTTCCGGAAAAGTACGGTGACTATTACACCGGCGCCATTGCCGATAACCAGGCTTTCCCGAACAGTCCGCTGGCGGCCCTGTATCAGAGCGGTACCAAGAATCACCGCAGTCTCCAAGGAACGTTCAATGCCAGTCTCACCTGGGAAATTCCTTGGGTGAAAGGCCTGCAGGCCAAGGTAAGCGGCTCTTATGATTACCTGAGTTCCTATGACAAAAATATCGATACGCCTTATTACGTTGTAGTACGCCGCCGCAACGATGACGGCACCTGGGGCTGGACGGATCCGATGGTGGATGTGAACGGCGCATCGGACGGCAACAAGGTAGGGGAAGGTTCCTATTATACCCAGACCATGACCGGCCAGGCCAGCATCTCCTACACCAATACGTTTGGCAAGAATGCCGTGGATGCGCTTGTGTTGGCGGAAGTCCGTGATTTCCAGACCAATAATCTGAGCGCGTATGTAAAGAACGTTCCGTTTGCCATGCTTGCGGAACTGAACAACGGTACGCCTACGGCCAGTCCTGTTATCGGCTCCAGCGATGCATCCCGCAGCGCCGGTTTTGTCGGCCGTATCCGTTACAATTATGACGAACGTTATTTGGCAGAGTTTACCGGCCGCTACGACGGCTCCTATAAGTTCGCCGGCATGGCAAAGACCCGTTGGGGCTTCTTCCCGTCGGCTTCTTTGGGTTGGAATATCTCCAGGGAATCCTTCATGCAGGAGACCAAGGATGTGCTGGATAATCTGAAAATCCGCGCTTCCGTGGGTCTGCTGGGTAACGATGGCGTGAGCGCTTTCATGTTCCTTAGCAAGTATGCCCTTGCCAATAAGGTGGTTTACCCTGGCCAGGCTGCAGTTCCTGCCTATGCTACATCTGGCATTCCTAACAAGGACCTTACCTGGGAAAAGACCCTGTCTTACAATATAGGTGCAGATTTCTCCCTCTGGAATGGTTTGCTGGGTGGTGAGATTGACGCTTTCTACAATTATACCTATGACATCCTTACCTGGAATGGCGGCGGTCATCCCAGCTCCATGGGTGGGTATTATCCCACTTACGTGAATGGCAATGCCATCGACAGCAAGGGTGTGGATGTGCTCATCACGCACAAGAACCGTTTCCAGCTGGGTGGCAAACCGTTCTTCTATGAGATCGGTGCTACGCTTACTTATTCCAAGACCCGTTGGCTCAAATACCAGGACGAGCCCAATGTCCCCGAGTGGCAGAAGGTTACCGGTACTACTTACGGTTCCCATTGGGGCTGGCTGGCGGAAGGTTTGTACCGGAGCGAGGAAGAGATCGACAACAGCGCCTGGTACGGTACGCGTCCCAATATCGGCGATATCAAATACAAGGACCTGAACGGCGACGGCCAGATCGACTGGCAAGACCGCGGTATCTTTGGAAAGAGCAACCGTCCGGAACTCACTTACGGCCTGAATATCAACATCGGATGGAACGGAATCGACCTGAACATGCAGTTCACCGGTGGTGCCCTTTTCCAGGTATCCATGACCGGTACGTACTTCAATGACAATGATGACGATACCATCTGGACCAAGACGTTCAAGGAAGGCGGCAACTCTCCGTTGTTCCTGGTGGAGAACGCTTACAGCCTGGACAATCCCAACGGTACTTTCCCGCGCCTGACGCTGGGAACCGCCGGTCACGGTGGCGACAACGGCCTGAGCTCCAGCTTCTGGTGGAGGGACGGAAAATATGTCCGTCTTAAGAGTGCACAGATTGGCTATACGCTGCCTCAGTCCTTTACCCGCCGCTTCCGTGTGCAGGCCCTGCGTATTTTCGTGGAGGGTAACAACCTGTTCACCATTTCCGGACTTCCGGCCGGCATCGACCCTGAATCTCCGGGCGTGAACAACGGTTATTATCCGCAGCAGCGCAATATCATGGGCGGGATCAGTATCACCCTTTAAAAGAATGGCCTTATGAAAAAGATTGTATGCATTCTTTCACTTGTAGGCGTTCTTTCTGCCTGCAACAATTACCTGGACATGACGCCCAAGGACAGCATCTCCGACAAGGTGATGTGGGCCAGCACGGAAAGTGCTGAATATGCGGTAAACAGCATCTATTCTTACGCCTACGATATTTACGCCACCTGGCCCAGTTCCGTAGGCATGACGGAGGCCTTTACCGACGAGTTCAAGTACGGTTCCTATGTGAACTTTGCCTTTTGCCTGATTCCCAGTCAGGTGGCCTATGGCGGAACCAACCTTACCAACAGCTTTGTGGATGTATATCTGGGCTGCTGGGGTTCGCTGTATCAAGCCATTCGGCGCACCAACGAGGCCATCTCCAATTTGCACACCTTGGGTAAAGGACTTCCCGAGGCAGACCAGAAACGGCTGGAAGGGGAACTTCGCCTGATGCGCGGCTGGCTGTACTTTGAACTGGTCAAGCGCTACAAGGATGTAATCATCTACAAAGAAGACCTTACGCAGATTGCGGTGAACAAAGCGCTCTCTACGGAGGACGAAGGCTGGGACTTCATTGCCGAAGACCTGAATTACGCTGCCTCCGTTTTGCCTGAGAAAGCAGCTGCAAAGGGACGTCTGGATAAAGGGGTGGCCCTTGCGCTCATCACGCGTGCCATGCTTTACGCCGGGGACGATGATGCCGTCATCCAAGCGGCCGACATGTTGGAGGAAATGGGCTACGCGTTGATGCCCAAGTACGCCGACGCCTTCACATCGTCCATCCAGAGTGGAAATACCGAGGCTATCTTGCAGTATAGTTTCTCCTATGCCGATAACGTAACGCACGAGTTCGATTATTACTATGCTCCCGGCGGCGACTATAAGCTGGTCGGGCAGCAGGGTGGCGGTTATGGTACGCCCACCCAGGAGATGGTGGAAAGCTATGAACTGGCCACCGGCGGATTCCCGGATTGGACACCTTGGCATGGCTCCACTACGGCGGAACCTCCGTACGCTCAGTTGGAGCCGCGCTTCCAGGCTACAATCCTCTATAATGGGGCTTCCTGGAAAGATCGCGTGATTCAGCCGTATGTAGGCGGTGTCGATGGCTGGTGCCAGTGGAACAAAGAGCCGCAGCCGCAGGGCCGCACCACCACGGGTTACTATCTGCGTAAATTCGTGGACGAGACCCACGACCTTTCCCTGCGCTCCCAGAGTACCCAGCATTTTGTCCTGCTCCGTTATGGCGAAGTGTTGCTGAACAAGGCCGAGGCCTGTTTCCGTAAAGGAGATACGGCTGGAGCAAACAACGCTATTAAAGCCATCCGCGCCCGTGTTGGTCTGCCTTATTCCAACAAGAGCGGGGAAGCCCTCTGGCAGGCCATCCGCCAGGAACGCCGCGTAGAACTGGCCTTCGAGGGCCAGTGGTACTGGGATGTGCGTCGCTGGGGCGATGCCGTGGAGAATTATCCCACGGGCCTGAACAACTACCAGGTGCACGGACTCAAGATTGAGACCACGGCGGTTGCCGGCCAGTTCCTGTACACCTATGTTTCGGTAGATGACAAAGACCGCAACTTCCCGCAGAAGATGCTTAATCGCTTCCCGATTCCGGATAGCGAGCTCAACTCGAATGCCCTTGTACAACAATACCCTGAATGGAACTAATTATGAAAAAGTCATGTTTGATAATGCTGTGGACCATCCTAGTGCTGGTTACAGCGTGCCATAAGCCCGAATATGTGGCTCCTACTGCAGAAAGGCAGGGTATTACCTCACTGGCAGCCTATTTTGCATTCGGCCCTTTTGAAGGGCAGGAGATGGGTCGTCTGGAGATTAACGATCCGGAAGCAGACCGCTACGTGATTCCCATACCGTGGTATTTCCCGGAGACCTCCGACGATATCACCACACCTTATATGACCAAGGTTCGCGTTCGTGCTTCCTTGCAGGCCAACTGCAAGATTGAGCCTGCGCTCACGGTGCTGGACCTCACGGAAGAGAACCATTTCAAGTATACCGATGCCACCGGAACTACCCGTGACATTGTCATTACCGGCGAACGGGTGAAGAGTTCCAAGTGCGAGCTGATCAGTTTCACCCTCAAACGCCCTACCTTGAGTGGCGTGATTGACAAGGCGTCCAAGACCATTTCCCTGATTACCGCAAATGACCTGTCGGTAGGGGAAGCCACCGTTACTTTGTCGGCCCATGCCACCATCTCCCCGGATCCTGCTTTGCCGCACAACTTCAACGACGGCTTCACATTCACGGTAACGGCCGACGATGGTGTGAGCAAGGCAGAGTATCTGGTTATCAAGAATATACCGGAAAAGATTGACTATGGTGTGAATGCCATCAGTGCCGAGAAACTCTTCAACCTGGATCCGGCGAGCGGTCTAGGACTGCCGGCCTACAATACAAAGGCGAACGTATCCCTGGCTGTACTCGATTCCGACCTCATCGTCAATATGGGAGATGGCTCTACGCCTAAGTACTTCAACAAAGTGGTTGCCACTTATGGCGGCACCATCAACCTGGGCAGTGCCGTTCCTACCGGTGCCATCGCTTCCGATGAACAGGATCATCTGCTCATCTGTAACCTGGCGGAACCGGGTGAGGTCTTCAATATCTGGAAGACTTCTTCCGTGACCAAGGCTCCGGAACTCCTTTACAGTTTCACCAATGATCAGGACCTGCAATTGGGCCTTGAGATGAAGGTGATCGGCAATGTGGAAGGGGAGGCTGTCATCAGCGTGACCTATCCCGGCCTTGAGAGCGTTACCACTTCCGGACGCTTCCACGCTATCCATATCGTCGGCGGCGAGGTGGTTTCCAGCGAGGTAATCGACTTGTTCACGGCAACGGGTGGTGTTTATTACTGGGGTGCCGGTCCGGCCAACAGTACTTGCATCGTGGCCGGTGCGCCTACGATGGATGCCGGTTGGTACACCTGCGTCTACTCCGAGAACAGCCTTCGCTGGTTCAAGCAGGACCTTTCCCTGGGCAGCATAATTCCTGGTGAGGGCACTGGTGATGATGATGAAGCTCCGGGCGGCGGTTACTATGTAAATGGTAATGTGGACCCGAACAACCTGGACAGCAAATGTTTCAACAATGCACGTTATCTTGTGCTCTTTGTTTCCAACCACTTCCCTAAGTGGTGGCCGGGCCCGCAACTATATGTCTTTGACATCACGAACGGTTCGCTCAGCGACCGCATCTACAACAGCCCTCAGCTTGCCTTCTCGGTCCCGTTCATGTACAACGAACAGTATCAGACGGGCAGCAATGATGGATTCGGCGCCTGTGCCGATACCATCCTGGCTCCTTCCGCCGACGGCTATATGCTGTATATCTACTATTACGACCATTTCTCCGGTATGATCGGCGGTTACAGTTTGGATTGCATTAAACGATGAAAAGATATCTCTTATTAGTGCTTCTGTGCGTGGCGGCCTCCTGTTCAAAGGCTGCCAGCACGGACATGCCTGCCTGGCGATGGCCGGATCCTGTGGAACCGGAAACTCCGGAAGTGGTTGAAACACACCCCGATATTGTGGCGCAGGGCTGGACCAATGTGACGGCTTCCTATGCGGCTGTGCCGGAGGGGATTGCCATATATAAGAGCCCGTCGGAACTGGGTGGCCAGAAGGTGATTGCCTATATTGCTGTGGCGGATATGACTAAAATCACCTGGGATGTCCGCAGCATTGACGATCCCACCATCCAGGGTACCGATGAGGCGTTGAAGACTCCTTCTGCCTTTTATGCCGAGACAGCTGCCCCGGTAGTAATAAACGGTGGCTATTTCTTTGCGGAGGGCGGAAAGCGATACAATGCTTCCGTCGCCGTCAGTGCCGGCCGTACTTACGGTGTCAATATCAATTATTCCTCCGTGGACTGGGTAACCATGTATTATCCTACCCGTGGCGTATTCTACCAGAATAGCAGCATGGCCGCTTCTCCACTGGAGACAGAGCCCAAAGTGGGTTGGACCTATTGGTCGGGTGGAGCCAAGCACTATCTGTATAGTGAGCCGGCGCAGAATTCCTGGGAATCCGATCCTCTGCAAATTCCGGATGCTCATTTTCCTGTAGATGCACTGGATTTTGCACCGCAAACCGCTATCGGCGGCGGCCCTGTCCTAATTAATGGCGGAGAAATTGTCAATACCTGGGAAGCCGAACTATTGTATGGCGACGGGGCCGATGACAAGATGCCCTTAGCCCGTCATCCTCGTACGGCAATCGGTTATACTGCGGACAATTCTTTAATTCTCTTCGTGTGCGAAGGACGCGGTATGACGGATGGCGTTGCTGGAATGACGTTTGAGGAAGAGGCGAAAGTGCTGAAGGCCCTTGGCTGCAAGGCTGCCCTTAATCTGGACGGAGGTGGCTCCAGCTGCCTTCTCGTCAGTGGACAGGAAACCATCAAAGTATCCGATGGCTCTCAGCGCCCCGTTGCATCGGTCGTAATTCTTAAAGCGAAATGAAAAAGTTAGCCTTCATACTTACTTGCTTCTCTTTGCTGGCCGCCTGCTCGTCCGAGGATCCGCACAATTATAAGTGGCGGGATGCCTGGAACGACCCGTCGACGCCAGAAGACCCGGAGGATCCTTCCGGTCCCGAAACGCCCGAAATACAGGGGAAGCCCCGTTATGTGTGGGTAGATGCAGCTGCCAACTTCCAGTACTATGCAAACGATGCTGCTTATATTGCTGAAGACTGCCAGCGCATTGCCGATATGGGCTTTACGGACATCATCGTAGATGTACGGCCTACCAGCGGAGATGTCTTCTTCCAATCTTCCGTGGCTCCGCCTTGTACCAAGGTGGCCGCCTGGGTCAATGGCAAGTATAAGTTTGTCGAAAGAACGGCCACGTTTGACTATCTGGCTACCTTTATTCAGGCTGGTCATGCCGCCGGACTGCGGGTGAATGCGGCCATCAACACCATGGTGGGAGGCTATCATTCTTCTATCGGCGATGTTGGCATGTTATACGATCATCCGGAACTGAGGGAATATTGTTCAGTTGACAACCTTTCCGGTGGCTTGACCAATGCGATGGACGATCCTGAAACCGGTCCCCGTTTCCTGGATCCGGCCAATCCCAAGGTGCAAGAATTCCTGCTTACGCTGCTGGGTGAACTGGCTTCCTATGAGGGGCTGGACGGCATCGTCCTGGACCGTTGCCGCTACGATGACAATGATTTGGATGCCGGTTACACGGATGCCGCCAAAGCAGCGTTCACCGTCTATCTGGGACAGGAACCTACCAAATGGCCGGTGATGCGCCAGGGGCAGACCTACGTGAGTTCCAATCCTTCGCAGTTGGAACGCGATTGGCTTACTTTCCGTTGCAAGATCATACACGATTTTGTTGCCCTGGCTGCTGAAATGATCCACAATGTGAACCCGGATGTACGATTTGGCGTATATGTGGGTGCTTGGTTCAGCGAGTATTATCGGAGCGGTGTCAACTGGACCAGTTCGCAGTATAACCTGAAAAAGGAGGAGTCCAGCTACAAGTGGGTGTCCAGCAATTATCAGAAAACCGGTTTCGCCGACCTTCTGGACTTTATTTTCCTGGGGGCCTATGCCGGAACAAACGGCGTGCATGGTTCTACGGAATGGACCATGGAAGGCTTTGCCAAGTTGGGCGCCAAACGCCTCGTCGGGGCAGTTCCTTTTGCCGCAGGTCCAGATATCGGCAATGGCAGTGGCTTCGAAAACGGTCATCAAGAGGCCTTGATTCCTGATATCGTTCAAACCATGCTGAAGAATGCCGATGGCCTTTTCATTTTTGATTTGTGTCACATACGTATGTTCGATTACTGGGATGCCTTTAAAGAAGGTATCACTCAATATCTGGAAACACTTTAATTAACCCTTTAACCAATTTTTATTATGAAAAAAATCCTTTTAGCTGCTACTGTTATGCTGGCCGCCTTTGCGTGGTCCTGCAAGAAACAGGAGACGGTGGCAGATGCCGTAACCATCAAGACGGATGAAACAGTCGTTTCCGTTGAAGGTGGTGTGGTCTCTATCGCCCTCAACGCTACCGTGGCCTGGACGGCCAAGTCGTCCCAGGACTGGGTCACCATTTCTCCCGCCAGCGGTAATGCCGGTGACGCTACCATCAAGGCTTCTGTCCTGAAGAACGACACCACCGATGACCGCAAGGCTGAGATTACCATTACTGCCGGTACGGCAAAAGCCACGTATAACCTTGTCCAGTCGCAGAAGGACGCGGTTGAAGTGCCGACCAAGGAATTCACCATTGCTGCCGAGGGTGGCGTGGTGGAAATCCCCGTTTCCAGCAATGTAGATCTTACGGTGCTTATCCCCGAAAGCGTAGATTGGATCAAGCAGACCGAACCCAACAGCAAGGGCATGATAGATGACATCATTTACCTGATGGTAGATGAGACCCATCTGTATATTCAGGATCCCGAGACTGGGGTGATCGAGGAAGATGCTATTGCCCGTACGGCTAAAGTGACCATTACTGATGGTACGCTCAAGCAGGAGGTCGAAATCTCCCAGAAGGCATTCTATCCGTACTTCGAATATGCTGGTGACTGGGCTGGCCTGCAGTGGAGTTTCTACGATGGCGCTCCTGTTATCATCCCTCAGGAAGGCGCCGATATCACGATTGATATCAATACCAATATCGATTGGCGTACCTATTTCTCTGTCTGGGACAATGATAAAGCAGAGATGGTGGATAGCTGGGATCTGGGCTGGGCTAAGCTTACCTATGACGATACCCATATTTTCCTGAAAGTCGAAGCCAACGACACTTATTTTGCCCGCGACAACTACCTGTATTCCGTTGGTATGATTGACGGAGAAGAGGACGGGAACTTTGGCGGACTTGGTTGGTTCCGCCAGGAAGGAAAACCCATCGAAGGTTGCGTAACCGAGTTTGTGTGGGCTAAGTCCTTGGCTCAGCTTAATATCCCGACAGCCTATAACCGTCTGGCTTATTCTGCATCTGGCGCCCTGCTCGTCTCCGACACCCAGAGTGTCCATGCCCTCAATCCGGCAGATGGTAGCTACTATAAAGCCATTACCTATCCTAATGTGAAGCCCGTCTCCATCTGCAGCGACGATGCCGGCAACTTGATTGTCGCCGACGATATGGTGGCCGATATTGACTGGGGTACCGGTGTACTTACCAGTGGAACGGAATATACCATCTATTATACGGCTGATCCCAATACCCTGACGAACTCCATCACGGTGGAGAATAAAGACTATGGCACCATTGGCGGACTCCGCGTACGTGGTGATATCTCCAAGAATGCCGTGATTACAGGTGTTGCTGGTTCCGCCAGCTGCTGGTTTGGCTATGATATTTCTGAATATCAGGCTGTAGCTAACTATTATGGCACGCAGAACCAAGGCCCTGGCCCTGGTCCCAATCCTTTCTGGACTCCTCAAACTGCTGCATCCATCTCACTGGGTACTTCCTTGCACGACGGTGTGCTGTTCCGTGGGTACGATGGCGTCGAGAGCTTGTATTATCTCGCCGATGCCTATACACCTAACTGGGCGGTGCCGTATGAGTGGAAACTCATCACTGACGCTGGTAACGGTGGCAATGAAAACCAGAACAACATGGCCCTCGTTGAATTCGGAGGAAAGAAAGTGTTGGCCTATACTCAGGGCTTCCACTTCAACTACTCTGCCAACGCAAATATCTACATTTTGGATGTTACCGATGTGACCAATATGAAGCCTATTGTGACCATCGACCCTACAGCAGATGTGGCGGAAGTGATGTCTGAATTCACTGGAGACAACAGCGCGGATGTTCTTCTGCATCCTACAGAATCCTGGTTGGAGGTGTATGTGGTTAACTCTGGCCGTGGCGTTCTGGCCAAGTACCAGATCATGTTCTAATAGTTCTTATTTCCAGGCGCCGGTCAATTTGGCCGGCGCTTTTTTTATCCATCCATTTTGAATTCTCGCGGAAAGTATATATATTTGTAAAAAGTATATATATGGAGGCCGTTACTACACATAGAAAGCTCATAGACATAAAGCCTTCGGTGTTTGAGGCGCTGTCCCAGCGTGCGCAAAGCCAGGGTATTTCCCTCAAACGGTACATTGAAACGCTGTTGGAGGATGCCTGTGTTTCCCGCAAATCGGAATATAGCCCCAGTATCAGTCGGCTTATTGGGTCGGCACTGCCCAAAGGGAAGGATTTGTCTGCGATTGACGATGACCGTTTCCAATATCTTCTTTCCAAATGAAGCTGTTTCTTGATACCAATATCCTGCTGGACCTGCTACTGGAACGGGAAGGTTATGAGCGCTGTGCCCGTTTGTTTCAGCTTCAGGAAGAGGGTAAGTGCACGTTGGCCGTCTCCATCCTAACTATGGTAAACGTGGCGTACGTGTATCGAAAAACCGTTGGACAGGATATGGCAGTCGTCAATCTGAAGTATCTGTCCACCATGCTGGAAGTCCTTCCCATGGACAATGAGATTCTGCAGTCGTCTATATTTAAACACGGAAAAGATTTTGAAGATGTATTGCAAGCCATGTGTGCTGCAACGGGCGGATGTGATGCCATTATTACCCGTAATGAAAAGGATTATGTTATCCGGGATGGCCTGGTGAAAACGCAAATAACCTTGCCTCCAGTATTTACTCCTACCTCTTTCCTTTTGTCTATAGAAAAGTAATGAAACGCAGATCGTTCCTTAAGAATGCGGCATTCCTGACGGGGGCGGCGATGGCCGCTCCGGCGCTCAAGGGGTGCAGTTTTGTCGATAAAAGCGAGCCGGCTCCGTCTGTCGCCCGGGACTTCCATTTCCGGGCCGACGGCACTTTCACTGTGCTGCAGTTTACGGATACCCATTACATTGTCGGGGACCCGCGTTCGCAGCGGGCCCTGGAGTGCGTGAAGGAGGCCCTGGAGAGTGTTAAGCCAGACCTGGTGATTCATACCGGGGACATCGTCTTTGGCCGTCCGGACCTGGATTGCGCACGGGAAATTCTGCGCCCGCTGGCGGAAAGCGGCATTCCCTGGGCCGTGGCTCTGGGAAACCATGATTCTCAGTTCGGATCCTCGCGGGAAGCCATGTTCCAGGCTATCCGGGAACTGCCCGGCTGCGTGAATCAATCGCCCAAGGATGGCGTTTACGGCTGTTCCAATGATGTCATTACCCTTTCCGGCGCTAAAGGCGTAGAACGCGTGTTCTACCTCTTTGACTCCATGGATGCCGTGGTGCTGAAAGGGGAGGATGAGATTCACTGTTACGACTACATCCGTCATAACCAGATAGCCTGGTATCGGGCGCACAGTGAGCGCTTTACCTCGGAGAATAAGGGTCAGCCGGTGCCTTCGCTGGCGTTCTTCCATATCCCGCTGCCGGAGCTGCAGGAGGCCTTGGATAAGGGCGTTCAGCCTCTGGCCGGAACCAACGGTGAACCCTCTTGCCCGTCCCGTCTGAACGGCGGTCTTTTTGCCCAGTTCCGGGAACTCGGGGATGTACAGGCCATCGTCACGGGACATGACCACGACTGCGACTACGTGCTTCCGTACGGCCAGCTCTATTTCATTTATGGCCGATTCAGCGGTGGTGATACCATCTACAACCACCTGGGGCCGCAGGGATATATTCCCTCCGATGACCATACGGCGCCAGGAACGGTCTCTGGCTGCCGTCTGTTCCAATTCAGGGAAGGGGAGCCGGGGTTCCGCACCTGTGTCCGCCTATATGGCGGCGAAGTTCAGCAGACGCTAAATCTTTAACTTGATACCCAACTTGGTGAGCCCCCATGCGCAGCTGATATAAACGGCAGCCATGAGGGCGCATTTGGCTACGCCCACCCAGCCGGTGAGCCAGGGGGCAATATTGGGACTTACGGCTACCCAAAGCGCGATGAACAGATATGGAATCATGTACACCGTAAGCGTTGCCGTTCCGGTGGGCTGCAAAGGCTTGAACCAGCCGGTCCATCCTTTTCGCTCCAAGAAGCGCAGCACCGTGTAAAGGGCTACGGATAAGGCGCTTACATAAAGACACCAGGGCAGTGTGCCCAGGTTCTTGGAAACAATCCAACCCGTGTGGAACGCCATCCCCAGTACTGCCAGGACGGCGGCAGCGGCAAAGCCCAGGCCCATCCGCATGGAAGGTTTGCGGTCCTGTAAATTCCAGTCCGCCAGGGTGAGCATAAGACCGCCCAGGCCCATGATGGCGCCGTATCCCTGATTGAGCTGCAGTGCTCTAGAAAGGTCCCCAAGGAAATTCGGGCCGATAAAAACGTCTCCGCCGCGCATGCGGACCATGGTAAGGTTGACAAACGCGATGAGGCCCCAAAGCACGGCCAGCACCCAGGTGCGTTGGCGGCAAAGCAGGTAAGCGATGGCGCAGAAGAGGTACATCCAGCCGATCTGTCCCAGGATGCCCCACCAGAGGCCTTCGAAATATTCACCGTCCGGGGTCCGGTAGGTGATGGCCAGCCCCAGCAACAAGGCTCCACCGGCCAGTTTAAACCAGCGGGCCGGTTTCCAATCCTTGGGATACTGGTTCCACGTGAGGAAAAAACCGACAATCATCAAAAAGTCCCAGAGCGCCCGGTTGCCCGATACCTCACGTGACTCCTGATTGCAGATGAACGCACCCATAATGAGAAGCGCAAGGGTGCGGCTGAAAATATGCACGAGCGTACTTCCCGTGCTGTATCCCTTGGCTATACGGCGTTCCAGTGCATAGGGAATGGACATGCCCATGGCAAAGAGGAACATGGGGAAAACAATGTCCGAGAGCCCCATACCGTCTTCAAATGTGCCATAATGCTCCATCCAGTGCGGAACGTTAAACACTTTCCAGAATTCGTTCACAAAAACCATCAGGGTCATGGTCAGGCCCCGAAACATGTCAATCGATAAGTTCCGTTTGTTCATATCGTCAGTTTTCAGGAGTGTTTACCCAGGTTTCATTGGCCCAGCCCACGCTGCGTCCGGTTCCACGCACCTCGCCGCGCACGCCCTTTTCCTGCAGTTCGCGGAAGCCGGGTTCGCCGGGTTGCAAATCCAGGAAGGGGAGCAGGTAGCATCCGTGGTTTAGCAGGACTTTCTGCACTTCGCTTGCAGGCACCTGGTGCACCTGTCGATTACTTTTCACTGCCAACGCCGCAAGTGCTCCGGCCGCTTGCCCCAGTTCCATGACAACGGGCTGCAGGCGTGTACCGCCATTCATTTCCCAACTCACGGAGATAGCCTTGTCCGCCACCAGGAAATCTTCCACACGTACAGGAACCAATACGCCCATCGGCACGCTGAAAGAAGGAATGCGTCCCCACCACAGATGCCCCAACTCTTCCCGGCGGGGATTCTGCACATGATGATGGTCCACGGGATAGTCGCCCACAGCAATGGCGCGTGTATATAAATCGTATTTGTACGGGCCCTTGGCGGCTTCTACGGTCATGGTGTCGCGTCCGGCAATGCGCCGCGCCTCCCGCCAATAGGGGAAGAAGGGGAGTCCGTCCTCGGTGGGATAGACGTCATCGGCGATGCCTAAATGCTTGTATCCCAGTTCTTTCTGTAGGAAGTACAAGTAACCGAGCGTCCGCTGTTTGGCCAGCAGGATTACGGAGTCTCGCTCCGCCGGTGTCATGTCCAGATATTCGGCAAAATAGTCGTTGGCACACACCGGCCAATTAAGCATGATGTGTCCGTCCGGCAGCCGTCCGTAGGAAAGCATCATCTCCGGACTCCAGAGCTGCTGCCCCATGGGATTCTTCCCGTCCACGTTCGTCGCCAGCGGATTGTCGCAGCAATTGAAATACAGGGAAGGATCATAGCCCTCCGGCTCTTCCATGGATACCGGATGGTCATATTCCTTGACGATGGCAACGTAGGTAAAGTCCTGGGCCGATATCCGGTCCTGGAGCTCCTCGCAGCCAGCCGCTTCCGCCACCGTCCCCAGTTCCGTCCCGTCGATGAGCACTTTTGCCTTTACCTTGGAGCCGTCCGAGAGAGAAAGCACCCAGCCCAGGCTCTTTTTGGTGAGCCCGATGAGTCCGGTCCGAAAGCGAAGGTCCACGCCCGCCTCCGTGGCCATGTTGTGCAGTATTTCTGCACCGGTGGCCGGGTTGAACAAAATGTTGGACACCCAGCCGGACTTGAGGGCCTCATACCCGCCATAGCGGGCCGCAAGGGAATCTGTAAATTCACCAAAAAGACCGCCCCGTAGCCGGTAATTCCCGTCGATGGCACTGACCCCGGCGCTGGTGAGCATGCCTCCAAGCCAGGGCGTCTCTTCCACCACCAGGACGGATGCACTGTCCCGTGCCGCCTCAATGGCAGCCATGGTTCCTCCAGCCCCGCCACCTATCACGACAACATCATAGGTGGGGGTGCAAGAAAGGGCTGTGGCAAGCACCAACAGCCCTGTGAGGAGGCGTTTATTGTTCACGTTTCTTGGTTTCCACGGCTTCTGCCAGGGCATCGCGGAAGGCGATGGCCGATTTTTCTATGTCATATTGTTCCATGGACTTGGCATGCCGCAGGCCCATTTCCCAGCGTTCCTTGGGGTGATCCAGCCAGTAGTCTATGCGCTGGGCCAGGGCTTCCGGATTTTCTGCCGGGAACTTGCAGCGGCGGTCCAGGGCAAATTGCGAAGTTCCGCTGTACCGGCTTACGGCAATGACCGGGCAGGCGCCCTGCTGCATGGCTTCCATGATGGACAGGCCTTCTACCTCGATGGGGGCGCAGTGCGGGCACAAGTCGGCCTTGGCGGCCAGTTGGCGCAATTCGTCATGGTTGTAGAAGCCGAAGTTAGGTTCATAGCCAAAAACGCCTTCCTTGTACATTTGGGACGCTTTTTTCTTGTACCGCTTGCTCTGGGGACCGTTTCCGGCAAAGTAGAGTTGGATGCGTTTGGCGTATTTGCTGTAGCGCATGGCTTCCATGAGTGTAGGCTGGTCTTTTTCATGGGCCAGACGGCCGATATACAGGATGTTAAAGGGCCGATTGGGGTCCAGGTAGTTCTCTGGCGGGGTTTCCGGCCGGGTGCATGCTTCCTGGATAAGACCGTTGGAAATGACGCCCAGCTTGGCTTTGAAATGGTAACGGCGCAGGCGGTCCAGCACCGTCTCTGTGGGACACTGGACAAAGTCACAATGGTTATAAATGTGCTTTCTCCAAGCTTTGAGAAGGGTTTGGTTGAGCCATTTCCAGTTGCGAAGCGGTCCAATCCCCAGTGAGTAAGTCAGGTTTTCCGGGAACATGTGGAAGGTAGCCGTAATGGGCTTGCCTAGTTTCCTGGCTACCTTGATGGCCTTCCACTGCAGGACGAACATTTCTTCCAGGTGGACGACATCGGCCCAGCGGACGGCTTCCTCAATCACTTTCATGTCTCCTTCTGCGTAGGAGAATCCGCTGGAACGGATGATGGGCTGAAAGATGGGGAAAATGAATTCCTTAAGGGGAAAATCCGGTTGGGGGCCATTCGGGTCCGGGTTGGGCCCGGCCAGGATACGGACATCTTCTCCGAGTTTTTTTAACTCGGCAACTGTGCGGCGTCCTGATGCTGATATTCCGTTTCCTCGAATGTAGTAGTTGTTAATTACGAACAGTATCTTCATCGTTTTGTTTAGGTTTGTCTTCTGCGGCAGGTTTCTCCGGTTCGTCGCCGTGGGAATCCTTGTATTTGAAGCGGCGGATCTTCTGGGTGGCGGTTTTCTCGAAGGGCTCCTTCATGGCATCGACCTCGCCAATTTTAGAGTTGCGCCCTACGGTTTTGTTCACCCATTCCATGACGGCGTTCTTGCGGGCTTCCAGTTCCTCGAACCACTTGTCCTCTGTGGACTGGTTCCAGTCAATGGCGTTGTCCTGGAACTTCACCAGGGCGACCAGCTTGCCGTCGCGTTCCATCACCAGTGACTCTTCCACGCCTTCTATGTTGTTGATTACCTGTTCAATCTCCTCCGGATAAATATTCTCTCCGGAAGGCCCCAGGATGGTGTTGTTCAGTCGGCCTTTGATGAAGTAGTAACCGTCTTCGTCCACGGTGGCTACATCGTTGGTGTGGAACCAGCCTTTGTCGTCCAGCACCTGCATGGTGCGCTCCGGGTCTTTGTAGTACCCCAGCATCACATTGTTTCCGCGGACCACAATTTCTCCTTCTCCATTGGCTGGATTCACGTTGTCCAGCCGGATGTCCACCTTGTAGGAGGCTACGCCGATGGAGCCAATCTTCTTTTTCTTGTTCACCATGGCGTTGCACACCAGCGGTGCGGTTTCCGTGAGGCCATAGCCCACGGCGTAAGGGAAGTGGCAGTCTTTGAGGAATGCCTCCACAGCGGGGTCCATCTTGGCACCGCCCACCCCGAAGAAGACCAGCTTGCCGCCAAAGGTCTTCACCATGCGCCGGCCAATGAACCAGTGCAGCAGGTGAGGAAGGTGTTTATCGGCCCAGGAAAGCACGCGGCTTTTCTTGATGGTGGGCCAGACGCTGTTCTTGACCACCTTTTCTATAATCAGCGGCACGGAACAGATGATGGTGGGTTTTACTTTCTTCATGGCCGGCAGCAGCACGGCGGGTGCAGCCGGTTTCTGCAGCGTATAGCAGGTGGCGCCTACGTAGAACGAGTAGATGGTGGAAACGTTCATCTCATAGGCGTGGGCGGCCGGCAGGATGCTCAGGAAGCGGTCCCGTTGGAAGGCAGGTTGCGCCTTGAAGGAGGCGGCCAGGTTCTGGCAGATGTTGCGGTGGCTGAGCATGACGCCCTTGGCGTTTCCGGTGGTGCCGGAAGTATAGATGATGGCGGCAAGGTCATCCGGAAGCGGTTCCTTTACCCAGCCGTTGCATTTGAAATCTTCCTTGTCCTTCTTGAGGAATTCGAAGGTTTCAATGTCGATTACAAGCGTAAGCTTTTTGCGGCATTCTTCGCTCAGTTTGCCCATCATGCGCTGGGAGATGAAAAGGACTTTGGACTCCGAGTGGGTGAGGATGTTGGTGACCTCGTTCTCGGAGACGTCCTGCAGCATGGGAACGGCAATGCGGCCGTAGGCGGTGGCGGCAAAGAAGGCCACCACCCAGTTAGGCATGTTCTGTGACAGGATGGCTACGCGGTCTCCGTGCTTGATGCCAAAGCGGGACAGGCGCTGGGACAGGCGTTCCACCTTGGTACGGAATTGTGCATAGGTATACTGTTGACCGCCATCCACGTACTGGTAGGCGATATTCTTGGCGTAATTGGTGGTGGCGTAGTCAAAAACCTTGTGGAGGGTGGTGCAGTAGTTTTCGCGGCCGCGATACTTGCGCCAGGCTTTGTAGGGACTTTTGATTTTCTTGGCCATAAGGATTTAGGTTTACGGTACAATAAACTTTTCTTTGTGGAAACCCTGGATGCCCATGGGACGATAGTGGTCGTAGATGCGTTGCATATCCGCCTTGGGGTCATCCGTGATTTCGAAGGGTTCTCCCACGCTGATTTTCTTGCGACCCCAGTCATAGTAGCCCAGGTACACGGTGGCACCGGTTTCACGGGCGATGAGGTGGTAGCCGCTCTTCCAGTTTTTAGTTGCTTTGCGCGTTCCTTCCGGGGCGATGGCCAGGTGGAATTCCTGCGCTTCTTCCATGGCGTTGATCAGGCTTTTAACCATGGACGCAGCCGATGCACGTTCTACGGGAACGGCACCGCAGGCCCTCAGGATGGGTCCCAGGGGCCAGAAAAAGAATTCTTTCTTAATCATGATATGGGCTACCTTCCCGAACTGGGTGTAGAACAGGTAGCTTACCAGGAAGTCCCATACCGTGGTATGGGGGACACCCAGCACAATGGCTTTGGATTCTTTCATGGGACCGCCTACGCTTTCCCAGCCCATTTTCTTAAGGGCCCAACCGCAGAACTTAGCCCAGCGGGGTCCGACTTCCGTTTTTACTTTTGCCATAGCTTAAATGTTTACGTCTTCCAGTTCTTTCTCGCTGCGGAGGTTGTCCATCACAAAGTGCTGGCGTTCATAGGTGTTGATGCCCATGTAGAACTCCATGATGGTGGAGATGGATTCCTCGTCCGACAGTTTTACGGTATCCAGGCGCATGTTTTCGCCGATGAAGTCCACGAACTCGTCCGAGGAGATTTCTCCCAGACCTTTGAATCGGGTGATTTCCACACCGGTCTTGAGCTCTTTCACCGCTTTGTCGCGCTCTTCCTGGGAATAGCAGTAGCGGCGCTCTTTCTTGTTATGGACACGGAACAAGGGCGTCTGCAGGATATATACATGTCCGCGGCGGATGAGTTCCGGGTAGTATTTCATGATGAAGGTGAGCACCAGCATGCGGATGTGCATGCCGTCGTCATCGGCATCTGTTGCTACGATAATATTATTGTAGCGCAGGTTGTCCAGATCCTCCTCTACGCCCAGGGCGTTGATGAGCAGGTTCAGTTCCTCGTTCTCAGCCACGCGGCGCCGGCTTTCCTTGAAGCAGTTGATGGGTTTGCCCCGCAGCGAGAACACCGCCTGGTTGTTGGCGTTGCGCACCTTGGTGATGGTACCGGATGCGGAGTCGCCCTCCGTGATGAAGATGGAGGTTTTTTCCCGCTGGTCTTCCATGCCCTTGGGAAACTTGGTGTCCGAGAAGTGGTATCGGCAATCCCTTAATTTGCGATTGTAAACGGCCGTTTTCTTGGCGCGCTCGCGGGTTTTCTTTTGCACGCCGGCAATCTCCTCACGCTCCGCCTGGGACGACTTGATTTTGTCCTCGATGATGGGGACGATTTCCATGTTCCTGTGCAGGTAGTCGTTCAGGTTCTTGGTGACGAAATCGTTCACGAAGGTGCGGATGGTGGGACCGCGGTCCACCGATGAGGTGCCGTCCTTGCCCTTCACCTGTTTTTCCCACATGTACGTGCTGCCCAGTTTGGTTTTGGTCTGACCTTCGAAGATGGGCTCCTGGATCTGGATGGAGATGGCGCCTACAACGCCCTGGCGGATGTCTTCCGGTTTGTAGTCCTTCTTGAAGAAGTCCTTGATGGTTTTGGCGATGGCCTCACGGTAAGCCGCCAGGTGGGTGCCGCCGTCGCGGGTGTTCTGGCCGTTGACGAAGGTGGCGATATTCTCACCGTAGCTGTTGCCGTGGGTGAGTACTACCTCGATGTCTTCGCCTTCCAGGTGGATGAGGGGATACAGGGGGGTCTCGCTCATGTTTTCCGTCACCAGGTCCAGCAGGCCGTTTTCGCTCTTGTAGGCCGTTCCGTTCAGGTTAAGGGTGAGGCCTTTCTTGAGGTAGGAATAGTTCTTGACCATGGTTTCCACAAATTCCATGTGGAAAGAAAAGTCGTTGAACATTTCCTCGTCCGGGGTGAAGCGGATAAAGGTGCCGTTTTTCTCGTTGGAGGGGACAATAGCGGCTTCCAGGAGGTTGCCGCGCGTGAAACGGGCGTAGGAGCACTGGCCGTCACGGTAGGAGGCTACGTAGAAATCGACAGACATGGCGTTGACGGCCTTGGTGCCCACGCCGTTCATGCCTACGCTCTTCTTGAAGTTGGTATCGTCAAATTTCCCGCCGGTGTTGAGCTTGGAAGTGGCGTCCACCACCTTGTTGAGCGGGATGCCGCGGCCATAGTCCCTTACGGTAACGGTTTTATCTTCGATGGCAATGTCGATCCGGCGGCCATAGCCCATGGAGAATTCGTCGATGGAGTTGTCGATGATTTCTTTCAGGAGTACGTAGATGCCGTCTCCCTGTCTGTCTCCGTTTCCCAGGCGGCCGATATACATGCCGGCGCGCCGCCGGATGTGCTCGTTCCATTCCAGGGTTTGGATGGCGTCGTCGTTGTA
>CAMKSQ010000014.1 GCA_946415475.1 uncultured Bacteroidales bacterium
TGTGGCTGGAACACCTCCTTTTTGGAGCGCGTTCTTGACTTGACAGACGCTCGGACAAGTACAAGGTTGTACTTTAGTCTTTCATTATTATACAGGCTCTTAGCTCAGTTGGTTAGAGCGCTACACTGATAATGTAGAGGTCGGCAGTTCAACTCTGCCAGGGCCTACCAAAATGCCGGCCACCAGACCGGCATTTTTTCTTTTCCGGGGGTATAGCTCAGCTGGTAGAGCACATGCTTTGCAAGCATGGGGTCGCCGGTTCGAATCCGACTACCTCCACAAAAACCGCTTCTGAATATGTTCAGAGGCGGTTTTCTTATTTTATATCCCAAATCGTATCCCACTGCAAGCCGGGGCGAAGCACATCGACATTACTGCCCGGATGGGCAAGGAGGACGATGTGATGGTCCAAGTGGCCAACGATGGCGAGCCTATCCCGGTTTCTGCCCAGGAACAGATCTTCGTGCCATTCTTTACCACGAAGAAGGAAGGCTCCGGTATCGGCCTAAGCATCTCCCGTCAGATTATGCGGCAGCACAACGGCACCATCGACCTGCTGCGCAGCGATGTGGACCAGACAGTGTTTGAGCTCAAATTCCGCTAAAAAAGGCGAAAAAGTTGCTCATATCGGAAACTTTTGCTACTTTTGCATCAAAGAGACTACGATATGAAGACAAAGTTTTCACCTTCTTCGGATTCCAATCTTCTGGGCAGTACTATCCAGGCCGTCCGGAAGAATAAGGGCATTACCCAGGAGGAACTCGGGCGCCGGGTTGGCTTAGGGAAAAGCAGTATCAGCAAGATTGAGAAGGGCTTGACGCACATCTCAGCCGAAGATGCGGCTATCCTGTTGGAAGCGATGGGAGAACAGTTGGTGCTTTCCGCCTCCGGCATTGACGAGAGCGCCGCAACCAAGGAACAGAAAACGAGGTTCATCACCACGGGCGTTTCCTGGTTTGCCGAAGAGAATAAGCTTACTTTTGCCAAGGCCTACCAGTTCCTTTTGCTTTACAAGGGAATTGATTTCCTGGAGAGCAGCTTCCGCTATGAGCAGACACTTCCCCGCACTGTCGTGCTGCAGGATTTGTCCCGCATTTGCGCCAATAACGGAGGACGTTTATGAGATTGCTGCACGGCTCAAACGTGGAGGTCCGGAAACCGGATCTGAAAGAATGCCATTCCAAGAATGACTTTGGACGGGGCTTCTATCTTACACCCAGTTGGAATAGGGCCTGGGAGATGGGCAAGCGCCGCGTCAGCATCCAGCAAAAGGGAGAGATTACCGTAAATGCCTTCAATTTCAACTTGAAGAAAGCGAAAGAGGCGGGGCTGAATGTGGCTTCCTATCCGGGTTTCAGTGTTGAGTGGGCCCGTTTTGTGATCCGCAACCGGGACGAGGAGTTTTTCCACCACAATTACGACATTGTGATTGGACCGGTAGCCGATGCCATCTTGGATCAGGAAATCTTCCGTTTCAAGCGCGAGTATCCCAAAACGTATTTGGAAGACGGCCCCCTGCGGATTTTTATTGACCGGGTCAATCAATTTGGAAGCAGCTATACCCAGTACTGCTTCTGCACTGACAAAGCATTGAATGAATTAAAGAAGATTTGATATGAGCGAAACAACTATCCGCATTGACACCCTTCTGGCCGACCTGAGTGCATATCTGGTGGCCAGATATGGAATGACGCCCCGTGATGCGACGGGGCTTGTGATGCAGTCACCCGTTGCCGAGCAGTTGCGGGAAGAAAATTCTTCACTCCTGAATTTCAGCGTAGAACAGCTGGCCGCCCAGATGATTTAGGCTGCGGAAAGGACAGAGTGTAAAGTTGGAAAGTGTAAAGTTCTTTACAGGGCTTTACACTTTTTTTGCGCCCAAACAAAATCGGAAATGACTGATAAACAATACATTAATTAGTTTGGCACGGCAAGTGCTCAATTCTGGCACGGTGATAAATCATTGTATGATGAAGAAACAGCTTTACATATTCGTTTTTGTGGCGCTCGTCATCCCCGACCTGATCGGGGATCTCAAGGTACAGGAGATGCCCGATCGCGTCGGGCATGACGGCGTAATGACATTGAAGGAGTGCATGGAGTACGCCATTTCCAACTCCACCAAGATCCGGATTCAGCAGGCGGCTATCGGCGATGCGCAGATTGACCGCAGAGACGCAGCGCTGGCGCTCTTCACACCGCAGATCAACGCGCTCCGGAGCGCTGGCCACTTCGTTCATGCCAGCTTCCAGAAGCGAATAATAAGTATCCGCCTGCTCTTCAGACCAAGTGTCAACGGTGTACGCCCAAATCTTATAGAGGTCTTCCGTGGCCTCTTTGGTGATGTCATACTTTGCCATGCTTACGCGCTTTCATCTGCTGCAGGAAATCCTGCGAATCGAAATCTTCCACAATACCACTGTTCATTCCCTCTTCGATGGCAGAGCGAAGCGCGGCCATTCTCTGCTCCTGGTCTTCCAGAAGGCGAAGACCTGAACGAACCACCTCGCTGGCGTTGTTGTAGCGCCCGCTCAGGATGCTGGCCTGGATAAAATCTTCAAAATGAGGCCCAAGTGCGACGGATGTAGTTTTCATACTCATATCGTTTACCTCCGCAAAGTTACCAATATTTCATAACAATCCAAATGCAAATGAAGACAAAAAGCGATATTCTCATCAAAGTCCTCTCCCTGGGCATCGGGTTGGCCGTGGGCATCGTGCTCATTGCCAAGGTGTTCTTTGAGCTGAGTTACGACAGCTTCTACAAGGACATCGACCGGGTGTACACGATTCGCACCTGGTACTCACAGCACGGGGATGAACACGATTACGGCCAGGTGAGCGGGGCCGTTTCTGTGGGCTTTATGGAAGAAGTCCCTGGCGTGGAAGTGGGCACGCGCACCACCTACGTCTTCAACGGCGACACATACCTGGATGAGGACGGCAACAAGCTCAAAGCCACGCTCGTCTGCGCCGATACCTGCTTCTTCAAGGTATTTGACCGGCCGATTCTGGCTGGTAACCCCGTGAAAATCCTTGGAAAATGGGGAGGTGTGATGGTGAGCCGGAGTTTTGCGGAGAAGATCCTTCGCTCCGCTCAGGATGACATCTCCACCGTTATCGGCAGGCAGATTTACAACGAGGATATGGCAGGTCTGAAACTGCCCATCGAGGGGGTCTTTGAGGACTTCCCGAAGAACGGCTCCCTGGACTATGATATCCTGCTGGCCATCGAGACCTACGGCAAGCAGAGCACGGATAACTGGCTTGGCAACGACCGGTACAAGGGCTATGTGAAACTGATGCCGGGTGTGGATCCGAACACACTCACGGATGCCATCCGGAAAATGCAGGAGGCCCACCAGCCGCTGGAGCAGATTGAGGCTCAGGGAACAAGCCTGCGATATTTCCTAAAGCCGTTTAGCACCCTGCACACCTCCGATCCAGAGGTAAAGTCGCAGGTGATCCTGCTTTCCATCGTAGCGGCGCTGCTCATCCTGATTTCCCTGCTGAACTACATCCTGATTGTGATTTCCTCCCTGGTGAAGCGTTCCAAGGAAGTGGGCGTGCGAAAGTGCTATGGCGCGGAAGGGAAGCATATCTATGGAATGCTGACAAAGGAAGCGCTGCTGCATATCCTGCTCTCTCTGGTGCTGGCTGGGGCAATCATCTTTGCAGGCCGAAGCATCGTAGAGAACCTGCTTGGGGTTCCTTTCCAGACGCTGCTGGTGCCGCAGAGCATCGTGGCCATCGTAGCTGTGATCCTCTTTGTGCTGGTGATTTCGATTGTGGTTCCGGCCGAGCTCTATCAGCGGATTCCGGTCTATGCCGCATTAAAGAACTATACGGAGAATTCCCGCAACTGGAAATTGGGGTTGCTGGGTTTCCAGGTGCTTATCAACGTATTCCTGGTGGTGATGATGCTCATCATCGGCCGCCAGTACCAGAAGGTGTCCCATGCCGATACAGGTTACGACTACAAGAATCTGTACTACTTTGACATGTTCGACGGAGACCGGCAGGCGTTGACGCGGGCACACCAGACACTGAAAAGTCTTCCGGAAGTAAGCGCTGTGGCAGCCGCCTACAATCTACCATTCCAGGGCTCCAGTGGAGACAATGTGTACCTGCCCGATGACGATCGCGAACTGTTCAATATCGCCGACCAGTATGAGTGCTCGAGCGATTTCTATGACCTGATGGGAATCCAGTTCCTGGAAGGCCGTGCGCCAAGGGATTCCTCTGAAATCGTTGTGGATGAAAAGTTTGTGGCTAAGATGGCCGAGTTTACAGACTGGAGCGACGGCGCCGTTGGCAAGCAGGTGTTCATTACCGGACACGACCGATCACGCGATTCGGGGCGAAGTTATTTTACTATTTCCGGCGTGTACAAGAGTTACCTCATCGGCAACCTGACCGGCGTGGATCCGCGCCCCAGCGCACTGTTCTATGGCGAAATTGGCTCGATGAGTTCCTGGATGCCGCATACCTTCTTCAAAGTGCATCCGGAGGCATTGCCGAAGGTCCGGCAGGCGCTGGAGCAGGCCTTGGAAGGCCGCGAAATCAACATCGTCTCTTACGAAGAACAGATGCGGGCGGCGTATGACGACAGCAAAAAGATGCGCAACACCATGGCGCTGGGCGCCGTGTTCTCCCTGCTGATCGCGCTGCTGGGCCTTATCGGCTTCATCAAGGATGAAAGCCTGCGCCGAAGCAAGGAAATGGCCGTGCGCAAGATCAACGGCGCCACCACCCGTGACATCCTGAGTGTCTTCGCCAAGGACATCATGAAACTGTCCGCCGTAATGGCTGTGATTGCCTGCGTGGCCGCCTACTTCGTGGCCCACAAGTGGCTGGAGCAGTTTGCCGAGAAAGTGTCGCTGCATCCGTCGTATTTCATCGGCGGAGCCGTCCTGGTGCTGCTGATTGTACTGGGCGTGGTGCTCCTGAACTGCCTCCGCATCGCCCGGGCAAATCCGGTGGAATCGCTAAAGAACGAGTAGTCAATCTTTATCTATGTTCTGTTGGAAGCCAATCTTTCGCTGCGGCTCACGTTTCTTCTCCTCTATACGGGAAGAGAGTTCGCCGATGGCCAGATACAGGTTGTCGATGTCCTCCCGGACATCCTCCGAAAGATCGTTGACGGCACCGAGGTTCTCCTCCTGCTGCATGGCCAGAAGGTCCACTTTGGCCCGCAGTTCCTTTACTTCAGCAGATACGGTAGATGCCATTAGTAAATACTCTCTTACTTTAACAAAAGCGCGAAGTATTGAAATATTCGCTGCAATAGCAATATCGCTATGCAGAACGGAAGACAACATGGCTATCCCTTCCTCCGTAAAGGCTAGTGGCGGAGTACGCCGACCTCCCCAACTTGAGGTCACAATTTGTGACTTCAAGTTTGCAAACTCCTTATTATCAAGCTGGAACATAAAGTCCTCCGGAAACCTTTTGATATTACGTCTTACCGCCTGGTTCAAGACTTTGGTCTCCACTTGGTACAACTTTGCCAGATCAAAATCCAGCATCACTTTCTGCCCACGAATCTCATAAATCAGATTTTGGACGATACTCAAATCTTCACTCATAACTCAACAATTTATCGTTCGGTACAAATATAAATAAAAGTAGAATGAAATCCTATCTGAAATTCCTCTCACGCAACAAACTCTACACCGCCATCGAGGCGGTGGGGCTGGCCGTGAGCCTGGCTCACCATCCGGGACTATATGGTACTGGTGAGCATTGCCTGCGTCATCGGCATCCCGATTGCGGTCTATGCCGCCCAGGAATACCTCAAGGACTTTATTTACAGGCTCGAAGGCTATTGGTGGATCTTTGTAGTAGCGGTGCTCCTCACAGGATTAATCGCCTTTGTCTCCGTCATCTGGCAGGTATTGAAGGCGGCGAAGACGAATCCGGCGGTAGAGCTGAAAAAAGAATAGATTCTTCGCTACGCTCAGAATGACAGAAAAGTGCTCAGAATGACAGATCAATCCTCCATATTTTGTTGGAAACCAATCTTTCGCCGAGGCTCCCGCTTCTTCTCCTCTATACGGGAAGAGAGTTCGCCGATGGCAAGGTACAGGTTGTCAATGTCCTTCCGAACATCTTCGGAGAGGTCGTTGACAGCGCCCAAATCATCTTCACGCTGGAGTGCCAGCAAATCAACCTTCGCTCTGAGTTCCTTGACTTCTGCAGAGAGCGACGAGGCAGCAAGAAGGTATTCCCTTACCTGCACGAAGGCACGCATGATGGCAATGTTGGCAGCAATGGCGACATCGCTCTTCAGTAGTCCGGACAGCATGGCTACACCCTGCTCCGTGAAGGCGAAAGGAGGTGCAGATGCCTTTCTTTTCGATGATATCACAATTTGTGACATCATTTTGACTTCTTCTGGCGTCAACTGGAACATAAAATCCGGAGGGAATCGTTTGATATTACGTTTCACCGATTGGTTTAGTTCTCCTGTCTTAGCGGGGACGCAGGAGACAATGGGAGGGGCCGGAACGGAGCGTAGCGAAGTGGAGTCCCCCTGGAGGGTATTCCTTCCTCCGGCGCCTTGCCACGTTGACAAAAAAACGCTATTCTACGTCACTCCGGTAGCCAACTCGGCAACCTTTCTTGCTAAAAGAAGTCATATGATTGCCGCGTCGACGCAGATTCGACATTCTGGACGTTCTGAGCGGCAACGCAGCAATGAACAAAAAAGAGGATGTATTCCTTGGAAAAGTCTTAGAATACACCCTCTTTCTTCTTTTATCGGATGGAGTTTAACAGTTCCAGTTTACCGTCCTTCACCAACTTGAGAATGAGTTCGCCAAACAGGCTGTTCTGCCAGGCGAACCATTCGCGGGTAAAATAGGAGGCGTTGTCCTTGTGGAAGGACTCGTGGATGAAGCCGGTGCCGGCATCGGTGGCAAGGAGCATGGCAATGCAGTCCCGGAGCTCTTCGTCGTCCGTGGCGGTGAAGGCGCGCATCATGATGGACATGGGCCAGACCATGTCGTAGCCGATATGCGGGCCGCCCACGCCTTCGCCGGCCGCCCCGCGGAAGAAGCACGGATTGTACTCGCTCAGGACAAAGCGCCGGGTATTCTGCCACACCGGGTCGGACGCCATTTCGGGAATGAGATAGGCCAGCGACAACAGGCTGGGGACGTTGGAATCGTCCTGCAGGAGGGTGTTCCCAAAGCCGTCCGCTTCATAGGCGTAGATGGGGCCGAAGACCGGGTGATTCACAATGGCATTCGCCTTGAGGGCGGCCTCTACCTGGTCTGCCAGGGCTGTGCATTCGGCGGAAAGGCCGCTTTCCCTATTGACCGTGGAGAGAATCTCGGCCGCCTTTCGCAAGCTGCTCACAGCCATGAAGTTGGACGGAATCAGGAAGTCCAGGACGGTACTGTCGTCGGAGGGGCGGAAGGCCGATGCAATGAGCCCGCAGGGCTTCAGGGGCGCGCCGTAGCCGTCCCAGCCCTTGGTGTCGAACTGGCGGTCTGTCTGCCGGGAGAAGCAGTACTTGCCCAGGCCATCGTATTTCTGCTGCTCCCGCATGACGCCAAGGACCGTCCGCATGGCCGCAATCCAGAGGTCGCCGAACACCGAAGTGTCTCCGGTCTCTTTCCAGTAGGCATAGGCCAGCCGGATAGGGTAGCATTCAGAGTCCAGCTCCCATTTGCGCTCGAACACGTCCGGGACCATGTAGGTGTTATCCTCGTGCCAGCCATCATTCGTGGGCCCCGGATTGAAGGCATTGGCATACGGGTCTATCACCAGGCACTTAAACTGGCGGAGGAGGGTGCCCTTGATCATGTCTGCCAGGTGGGCATCCTGCGGTGCGAGCTGCACGTAGTGCCACACCTGCGCCCCGGAGTCACGCAGCCACATGGCCGGAATGTCGCCGGTCCACACAAAGGTGTCGGGGTTCCCGTCCTCGTCCCGGTCAAAGTGGACCGTGGTGTCCAGGGTGTTGGGAAAGCAGTTGACGAACATCTGCCGAAGTTTGGGATTCTCCAGCAGCGCGGCCGTTTCCGTAAGGGTTTTTTCAACGGCGTCTGAGGTGAACAGGCGCTTTTCGGGGGCGGGCCTGCGGTCCGGCGTCCCGTTGAAATAGTCTTCCCAGGCATACCAGACAACGGGCTTGGCGCCCATTTCGAAGCGGAGCGTGCCGCCCGCATCAATATCGGCAAAGTCGATATAAGGTTTGGTGTACAGCTTCCCGTTCAGGAAGATGCGCTGGATGTAGCGGTTGGTGTCGCTGGTGGCAGGGGCCTCGATGGTGAAGGTGCCGCAGGACACGGCAATTTCCGCTTTCCGGAAGAGGGGCGAGCCGAACCAGAAGCGTTGGCAGGCCGGTTCCACCTGATAGAAGCCCAGCGAAGAAAGGACGTACCAGGCGCTCATCTGTCCCACATCTTCGTTGCCGGCAAGCC
Source organism: uncultured Bacteroidales bacterium (assembly GCA_946415475.1). GTDB lineage: Bacteria > Bacteroidota > Bacteroidia > Bacteroidales > UBA932 > Cryptobacteroides. The sequence continues at coordinate 8,433 of CAMKSQ010000014.1, forward strand.
CGTCATAGCCGGTACCATACTGTTCGGAAAGGATTTTCCGTACTAGATCTGCGGTCTTCCAGGGCTGCCCCAGCATGGTATAGAAATAGGCAATATGGTGACTGGGTTCGTTTCCGTGGACATATTGGCCGATGAGGCCGGTAATGTCCGGCGGGGCCTCGGGACCTACCTTTTCAGGCGCGGTGAAGAGCGAATCCAGGTGCTCCAGCGTGGCGTTACGGCCCCCGAAGCAGTCCATCAGGCCCTTCAGATCCTGCGGAACCAGCCAGGTGTACTGCCAGGCGTTCCCTTCGGTGTAGTCCTTGCCCAGGTGGCCGGTAGTGAACGGGTCGAACGGCGTGCGCCAGCCGCCGGAGGCCGTACGCCCGCGCACAAATCCCGTCGACGGGTCAAAGTAATGTCTCCAGCTGTGGCTCCTTTCGGTAAAGAAGGCGGCATCCTGGGTATAGCCAAGCACTGCTGCGGCATGGGCTACAGCGGCATCGGCAATGGCATATTCCATGTCGTTGCCGCAGGCTTCGCCGTAAAGGTCGCAGGGGATATAGCCATACTTCTTGCGAAGGTCCTGGCCGCGCTCGTCCAGCATGACGGAGGCCTTGCAGGCGGCGTAGGCCCGCTCATAGTCAATTCCGGGAAGCTGCTTCACAATGGCGTCGGCCACGGAAATGACGCCGGGATTTCCCACCATGCAGTCGGTCTCGTTCCCCACCAGATGCCAGACGGGGAGTTTCCCCTGCGCGTCGAAGATGTCCAGCATGGTGTTCACTACGTCGGCCCGGAGCTCCGGGTGAAGGATGTAGTATAACGGCATGGCCGCGCGGTAGGTGTCCCAGAGCGAATAGGTGGTATAGGAAGGCTTCTCTCCGATGTCCGAGAACAGTGACGGCGCAATCATCGTATGGTAGAGGGCCGTGTAGAACACTTTCCGGGCGGCGGCATCGTCCGTGTCGATGTGCACCTTGGACAAGGCGTCGTTCCACTTGACGCGGGCCTCTTTCCGGACGGCGTCAAAGTCCCATCCCGGGAGCTCCGCTTGCAGGGCCTCCCGGGCGGCGGCGCAGCTATGGGCCGATAAAGCCACCTTCAGCAGCACTTTTTCTCCTTCTGCGGCCGTGAAGGAGCAGCGGGCATACATTCCTTCCTCCTGGATGCTCACGGGCTTGGAGAAGACGGCATAGAAGTACTGTTTCTGGTCCTTGGCCCAGCCGGTGGAGTAGCGCCAGCCCTGGAGGGTGCAGTTGTCCAGCACCTCAAAATGCGTATCCGTGGCTTTGTCCCAGCAGCCGCCGTTCTCCAGGTCAAAGACCAGGGCGGCCTCTTCCGATGCGGGGAAGGTGTAGCGGTGGATGCCCACACGCTCCGTGGCGCTGAGCTCCGCCGTAATGCCGTAGCGAAGCAGCGGCACGCTGTAATAGCCGGGCTCCGTAACTTCCTTGGTGCGGTCTGCATAGGACCACATGCCGTCCCGGGCGTAAGTTACCTCACCCACTACCGGCATGACGGTAACATCGAACAGGTCGCCTATTCCCGTGCCGGAAAGATGCGTGTGGCTGAATCCGATCACGGTAGAGTCCGAGGCGTGGTAGCCCGAGCACCAGTCCCACGTTTGCGGGATGCTGGTGGGGCCCAGCTGTACCATTCCGAAGGGGACATCGGCTCCCACAAACACGTGTCCGTGTCCTCCCGTTCCAATGCGCGTATCCACGCAGGAAACAAGGTCTTCCGCAGGCTTTGACGTGCATGCGGTGAACAGATTGCCGGTAAGGCCGGCAATGACGGCAATAAGCGCTGTCGCGTTTGTCATTCTGAGCGAAGCGAAGAATCTCATACGATGCTGGTCTTTTTGGTGAAGTCGATAATTTCCGGAATATAGCCAAAGGCGAGGCCGGTCACGGTGTCGGCGCAGCCATAATACACGGCGATACGGCCGGTGGCTGGGTCGTGCAGGGCGGCGCAGGGGAAGGTGACATTGGGAACGTCGCCGGTGAGTTCATAGATTTCCCGGGGGCTGATGAGGTACTGCCCGCTGCGGGCAAGCACTTTCCAAGGCTGCTCCAGGTCCAGCAGGGCGCTGCCGAAGGCATACACATAGCCGTTGCAGGAGCGGAGTACCCCGTGGTAGAGCAGCAGCCAGCCTTCCGACGTCTCGATGGGAACGGGGCCGGCGCCAATTTTCATGCACTGCCAGGCGCTTACCTCGAAGGGGGCGGGCGCCATCACGTGACGATGGTGTCCCCAGAATTCCATGTCCGGGGATTCACTGTAAAAGATGTCTCCGAAGGCGGTATGACCGGTGTCGGAGGGGCGGGAGAGCATGGCATATCGGCCACTGATTTTGCGGGGGAAGAGTACGCCGTTCCGGTTGTAGGGCAGGAAGGCGTTCTCCTTTTGGTGGAAAATCTTGAAATCCTCGGTCCAGGCCACGCCGATGGTGGGGCCGTGATAGCCGTTGCACCAGGTTACCCAGTATTTTCCGTCGATGAAGGCTACGCGCGGGTCATAGCCGTAGACCCACTGGCCCACCTCGGGGCCGCCATCCTGGAAACGGATGGTCTCCGGTTCAATGTCCCAGTGGATGCCGTCCTTGGAGAATCCGGCATGGAGGGTCATGCGGCGGTTGGTGTCGTCGCAGCGGAATACGCCGGCGAATCCGTCTCGGAAAGGGACGACGGCACTGTTGAAGATGCTATTGGAGTCCGGGAGCAGGTCCCGGGGAATCACGGGATTGGCGCTGTATCTCCACAGGGGCGCTTTGCTTCCCGCGGGACGCTCTTCCCAGGGAAGGTTGGGCAGGGGTGTTCCTTGAATGATTAGATGGCTCATAAGAGGGGCTTGTTTTTTCAAAGTTCGCTAAAATCCGGCAAAAGAGCAAAAAAAGAGACCCCGAAGGATCTCTTTTTTTGCACGATGCGGGTAGCTACTCAACACTGTAGCAGATACCGGGCAGTTCGGAACCGGAAAGGGTCACCCAAGCGGCTGCGGCGGCATCGCCTTTGTCCTTGGCATTGCCGTTACCGTCGAAGCAGGAGGTGAAGTCAAGGGCATAGTCGATGTCCTTGTTCACGCTGTTCTCCACCCACTTGTCGGTGGAACCGTCAAAGTTCCAGCAGGCTTCCAGGCTGTCCTGGTACTGGGCCGGGACTTCGCACAGGGTGGCGGCAATCTCGGAAGCAGCCAGGGCCTTGCTCCACACGCGGATGTAGGCGGTGTAGTCGTTGAAGGTGGCCCTGAGCGGCCGGGATGCCTCCACGGGAGAAATCTATGTGCGGAGCAATGCCCGCTGGCTGGTAGTATCGACCGGAACCCTGGCTGCGGATGGCATGGTGTCCCTCAAGACCCAGGCCAACCTGAGCGAGCAGCGGCGGGAAGCCATCCTTACTTTTACGGATGCCGCCAATCCTACGCGCACGGCGCAGCTGCGCCTGGTGCAGCTTTCCTCCAGCGATTTGGACCAAAATGCCGACGCCGCCCGGGAGCAGTTGTATGTGGGGTATGGGTACGACATCTACAAGGCTCTGGAAAGCCCCATGGCCGTGCGCGTGCGCATGCCCGTGCTGGACTATCCCTACATGGCCCGGCAACTCAACCTGGCCGAAAAATACCAGCTCGTCCAGGACTGCCACCTGAGCCGTCTGGATGTCAACCACGTGAACGCCGGGAATATCCATGCCTATGGACAGGGCCTGAGCCAGCTGCAGACGGAAGACAAAGACAATATCTTTGAAGGCTGCCTGGACAACTGCAACACGCTTGTGAAATTGCTGAAATCATCCAGCGAGGGACTGGACCAGCAAAATTATGGCCATGGCTCCCTGGAAAAGGCCGTTGCGTCGCGCATCATTGACCGGGCTGCCCTCCTGGACCTGAAGCGGGAGGGGAGAGTGCCCTATTCGGAGGAGTTCTCCACGTACCTTTTCTATTGCCGTCGGGCCAGCGGTGAAACCCGCCGGCAGCTCATCGAGTCCGTGCTTACGCAGTTTGGCACGCATGTGATTCTGCAGGTGGACCTGGGCGGCCGGATAGACTATTCCTTCACCATGCGTAAATCGGCCAGCTTCAACTCCCGGGAAGAGATAGAGCAGGAAGTGAACTTCACGCTGGGGCAGATTGCCGACGGGGACCGCACGGGCATGAACCGCGAACCGTCCACACCCAAGTCGCCTGTGGTTACCTCGCAGGGGGAGGCCATAAGCGCCATTGAGGTGCGCGGCGGCGGTGCGGACCAGGTGCAGGCGCTGGAGAAGGAGATAAGCGAACTGTCCGCCAACGGACAAATCGACCCGGCCCGTATTACGGACTGGCTGGCCTCCATTAATTACAGCCCGCATTTCCAGGGAGACCCTTCGCTGGACGTGATTCATTTCGAGCTCATTCCCTTGTGGGACCTGGTGACGGAAGACGTCCGTGAGGACTTTATGCGCGTTGCGTTTGACCTGGGTCAGCGCTCGGACAATGTCCTCGAGGACAGCTTCACCGGAATGGATATCTACCCGATAGACCCGCAGGGCGCAGACAAGGCACTCTTTACTTTCCCCGAGGAAGGGAAGGGCAGCCTGTGCCGCATCTTGTACATGGCAGGAATGCCCATACTGGAGGTGTGCTCCGAGTATGTGCCCGCCATCCGCTCCGACAAGCGCGTGACCATTGCCTATCCCATCTACCAGCAAGGCATCCGCCTGAATCAGGGCCTTTTCCCGGGCGATGGCACCCATCGGCCTGCCTTTGTGGCCTTTAGCGGAGGAGACTGTTATGTGAATCCCTTCCCGGACATGGCTCCGGACTCCGTGCTCACCCGTTTCTGGTATGTGAACGGCAGCCTGATGCCGGAAAGTCCGGTGGACCTTCCTTCTTACGGCCAGAAAGGCCGGGAGGTGCGGGACGATGCGTTCTACTTCCTGGACCCGCGCAAGGCCTACAGCCACCCCATTGTGAAAGTGGGGAGCAATTTCTGGACGCGGGCCGATATTGACCACCCCATGGGCTTCTGCGAAGACCCGCATTCCGGCTACCTGTACTTTGACGAGCAGGTAGAGGAGGGCGTCCTTTACACCCGCTTCGACTTCCAGATTAACGACATCATCATGGAAGACAATGACTGGACCTGGGGCAATGAGCGGCGCTGGTACATGCCTACATCGGACGAGGTGAGGGGCCTGGAAGCCTTCCTGGGCTTCAATCCCAAGGCCCTGTTCCCGGGGCAGCTTTCCGGCTTCGACGCCCGCTTCAATGGCTATTGGGGCATCAGCGACGTGCTGAACGGACGTGCCACCTTCCCGGACAATCGCCTGGCGCTCCGCTACAAAGGGCAGCTCCACCTGTTCTCCGTCGTGGACAACGGCGGCGACGACCCCCAGCTGCTGGTGCTGGACAACAACTATCGTCTCATTCGTTACGACGTATTGGGCGACTGGCACGAGGACTATTATCCCGTACGTCCTGTGCGAAACTACAAGTTCGAATATCCTAAGTTGGAGGTAATTAAACGTTATGTGGACTAATACGAAATGCATCCTGTTTTGCCTGATGGCCGCTCTGGGGCTGTCCGTAGTTGCGGGCTGCCGGAAGGACAATGCGGAAGAGACGGAAGCGGCCGAAGAGCAGAAGGAACGCGAAGCTCTCGCGATCCAGAATGTGCTGGAAGCGCTGACCGACGTGGTCTTTGACAACGATGGGGAGACTGACTTCGTGTTCGAAGGGAAAACCTTCGAGCCCACCATTGGCGAAGTCCTGGATGCGAATGCACCCTCCGAGAGAAGCGTATTTGTAGAAGAATCTTCTCTGAGTGAACCGTATTTCCGTTCACTGGTAGGAGACAACCGCTTCGTCTTAGAGACAGCGGATGGGCTGGTGATAGACCTTACGCACCTCAAACTGGGAAAACTCACTTTCCACCGCCAAGGGGAGGGGAACAACTCCGGCTATGTCATCGTGGAGATTCCCTGCGTCCCCCATCTTACCAAAATCATCTACCGTACGGCAGACCAGTGGGGTACCAACAGCTTTTCTTCCCCCTGTCGCCGGGGAGACGTGTACTTTGGCGAGGGCGTGTACTGGGTGTGCGTAAAGGAAAGCCGGAGTGCCAGCAGTCCGGGAACGCTGGTTAACATGGGTGCCGGCAAAGGCCGGTTATTCAGCAACAGATGGAGCGAACTGTGGGAACCCAAGTATGGCGGCGGCCACGACAAAAGCTGCCGCATCAATGACATCAGCGACTACCTTCTGCTGTGCGCAGACAGTAGAATCTACGCCCGCAAGAAGCAGAAGATTGTGGATCGGTTCCCCGGTGAGGTGTTCCCTTTTGCCTGCTATTCCAGGAACGCCGAAAATCAAGATTTTCCCACTTTGGGCAAGGATGGGTTCGCAACAAATAAAGACGACTACAGCCACTGGAGCGACTATTCGTTGGACCGATACAAAAAGGTAATCATGGTACTGGGGGCCGAGCACGGTTCGTACAAATTCCTCAAAGGCAAAAAGCGCTATTGCCAGTATGTCCGCATTGCTCCGCAGTGCATCAATAACAACGGGTATTCCTATGACGATAAAGGCTACTACGGAAACGGTGGGAAGGACAATCTCTACGATTTCCTGAACGAGTGCTTTGTTTATACCATGAACAGCGTGCATTTTACGGATAAAGTGCCCCAGGGCTTTACCCTTGTCAATATTTAGTGCGTGAAAAGGATCCTTCATATGACCTGCCTCCTGGGCCTGGCCGCTCTTGTATGGAGCTGCCGGGGCCTGGAGATGCCCCCCTCTTCCGCAGAGAACCAGGCCCCCGAATGGATGCCGGAAGGGGGCTACAACTGGGTAAAGGCCGAAGATGTGGAAACCCGCGAACTGTTCCGCCGAAACTACGGGCTGGGGTACTCGTACAATGCCGTACGCGGGGACTACTGCAACTGGAAAGACATCCGCTGCCAGGTCCTCAACCGCTATTTCCTGGAGAATATGCAGGCGGCCAGCGGCGAGATACTCATGGCGGAGAACACTGCCAGGGAATCCTCCGTGGCCTCGGAGTTCAGCTATTCCTTCCGGGACTATGTAGCCAACGTGGCCGTAGAAACCAAACAGAAGATTGACTTAGGCCTGTACAAGAACGAGAAACGCAATAGGCAGTATTTCCTGGAAAATGGCATTCAGGAATCCTTTTACTACACCCTGGAGGAAAAAGAACTTATGGTGGACAGTTACATTAACTACGCCAGCGTCCTGGCCCGCTATTCCCGGAACCGGAACGTGTTCACCCAGAGTTTCCGCAATGCCGTGGAGCACCTGCGGCTTACCCCCGACGACAATGTGGCTGCGGTGGACTCCATGATTAAAGTGTGGGGTACTCATGTCATTGTAAGCGCCAGTCTGGGCGGGCGTCTCCGGGTGGACCTGATGAACAGCATGTGGCGTTACAATGACCGCGCCAGCGAAGAGGCATGGAGCACCCAGGAATTCTTGAAGGCAGTGGAAAACAAGCAGAAGTCCCGTGTGGAGGAAGAGTTTGTATGGCTGAAAGACTGCCGCCTCAAGCTCCAGGCCTGGGGAGGGGACCAAAGCTTCCTGACCGGCCTCCTGGGGGAGCACAAGCCGGACGGCACGCGCACATTTTCGCTGGATGGGATATCGGCCTGGAGAAGGTCGCTGGTCTATAATCCGGCGGACGAGCTCAATTCCAACGTGGAACTTATTGATATGGCGGTAGTTCCCATCTGGGAGTTTGCCGCTGTGGTGGATAAGTGGCAGGCCATGCGCATCAAGGCCGCCATCACCCAGGATGCCGCCCTCATGCAAAAGCTGCTGGGGGACGCCAACTTCTTTAATGCCGCTTTCCCCATCCGTTATCCTTCGGCCTCCTGCCAGTGGAGAAAGGACACGGCTACTTGGGAAACCTTTACCCGGGTCGACGCCGAGGGCGCTCCGCAGGTGGTGAACATTGAAAGCGGTGGCCGCTATGTCGCCACCGTCTGCCACGAGCAAATTGACGGGCACGACCTTTGGGTGTGCTATCCCATCTATGAAGGGAAGGTGAAGATGGCCTGCGGGCTGGGCGTAGAAGAGAATAACAGCGTGTTCAAGGTACGCTGGATAGGGGATACCCCCACGCTCACCTATCAGGCAGGGGTTACGGCCGGCGATACGTTCTACATTACCGCCGGAGGCGTGGGTGTAGAGTCTGTGGAGGATGTGGTTTACGCCCCGGGACGCGCGCTGCCCTATATCGAGCTCAGCGGTGGTATCCGCTCCGACGGCAGCTATGCCTCCCGCCCCTTCAGCGTCTTCCGGGAGGAGGGGCACTTTGTCATGCCAGTGCAGGCTTCGGCCCGTCCGGAGAACATTGTGGGCTGGGATACATATACCACCGTAGCCGCAGACCGCTGGATTTTTAGCCGGAATCCGGACTATACCTACATTTACAACGCCAACGAAATTCGGTAAATTTTTGGGCCGTACCCTTTTCTTTTAGCAGAAGAATCTGTACATTTGTTCTGTGAAACAAGGGTTTTTCATCATTACCACCGTTTGCGTAGCGCTTAGCTTGTGGCTTTCGCGCTATATCCCTGCTGGTGTCTTCGAGCAAATCCTTTCTCCGCTCCTGTTTACCACCACGGTTACCGTGGCGTTTTTCGGCTCATTCCTTGTTTTCAAACATGCGGACGGCCTGCGTATCCGGAGAGTATGGGGCTGGACGCTCCTCATCTGGGGTCTGATCGACTTCATCTATCTTGCCGGCGATATATTTGCCCATTCTCAGATAATGGATATGGGTGCCCAGCATATCTCTACCATAGAGCTGTTTTTGGGCAACCTGCTGGGCTGGGTGCTGCTGATGTATCCTACGGAAGCCGTTCGGCCCGGATGGCTGTCGGTCAAGACCGGGCTATGGCAATTTCTTCCCATCTATGTGCTGGTAGGCCTGGATTACCTGATTCCCCTAAGCCTGAGGCCCCTTATCGCGTTATATCCTTTTGCGCTCATTCCGCTGCTTATTACCCATGTCCGCACGTATAAAAACTGGTGCGAAGAGAATTTCTCCACCCTGGACGCGTTTGATGTCCAGTGGATTGTCCACTACCTGTGGATGGTAACACTGGTGGGCGTCAATTATATTTTCATCTGCGTCACCCAGGCCCCGGCACGCGGCTTTACCCAGCTGTGGTTCACGATTGCCATGTTCGCCTACAGTACGGAACAAATCCTTTACCGCAAGGACCCTTGGGAGATGGTGCGTGGGCGGGAAAAGGCAGAGGAACCGGCGCCGGAGGCCATGACGGAACCCGCGCCCTCGCCCGAGAACAGTGAACTTCGCCAAAAGCTGGACCTTTGGATGGAGGAGGAAAAGCCCTATGTCAATCCGGCTTTCCAACTGTCGGACCTGGGGGCGGTCCTGCCCATGAACCGGACCTACCTTTCCCAGTTTATCAAGGCGGAATACGGCTGCACGTTTTATCAGTTTGTGAACCGGTATCGCGTGGCAGAGGCCAAGCGCCTGAAACTGGAGCAGCCGGAACTTAAAATGGACGAGATCGCTGCGCGCTGCGGCTTCTCTTCCCGCACGGTTTTCTCCAACGTGTTCACCCGCGAGGAAGGCCTTTCGCCCCGCGAATGGTATAAAAAATGTAATCCTGCGTAAAAAATTACGCCAAAAAAAACATTCTGCGTCAATTTCTGCCCGGGCCTGGCCCTGGCCAGCCTCGCTCTGCCCCACCGCTGCAGGGCGTCTGCGCCTCGTCCTTAATAATGCCCGAAAACAAGGACGAACGGGGCAAAATGGCGGTGTCGTCCTTATTTTCGGGCCCAAACAAGGACGAGAGGGGCAACCCGGCGGTGTCGTCCTCAAAATCGGCCCGAAACAAGGACGAGAGGAGCTAAGTGCGAAAAAAGCCCGGGACTCGGCGGAGCCTCGGGCTTAAATGTGTGACATGCATGCGTTTACTGTTGCAATGCGTTGATTTCTTCCGGGGTTAGTTCTGTCACTTCTGCGATCTCCGACACCTCATACCCCCGTGCGAGCATATTTCTGGCACTATTCAATGCCCTTTCTTTGCCCCCCTCCGCACGTCCTTGCTCTCGTCCCTCTGCACGGCCTTGCTCCAGGCCTTCCTTGAAGCCTTTTTGCTCGTGGTATTCACCGATGACCAGTTTTTCGTAGTCTGTAACCATGGCGTTGAGATATACTTTTAGTTGTTCTTCCTCAAACTGTTCCGTGCGTGCAATCTCGAAAATGGGCTCAAAATCGGATGCATCGCGAGGGACTCCTGCAAATTTATACAAATTTCTGAAAAGATAGCACCATCGTTCCGCATTTGTTTGCGCCGCCTCCCATCCTTTTTGGAAGCGGGGCAGTTCCAGGTAGTAGAATTGGAGCTTGGTGGTCATGACATCCTCCGGCCACCGCTCATCCCTGAGGCGATACTTGAACAGGAAATCATCGGCCGGGACTGGCGTAGGATGAGCCCGTTCGTAATCGGCAACGCAAATGACGTACACCGTGTTCAGAATGTACTTTTTGTCCTTCCGCTTGATCTGTTTCTGGATGAGGGAGCAGCCGTAGAAGAGCAGGCGGTCGTCCATGTCCGACTCCGGGAGTCGCTGCATCTCGCAGAGGAACTTTTCCTTGGTGGTTTTGTTGGTGCAGATGACATCGAAGACCGCGCGCTTTTCTTTCTCGCTGCGGACGGGGATTTCATTCGGCAGATACTCAAGGGTGTCCACGTGCACGGGAAGGATGTCGTTGAGGAGTTTAATCATGGCTTCTTCGTGCCCCAGAATGTACTTGAAGCTCCAGTCCACGCGGAAGTCCATGAAGGGGGCAATCTGGCTGGGGTTGTCCAGGAGTTCCTGCACGCGGGCATCCAGTTCGGAGGGGGTGGCGAAGAGTTGTTTTTCTATTGCAGGGTCCAGTTTGTACGTTTTGTGTTTCATAGATGACAGGTTTAAAAATGGTCATCTGCAAAAATATACAAACAATAGGGACATGGCAGGTAGAAACGTGAATTTATTCGGGAACTTTTCGACCGATTATAGTGAAACAAACAAAATTTTTCTGTGAGGTGGCTGCTAAACTCCTGATTCTCAGTGAAATGCTAATAATCCTCGTTCAGATTTTGAACGAGGATTGTGTTGTAAGTTGTTGTTGGTCAGTATTTTAGCCGTCACGGTGTCCTGGCCGTCTACACGGCAAAAGCCACCTTGCCCGTCCATGGCTTCCACCTCGCCCGCAGAGGGCATCCCCGGCTTCGAAGGTCCACTCTTTGGACCCTCGGAGGCAAAAATAATCCCAAAATGAAGCCGCGCATCAAATGGGGAAAATTTTTCGTATATTTGCAAGTTGGATGAAACGTTTTACCCTCATACTGTTAGCCGCACTGGTGGCGCTTCCGCTTGGAGCCCAGAAGAAAAAGCCCAAGCAGGACATGATTGTATTTACCCCGCAGTGGACGGCGCAGGCACAATTTGCCGGCTATTATGTGGCGCAGGAGCTGGGCTTCTATGAGGCGGAAGGCATTAAGGTCTCCATTACGCATCCCAACGTCACCCAGAACGCGGAGAGTCGCTTCCGTTCCAATCTGAGCCAGGCTACAACGCTGCAACTGGCCCAGGCTGTCGAATTCTCTGCCAATGGTATCCCCTTGGTGAACATCCTGCAAACCTCCATGAACAATGGCATGGTGGTGATTTCCCGTCGGGGAAAGGATCCCATGAAACAGCAAAATGCCAAGGTGGGCATCTGGGCCGGTGGTTTTACACAGCTTCTGGAGAGCGTAGCGGTACAGGCCAACCTGAACTTTGACTGGATTCGCGCGGCCAACATGGTCAACCTTTATATTGCCGGTGCGGTAGATGCCATCGCAGCCATGTCCTACAATGAGTTCTTTCAGGTACGCCAGGCTGGGTTCAACATTCCGGAAAACTGTGTTTACCGTCTGTCGGAGCACGGCTACAACATCCAGGAGGACGGCGTGTACATGTCCCGCGCCTATTATGAGAAGCACAAGGAGCAGGCCGAGAAATTCGCCCGCGCCAGCCGTCGTGGCTGGGACTATGCCGCCGCTCATCCGGAAGAGACCCTGGACATTGTGATGCGCTATGTGGAAAGGAACCATATCGCCACCAACCGTATCCTCCAGCACCTGATGCTCGAAGAAATCCTGGCCCTGCAGCTGGATCCGGATTCCCATGAACGGGAGTATCGGATTCGTGAGGATATGCTGCAACTGGCCAATGAGGTTATGTTGAAAGGCGGCCTTATCCAGCGCCCCGTAACCATGGAGGAGCTTTGCCAATGAGCAAGTTAAAAGAAATACGGTGCTCCTTGTCCACCCGCCTGAGTATGTGGATCGTGTTCTTTGCGGCGGCCATTTTTGTGGCCTCGCTGGGCTATACGGGCGTGGTCGCACGCCGCGCCGTGCGCCGGGAAGCCATCCAGGGTGCCAAACGCGTGCTGGAGAACACGGTGATTCGGGTAAACGGCATCCTGGAGGACGTAGAACTGGTGGCCGACAATCTGGAGAACCGCATTTACAAGAACCTGGACAACCCGGATGCCATGTTCGAGCTCTCCCGTGAGGTGGTCATCACCAATTCTTTCCTCAACGGTTGTTCCATTTCTTTCGAACCGTTTTTTTTCCCGGAAAAGGGCCGCTATTTCTCGGCCTATTCCAACAACAACGGAAAAAACGTGTATACCCAGCAGGAGGGCCAGGACAGCTACCAGTATTTCTATCTGGACTGGTATCTGCTGCCTAAGCTCATGGGACAGCCTTGCTGGACAGAGCCCTACACGGATCAAGAGGAGTTCGATGACAGCACCATGGACTCCAAAATGATGGTGTCCTACTGCAAGCCCCTCATCGGGAACGATGGCAGTTTTGTAGGTACGCTTTCCCTGGATATCTCCCTGGAATGGCTTTCCAAGACCATATCGTCCGTAAAACCTTATCCGCATTCCTATTCCATTCTGGTGGGCCGCGGCGGCTCGTTTTTGGTGCACCCGGATCCCGAGAAACTCTTTTATCAGAGCATTTTCACGGAAGACCTGGTGAGCCCCAATCCCAGTATACGTAAACTGGGAGAGGATATGCAGGAGTGGAAAGAAGGCATGCATGAGCTGTTCTTTGGCGAAGAAGACTGCTTTGTTTTCTACAAGCCCATGATGACCACCGGTTGGAGCGTGGCCATCGTTTGCCCGGAAAGCGACATCTTTGGCGGTTTCCATCGCTTCCAGAACATTATTCTGGCCATTGTACTGGTGGGCTTGCTGCTCATGTACGTGGTCTTCTATATGATTATCCGCAGGCAGCTGAATCCGCTCCGTACGCTGGCTGTGCAGGCAGAGACCATCGCTTACGGTAACTTCAACACAGAACTTCCGCCCACCCGGCGCAACGACGAAGTAGGCGTGTTAAGCCGTTCGTTCGCAGAGATGCAGACCTCCCTGGTGAAGTACATCGACGAGCTTACCACCACCACGGCCAAGAAAGAGCGCATTGAGGGAGAACTGCACATCGCCCGTTCCATCCAGATGGATATGGTGCCGCGCGTGTTCCCGCCGTTCCCGGATCACAAAGACGTGGATTTGTATGCGTTTATGTCTCCTGCAAAGGAGGTTGGGGGAGACCTGTACGATTACTTTATCCGCGACGAACAACTGTACTTCTGCGTGGGCGACGTAAGCGGCAAGGGTGTGCCGGCCAGCTTGTTCATGGCGGTGGCCTGCAACCTGTTCCGCGTGCTGTCCTGGCAGGGGAATCCGCCGGCAGAGGTGGCCCGTCAGATTAACAACGAGATGTCCCAGCACAACGAGCAACTCATGTTTGTGACGCTGTTCATCGGCTGCCTGGACCTCAAGACCGGCCGCCTGGACTTCTGCAACTGCGGCCACAACCCGCCGGTGCTCTTTACGCCGGAGCCGCACTTCATGACTTGCCAGCCCAACACGCCCATCGGCATTATGCCCGGCTATGCCTTTGAGGGCCAGACCATGGAGAACATGCGCGGCGTCCGTATTTTCCTGTACACGGACGGCTTGAACGAGGCAGAGAACGTGGCGCACGAGGAATTTGGCAACGAGCGCATGATGAACGCCCTGGCCAGTCTTCCGGAAACCGAAAGTGCACAGGGCGTTGTGGAAAAGGTGCACGCCGCAGTGGCGTCGCATGTGGGCATCGCAGAGGCCAGCGATGACCTCACCATGCTCTGTATTAAACTCTCTTAGGCCAGGCCGCCGTTCAGGGCGTAGTCTGCCTTTACTTCCTCATAGAAAGCAGCTTTGGCGCTGTAGTAATAAGGCCCCATCCAAAGGAAGCCGAGACCGAAGGTGAGGATACTCAGGATAAACCAGCCAATGAAACTGAGCTGCAGCCAGAACAGATCGAACTTGTGCCCGCGCATCATGAAACGGCTGCGGTCGATGGCCTCGCTGGCGCTCAGTTCCGGATTCTCTTCCAGGATGTACGGCGTCATGGAATAGGAATAGGCCTTGACGATGCCGGGAATGATGAACAGGAAGCTCCACAGGACGATGAAGATGCTCGTTAACAACAAGCCCCATACTTTGTGCCAGTAGTTGGAGAAACCGATGTGGATGGTGTTGTACAGCAGGTTGTTCTCCTTGGCCACCACCAGGCGGCGGAAGGCGTTGGCAAAGCCAAGCGCAATGGGGGAGAGCAGGAAAATCTGCAGCAGGGTAGTGGTGCCGGAAGTGCCGCTGGCGCGGCGTTGGAGGGTCAAGTATTCCGGGCTCTGGATGAAGGAAGCCATCTGGGAGACGGAACGTGCGTTACCCATGTTTTCCTGCGTATATTGCGACACTTTTACGGTGCTATAGGCCGTAGGGGAGGTAATGGCTGCGGCCAGCAGAATATAGGCGAGAGTAAGGATAACGGCTTTTCCCCAGTTTCCACGGAGGGCTTCCAGGGCTTCATTCTTGAAAAAATGGTTCGTTTTCATCGTAAAGTATTGTTTTCTATTGACAAATTTACGCATTTTTTAGATATTTGTATGACAAAAAATTTTAAACTATGCTTTGGATTATCATCGCCGTTGTCGCAGTACTGGTACTGTGGGTCATTTCTGTTCAGAACAAGCTCGTTAAAAGCGACGAATTCTGCAACAATGCCTTGAAGCAAATCAATGTGCAGCAAATCAGCCGCTTCGATGCCCTTCAGGCCCTTATCAAGCTCACCCGTGAGTATGCCTCCTATGAGGCCGAGACCCTTCAGAAGATTGTCGATGCCCGTAAAATCACGTCTTCTCCCGCTCCTACGGCGGAGCAGATCAACGCCAATGAGCAGGCCCTCAAGGAAATCAGCGCCAAGCTCATTGCCGTGGCCGAGGCCTATCCGGACCTCAAGGCCAACCAGAACTACCAGCAAACCATGCAGAGCATCGAAAAGTACGAGGAGAACGTCCGTCTGTCCCGTATGACCTACAACGACAGCGTCACCCGCTTCAACCAGCAGGTGCGTTCCTTCCCGGCTTCTGCCGTGGCCGGCATGCTGGGCTTTGCCAAGCGCGACTATCTGGCAGAGGACACTTCCAAGAAAGACTATCCTACTATCTGATATGAGGCGCCTGTTAGCCTTTTTAGCGGCCGCTGTCCTGGGATTCGGGGCGGCGGCGCAAAGCGTAGACCGTATCCGCGACGTAGACATCCGAGTGGAACTGCTCTCGGATGGTTCCGCCTGGATCACCCAGCAGTGGGACGTAAAGGTGAACGACTCCGGCACGGAGTGGTATATGCCCGTGAGCAATCTCGGCGCCATGACGGTGAGCGACTTGCAGGTGTCGGAAAACGGCACGTCGTACCAGGCGCTGGGGGAGGAGTGGGATATCGACCGTTCCCGCAGCTGGAAGGAGGGGAAATGTGGCATCGTCCCTAAAAGAAATAGCGTAGAGCTGTGTTGGGGGCTGGGTGCGGAAGGCTGGCACCTGTGGAAGGCGCGTTTTTACGTGACTGGTCTGGTACAGGCCTATGACGATGCCGACGCCTTCAATTTCATGTTCGTGAACCGGGGGATGAGGCCGGCACCGGAGCATGTGCGGGTTACCATCGTCCCGGCCTTTGAGTGCCCGGAATGGACCACCGACAACACGCGTGTCTGGGGCTTTGGCTTCTATGGCGATATCAATGTAGAGAACGGCGCCGTGGTGGAAGAATCGTCCGAGTCTCTGAGCTCCTCCAGCGCCGTCATCGGCCTGGTGAAGTTTGAAAAGGGGATGTTCCAGCCTGCCGTTATGGCCGGCGGCCCGTTCCAGGATATGCTGGACCGCGCCCTGGACGGCAGCTCCTATGGGGAAGATGACAGCATGCCCATCTGGGTCGGCATCCTGATAGCCCTGGTTCTCATCTTTACCTTCGGTTATCTCGTGTACATGCTGGTGGCGATGATCCTGGGTTACAAATGGAAGAGGAAGCTCTTCGGCAAAAGCAAGATTGACGGCTGGTACCGTGACATCCCGCTGGAGGGGAATCTCCTGGCGGCGGAATACGTGCTGGCAAAAGGTCATCGCTTTGTCTTTACCGCCCCGGCGCAGAACATCATCGGTGCGCTTTTCCTCCGTTGGATCATGAACGGAGACCTGCTGGTCCAGCCGGATCCCAGGAACAACAAGCGGGTGAACCTGCTGTTCAAGAGCGTTACTGTTTCGGCCGATGACGTGGAACAGGACCTGTACGACTGGGCGCGCAGTGCCGCCGGCGACAACCTCCTGCTGGAAAAGAACGAGTTCGAGAGATGGAGCAGGAAAAACGCATCCAAAATGGCCGCCTGGCCGGATCGCGCGGTAGTCAGGGGTAAAACCTGGTTCAGTAAGAAGGGATACTTTATCAAGGACGATGTGTGCAAGCCGCAGGGTGCTGTGGAGGCCTGTCACGTCATTGAATTCCAGAACTTCCTGAAAGACTTCACCCTGAGCGACCAACGTGGGGCGGAGGAAGTCAAGCTGTGGAAAGAGTATATGGTCTATGCCCAGCTCTACGGCATTGCCGACAAGGTGGCAACGCAGTTCAAGAAGCTGTATCCGGCAGAATTCGCCCGCCTTGCGGAGTCCGCAGGTATGGATATCAACACCATGCTGTACACCATGAACTGGACCAACAGCATGAGCACGCGTGCGTTCAATAACGCAGCCAACCGGGCCGGCAGCATCTCCGGCATGGGTGGCCACACCTCCTTCGGCGGCGGTGGCGGCTTCTCCGGCGGCGGCTTCGGCGGTGGCGCCCGCTAGTTCAGGATGGCAGCATGGCGCAGGTCCGCCGAAAGTACCCCGTCCCGCGCCACTATAGCACGTACAAGGCACATTCCTGGCGCCGGTCACCCACACAAAAACTGACCGGCGCCATATAATAAAAAACGACCGGCTCTTTGTGAGTCGGTCGTTTTTGTGCGGGTGAGAAGAGTCGAACTTCCACGGGCTAATGCCCACCACCCCCTCAAAGTGGCGTGTCTACCATTTCACCACACCCGCTTGATTTGGGACTGCAAAGATAATGAGCATTTTTGAATTCCCAAAACTTTTTGACACTTTTTTACAACCCGCGCACAAACTGGGCGGTGGAAGGAGCTCCATTGAAAACCATCAAGCCCGTGTCTATACGCGCCTTGTCCTTTATCACATCCATGGACAGTTTGCCGTAAATCTGGTTCCAGCCTGTTCTGGAGCCATCTGTCAGGTAAGTCAGACTACCCACATTGTCAAACTTGCAGCTGTACCCCTCCTTTTCTACTCGTGTGCCGGTAACAGTTACATTCCAATCGCCATGCTGCCCCTCCATAATGTCTTCACGGGCAGCTACAATCGAAAAGCGGGTTTCGTACGTGCAGCCATCTATCGTAAACGGGCCCTCGTATGTCAGGAGCCAGGTATCCACTTCCTCATCGTCCTTGACGATGGTCATTCCTGAAAAACGGCTGTTCCAGTTTACAGTGTTCTTTTCCAACAGAAGGGAGGTTTCCAGTTCATTGAGGGCACCGGCCACAAGATCATCGGCAATGTGCATCATGTATTGTCCCAACGGAGAACTGGTGTACGTGTTGTTCCCGCCGACAGCGGCACTTCCCGGATTAATACGGCTCCCTTTGGAGCATGCGATGGCCATTACGGCGATAGCCAGGATATAAAGTACTTTTTTCATGGTCATAAACTTAAAATCTGAAACCAATGCCGATACGGCCTCCCTTGATGACACTGCCATAGGCCACCTCCGCCGTTCCATAAACGCGTTGTCCGCCCCACTCGCAACCGAGGGGGACCACTTCCCAGGCAAACACGACAGGATCATTGGTATAATAATGGCCGATATTCAGCGTCATGCCGGCGGCCACCTTGGCGTACAAACGGAAATGCTTGAAGCTGGGAATACGGAATTTCACTTGCGGCAGGATGGCAAACTTATTCTTGGTGTTGTTGAAACTATTACCGCTCACCAGGGAATATTGGTCCCAGGAAACACGGTGATAGTTGAACTGACCGCCTACTACGAGCCAGTTCAGGATGGCATAATTGTAATCCAGTGTGAGGCCGGGACCGCTTTCTACGTACCGTACCTTCGATTCATAGAGACCGTATAAGTCCATGGAATTGTCCTTGGACGTGTTTAACTGCAGATATTCGCTGCAGGCACCACTCATGTACAGGTTGATTTCGTGCTTCCCCTGCGCGTGTGACGGGGAACATAAGAACAACCCCGCAGCCAGTACGGCTAAAAAGAAAAAAGAATTTTTCATAAATGAACCTTTCCCATTCAGTATTAAAGATGCTCCCAACCGTCTAAATGTTGCGCTTTAATAAAAATTTCCCCGTATCAAAAATAATTGCTATCTTTGCAGGCTCCCACGAGTTGGGGCAATACGTTTAACTATTTAAAACAGATTCACAATGGCTGTTAAAATCAGACTCCAGCGCCACGGAAAGAAGAATTTCGCATTCTTCCACATTGTTGTGGCCGACTCTCGCGCCCCGCGCGATGGTAAATTCATCGAGCAAATTGGCTCCTACAACCCCAACACCAACCCTGCCACCATCGTTCTGAACAGTGACAAGGCCCTGGCTTGGCTCAACGTAGGTGCTCAGCCCACGCTCGTCGCACGCCGCATCCTCTCCTATGAGGGTGTCCTGCTGCGCAAACATCTGGCAGAAGGCGTTGCCAAGGGTGCTCTCACCGAGGCCCAGGCCGACGCTAAGTTCGCCGCCTGGAAAGCCCAGCACGACGAAAAGATCGCCGCCAAGAAGAGCGGTCTCAAGAACGAGGCCATCTCCAAGGCTCAGGCTGCCAAAAAGCACGAGACCGAGGTGAACGAGGCTCGCGCAAAGGCTATTGCCGCCAAGAAAGCAGAAGCCGAAGCTGCTGCCGCCAAGGCCGCTGAAGAAGCCGCTGCAGAGGCTCCCGCCGCAGAACCTGTGGAAGCTCCGGCAGAATAATGCTGCGAGTAGCCCAGGTACTCAAATCCAACGGGACCGATGGCGAATTGCTCCTGAGCTTTTTCGACATCGCCCCGGAAGATATGGACCTCCAGGAACCGGTATTCATCGAATTCGATGGACTGCCGGTTCCTTTTTATTTTGAATCGTTTACACCGAGGGGAAATAACCGCGCCCTGGTACGCCTGACCGGCGTCCGTTCACTCAAAGACGCCGACGAACTGGCCGGACAAGCAGTCTATGCGGACTACTTTGAGGAAGAGGAGGAAGAAGACCTGGTGGGCTGGAAAGTCTGCAACGCAGAGGGCCAGGCTGTCGGTACCGTAGTGGATTACGAAGACATTCCCGGCAACCTCTGCCTGTGGGTAGAACGCCCGGACGGCGAACAAGTCCTGCTCCCTTTCCACGAAGATTTGATTCTCTCCATGGAGGAATCGACCCAAACCATCACCATGTCCATCCCCGAAGGGATTCTGGACTTGGACTAGCTTTCGCGCCAGCTCCTGTTAAAGCACACCGAACCCCTCCAGAGCCATCTCTGGGGCGGCATGCTGTGCTTTAACCACCCTCCTGGGACCCAACTAAAGCACACCGAACCCCTCCAGAGCCATCTCTGGTGCGGCATGCTGTGCTTTAACCGCCCTCGGGGTAAATAGGGACTGGTCAGTAAGCGCACAAAAAGACCGACTCTTCGTGAGCCGGTCTTTTTATGCTATTACTACTCCGCTTCTGGCGAGGCTTCCTCGGTAGGGATGGATTTCTTCCGCCACAGGGCGGTCATCTCCTCCAGGGTTTTGCCTTTGGTTTCGGGCACCAGGCGCCATACGAAGACGGCGGCAACAATACTAATCAAACCATAAAGGGCATAGGCGAAGAAGTGGCCGAAACTCTCTCCCATAGCGCCCAACTTCATGTTATACATGGGCACGAAGGTGCTGGAAACGATGAAGTTGAAAATCCACTGGAACGCTACGGCGATGGCCGTGGCCTGGCTGCGGATGGTGTTGGGGAACAGCTCGGCGATATACACCCAGCAGATGGGACCCCAGCTGAACATAAAGCACGCACTGTAAAGCATGATGCTGATCACGGGCACTACGGCAGGCATGGAAACCACGTTGCTCAAAGCCACGCCCAAGGCACCCACGGCCATACCCAGGGACCCGGTAATCAGAAGCGGCTTGCGGCCCAGTTTCTCCACCGTGAAAACGGCCACCAGGGTGAAGGAGATATTGATGATACCCATGATCACCGTGAACAGCATGTTGTTGCTCACGCCCATGGATTCAAAGATACGAGGTGCAAAGTACAGCACGGCATTGATGCCGATGATCTGCTGGAACACGGACAGCATACAGCCGATAAAAATCACCAGTACGCCATAGGAGAAGAGGCTCTCCCGTTCTTCCTTTACAGTCTCGATGATTTCCAGCAAAATCTTGCGGCCCCGGCCTTCACCATTGATATTGGACAGGATTTCCAGGGCTTTCTCGTTCTGTTTGCGCAGCACCAGATAACGCGGCGTCTCCGGCACCAGCAGGATCAGGAGGGCGAAGAGCCCGGCCGGAACGGCCTCGGAGACGAACATTACGCGCCAGCCGATAGCATTGGTCCAAGCCACCACGTTCGGGTCGGAGGCATGGCTCTGGATAATGAGGTAATTCACGAAATACACCACCAGCTGGCCGAAAATAATGGCAAACTGGTTCCAGGAGACCAGGCGTCCGCGTTTGCGGGCAGGGGCGATTTCGGCGATGTACATGGGACAGATGGCCGAAGCCAAGCCTACGCCCACGCCGCCCAGGATGCGGTAGCCATTAAAAGCCATCAGCAAACCCTTGGTGGGAACGCCCTTCTGGAAGAAGAGGAATTCCGGATAGTAGGAGCCCAAGGCGCTCAACAGGAACAGTACACCTGCTATAAACAGCGATTTCTTACGGCCGAAGCGATGGGCCAGCCGGCCGGAAATCAGGGCGCCGATTACACAGCCGATAAGCGCGCTGGAAGTGGTAAATCCATGCCAGCCATCCGTATAGACAAAGTCCCCGGCACTCTGGAAGAAGTGCTGCAGACCTTTTTCGGCCCCGGAAATAACCGCCGTGTCATATCCGAACAGCAGCCCGCCGATAACGGCCACCAGCACGATGCTGATCAGGTACAGCGGGCTGCCTGTTTGTCTGTAAGGACTACTTTGCATAGAGGTTCAGGAAGGTTTCGTAGAGTTCCTGTTTACCGGAGGAGACCACGGGCTCGCCGGCCGTCTTGGCATAGTCATAGAGGTCCAGGAGGCTGGCTTTGCCTTCCTCGAACTGTTTGCCCAGACCGCTGTCGAAGCTGGCATAGCGCTCCTTGACCATCTGGCACAGCGGGCTTTCCTGCAGCACGGCGGCGGCATTCAAAAGGGCATGGGCCATGGCATCCATAGCACTGATATGGGCGATGAAGATGTCCTCCGGGTCCGTGGAGGAGCGGCGCAGCTTGGCGTCGAAGTTGGTGCCGCCATTGCCGAAACCACCGTTCAGGATGATCTGCATCATGGCCTGGGTGAGTTCGTACGCGTCGACAGGGAACTGGTCCGTATCCCAGCCGTTCTGGGCGTCGCCGCGGTTGGCGTCGATCGAACCAAGAACGCCATTCTCGCGAGCCACGGTGAGCTCGTGCTCGAAGGTGTGGCCGGCCAGAGTAGCGTGGTTCACCTCGATGTTCACCTTGAAGTCCTTGTCCAGGCCGTTGGCGCGCAGGAAGCCAAGCACAGTCTCTGTATCCACGTCGTACTGGTGCTTGGTGGGCTCCATGGGCTTGGGCTCGATCAGGAACGTGCCCTTGAAGCCATTGGCGCGGGCATAGTCGCGGGCGGCCTTCAGCAATTGTGCCAGGTGGTCCTTCTCCCGCTGCATCTGGGTGTTCAGGAGGCTGTAATAGCCCTCACGGCCGCCCCAGAACACGTAGTTGGCACCGCCCAGCTTGATGGTGGCGTCCAGCGCGTTCTTGATTTGAACGGCGGCACGGGCCACTACGTCGAACTGCGGATTGGTTCCGGCGCCATTCATGTAGCGCTTATGGCCGAATACATTGGCCGTGCCCCAGAGGTTCTTGATGCCGGTTTCCTTCATCTTCACCAGGAGGTAGTCCGTGATGTCCTTCATGCGGGCTTCGTACTCGGCGATATCGTCACAGTCTTCCACCAGGTCGATGTCGTGGAAGCAGAAGTACCCGATGCCCAGCTTTTGCATGATCTCGAAGCCGGCATCGGCCTTGGCACGGGCGCGGGCGTAAGGCGTATCGCCCTTATCCCAGGCGTAGCTGCGGGTCTGGCCGCCGAAAGGGTCCGCCGAGGCCTGTCCCAGCGTGTGCCACCAGGCCATGGCAAACTTGAGCCATTCTTTCATGGGTTTGCCGCAGACGATGCGCTCCGGCTCATAGTAATGGAAAGCAAGGGGATTCTTGCTTTCGGTGCCCTCGAAGGGGATTTTCCCGATAGTAGGGAAGTATTCTTGTGCCATAATAATATGTGGTTAAATAAGATTCTTCACTTCGTTCAGAATGACAGGGGTGGGTTCAGAATGACAGGTGCTCTTTCCAGCGCTCGTAGGCAGCGCGGTACGCATCCTGATGGTCCGGGATAATGACTTCCAGGCGCTCCAGCGTGGAAAATGCCTCCTGCGCATTGCGGTAAATGCCTGCGCCAATGCCCGCTCCCTTGGCCGCACCCACGGAGCCGTCCGTGTTGTACAGTTCGATGGTGGCTCCGGAAACACCCGCCAGCGTTTCGCGGAACACGCCGCTCTGGAACATGTTGGCCATGCCCGCATGGATTTTATCCACCTTCAGGCCCATCTGCTCCATAATCTCGATGCCGTATTGGAAGGAAAAGACGATGCCTTCCTGCGCAGCCCGCAACAGGTGCGCCTGGCTGTGCCGGTTGAAATCGAGCCCGTGGATGCTGCAGCCGCTCTCCCGGTTTTCCAGCATGCGCTCCGCCCCGTTGCCGAAAGGCAGGATGCTCACGCCTTCGCAGCCGATGGGCACCTTGGAGGCTATTTCGTTCATCTGCGGATAATTGAGCTCCGGTGCCACGTTGCGGCGCATCCAGGAGTTGAGGATGCCCGTTCCGTTGATGCACAGCAGTACGCCCAGTCGCGGGTTCGCCGCTGTATGGTTCACGTGCGCAAAGGTATTCACGCGGGAAAGCGGGTCATATTTTACCTGGTCGATGACACCATACACCACCCCCGAAGTACCTGCGGTAGAGGCAATTTCTCCGGGATTGAACACATTGAGGCTCAGTGCGTTATTGGGTTGGTCGCCGGCGCGGTAGGTCACGGGCGTACCGGCGGCGAGCCCCAATGCGGCGGCTGCGTCCGGCGTAAGCGTGCCCTGGATGCCGAAGGTGGGCTTCACCGGTGCCAGGATGGTATCGTCAAAGCCAAAAAAGTCCAGTAATTCTTCAGAAGGCCGATTGGCGGTGAAGTCCCAGAAAATGCCCTCCGACAGGCCGCTCACGGTGGTGCAGGTGACACCGGTGAGCCGCATGGCAATGTAGTCTCCGGGGAGCATCACCTTCCAAATGCGCTTGTACACCTCCGGTTCGTTTTCCTTCACCCAGGCCAGTTTGGCGGCGGTGAAGTTGCCGGGGGAGTTGAGCAGATGGGGGAGGCAATAGTCCTTGCCCAGCTGCTCCCAGGCCTGCTGGCCATAGGGGACGGCCCGGGAATCGCACCAGATGATGGACGGACGCAGCACGTTGAGGTCCTTGTCCACGCACACGAGCCCATGCATCTGATAGGAGATGCCGATGGCCTTGATGTCTTTGGGACTGATTTCCGATACCTGCGAGAGGACATCGGCCGTGGCCAGTCTGAGATTGCCCAGCCACATGGCGGGATCCTGTTCCGCCCAGCCGGCCTGTTTGGAAATGATGGGCGCCTCGGTCTTGGGATAGAAGGCCGTGGCAACACATTTCCCGTTTTCCGCGTTCACCAGCGAAGCTTTCACCGATGAACTGCCTACATCGTAACCTAATAGAAACATACGTCGGGGTGATGTGACTCGAACACACGACCCTCTGCTCCCAAAGCAGATGCGCTAGCCAACTGCGCCACACCCCGATAAAACAAAGGTACGAAAAATCTACAAGATGCGATAGATTTTTCTGAGAAACCTGCGCCAGGCCTTGCTCAGCCCCTTGGCTTGCGGGTAGCTGGCATCCATTTCCTGGCACTGGGCTTCCAGGTCCAGATAGGACTGCTTCACTTGCTGCACACTCTCCCGGTCATAGAACAGCAGGGTGTCTTCCCAGTTGGTGTGGAAACTGCGGCCGTCCAGGTTCACTGTTCCGCAGCTGGCCAGGCTGTCATCCGTAACAAAGAGCTTGGAGTGGTCGTACACGCCGTTGTACACGAACACACGCATGCCGGAGGCAATGAGCTCCGGGATGTAGTCCTGTGTGAGGGAGTTCATGAAGCCCCAGTCGCACTCCGCAGGGAAAAGCAGGCGGACATCCACCCCGCGTGCGGCGGCGTCCTTGAGCGCCTGCAGCACCTGCGGCGGAGGGCCAAAGTAAGGTGTTTGCAGGTAGAAATAGTGCTTGGCTGCGTTGAGCTTTTCTACATACAGATGCGTGAGGGTGGTGTCCCGGCTTACCGTGCTAAGTGCTTGTACCACAGCATCTCCTGCTTTTTTTGCAGCAATGGCGGGTGCCGCCGTTCCGCCTGTGAAATGGCTCCAACCCTGCTCGAAAATGGCCCGCGGCTGCGCGGCTGCGGGGCCTTCAATGCGCACCTGGGTGTCGTGCCACACGTAGATGGTCTGGTTGTTGAAGTTGATGCCGCCGGTATAGGCGATGGCGCCGTCTATCACCGCAATTTTCCGGTGGTCCCGGAAGCCGAAGATGCTGGCGACGGACTCTCCGAGGCACAACTTGTCAAAGTCGTGCACGTAGGCCACCTCGATGCCGGCCTTGCGCATTTTCTGGTAAAAGTACTCCGGTGCCATCAGGGTGATGAGGTTATCCATGAGCACCCGCACCTTCACCCCCTCCTGCGCCTTGCGGATAAGGGCGTCCCGCACCAGCTTGCCGGCTTTATCGGCATCGAACCAATAATATTCCATTTCTATGGTGCTATGGGCCTGGTCGAGGTCCTCCAGCAGGCGGTTGAGGTATTCCTCGCCGTTTTTGGTCATCCAGAAGTCGTTACCGCCGACGGGAGCCCCCACCTGCGCCCGCAGCGTGATGCACAGGAATATGAGCGGAAGCAGTATGAGGTTGCGCGTTTGCAAGAATGTTCCTATCTTTGTAAAATAGCATGCAAAGATAGTAAAAATGATTATCGAAGCCAAGAATATTCAAAAGTCTTTCGGCGCGCTGCCGGTCCTCAAAGGCGTAGATTTTTGTGCCGATAAAGGGGAGGTGGTGGCTATCGTAGGTGCTTCCGGGGCGGGAAAATCGACCCTCCTGCAAATCCTGGGGACGCTGCTTACGCCGGACGCCGGCTCGCTGCACATCGGCGGTACGGAGGTGCTCCGCCTCTCGCAGAAGGAACTGTCGGCCTTCCGCAACCGCCAAATTGGCTTCGTCTTCCAGGCGCACCATCTGCTGCCGGAATTCACCGCCTTGGAAAATGTGTCGATACCTGCCCTTATCGGCGGGAAAAAGGACCGGGAAGCCCGTGAGCGGGCGGAAGAACTGCTCTGTACCGTGGGCCTGTCGGAACGCCTGCAGCACAAACCCTCGGAACTCTCCGGCGGCGAACAGCAGCGTGTGGCCATCGCCCGCGCCCTGGTGAATGCGCCCGCCATTCTTTTTGCCGATGAGCCCACCGGCAACTTGGATACCCGTACCAAAGAGGAGATTCATGCGCTCTTCTTCCAGCTCCGGGAAAAACTAAACCAGACCATCGTCATCGTTACGCATGACAATGGTCTGGCCCAACTTTGTGATCGTACCTGCACTTTGCAGGACGGAGCGTGGCTGTGATTATTCCTTCACAGGCATCTCTGGCATAGGGTGCTGGCCGTCTCTGTGGCCACCGGGGCCGGGACGTCCGCCGCCCAGCTTGCCAATCTGGCGA
The DNA here is from genome assembly GCA_946415475.1 of uncultured Bacteroidales bacterium. Lineage (GTDB taxonomy): Bacteria > Bacteroidota > Bacteroidia > Bacteroidales > UBA932 > Cryptobacteroides. The sequence goes on from CAMKSQ010000014.1 coordinate 34,919, forward strand.
TGACGGAACTTCTCTTCTGCCAGCAGCAGCTTGGCGATTTTCTCATCAGAAAGAACTTTCTTGTAGCGCTTGACGGCCTGGACGTCTACATCGTAGCACTTGTCCTTGGCCTGCAAATAAGCATCCAGCAGTTCGGTGGCCTTTTCGCCATTTTCGGCGGCCTTTTTCAGGGCCTTCATGGCATCGGCCGACTGTTTGAATGCTTCGCGGCGCTGCTGCTGCACCTCGTTGTAGACGGGCCAGAAAGACTGGGCTTCCGCCTCCGTGAGGTTGAGTTCTTCGGTGATGAGGGCTATCTGCTCTGCGCGGGCTTTTTCTCTCCACTGCTCTTTGTCCCCCTTCTTTTCCGGTTTTTGGGCATAAGCCATGGCACTAACCAATGCCAGGGCAATGAATACACTAATAATCTTCTTCATAATCAAATTCTTCTAAATGTTCAACGGGGATGTTGCTGGCAATAAGGAAACTGACGATATCGTCTTCCTCGGTGAGGGTGGGGGACTCCATGAGCTCGATCTGTCCGTCCGGATCCAGTGACTGAGACAGATAGGAGTAATAATCCCACGCGTCTTCTTCCGTAGCTGCAGCACGGCCGAAGATGAAGTTGCCGAGGGCCGCCAGAATGGCCAGGGAGGCGGCGTACGCGAGCCAGGGCGACACTTTCTGTATCACCGTGGGCTTAACCTCCTGGTTGGGGATGCTTTGCAAGCGGGTTTCTAGCTTGCTGAAGTATCCTTCGGGGACCGATATGCCTGTTTTCTTTGTCATCACTGCTTACTTTGACACCTCTGCTTGCGAAAGGTTTAATTTTAATTTTTCCTGGGCGATATGATAAGACGCCTTGAGCGCTCCGACGGAGGTTCCCGTGATGGCCGATATCTCCTCGTACGGGAGTTCGTCCCACCAGCGCATCACAAACACCTGGCGCTGTTTTTCCGGCAGGCGGGATAGCGCTTTGAACAGCTCCCGCTGGGCATCCGTACCATTAAAATAAGGATCGGCCAGGATCCGGCGTTCCAGTTCTGCGTCTATGCTTTGGAAGCGCAGTGCGGCACGTACCCGCTCACGGCGCAGCCAGTTGAGGGTTTCGTTGGTGGCGATGCGCCATACCCAGGTGTAAAGCTGCGCCTCCCCCCGGAAAGAGGGAAGCGCAGTCCATATTTTCAGGAAAATGTCCTGGAGCAGGTCGTCTGCATCCTCGTGGGAGCCCACCATGCGGCGGACGTGCCAGTAGAGGCGCTCGCTGTAATCTTTTACGATTTGGTTAAATACCTGCTCAAGGTTTTCCATTTATTTTTTGGCGATGGCCTTCTTGGCGGCCTCTGCAATGTGCGGAGCGTCCAGGCCATACGCGGCCATTAATGCAGAAGGCGTGCCAGACTGGCCGAATTTGTCCTCGCCGTTGACAAAGACGACGGGCGTGGGCAGTTCGCGGGCCAGGACACCGGCAACAGCCTCACCCAGGCCACCGGCCATGTTGTGCTCTTCGGCCACAACCACGGCGCCGGTCTTCTTGGCCGATGCGATGATGGCTTTTTCGTCCAAAGGCTTGATGGTGGCCATGTTGATGACCTCTGCCTTGATGCCCTCGGCCTCCAGGGCCTCTGCGGCCAGCAGGCTCTCCCACACGGTGTGTCCGGTGGCGATGAGAGTGACATCCGACCCTTCATTGAGGACGATGGCTTTGCCGATTACGAAAGGCTCGTTTTCGTCCGTAAAGTTGGGCACGCTGGGACGTCCGAAGCGCAGGTACACGGGGCCGTTGTATTTAGCGGCGGCGATGGTAGCCTGCACGGTCTGGTTAAAGTCGCAGGGGTTCAGCACCACCATGCCGGGAAGGGCGCGCATGAGCGCGAGGTCTTCCATGGTCTGGTGCGTGGCGCCGTCTTCACCCAAGGTGATGCCGGCGTGGGAGGAGGCAATTTTTACGTTGGTGTTGCCATAGGCCACTTCCTGACGGATTTGGTCGTACACGCGGCCGGTCACAAACTCTGCGAAGGAGCCGATGAACGGAATTTTGCCGGTGATGGCCAGACCGGCGGCAGCGCCCACCATGTTGGCTTCGGCAATACCGCACTGGATGAAACGCTCCGGAAATTCAGCGGCAAAAGCGTCCATTTTCAGGGAGCCTTTGAGGTCCGCCGTCATGGCCACTACGTTCGGGTTGGCCTGTCCGGCCTTGAGAAGACCTACACCAAAACCGCTGCGGGTGTCTTTTTTACCTGTATCGATGTATTTTTTCATACTAAAAATCTCCTAAGGGGGTTTCACCTAATTCGTTGAGGGCTTGTTCCAGCTGCTCGGGCTTGGGAACGGAGCCGTGCCATTTGTGGGTGCCGGCCATGAAACTTACGCCGTGACCCATTTCGGTCTTGAACAGAATCATGCTGGGCTTGCCGCTGCCCTTGCCGGCCTTGGCCAGGTCAAAGGCTTTATTGATGGAGTCGTAGTCGTGACCATCGGCCACAATCACGTTCCAGCCCCAGGCTTCCCACTTGGCGGCCAGGTCGCCTTCGCCGGCTACCTGGTCCACGGGACCGTCAATTTGCTTGCCGTTCCAGTCTGTCATGGCAATGAGGTTGTCCAGCTTGTGGAATACGGCAAACATGCCGGCTTCCCAGATTTGGCCTTCCTCGGACTCACCGTCTCCGCAGAGGCAGTATACGTAATTGTCGTCCTTGTCCAGTTTTTTACCCAGCGCAAGGCCGCAGGCAGCGCTCAGACCCTGGCCCAGAGAGCCGGAGGCCTGGAAAATGCCGGGGAGATTCTTGCGCACGGAGGGGTGACCCTGCAGGCGGGTGCCCATCTGGCGGAAGCTGCCCAGTTCACTGGCCGGGAAATAACCGGCGCGGGCGAGGACGGAATAGTACACCGGGGTCATGTGGCCGGCGCTCAGGATGAACATATCCTGTCCCTTGCCATCGCGTGTCCAGGTGGCAGGGTTTTGGTTCATCTGGTTGAAGTACAGGGTGGTAAGGATATCCGTGCTTCCCATGGAGCCGCCCGGATGTCCGCTTTTGGCCATGCACACCATGCGCAGGATGTCCCTGCGTACCTGTGTGGCAATCTGTTTGAGTTCTTCGTTTGTTTTAGCCATGTTATTATGTATGTAGATGTACAAAGATAATTATTTTACGACAAAAGTAATTATTTTACGACAAAAGTAAAAATACTGAAAGAATAGGACTGGGCCGTGGCACTGATGCTCTTCCCCTCGCCCTCAAAGCTGAAGGGTGTGGGCTGGAACAGGACCGGTGCGTCCAGGCTGTTGTCTTTATACAGTTCGCTCTCGCCGGCGCCACAAAATTGATTCTCCCCGTGGCGCTTCGGGGGAAAATTGCTAATTTTGCGGCATGAAAGTAAAAGCTGCTCTTCAATCGATGCGTTTGCGCACTTTGCCGCTCTCGACGGCCGGGGTGCTGCTGGGTATTCTGCTGGCCGTGGCCGACTGGAAGGTGGATCCGTGGGTGGCGGTGCTTATCGTCCTTACTACCATTAGTTTACAGATTCTCTCCAACCTGTCCAACGAGCTGGGGGACGTGCTGCAGGGCACCGATACCGCAGAGCGGCAGGGCCCGCAGTATGGCCTCAACGGAGGCGGGCTCACCCTGGGGGAGATGAAACGGCTCATTGGCACGTTTGTGGGCCTCTGCATTGTGTTTGGAACGGCCATGACCTGGCGTGCATTTGGCACCCTGCTGGACCTGACGCCCGTTATGGTGCTCATGCTGGGAGGCGCCGCCATTGTCGCGGCCCTGAAATACACCCTGGGGCCCAATCCGTACGGATACAGGGCCAAAGGGGATTTTTACGTGTTTATTTTCTTTGGGCTGGTGTCTGTGCTGGGTGCTTACTTCGTGTGTACCAAAGGCTTAGGGCTGCACTGGAAACTCCTCCTGCCGGGCGCGGCCGTGGGCTTTTTCTCCGTGGGTGTGCTCAATGTGAACAACATCCGTGACATGAAAACGGATGCGGCAACCCGCACCACTGTCGCGCTCAAGTTGGGCGGACAGCGGGCGCGCGTTTACCAGACCGTGCTTATCGGCCTGGGCTGGGCTTGCCTCATTGCCTATTGTCTTCTGTGCTGGCCCTCCTGGTGGCACTGGTTGTGGGTAGTAACGTTGCCACTGTATATCAAGCATTTGCACATGGTCTGGACCCGCACAGACCGTGCGCTGGATCCCGCCCTTCCCCTGCTGGTCTTGTCCACTTTCCTCCTCTGCCTCCTCCTGGGCGTAGGCTTCTGCGTTTACCTGTTCTAATTTTCCCGGCGGCCAGCCGTGTGTGACGCTTAGGTCATCAATCCAGCTTAAGCACGGCCATGAAGGCACTTTGGGGAACCTGGACGGTGCCAATCTGGCGCATACGCTTTTTGCCTTCCTTCTGCTTTTCCAGCAGTTTGCGCTTACGGGTGACGTCGCCGCCGTAGCACTTGGCCGTCACGTCCTTACGCACCTGGCGTACCGTTTCGCGGGCAATGATTTTTGCGCCGATAGCCGCCTGCACGGCAATGTCGAACTGCTGGCGGGGAATGAGGTCCTTGAGCTTGAGGCAGATCTTGCGGCCGAAGTCATAGGCGTGGTCCTCATGGATAAGCGTACTCAAAGCATCGGCCGGGTCTCCGTTGAGAAGGATATCCAGCTTCACCAGCCGCGCCGGGCGGAAATCCGTCACATGATAGTCGAAGGACGCATAGCCCTTGGAGATGCTCTTGAGCTTGTCGTAAAAGTCAAAGACCACCTCGGACAGCGGCAGGTCGTAGTTGAGTTCCACGCGGTCCGTGGTAATGTAATGCTGGCCGATGAGCGTGCCGCGCTTGTCCATGCACAGCTTCATGATGGGACCGTAAAAATCGGCCTTGGAGATAATCTGGGCGCGGATATAGGGTTCTTCAATATGGTCGATGACCGACGGTGCCGGAAGACCGGACGGGTTGTGCACGTCGATGACCTCCCCCTTGGTGGTGTACACCTTGTACGAAACGTTGGGCACGGTGGTGATGACGTCCATGTTGAACTCGCGGAACAGGCGTTCCTGCACGATTTCCAGGTGCAGCAACCCCAGGAAGCCGCAGCGGAAACCGAAGCCCAGGGCCAGCGAACTTTCCGGCTCATAGGTGAACGAAGCGTCGTTGAGCTGGAATTTTTCCAGCGTAGCGCGCAGTTCCTCGAACTTGGAGGCATCGACAGGATACAAACCGGCAAACACCATAGGCTTAACCTCCTCGAAGCCCGCAATGGCCTCTTTACAAGGACGTTCCACATGCGTGATGGTGTCGCCTACCTTCACTTCCACGGCTGCCTTGATGCCGGTAATGATATAGCCTACATCCCCGGCACGGACCTCTCCGGTGGGGTTGAGCTTGAGTTTCAGGTTGCCGATTTCCTCGGCCTCGTACTCGTTGCCGGTGGAGAAGAATTTCACTTTGTCCCCCTTGCGGATGGTGCCGTTCACCACCTTAAAATACGCGATGATACCGCGGAAGGAGTTAAATACCGAGTCGAAGATAAGCGCCTGCAGCGGAGCGTCCGGATCCCCTTTGGGCGAGGGCACTTTGTCTACGATGGCATCCAGCACCGCCTGCACACCTTCGCCGGTTCGGGCACTCACGCGCAGCACATCCTCCGGCTCACAGCCCAAGAGGTCGCACACCTGGTCCTGCACCAGTTCCGGCTGGGCGCTGTCCATGTCGATCTTATTGAGTACGGGAATAATCTCCAGCCCATGGTCGATGGCCTGGTACAGATTGCTAATGGTCTGTGCCTGAATCCCTTGCGAAGCATCCACCACCAGTAACGCCCCCTCACAGGAAGCGATGGAACGGGAGACCTCATAACTGAAGTCCACGTGACCGGGCGTGTCGATGAGGTTGAGCCGGTATGTCTCTCCATCCCGCACGTAATCCATCTGGATAGCGTGGCTCTTGATGGTGATGCCCTTCTCCTTCTCCAGGTCCATGTCGTCCAGCACCTGGTTCTCCATCTCACGTTCGCTCAGCGTACGCGTGAGTTCCAGCAGGCGGTCTGCCAGCGTGCTTTTTCCATGGTCGATATGGGCGATGATGCAAAAGTTGCGGATATTCTTCATAGTCGTTCGTTATTTTTCCAACCAGGACAGGAAATCGTCCACGCGGGCGCGTGAGACGGTGAAATCTGTGTTGGCAGGGATGTCGCGTCTCACGGAGATGCGCAGGCGGCCGCCCATGAGTTTGGAGACGGAGTCGATCACGCTCTCGGAGATGATGCAGCTGCGGGAGATGCGGAAGAACTCGGCAGGGTCCAGGCTGCCGGCCAGGGCGTCCAGGGATTCGTCCAGCACGTAGGAGGAACCGCTACGCGTGACGAGAAAGGAGTTTTTGTCTTCGGAGTAGAAATAGGCGATATCGGTGGTGCGCACCGGGACGATGCGGTCGTTCAGGCGAATCAGGAATTTTTCCTTGCGAACCTGGTTGATGAGGTTGCGGACCACCTCGTTGGAGGGCTTGACGGCTTCTCCGGAAGTGATGCGTGCGATGGCGCGCTGAAGGTCCTTGAGGTTGATGGGCTTGAGGAGGTAGTCTAAGGCATTCACTTCGAACGCCTGCACGGCATACTGGTCGTATGCGGTGGTCATCACCACGGGGGAGGGGACGTCTATCTGGGTGAAAATATCGAAACTGGAGCCATCGGACAGCTCCACGTCCATGAAGATGACGTCCGGAGCCTCGTGAGCGCCCAGCCAGGCGATGGAGTCTTTAATAGAGCCAACGGCACCCACAACCTCCACGGAGGGGAAGTTGTCCAACAGCAGATGAATCATGTGCTCCCGGGCTCGGAGTTCGTCTTCAATAATCAGTGTCTTCATACGTAATGGTGTGTACTTCCCGCAGGATGGGGATGGTTACGACAAAGGAATCTTCAGAATCTGTGATGGATATTTCTTTTCCGGCGATGTCCCGGAACTGATTGCGGATATACTGCAGGCCAATCCCGGTATTGCGCACCGGTGTTACCTTGGGGATGCGGTTGTTGGTGATGGTGATGGATTGGCCGTCGCTGGTGGAGGTGATTACCAGGGGCTTTTCTGTCGAGATAGCGTTGTGCTTGATGGCGTTTTCTATCAGCAGCTGAAGGGTACAGGGTACCGTGTAGCCGTCGATCAGGTCGGCCGGGCGCATGCCGTTCCGCGAGATGAGTCCTTCCGGGTAGCGGATATGCATCAGTTCCAGATACGTGCTGGCGAAGGCAATCTCCTCAGACAGGGGGACCAGCCGTTTGCCTTCCTGGTTCATGAGGTAGCGGTACAGGGCCGCCATCTTTTGGATGTACTCACTGGCTTCCTCCCGGGTGCCGTCGTGCACGATGGAGTCCAGTACGTTAAGGCAGTTGAACAGGAAATGGGGGCTCACCTGGTTCTTGAGGTTCATGTAGCGGAATTCCGCCTGATGGCGGCGCGTACGCTGTTTGGAAGCCTCCCGCTGCATGTTGATGGCAAAGTTCACCATGAACAGCAGGGAAATCACGATGGTGACGACAATCAGGACCACCGCGCCGGAATTGTCCAGCACGATGTTGCCGGAATAGCTGAGGTCCGTGTAAACGCGTATACCAAAGATAAGGGCGATGGAAAACACCAGCCAGCCGGCGTTCTTGTACCAGGACTGCTCCCGTTCATAGCCGGCAGGACCGTAAGGGGAGAAGCGGTGCGCGAACACATACATTCCCCAGCCGATGGCTTCCGTCACCACCAGGGTGGAAATGGCATGGTGCCACAGGGGCGGAAGAACGTCTTCCAGCAGCATGGCGCCCACATTGCCCAACAGGAAGCCGATCACGTTTACCAGAATAAAGGCCGTGACGGTGATTTCCACCGTCAGGTTTTCCCGGAAGCAGATGATGCCGGCCAGCGTCATGGTAAGGGCTGTCAGGAGCAGGCTGTCCCGAATGTCCAGCTGGGTGCACACCATGGTGACGGCTACGTGCAGGAGCGCGAAACCGTGGATAAGCAGGGATGTTCCTTTCCGATACATGGAACAAAAATACGAATTATTCCGTTCGTCGCAAAAAAATATCCATTCGTACCCTTTACACGCGCGTATATTAAAAGGTTTGCAAAGCATTTTGTACTTTTGCCGATGCCATACAGGCTAAAACTAATAACACCATGTCCACAAAACGTGACTTAACCTTCCGCCAGCTGGTGGATTTAAGCTTCGGCTTTTTCGGCGTGCAGATTGCCTACGCCCTGCAGAGCGCCAACATCAGCCGTATCTTCGCCACCCTTGGCGCAGACCCGCATCAACTCAGTTTCTTCTGGATCCTGCCCCCGCTTATGGGCATGATCGTGCAGCCGCTCGTCGGTAAATACAGCGACCGCACCTGGTGCAAAATGGGCCGCCGCAAGCCCTACCTGCTGGTAGGCGCCCTCATTGCCGTGCTGGTGATGATTTTCCTGCCCAATTCCGGCAGCCTCCATTTCGGCACCCGTCTGTTCCTGGGTCTCAATATGGCCATGTGGTTCGGCCTGTTCTCCCTCATTTTCCTGGACACCTCCATCAACATGGCCATGCAGCCGTTCAAGATGATGGTGGGGGATATGGTGAATGAGAAGCAAAAAGCCACCGCCTACTCTATCCAGAGTTTCCTGTGCAATGCCGGCTCCCTGGTGGGCTACATTTTCCCCATTCTGTTCACTTGGATCGGCATTGCCAACACGGCCCCCAAGGGCGTGGTTCCGGACAGCGTCATCTACAGCTTCTACGTGGGCGCCGCCATCCTCATCCTGTGCGTGCTGTACACCTTCCTGCGTGTCAAAGAAATGCCTCCCAAGGAGTATGCCGATTTCCACGGCATCGACCTCCAGGCCAAGCAGCAGGAAAAGAGCGAAGGCCTGCTGAAGCTCTTGGTGAAGGCTCCGGCCACGTTCTGGACGGTGGGTCTGGTACAGTTCTTCTGCTGGGCCGCTTTCCTGTACATGTGGACCTACACCAATGGTGCCATCGCCCATAACGTGTGGCACA
>CAMKSQ010000015.1 GCA_946415475.1 uncultured Bacteroidales bacterium
CCCGCCATCATCGCCAATTACGCGTACGACCTGGCCAAGGAGTTCAACCAGTACTACCACGACACGCCCATCCTCAAGGAAACGGACGAGGCCGTGCTCAAGTTCCGCCTGGCCCTCATCGACACCCTGGCCCGCACCCTGCGCCACGCCATGGCCCTGTTGGGCATCTCCCTCCCGGACAGAATGTAGCTTTTGTCATACCGAGGGCGCAGCCTTTTTCCTGTCATACCGAGGCCCGAAGGGCCGAGTGTATCTCCTGGCGCTAAAGGTTGGTCACACTTATGCAAAAGGTTGGTTTTTAAGTAACCAACCTTTTACGCATATATAGGCTCAGAGTACTCTCTAGTGACGATGCCCTGTCAATGGTTGGCAGCATAAAAACCAACCTTTGACAAACGTGACGCCAACCTTTTGCATGGCTGGCAAGAGTTGCTTCTTTCGGGCTATCTACCCTTATTGGAACAAAGTTAGCACGCGTTTGATAATGTCTCCCATCTGGGGGCTGACTTCCAGGGGGAAGCCGAAGGCGGCTACGCGGTAGCGGCCGTTGTCCATGAAGGTGGCGGCGGGGATGTCCGTGCCTTTGTAGCGCAGGAGTGTTTGGGTTTTGGCCGATGCCGGGGCAATGCCGTCGGGATTCTCCACACGGTACAGCAGGGGAGACCAGTCGCGGTTGTAGGTGGCGGCGGGGAAGTCGCTGCCCGGGGCCGGGATGGCCTGACCGCTGTAGTCGCCGTAATTGGTCACCCATTGGTAGCCCAGGACGGTTTTCACAAACGAGCGGGTGGCATCCGGTGCCTTGGCAACGCCCTGATAAACGGGATCCCAGGCGTCGGAGGCGATATAGGCGCCGGAAATGAGTACGTGGCCACCACCGTTAGTATAGGTTTTCAGGGCTTCCTGCAAGGCTTCCGGGAACACGGTGTAGCGGTCCGGCAGGGCGCCGCTGCCCATGCGGGTGGTGAGCTGCTTGCCGCAGATAAGATCCACGGCAAAGGCATTGAGCCCTTCTCCCGTAAATGCTTCCGCGCTGCTGGAGTCGAAGCTATATCCCGAAGCCAGGATGGCGCGGCCGTGCTGCGCCACGAAGTCAAAACTGTTACCGGCCACCAGCGTGCCGCCATGGTCCGTGAAGGAACCACCGAAGCCCGGGTTGTCATCGTCCGTCCATTCGCGGCTGCGGTCAAACTGGTTCACCTCTCCGGCAAAGAGGATGTCCTGGCCCCACGGCACACCGGCATCCAGCCGCGTGTTAAAGCCGGCATAGGCGGGCGAATCAAAGCTGGCGGGCGCAGAAACGCGGGTGAAATTATTGACGATATGGACCTTACGGGTTTCCACGGGCGTCTTTCCTACGGCCAGGATCTCCGAAGGGAAACTCTCTCCGCCCTCGTTGCAGGCCGTGATCTTGTAACTGTAAATATGCCCGGGCTGGAGCGACAGGTTGCAGATGGTATCCTTGATCTGGAGCCCCTGGTCGAAGGCACCATCGTCCCGGCGGGTATAAACTTTATAATACTTGGGCGTGGCTGTGGGCTCTTGCGTATCCGATGTCGGGCTCCAGGTGAGTACCGTGCGGCCTTTTTCCAGGCGGGCACTGAAGTTGTGCACCGGCAGGGGCTGCACGGCGTACTGGCAGTTATAGCGGGCGCTCAGGTACTTGAGGATGCCCTTGTATATGCTGCGGGCGGCCGTAAAGCGGAAGGACGGGTCCAGGCCGTAGCGCATATCGGCAAAATTCTGGTGCGAAAGCAGCTCCAGGATCATGGACGGGACATGCGGGACGCGGCACTCGCTGTAGGAACGGTCGCGGATGTCCCGGCGCATCCAGTTGGGCTCATAACCGGCGCGGATATCGTCCACAACCTGACTCTGCACCCAGTCGGCCAGCAGACGGCTGCTCATGCGGCTTTCACCGCTGGGAAAATCGTCACTGTTCTCGTTGCGGAGCGTATAAATGGTAAGCGTGCCTACGATGGAGTCGTTGGGGGTGACGCCGGCGTCCGAATGGCAGGCCAGCGCCAGGTCCAGCGGGACGCGCCGTCCGGGGGCCTCCGGATTCACGCGGGAACCGCCGGCCATCTCGTTCACCCACACGCCGCGGGCCGACAGGTCTTTCCTATAATCGCCTTCCCATCGTTCCAACAGGTCCATGTCCAGACCGGCGTACTGGAAGTTGTACAAGGCGCCTTCTACATAGGCGGGAAGCCCGGAGAGCGTTCCTTCGCGCTCCACCTTGCCCATACCGCCGCCAAAACGCACGGCATCCGCACATACCACACCGCCGGCGCTGCTCTGGCTGGTGAGGCTGACATAGCCTTCGGTACCTTTGTCGAAGAGGTAGGTCCCCAGATACACCCAGGTACCGCCGCTCATCTGCTGGTTCACATGCAGGAGGGACTCTCCGCCCAGGTGGTGCACGGTGTAACGGGCGTCATCCGTGCTGCGGGCCAGGGTGGTGTAGCTGACATATACGGCGTAATTGCCTTTCTCGGGAATGTCCGGCCGCCAGAGGGCCTGCGACTCGCTCTCTCCCGGTTTGGTGGTGGCGATCATGCGGGCGGTACCCATCCTGAAGGGGTTGTCCACGCCGGAATAGCGCTCTTTGGCATCGGCAAAACCGGGGCCGACCGTCTCCCAATCGCCTTTTTCCTCGTATGAACCTTCCCGGCGCACCTTCGGGTCCCGGCGGGGCGTGAAGGCGGGATCGTTGTCACAGACCACTTCCCAGGTCTGGGTGTCCCGTTCGCGCGGGGTGAGCACTACGGCGCCGGCCTGTTCCAGCATGGGAATCAGGAACGGCAGCACGATACTTTGCGTGTAGAGGTCTTCTACTGTGGTGTGGGTGGCGCTCCGCTGCCATTCCCAGCGCTGCGTGGTTTCTTCCCAATAGCGTCCATGGCTTTGCCAGAGGGCGATGTGGCGTCCGCTCAGGCCCATCGGCCAGTCTTCAGAACCCTTCACCAGCGGTGTGGTCTCTGCACGCGGGTCCTTTACGCGGAAACCGGTGCTCACGGGCTGTCCGTCATTGGTGATGGCGGGAATGGGCAGTTCCGCAATATTCTGTTTCTTGGCGTAAACGTTGCCTACGTGGAGGGATCCCAGACCTTTGCTGCCCAGTTCGCGCAGCTGCTCCCGGAACCAGGTGATGTCACCGGGGCGCCAGGGGTAGTTGGCCAGGTTCTGCGTGTAGTAAAAGTCCACCGCCTTGCCACGCTTCGTCACCTTTTCCAGGCGGAACTTGTTGTCCACGCCCATCTGCCGCTGCAGGCGAACTTGCAGGGAATCCGTCACGCCGCGGAAATCCCGCACCTGGGGCGCATTCTGCGCGCTGGCGATGAGACTCAGGCAAAGGAGAAAAGGGACTATATAGTGTTTCATACGCGTTTTTTCTGTTTCCGGATGTCCAGGAAAATGACCAGGAGGGTGCTCAGCACCAGGGCTAAGCCGTCTGCGAGCAGATCCATCGGATCCCCGCTGCGATAGTCCGTGAGGTGTGCCTGTCCCCACTCCGTACCTGCGGCCAGCAGGATGCCCACCAGCAGGGTGATACCGGAGAACAGCAGGGTGCTGCGGACGCTCTCCGTGTAGCGGTCAAAGGCCAGAAAAGCCAGGATGGGGAAGGGAAAGAACATGCAGAAATGCACCACTTTGTCGTTAGGGATGCCGAACAGCGACCATTCTATGGAAGGCGTCTGCTCAAAGTGTCCGAAACACAGGAACAGCACACCCGCTACATAGAGAAAGAATATTACCTGGAAAGCAATCTTTTGCGAGCGCGTCATAGGGCCTGCATGTCGTTAAGTTTCTTGTAATAACCGCCCAGGGCAATCAGTTCCTCATGCTTGCCCCGTTCCACGATGCGGCCCTCGTGCATCACCACAATCTCGTCTGCGTGGCGGATGGTGGAAAGCCGGTGGGCGATGGCGATGGTGGTACGGGTGGTCATCAGGCGGTCCAGGGCGTCCTGCACCAGGCGTTCGCTCTCCGTATCCAGGGAAGCGGTGGCCTCGTCCAGAATGAGGATGGGCGGGTTTTTCAGGATGGCGCGGGCGATGGAAAGACGCTGGCGCTGGCCGCCGGAGAGCTTGCTTCCGCGATCGCCGATATTGCACTGATAGCCGCCTTCCTTCTCCATGATAAACTCATGGGCGTTGGCGATTTTGGCCGCAGCGATGACCTGCTCCTGCGTGGCGCCTTCCACACCAAAGGCAATGTTGTTGTAGATGGTGTCGTTAAAGAGGATGGGCTCCTGGTTCACGTTGCCCATGAGGGCGCGGAGGTCCTTGACGGCCAGGTCCCGGATATCTTTCCCGTCGATGGTGATGCGGCCGCCGGTCACGTCCCAGAAACGGGGGATGAGGTCCACCAGCGTGGATTTCCCGGCACCGGATTCGCCCACGATGGCAATCATCTTCCCGCGCGGAATCTCCAGGCTCACATGGTCCAGGATCTGGCGCGTTCCGTCGTAGTTGAAGGAAACGTCCTCCAGACGGATGCTGTCCTGGAAAGCCTTGATCTCCAGCGGCTTGGCCGGATCCTGGATGGGATTCTCCGCCTCCAGGATTTTGTTGATGCGCTCCATGGAAGCCAGGCCCTTACGTACGCTGTAGGTGGCGCGGGACAGTTCCTTGATGGGCTCGATCACCGAGTACAGGATAATCAGGAAGTAAATGAAAGTGGACGCGTCGATGAATTTGCCGCTGCCGATGAGGCTTTTCCCGCCGATAATCATGATGCCCCCCACGCAGAGCACGATCATGATCATGACCGTGCCCAGGAATTCGCTCACGGGATGGGCCGTTGCCTGGCGGATGCTGACACGGGCCACCTTGCGGCGCATGCGGTCCGTGATGTCCTGGAAGCGACGGCGCATGGTCTTTTCCGCATTAAAGGCCTTGATGACCCGCAGGCCGCCGAGGGTTTCATCGACCTGGCTCATGGTGTCGCTCCACAGGGCCTGCGCCTCCAGCGAAGAACGCCGGAGCTGTTTGCCGATAACGCCCATAATCCACACGAAGACCGGCGCAAAGACAATGGTGAAGATCATCATTTCCGGGCTCAGCCATGCGAGGAAGCCAAAATAGATGATGATGAGGATGGGGTCCTTGATGAGCATGGACAGGGATGCGACGATGGAATTCTCTACCTCCGACACGTCTCCGGTGATACGGGCGATGATGTCCCCCTTGCGCTCCTCCGTGAAAAAGCCGATGGGCAGGCTCAGGATTTTATTGTAGATGCGGAAACGGATTTCCTTGACGATACCCGTGGAAATGGGAATCATGACGGCGTTGGAGCCGAAGTAGCAGCTGGTTTTGAGGGCGGTGAACAGAATCATGATGCCCGCCAGCATGAACAGCGCATTGGCGGCTCCGTGCGTGGCGGCAAAGGCCGATACGTAATAGTACAGGTTGTTGACCGCCTTTTCCTTGAAGTCCATCGGCGTATCCCAGGGAATGAACTGATACACAGCCTCATTCACCTTGAACAGGATATCCAGGAGGGGGACGACGACGGCGAAGGAGAAGATGTTGAAAACGGCGCTGAACATGTTCAGCAGCACCGACCCAACCAAATGACCTTTATAGGGAGAGGCGTACTGCCTCATCATTTTCAGGAAATCTCGCATACTTTCTAACCTAACCCTACAAAGATACAAAATTCCGGCTATAAAACCTTATCTAACCAATAGAAAATAAGCTGAATTCGTTTGCGCATAACGGGATAATCCAGCGTTTCCGGCGTATCCGTGGCTTTGTTGTTATTGAGGGTGATGCCGGAGGTGAACATGACGGCGGGAATCTCGTTCTCCAGGAACACGCGCTGGTCGCAGATGCGGCTGTAGAAAAGGCGGGTAAAATCTGCGCTGCCGTAATAGCTGTAGCCGATTTCCAGGCCGATATGCTGGTCCCGGTTGGCATTCTCCAGCGTGGAGCGCCAGCCGGTGGCGTTGTCCGACAGCATCATGATATAGTTGGGGTTGTCCTTGGTGAGGGGCGCAAGGGTGGCACCCAGCTGGTCCAGGTTGACCACCAGCGTAATCTGGTCCTTGCTGACAGGCGTTCCGCTTACCGGATCCAACAGTTTTCCCTGGTCGATGAGGCGCCACAGTTCCCGGGAACCGGCCAGATCCTTTTCCTTGCCGTCCAGCGCGGCGAAGATGATGCCGCGGGAATACGTGCGCTTGCGGGTTTTCATGTGCTGGAACATGCGGGCGACTTCCAGCAGGGCCGCTACGCCTGAGGCGTTGCTGTCCGCGCCGGGATAAAAAGTGCCGCCCAGGGTGCCCAGGTTGTCATAATGGGCCATCACCAGCATGTAACGGGAGGGCGAGGCGCTGCCCGGGATAAAGCCCAGCACATTGCGGCCGAAGGAGCCGGCCAGCTGGAATCCGTGCATCCAGGCCCCGCTGAACGGTTGCAGGTTCAAGTCCCGGAACTGGCCTTCCAGCCAAGCGGCGGTTTTGCGTCCGCCATCCGTTCCGCTGGCGCGTCCGCCCAATGAAGGGTCAGAAAGGTATTCGACGGTTTTGCGGATGTTTTCCGTCTTAAGGACAGCTTCCGCATTCTTGGGAGAGATGGTGTATCGGACCTGGGCGGCTGAAGGAACATAGGCCCCCAGCAGCAATATCATAAAAATTTTTGCTAACTTTGTCATTTAGCGCGAAATTAGCTATTTCGTAGCGGAAATGAAAATATTTTTGGTGAAAAACTGCATCCGTCATATTCTCCTTTTCTGCCTGACTCTGTGCCTTAGTATGCAAGCATGGGGCCAGTGGGACAAGGACGTCTTTTCTTTCCGCGGACGCACGGCCCTGCAGGACGGCCGCCTGAACGAAGCCGTGTCCAATTTCAACATTCTGGCGCAGCTGGACAGCACGGATTACTGGACCTTCTTTTATCGGGGCATTGCCAAGTACAATCTGGGCGATATCCGGGGTGCAAGGGCCGACTTTTCCACTGCCGTGCGCCTGAATCCCGTCTTCACTTCCGGCTTCCATTACCGCGCCATCACGGAGAGCCGCTCCGGCGACTATGACCAGGCGCTCAAGGACCTGGAACGGGCCATCGAGCTGCGTCCGGGGTCCACGGGCCTGTATTTCACGCGGGGCGTCACCTATTTCCTGAGCCGCCAGTTCGAGCGCGCCGTCCAGGACTTCGACAAATACATCCGCAAGGAGCCCAAGGATCCGTCGTCCTATCTGAACCGTGGCGCGTCCTATCTTTTCCTGGGCGATACCACCAAGGCCCTGCAGGATTACAACCATGCCATCCGCATGGACCGTTTTGAGCCGGAAGGCTACATCCGCCGCGGCGGCCTCATGGCTGCGCGCAAGCAGTACGACGAAGCCCTCAGCGACCTGAACAAGGCGGTGGAACTGGACTCCACCCTTACGCTGGCGTACTTCCAGCGGGCCATCGTCCGCAGCGAAAAAGGGGACCTGAACGCTGCCATGCAGGACCTGAACACGGTGCTCAAGTATGAGCCCGGCAATGCGCTCACCCTGTACAACCGCAGCCTCCTGAGCGCCCAGGTAGGGGACTATGAGGGCGCGCTCAACGACATGGACCGCGTGATTGCCATCAATCCGGGCAACGTGCTGGCCTACTTCAACCGTGCCGGCTTCTTCATCGAGATGCAGCGCTGGGATGACGCCCTGGCCGACTACAACAAGGCCATCGAACTGTATCCGGACTTTGCCAAGGCCTATATGAACCGTGCCTATGTGGAACTGCAACTGGGTATGTCCCGCGCATCCAAGGAGGACTACCGCACGGCGCGCACCAAGGTAGCTGAATACGAGAAGGCTACCTCCGGCGGCGCGGACTTCTCGGACACCACGCGCAAGTACTCCAACCTGCTGGCATTCGACGCAGACTTCGCCCGTAACGGCGGCTTCGAGGACGAAATGCTCCGCTACAGGGATGTCGATATCAACCTGAAACCGCTCTACCGCTTTGTGCTGGCAGAACGCCGGGACGATGCCCTTTATGCGTTGGCGCACCGCTACGAGAACAAGCTCCTGGACGGCTTCCTGGCCAAGGCACCGCTGCCGGTGGAACTTACGCAGGAATCATCGACCCTGCCGGTGACATCGGCCCTGCTCGGAGAAGAGGTTTCCGATCCCTTCTTCAAGGGCTTGCAGAGCGTGGGACTCAAGCAGTATTCCACGGCGCTGCTGCACTTTACCGATGCGGTGGATGGCACCGCCGCCGATGACCCGTATGCGCCTTATTATAAGGCATTTTACCTGATGAACCGCGGTGCGCTGCGGGCCGAGATGATTGCGTTTATCGCCTCCTTCGAGTCCAACGTACGGACGCTCACCATGGACGATAAAGGCAACACGCGGGCCCGGGTGCGGGAGCAGGTGATGAAGGAGTACGACTATTCGGAGGCCCTGGCCGACATGGAAGCCGCCGCTGCGCTGTTGCCGCAGTTCCCGTATATCCAGTATAACCTGGGCAACCTGTACAGCCTGAGTTCCCGCTTTGTGCAGGCCATCGAGAGTTACGACAAAGCCATCCGGCTGTACCCGTGGCTGGGCAGCGCATACTTCAACCGCGGCCTGGTGCTTATCTATCTGAAAGACAAGGAGAAAGGCTGTATCGACCTGTCCCGTGCCGGTGAACTGGGCGTGGAGGGCGCGTACACGGTGATTTCCCGTTATTGCGAGAAGGAGGACCGGCCGTAATGCGCTTCGTGAGCTTTTCCAGCGGAAGCTGCGGCAACTGCTACCTCTTGTTGGGCCCGCATTCCGGCTTGCTCATCGACGCCGGTGTGAGCCCCCGCCGTATCAAAAAGGAACTGGCCAACCTGCATCTGGACTTCAATGCCTTGTCTTCCGTTCTTGTCACGCACGACCATGGGGACCATATCCGTTCGCTGGGCTCGTTCTGCAAGCGGCTGGCGCTGCCGGTGTGGACCACATCGACCATCCATGAGGCCCTGCTGCGGCATCCGTTTACGCGGGACTGGACGGGGCCCTGCCGGCACAACTTGGAACCGCACGTGTGGAATCCGGTGACGGAAGACTTTGACGTTCAGTTCTTTGAGGTGCCGCACGACGCTACCCAATGCGTGGGTTTTGCCATCCGCTGCGGGGACGAACTTTTCGTGCTCATGACAGACCTGGGACATACCACGGGGGAGGCGCTGCGCTGGGCTTCGCTGGCTACCACGGTGGTAGTGGAATCCAATTACGACCTGGATATGCTTCTGGGCGGGAATTACCCCGAATACCTGAAAAAACGGATTTCCCACGGGATCGGCCATCTGTCCAATGCCGACTGTGCCGAGGCCATTACGCAGTTCATGCATCCGGAACTGCGGAACCTGTTTCTCTGCCATTTAAGCGGCAACAACAATACGCCGGAACTGGCCTATGAAAGTGCCCGGCAGGCGCTGGAGAGCCTGGGCATAGCGCCCGGAACGGTGAACCTGCGGGTGCTCAAGCGGGGTGTGGCTTCTCCGCTGCTTACCCTTTAAAGTTGTCTTTCCCTGGCTTTGATGGCGTCGCTCAGGGCGCTGGAAGCACGCATCTTCCGGATGGTGCCCTGCGAGACCTGGAAACTGTACATGGTTTCCTTGAGCTGCTCTTCCGTATAGTCCGGATACAGGCGGGCGAGTTCAGTGGCAAAAAGCTCCAGCTGGTCGCCTACGGAAAGCGGGAAGTCATCGTCCCCGAAAAAGGACTCGCACCAGCGGAACAGGTCCAGGTTTTTCTTCACCGATTCTTTCACTGCTTCCGGTCCCTGGGGCTGGATGGGGGCGGTCCAGGCGAGTCTTTCCCACCAGACGTTGCGGATGGGGGCGCAGCCGATCACCGTCGGAATTACCTCCAGGGTGCCGTCCGGCTTGGCTACGGACATTTCGCGGAGCTTGGCACTGCGGAAGATGAAGCTGGAAAGCGGGGCGGGGACGTGCTCCACCACGGCCAGACGGAAGAACTTTTTGGCGCTCGCATTCCAACCGTAGGATAACCCCGTGCGGACGTGGTAAACCTGGGACTTTTTGAACAGCCAGGCGCAGAACAGTACGCGGCACACGAAGTGCGGGCTGGGAAGGGCTCCCGGTTCCAGGATGCACACCAGCGGCTCTTCCACCGTCTTCCAGGTGCCGTGACGCAGGTTCAGCTGCCCTTCATAATCGGCTGAAACCGGTTCGTTTTCAGGTACATAGACCGTGAACTTTTTGTTTTTCTGGAAAAGGAGTGCGCCCATGATGCGGTCGTCGGGCTGCGGTACTACAAAAGCAAGCGTATTCATAAGTCAACGGGTTTTAGGGGAAAGCCATTTGCCCCGGTACAGGCGGATCAGGAAGATGAGACCGCGGAAGTTCAGTTCCACAGCCATGCACACCCAGAAGCCCACGAGGCCGTAAATACGGGCGAGGAAAATGGCGGGGATAATACGGACGATCCACATGGAACCGAAGTTCATGAGGCTGGGGATGCGGGTGTCTCCGGCACCCACGCAGGCGCCATACGCGACGATGGAAGCGGCGTAGCCAATCTCGGCAAAGGCTTCTATGCGGAGCACGCGGGCACCCAGGCTGATGACCTCTCCGTCCGGTGTAAGGAGCCCCATCATCTGTGGAGCGAAAAGATACATTAAGATAGCCAGCAGGCCCATGATGCCCATGGCCAGGAAGGTGGTGATCCAGGCGAAACGCTGCGCCAGCGGTTTGCGTCCTGCGCCCACGCTCTGGCCCACCAGCGTGGTGGAAGCATCGGCAATGCCATAGCCGGGCATGTAGCAGAAGCTTTCCGCGGTAATGGCGAAGGTGTTGGCGGCGATGGAAATGGTGCCCAGGGGCGCCACGATGACGGTGGAGGCGATGTGCGCACCACGCATCAGGAGGTTTTGCAGGGCCATGGGGGCACTGATGCCCAAGGCCTTGTTCAGGACTTTCTGCGTAGGGCGGAAACTGCCTTTTTCCTGTCGGAGGTTGAGTTCCGGGCTGCGGACGGCCAGGAAATAGAACATGGCCAGGCCGGTCAGCACTTCCGCCAGGCCGCTGCCCAGCGCCGCTCCGGTGACGCCCATGTCCAGCAGATAGATAAAGACATAGTTGAACGCCACGTCCAGCACGCACATCCCGATGCTCAGGATGCTGGGCACTTTCATGTTGCCGCTGGCCTGCAGGATGGCCGCGCAGGTCCAGTCCATGATCATGGCGGGCATGAACAGCGTCATGATGAAGAAGTAACTGGTGGCATCCCCGGTGATGTCGTCGCCTCCGCCCAGCCAATGGGGCAGGAAAGGGGAGATGCCCATGCCGACGACGCCCAGGAAGATACTGAAGGTCAGGACGCACACCAGCGCCTGCCGCAGGACGGAACGGGCCCCGCTGAAATCGTTGGCCCCCACCAGGTGCGCCACCTGCACGGAAAAGCCGCTGGTGGCAGCCATGCCGAAGCCGCCGAACAGCCACAGGCACGTGGAAACCAGGCCGATGGAAGCTCCTGCGGCCGGTCCCAGGTGCCCCACCATGGAGGCATCGATATACTGCATCATCACCGACGACAGTTGCGCCAGGATGGCCGGATAACTCAGCATGAGACTCAGTTTGAGCTGTTGCCCGAAACTGAGCCCTTCACCGCTGCGGATGCGGCCGAGCAGTATGTCTTTTCCGGAGGCCATCTGCGGTGCAAAGATAGGAATATTATGCGTAAGGCGGAATTTCCTTCCTGTCGATGAGCGCACGGAGCACCGGCAGCCAGTTTTCGTCGGAAGTGCCAAAGGCGCTGCGGACATCGGCAAGGGTGTATGCACCGTCCCGTTGCAGGATCCATTCCTTTAGTTGCTGCTCCAGGTCCTTGGGACGGGCGGCTTTGGCGCGGCAGACGTCGCATTTGCCGCAATCGACACTCTTTTCCTGGCCGAAATAGCGCAGCAGGAAGCGGGAGCGGCATTCGTCCGTTTCTTCCACGTAGTCCAGCATGGTCTGCACGCGCTCGCCGTAGGTGCTGCGGAGCATCTGGTAGCGCTTGGGCGAGAGTTGCACGTTGCCCGGCTGCAGACGGGCGTGCTGGAGATAGAGCACGGTGGCGTGATCGGCCGGAATGTAGCGGATGACGTGGTTGACGCTGAGCTGGTAAAGCTCCTGCCTCAGTTGGGAGGTAGTGATGCCGATGCGGCGCGCAACCGCTTCTTCGTCAATGGGTTGTGCAAAGGAGAAGATGCCGGTGTACATGCGCATGAGGGCTTCCAGCAGGGCGGGCATCACCGGATCCGGGAGTTCGACGTTGTAGAGTTGCTGCCGGTCCACTTCGATGCGCACGCGGGTAGGGATGTCCATGTCTTCCGAGAGCGTCCAGTGGCCTTCCCGCTCGATGTACTTGATGGCGTAATAGGCCGGCGCCCGTTGCAGTTTGTACTGCTTGCAGAAGGCCGGGAGGTCGAATTTGAGCATGCGGCCGATGCCGGCTTCATAAGGGATTTCGAAGAAGATATGTACCTTCTGGTAAATGTCCTCGATGTATTCCAGGGAAGGGAAGGAAACCTCTTCCAGCTGTTTCAGGCGGGTCTGGTCCGTGCCGTTCCACAGGAGGACGGCGTAGGAGGGTCGTCCGTCACGACCGGCGCGGCCCGCTTCCTGGAAATAGGCCTCCGGGCTTTCCGGCAGGTCTGCGTGCACCACAAAGCGGACATCGGCCTTGTCGATACCCATGCCGAAGGCGTTGGTACACACCATGACGCGCGTTTTGCCGGATTTCCAGTCCTCCTGCCTGAGGGCGCGCATTTCCGCTCCCAGCCCGGCGTGGTAGAACGAGGCGGGAACGCCGGCTGCGCGGAGTGCCTCTGCGAGTTCCTGGGCCCTGGCGCGGCTGCGCACATATACGATGCCGCTGCCTGGTACGCCTTCGCAGATGCTCAGGATCTGGCCCATCTTGTCCTGCGCTTTCCGCACCACGTAACTCAGGTTGGGACGCTCGAAGCCGGAGCGCAGCAGGTTCTTCTCCTTGAAGCGCAGGCGGTCCATGATGTCCTCGCACACCAGCGGCGTGGCGGTGGCGGTAAGGGCGATGACCGGGGCATCGACACGTTCCCTTAACTGTCCGATTTGCAGGTAGTTGGGGCGGAAATCGTAGCCCCATTGCGAGATACAGTGGGCTTCGTCCACTACGATGTAGGAGATTTTGAGCACGCTCAGGTAAGCCTGGAACAGGTCCGTGTGCAAGCGCTCCGGGCTCAGGTACAGGAACTTGTAATCGCCGTAGGCGGCGTTGTTCAGGGCCAGGTCCACCTCCCGGCGGTTCATGCCCGCGTGGATGGCCATGGCCCGGATGCCCCGCGCCTGCAGGTTCTGCACCTGGTCCTTCATGAGGGCGATCAGGGGCGTAATCACCAGCGCCAGCCCCTCCTGCATGAGGGTAGGCACCTGGAAGCACACGCTCTTGCCGCCGCCCGTGGGCAGAATGGCCAGCACGTCCCTCCCGTCCAGGGCCTCCCGGACGATCTCCTCCTGCATGGGGCGGAAACTCTCATAGCCCCAGTATGTCTTCAGTACCTCTTTGGGTGTCATGGTGTACAAAGTTAGAAAAAAACGTCGGATTCTTTCCTATAATAATGGTTTGGGAACGAGGATTATGCGGTAAGTCGCTATGTGTTAATCAATTAGCTGCCATATATGCTTGTCGGTAAGATTTGTGAGCCGTGACACCTAACTCCCTGTATTACAATAGGTTACTATACATTCCTCGTTCAAAAATCGAACGAGGAATGTATAGGAAGTGACTGTGTGTCAATAGATTAGCTGTCACGGTCTTATGGACCGATAGTGCCTAGAGCACATCCTAAAGTGGGTCCTGGGTGGGCTAGGCGTGCTTTAGAGGGGATAAAGATCCGCACCGATGAAGGAAATGAGGTCCTGGGGAGCGAGGCAGAGTTGCAGGCCGCGCACGCCGGCGCTCACGTAGATGGTGTCCCAGAGCAGGGCACTCTCATGAATGAAAGTGGGCAGCGGTTTTTTCATGCCGATGGGAGAGCATCCGCCCCGGATGTACCCGGTGAGGGGCAGGATCTCCTTCACGTGAATCATGGCGCAGTTCTTATTGCCCGAAATGTGCGCCGCCACCTTGAGGTCCACTTCCATGGATCCCGGCACCACGCACACGAAAAGGCCATTGCGGTCTCCACGCAGCACCAGCGTCTTGAACACCCGGTCCAGGTCTTCGCCCAGCTGTTCAGCCACGTGCGAGGCCTCCAGATGTTCCTCGTCAACCTCATATGGAACCAGAGTGTAGGCAATGCCCGCTGCATCCAGCAGTCGGGCTGCATTGGTCTTTTGAACAGGCATAGTTAGCGGATATTCAGCAGTTTATGGGTCTGGAGGGAGAGGCGCCAGAGGGGATGGCGTTGGACAAAGGCGATGGTCTCCTCCAGGAGTTGCTGCCTGCGGGCAGGGTCCGGAACGTCGCAGGGTTGGAGGAAGAGGTGGCTGGCCGGGAAGCCTTCCCAGGCGCAGATTTGCTCCTCGGAGAGCGTGCCGTCATAGACCAGCTTGATCTCATCGACCTCAGTGATAGCCACTTTCCCTCGCTCAGAATAGCCGGGAAGGTGATTCTTGGGGCTGAGCGTAACCCATTGAACCCGATTCACTTCCGGCTTATTAACGGAACCATTGGTTTCCATATGGACGATAAAGGCGCTGAAGGTATCCAGCAGTTCATCGTCCAGCTGCAGGAGCGGTTCTCCGCCGGTGAGGCAGATGCGCGGGCAGCGATACTGCTGCACCTCCTGCAGGATTTCCTGCGCGGTCATTTCCTTAAACGGTTTGTGATCCGTGTCGCAGAAGGAACACTGCAGGTTGCAGCCGCTCAGGCGCACGAACACCATGGGCGTTCCCGTCCAAAAGCCCTCGCCCTGCAGGGAGTAGAAGATTTCGTTGACCCGGTACTTACCGTTCATAAGCGGCCATGTTGTTCTCGCTTTCCCACACCTCCACCTTGTAGGCGTTCTCCACGTGGTCACAGATCCAGCGGGCGATGTTCTCCGCCGTGGGATTGAACGGCAGCACGTCGTTCAGGTTCTTGTGGTCCAGCACGCCGGAAATGTCCCGCTTGATGTGCGTGAAGTCCGTTACCATGCCGTCTGCATTGAGCGTTTCGCTCTTGCAGTACACCTTAACGATCCAGTTGTGCCCGTGAAGGTCCTCGCACTTGCTGTCATAACTCAGGTGCAGCGCATGGGCCGATGATATTTCCAATCGTTTGCAAACGTAGTACATACTCAATCCAAAATTTCTGCAAAGGTACAAAAATTATCGCTTTGTCTCTCCCAGCACGCACCAGCGGATGAAGGGGATGCGGCGAAGCAGTTCGGCCAGGAGAGGGGAGAGGGTAAAGACCGCAACCGTCAAGATAACGTACATGGCCCAGGGCGGCAGCTGGGTATAGATTTTCATCATGTAGCCCAGACTGGCAACCACCAGATAATGAACGATATAGATGCCAAAACTGGACCGCGTCATATAGGTGGCGAAGGGGCCGGTCCTGTCGAACTTGGCCTGGAACCAGCCCATCAGAGCCAGGCACATGAGCCAGCCGTAGATGCAGTTAAGCGGACTGCCCAGGTACTGGGGCGAGGTGTTGTCCTGGCCGAAGGTGGTCACCAGCAGAACGGTGCCCGACACGACGGCGCTGATCATCAGCGGAATCCAGGCCTGTTTGATTTTTTCCTGCACCGCATCGTGAGAAAAAACGAAATACCCCAACAGGAAAGGAATCAAGTAGAAAAAGGGTTTGTAAAGATTGTATAATCCGTCGGCCGATTCCGGGCGGGGATGCTTCACAAGGGTTTGTTCTCCGACCCAGAACAGGACGCCCAGCATGATGATCGTGACGATACCGGCTTTCCCGCACCAGGTCCAGAAACGGTCCTTCCGGTCCAGGGCCCGCACTGCCAGGAGCACCAGACTCAGCAACCACAGCAATTGGATAAACCAGAGCGGCCCGATGCCGCTGACGGCCATAATTCCATATTTCACCACGCCTGGAATGCCCTCAAACACGCCCATCCTGTCTGCTACGGCGGTATTGAAATAACCCACCATCCAGTGAAAAACAAACAGGCCGATGGTGCTGGGAACCAGCAGTTTGCGCGTCCGGGCCTTGAACCACTCGCCGGCGCTGTGCTTTGCCAAGGCGTAGCGGGCGCTGATACCCGCGAGAAGAAACAGCATGGGCATAAACCAGGGGTACAGGATGTACATCATCGCGTCCTGATACTGCGGCCCGTCGCCAAAACCGCCGATGCCGCCAAAGACCCCCTTGTTGTTATAGAAATAGATGACGTGGTAAAACAGCACCAGAAGCACCGTTACCCATCGCAGATTGTCCAGCCAGTGTTTTCTCATAGGATAAGTGTCTTCATCACAAAATTAACGGAATATTCCGATAAACACAAAAAAAGAGGCTAACTCCAAAGGGTTAACCTCTTGAGCCACTCATCAGGCTCGAACTGACGACCTGCGCGTTACGAATGCGCTGCTCTACCGACTGAGCTAAAGTGGCAAGACCGATTGTGATGAATCGGGACTGCAAATATACAACATTTTTCCAAAACTATCCAAACTTTATTTGCAGAGGTTCGGGATTAAACGTATTTTTGCAGATAAAATTATAGGTATGCGTTCGGATATTATTGTTATTGGCGGAGGAGCCGCCGGGCTGATGGCAGCCGTAGGTGCAGCAAAAGTGCTGGCGGAAAGTGCAGAAGGGGGCACCGTCACCGTATTGGAAAAAATGCCCAAGGCGGGCCGCAAGGTCATGATCACCGGCAAAGGCCGCTGCAATTTTACCAATGTAAAAGATTGGACCGCTTTCAGCGACCATATCCGGACCGATGTCAACTTCGTGAGCCCTTCGTGGCACAATCTCACCCCGGAAGCCCTCCTGGCCCTCTTCAAGGAGAATGGCATGCGCAGCGTCGTGGAACGCGGAGACCGCGCCTTCCCGGAATCGCACATGGCCGGCGACGTGGTGGACACGCTCCTGCGTGCCTGCACCCTGAGCGGCGTCAAGGTGGTGACGGACTGCGAGGTCAAGACCATCGACCCTACGCCCTTCGGATTCAGCCTGGACTGCGTGCAAACTTCCCGCAAGCAGGTGCGCATCCCCGTGGCGGATCCCCGGAAACTGCGTCCCGGCAAGCCGGCTCCCACGCGGGAGGAGGTCACCATCGAACCGGTAGAATATACCTGTAAAAAGCTCATCATCGCCACCGGCGGCCTGTCCTATCCCGGCACCGGCTCCACCGGCGACGGGTACATGTGGGCGGAGGAACTGGGCCACAGCATCGACGCTTGCCTTCCTTCCTTAACCGCCCTAGTACCAGTTGGTTACAAGGAGAAAACGCCCCTCTCCGGAGAAATCAAGCAGGCCTTCCGCGGCCGCACCGTATATGGCAAAACCAAGGAGCGCAAGATTGCTCCGCTGCCCTCCTGGTATCCCACCTTTGACAAGCACATCGAACGCGTCACCCCGCTGAGCGACCTGGGCGAGCTCTTCAACGGCAACAACCTGGACAACGTCCAGCTCACCCTCTTTGTCAACGGCGAGGCCGTGCAGCAGGAATTCGGCGACATCGAGTTCACCGACGGTGGCCTGGAAGGTCCGCTGGGCTTCATGGTGAGCCGCAAGGCCGTCAAGGCGCTGGTGGACGGGCAGAAAGTGAGCGTCAGTATCGACCTGAAACCGGCCGTAGAGGAGGAAAAGCTCAATGCCGATATCCACGCCAAATGGGAAGAGGTGATTCATGACGAGCGTTCCAAAGGCCAGCCTTTCCAGAAGTTGTTCCGCATCATGCTGGGCAAGCTCATCCCCTGGAACGTCACGCTGGCATTCCTCAAGACCAATTCCAAGGTGAGTGTCGATACCCTCGCCGCCGCCCTCAAAAACTGGAAGATGGACATCGCCGGTTTCGTGGGCTTCGAGCGTTGCGTCATCACCGCGGGCGGCATCAGCACCTCGGAGGTCGTTGCCAAAACCCTGGAGTCCAAGAAACAGCCCGGCCTGTACTTCGCCGGCGAAGTATTGGATATGGATGCCGATACCGGCGGCTACAACCTGCAACTCGCATTCTGCTCCGGCTATCTGGCCGGCGCATCCGCAGCAAAATCATTGAAATAAAATATGGATAAAAAATCGTACGCATTCGGAATGAGCGTGGCTTCCAGCTTCTATCAGCAGGGAATTCACGTCGCTAACGTAGATGACTTTCTGGCCGGCTTAAAGGCCATGCTCACGGGCGCCCAGCCCGCCATCAGCCTGGAAGAGGCCGGTGAGGCCCTGGAGGCTTTCTACAAAGAACTGGAAGAAGAAACCACCCAGCGTGCCGCAGAGGCAGGCGCCGCCGCCAAGGCGGAAGGGGAGAAGTTCCTGGCCCAGATGGCCAAAGACCCTGAAGTAAAAGCCACCAAGAGCGGCCTCATGTACAAGGTCATCAAGGAAGGAACCGGCCGCAAGCCCAAGGCTACGGACAAGGTATATTGCCACTATGAGGGCACCTTCCCCAACGGGCAGGTGTTCGACAGCTCCTACAAGCGTGGGGAGCCCATCGAGTTCGGCCTCAATCAGGTGATCAAGGGTTGGACGGAAGGCCTGCAGCTCATGAGCGAAGGCGCCAAGTATGAGCTCTATCTGCCTTATAATCTGGCCTATGGCGAGAGCGGTACCCGCGGCATCCCGCCGTGCAGCGCGCTCAAGTTTGTGGTAGAACTCATCGAGGTCCGCTAATTGGATTGGATTCAGGCCATAGAGATTTTTGCAACGGTGACCGGCATCGCGTATGTGGTGCTGGAAATCTTGCAGAAAAACGCCATGTGGGTGCTGGGGATTTTCACCGGCATCGCCTGCGCCGTAAGCTTCGGCTTGCAGCACGTCTGGGCGTCCATGGGCCTGAATATCTATTATGTAGGTATGTCCGTCGTGGGCCTTATCCAGTGGAAAAAGGCCAGCGAACAGGTGGGGGAAGGGGAACTCCATCTCCAGGAACTTCCCCAAAGAGTGGCAATCTGGAGTTCGGCCCTGCTGGTGCTGGGTTCGGTAGTCCTTATCCAGGTACTTCGCCTCACCGGCGACGCCGCTCCCGTGCTGGACGGCATCGCCGCCGTACTCAGCGTAATCGCCACCTGGTGGCTGGCGCAGAGCTATCTGCAGCAATGGTTGCTGTGGATTGTGGCCGATATCCTGTCCACCGCCCTCTGCATCAGCACCGGACAATATTGGATGGCTGTCCTGTACGCCATGTACACAGCCTCGGCCGTTTACGGCTATTTTCACTGGAAAGGAAACGGTAAATTCGTACAGGCATGAGAACGGTTATCATCGATTGCGGGGCCACCAAGGCCGACTGGCTGTGCAGTGACGGAACGCAGTCGCGTACCCCAGGCTTCAACCTGGCGCATACGCCCGCGGATCAGCTGCACGCCATCCTGGATGCAGCCGCCCAAAAGTTTCCGGACGTGGACGCACTGTATCTGTACGCCGCCGGTCTGGTAGGGGAGTCGCCCGTCGATTTGGGCCGATGGTTCCCCAAGGCTACCATCGCATACGCTTCTGACATGCTGGGCGCCGCCCGCGCCGTCTGCGGCAGGCGTCCTGGCATCGCCGCCATCATGGGTACCGGAGCCAACAGCTGCCAGTACGATGGAGAAAATATTAGCGCCCAGGTTCACTGCGGCGGGTTCATCCTGGGCGATGAAGGAAGCGCCGCCGTGCTGGGCAAACTCTTCCTCATGGACTATCTGAAAGGACTTGTGCCGGAGGACCTCTCACAGGAATTCGCCCATACTTTCCCGGCCTCCTACGCCGACATCGTCCAGCAGGTGTACCGCACACCCGCGCCGGCCCGTTACCTGGGCAGTCTGGCACCCTTCGTGGTGTCGCACTATAAGACCAACGCATACGCCAAGGAATTGGTGGACAAGAACTTCCGTGCCTTTTTTGAACGGACGGTCCAACAATACGAAACCCTGCCGCTGGGCATTGTGGGTGGGTTCGGCTTCGCCTGCCGGGACATCCTGCAAACCCTGGCCGCAGCATACGGCATCACTATCTCCCGCATCATCGCCTCTCCGCTGGAGGGCTTAAGACTGTACCATGGCCTATAAAGAAAATTATCCTTCCGTGCTGCTTTCAGAGGCCGTCGAGGCCATCAGCTCGCTTCCCGGCGTAGGCCGGCGGAGTGCACTGCGTCTGGCCCTGCATCTGCTCAAGCAGCCGGCGGAGAACGTGCATCATTTCACGCAGGCCATCGACCGTCTCAGGGACGATGTCTGCTACTGCAGCCGCTGCCGCATGATATCGGACAGCGAGATCTGCTCCATCTGCGGGGACCACAGCCGCGACCAGCGCACCATCTGCGTGGTGGAGAGCGTGCGCGACGTGATGAGCATCGAGGGCACGGGACAGTACCATGGCGTGTACCACGTGCTGGGCGGCATCATTTCGCCCATCGCCGGCGTGGGCCCGTCGGACCTTACCATCAAAGAACTGACAGAGCGGGTGCATGCCCTGGACAATCCCTCGGAGTCGGAGATCATCCTGGCCCTGAGCGGGGACGTGGAAGGGGAGACCACCGCATTTTATATTTATCGGCAAATCGAGGCTACCGGCATCAAGGTGAGCACGCTGGCCCGCGGACTGGGCTTCGGCGATGACCTTGAATACGCGGATTCCCTCACTTTGGGCCGTTCACTGACCAACAGACAAATCTTTAAACCATGAATACTGAAGCGCAGCGCTGTTTATTGTGCAAAAAACCCAAATGTGCCCTGCAGGGCTGTCCGGTGCATACGCCCGTACCGGAATGCATGCTTTTATACCGCGAAGGAAAGTTGGACGAGGCAGGGGAGATGCTCTTCCGCAACAACCCCCTCACGGCCGTCACTTCGCAGGTGTGCGACTGGAAGCAGTTCTGCTATGGTCACTGCGTGCTGAATGTGAAACAGGTACCGGTGCGCTGGTACGAGATTGAACAGGAAATCTCCACCGCCTACCTTTTCAAGTGCAAGTTGCAGCGCCGTTCCGCGGAGCTGGAAGGCAAGCGCATCGCGCTGGTAGGTGCAGGCCCGGTGGGCATCGCCGCCGCTGTCTGGCTGTTTGAGGCCGGTGCCGATGTCACCATCATGGACGCGAATCCGCACATGGGCGGCGTGCTCCGCTACGGCATTCCCGCCTTCCGCCTGGACAAGAAATACTGCGACGCCTACGAGGCCCTGTTGGTCGATGCCGGCATCAAGTTCTGCGGCGGCGTAGAAGTAGGCAAGGACATTACCCTGGAGCTGCTTTCGGCCGATTTCGACGCCGTGCTCATCGGCGCCGGTGCGGAAAAACCGGCCACGCTGCACATCCCCGGCGAAGAAAAAGCCGTGCAGGCCCTGCCGTTCCTCAAAGACCCTTCCGCCTTCAACCTGGGCAAGAAAGTAATCGTCATCGGCGGCGGCAACGTCGCCATGGATGCCTGCCGCATGGCCATCCGCCAGGGTGCGGAAACCTGGGTCTATTACCGCAAGACCTTCGAGAACATGCCCGCCAATCCGCTGGAAGTGGAAGAGGCCAAGGCCGATGGCGTCCAGTTCAAGGTGTTCCAGGCGCCCGTGGAGGTGAAGGAAGGCGGCGTGGTGTTCCGCGACTGCGAAAACGTGGTGCCGGAGGACGGCGGCCGTGTGGTGACGCGCATCATCGACGGGACAGACCATTTCGTGGAATGCGATACGCTGCTCACCGCCATTTCCGAGAAGCCGGATTTTGGCATGTTCAAGGGGACGGACGCCAAGATGAACGAATGGGGCTGGCCCGCCACCTCGGAGGCCGGTCTTGTCGATGGCCTCAGCAACGTCTGGGTGGCCGGTGACTTTATCCTCGGACCCAAGACCGTGGTGGAGGCCGTGGCATCGGCCCGCAAAGCCGTGAAAAACATGATGGAAACCTTATGAAAGCGGTACTGATTTATTCCGGCGGCCTGGACAGCACCACGCTGCTGTACGAGTATAAGGACAGCATCGCGCTGGCGGTGAGCTTCGACTATGGCTCCAAGCACAATGCGCGGGAGATCGCTTATGCACGGGAGAACTGCAAGCGGCTGGGTATCAAGCACCTGGTGATTCCGCTGGCGTTCATCGGCCAGTATTTCAAAAGCGACCTGCTCCTGAGCGGCGGCGACATTCCGGAAGGCTCCTATGCCGATGACAACATGAAAAGCACCGTGGTGCCGTTCCGCAACGGCATCATGCTCTCCATTGCGGCGGGGCTGGCGGAAAGTTACGGGCTGGATACCGTAATGCTGGCCAACCACAGCGGCGACCATACCATCTATCCGGATTGCCGGCCTGCCTTCGTGGAAGGCATGGACAAGGCCATCCAGGCGGGCACCTATGAGGGCATCCGGGTGGTGTCTCCTTACTGTGACATCGACAAACGGGCCATCGCCCTCAGGGGAAAAGCCATCGGCCTGGATTATTCACTTACGTATTCCTGCTACAAGGGTGGCGAGAAGCACTGCGGCAAATGCGGCACCTGTGTGGAGCGCAAGGAAGCCCTGGAAGGCTTCGACCCCACCGAGTACGAGGCGTAGTGTCGCCCCTCCCTTAGCGCAACTACCTACCACTGGCGCAGGTCCGCGTCTTTTTTTTCTTCGGCGGCGACTTTGCTGGCGCAGGTCCGAGGCCTTTTCCCCTTCGTGGAGGCCCCACTGGCGCAGGTCCGCTGAAAGCGCCCTGTCCTGCGCCACTGTAGTGCGTACAAGCCACATTTCTGGCGCCGGTCACGCACTTTTTTTCCGACCTGCACCATGCAGGCCTCAGACTAGCGCTGTTCTGTCCCTTACCTGCGCCATGGGGTTACCGATCTGTCCGATACCATTCTGTACGTATTCTCTTCCCGGGGAATACGTTTTTTTCTTTTTTCCCCCTGTTAATGGAAACGGATAAAGGCCAATAGAAATTGTTCTGAGCCTGCTTCCCGGGTAAAAATTTAAAAAAATCCGTTTGGGTTCCTCTCCAAAATCGCCCTCTCGGGCCCCTGTAAGGGAGATAATTAAAAGTAAACGTTTCTTTTTTGGAAACACCGATAGGGTTTTATTCCTTTGCGGTAAAAATTGGATTATGGCTTTTCAAAGAATTGTCACCCGGACCCTGCCAGACGGAAGCATTGTGAAAGTCTACCCTTTCCATATCAGTATGGAGGGGTTAGAAAACAACCTCCTTTGCCGTGAAGAGGAAGATTATGATGTAGTAGAGAAACTGATGTTTGTATCGGCTTTGGAATCAAACTGTAACATCATCATTCATATAGTCATGTCCAATCACGGGCATGCGTCTGTGCTGGCGCCCTCCTGGAAAGATGCTTTCCAGATGTCCGAAACGCTCAAAAAAAGATGCTCCATGTTCATATCAAGTAAATATAAAGAGCGGAATGTGCTGGCCCGGACATCTGCATGTGTCCAGCTGCTGGATTCGGACTGGTATGTCCGCAATACGCTGGCCTACATTCCTCGGAATGCAAAGGATACCGGGCAGCGGATAGAAGACTATCCATGGAGCGGTTATAGGGGGATGTTCGTTGGGGGAAGGATTCCTTGCGGAACACGGGAAGTGGCAAGACTTACCCGCCGGGAGAAAGAAGCCTTGTTCCATTCACACGCTAACCTGGATCGGGTCCCCTGGCTACTGGATAACAACAATCAGCTTGTTTCCGCATCCTGCTGTGACTGCGATTACCTGGAATCGGCCTTTAACCACGACCAGACTTTCTTTTTAAAATGTATAGGTACTGTGAACCCGGCCGAGATGGAGCAGAAACTCATCCTCAATTTGAAACAACGGCAGCCCGACACTGCTTTCCGGCTGACTGTGAATGATTTATCCGAACGGTGGTTTCACAAATTGCCTGAAGAACTAACGTTGGAACAGAAAATCCGGATTGCACCCTACCTGTATCGAAGCCACAGGACCACGGCCCAGCAATTGGCCAGATGCTTGAAAGAAGATATAGAAACAATAAAAAGGATAATTGGAACAAGATGAAGACATTATTGCATATTTGCGAATTGGACGATGGAAGACTGGACTTTCACGGAGCAGACTATTCCGAATTTGAGCTCCACCATTCTTCCTTTTACATTTCCGAACTAAGAAGAGCTCCCTGGGCCGCCAAGTTCTGGATTAGCCTATTTGGAGCAGCCCAACAGTTTCAGGATTTGGAAATGAGCTTCCTCTCCCGAGAGCCGGAGTTCGACAACTACTATGAAGAAGAAGAGGAATATCTGCCCGATTGGGACGATGACAGTTGGCAAGCTTCACAAATGCAAGTTTTTCCCAAGCCCCAATCTAGCCCGGAAGCAGACCCCGAATGGCAAAAGAAGAAAATGTCTGTTTCGTCCAGTCTGACAGAATGGCGACAGGAGATTGCAGCCCGGAAAGGTATTCATGATTGGGAAGTGATAAAGCACTCTGTCCTGGCGGAAATTGCCAGGAAAATGCCTCTCTCCCAAAAAGAACTGATGGACGTCCGCGGTGTCGGAATCGCAACCTGGAATCGTTACGGCGAAGATATCCTCACTGTCGTGCAAGGAGCACTGTTTTCTTCAGAGGGACCAGCCCCTGTGAATGCTCATGACGAAAGCACTGGCGCAGGTCCGCTGAAAGAGCCCTGTCCTGCGCCACTGTAGCGCGTACAAGTCACATTTCTGGCGCCGGTCACGCACTTTTTTCCTGACCTGCGCCATGCAGGCCTCAGGGCGGCAGCGGTTGCAGCGGGTATTACAGCAGTTTTTTGCGGCGGAAGGCAATCCAGATGGCGACGCAGCTGAGGGCCATGACGCCCAGGATGATGACCCAGTTCCAGAAGTTGGCGTTGGGGTCGTCCGCATTGATCATGGGCAGGCGCACGTTCATGCCGTAGAAACCGGCGATGAGGGTGGGCGGCATCAGGAAGACGCTTACCACGGTGAACACCTTCATGATTTTGTTCTGTTCCAGGTTGATCAGACCCAGGACGGTGTCCTGCAGGTATTCCAGACGTTCGAAGCAGAAGTTGGTGTGGCTCAGGAGGGAACTGATATCGCCCAGCAGCACATTGAGGCGGTTCTCCAGGCTGCGCGGCACCTTGGTGGAGCGCATGAGGTTGGAGATGAGGCGCTGCTTATCGACCACGTTCTCTCGTACCACCATGGTATTCTCCTGCATCTGGGAAATATCCAGCAGGAGTTCCTGGTCGATGTCTTCCTCTTCGTTGATGCGCTTGGCATACTGGGAAATGTCCTTGGAGAGGAGCTCGATCATGTCGGCGTCCAGGTCTACACGCTGATCCAGAATGGTAGCAAAAACACTGAAGCCGGAAGGGTACTGCTTGGGATTCACCTGCAGACGGCGCTGCAATTCCGTGAAGGAACGGAGCGGCACCTCGCGGAGCGTGACCAGGGTATCGTCCACAATGGTGAACGACACGGGCTGCATCAAGTATTCGTCCTGACCGGGCGTCAGGAAGTTGGTGTTGGCGAAAATGGCGTCGTCGGTCTCGAAGTAACGGGACGATGACTCGATTTCCTCCGCCTGCGCACGGCTTTGGATTTCCGTGCCCATGAAGTCCTCCACCGCACGTTTTTCCGCCCCTGTGGGATCCACAAGGTCGATCCATACGGTGTCCTCCAATTTAATCTGCGGGAAGTCTTTCTCCGACTGGGAGAGAAGAATTTTTCCGTTTTCTCTGTAGAAGATACTCAGCATATCTCAGAACCTGTTTTAGCTCCGGGCCAGTCGCTCCGGATGGGATTATACGTATTAAACCAGCCGACATTACGGAAAAGTCAGCCTGCAAAAGTACGGAAAAATCCGCAAAAAACAAGAAAAATTAAAAAATTATATGTATATTTGCGCGCTTTTTTCCGGGCGCGCTTTTTGGCGGCCCGCAAAAACAGCTTAAAACATAATGTTTAACTACTAGTTTTTTCAACCAAATTTTTATGTCTGAAGAAATTAAAAACACTGTGCTGAACGCCTCTGTGGCTCCCGAGAACTTCGATTGGGATGCTTTTGAAAACGAAGGCGTAGACAAGGGTTCCAAGGAAGAAACTCTTGCCAAGTACGAGCAGACCCTCTCCAAGGTCACTGAAAACGAAGTGGTGGAAGGTGTCGTTACCTCCATCAACAAACGCGAAGTAGTGGTGAACATCGGCGCCAAGAGCGAAGGTGTCATTTCTGCTCCCGAATTCCGCTACAACCCGGACCTCAAGGTCGGTGACAAGGTGGAAGTGCTCGTTGAGAGCGCAGAGGACCGCAAAGGTCAGCTCGTCATCTCCCACAAGAAGGCGCGTCAGCTCAAGTCTTGGGATATGGTAAACGCCGCCTACGAAAGCGGCGAAGTGGTGAAGGGCTATGTCAAGACCCGCACCAAGGGCGGTATGATCGTGGACGTGTTCGGTATCGAGGCATTCCTCCCGGGCTCCCAGATCGACATCAAGCCCATCCGTGACTACGACGTATTCGTAGATACCACCATGGACTTCAAGATTGTGAAAATCAATCAGGAATTCCGCAACGTGGTTGTTTCTCACAAAGCCCTCCTGGAGGCCGAACAGGAACTCAAGCGCGCCGAGCTCATCTCCAAGCTGGAGAAGGGCCAGGTGCTGGAAGGCGTGGTCAAGAACATCACCAACTACGGCGTGTTCGTAGACCTGGGCGGTGTGGACGGTCTCATCCACATCACCGACCTCAGCTGGGGCCGCATCTCCCATCCGGAGGAGGTCGTTGCCCTGGACCAGAAGATCAACGTGGTCGTTCTGGACTTCAACGAGCAGCAAAAACGCATCGCCCTGGGTCTGAAGCAGCTTTCTGCTCACCCTTGGGAGGCTCTTTCCCCAGACCTTAAGGTGGGTGACACCGTGAAGGGTAAAGTAGTGGCCGTGGCCGACTACGGTGCCTTCGTAGAGGTAGAACCCGGCGTGGAAGGTCTGGTACACGTGAGCGAAATGAGCTGGAGCCCCCGTCTGCACAGCGCTCAGGAATTCCTGAAGATGGGCGACGAGGTAGAGGCCGTTATCCTCACCCTGGACCGCGAGGCCCGCAAGATGTCCCTGGGTATCAAGCAGCTCACCACCAACCCTTGGGAGAGCATCCGCGAGAAATACCCTGTAGGTTCCCAGCACAAGGCTACCGTTCGCAACATCACCAACTTCGGTGTGTTCGCAGAACTGGAGGACGGTGTGGAAGGTCTTATCCACATCTCCGACCTCAGCTGGAACAAGATCAAGCATCCCGCAGAGATGGTTCAGAGCGGCGACGTGATCGACGTTGTCATCCTTGACTTCGACGAGAACAGCCACAAGCTGTCCCTGGGTCACAAGCAGCTCACTCCCAACCCTTGGGACGAGCTCGAATCCAAGTACCCTGTGGGCGCCGTGGTAGACGCTACTGTTACCGTTGCCGGTGACAAGAACACCACTCTCACCTTCGCCGACGGCACCGAGGCTACCGCCTTCAACCGCGAGATGGTGAAAGAAGATGGCAAGCAGGCTATCGTGGGCGATACCCTTCCTGTGAAGGTTGTGGATCTGCGCCGCAGCACCCGCACCATCCGTGTTTCCCACGTCCGTACCTATCAGGAGGTGAAAGCCGCCCGTGAAAACGCTGAGGCCGAAACCGCCAAGAAGGCCATCAAGAAGGTTCAGAGCAATGTGGAGAAGACCACCCTCGGTGACATCTCCGCTCTGGCTGCCTTGAAGGAGCAAATGGAGAAGGGTGAGTAATAACCCGTTCACACTGACCTTGCTGGGCACGGCGTCTGCCATGCCTGTCAAGGGCCGGAATCAAAGCGCCCAAGCACTCAATGTGCATGGGCGCTTATTCCTTATCGACTGTGGAGAAGGAACCCAGTACCGCATGGTGGAGGAACGCGTCCCCATGATGAAACTGGACTCCATCTTCCTTTCGCATATTCACGGGGACCATGTCTTTGGGATCTTCGGACTGCTGAGTACCCTGGGCATGAAAGGCCGTCAGACCCCGCTGAATATTTTTGCTCCGGTAAACTTCGGCCCCATCCTGAAGTTCTTCCTGAGCTATTACGGCGACGGCCTGGCCTTCGAGATCCGCTTCACGCCCCTCAAGATGAAGGAGCCGGAAACCATCCTGGAGACCAAAAGCATTGCCGTGCAGGCGTTTCCGCTGAATCACGGCATCGAAACCTTCGGCTTCCGATTCGCGGAAAAGGAACCGCCCTTCAATGTGTACAAGGAAGCCATTGAGCAGTACAGCCTCACCCTCACGGAAATCGGCACGCTCAAAAGGGGAGAGGATGTCATCCGTGCCGATGGCAGCGTGATTCCGGCCTCGGAAGCGGCTTACAAGCCCTTCGTTCCGCGAAGCTATGCCTATATTTCCGATACGGCTCCGTTCCCGGAGGAGGCAGTTTGGCTGCGCGGCACCACCGTCATCTATCACGAGGCTACCTATGTACAGGAATTTGCCGCTCAGGGCGCCCAGCGGCATCATTCCACCACGCTCCAGGCTGCGCAGGTGGCCCTGGAGGCAGGCGCCGGGAAACTGCTTATCGGCCATTATTCTTCCCGCAGCAGCGAGGTAAAAACGTATGAGACCGAATGCCGCAGCGTTTTCCCGCAAACTTTTGCCACTTCCGACGGCGAGGTTTACGAAATTTGATTTTTTCTTCTTAACTTAGCGGTTAAGATGAAAAAGTTAGTACTCCTTATTATTGCAGCGGTGCTGCCCATGCTCGCAGCCGCGCAAAGCGTTCAGGAAAAATACATTGCACAATACTCGGACATCGCCGTGCAGGAAATGCTGCGCAGCGGTATCCCCGCCAGTATCACCCTGGCCCAGGGCATCCTGGAGTCCGGTGCCGGCCTGTCGCCGCTGGCGGTGGAAGGTAAAAACCATTTCGGCATCAAGTGCCACAAGGACTGGACCGGCCCCACCATGCACCAGGACGATGACCTCAAAGGCGAATGTTTCCGCGTATACAGCTCTGCGGACCAGAGCTTCCGGGACCACTCGGATTTCCTGCGCTACCGGGACCGTTACAAATTCCTGTTCGACCTGGACCGTACGGACTACAAAGCCTGGGCTTATGGCCTCAAGCAGGCAGGTTATGCCACGGATCCCAAGTATCCCGCCAAGCTCATCAAGTACATCGAAGACTACAATCTGGCCCGTTTCGATATCGTGACGGAAGCGGAGGAAGCAGAGTTGCCGGAAGCCCCGAACAAGATCGAGGAGCCGGTGGCGCTGCGTCCTTCCGTGGCGCCTACGCTTGTATCGACAGAAAAGGAGACGGTGCAGCCCAGCGAGGATTATTCCTTTGCCCTTTCCCGGAAGATGTTCTCGCTCAACGGCGTCCCGTTCGTGTATGCGATGGAAGGGGAGACATATGAGTCCATCGCCAAAGCGCACCATCTGTTCCGCTGGGAAATCCTGAAGTACAACGACCTGGAAAAAGGCGCCGTTCCCCAGCCTGGGGAAATCGTGTACCTGCAGATCAAGAAAAATCAGGCTCCCAAGGGGCTGGATATGTATATCGTGGCAGAGGACGGGGAAAGTTTCCATGCCATTTGCCAGCGTTTCGGCGTCAGGGAAAAGGCCATCATGAAGCTGAACGGCTTCACCGCCCCCGTGGAACTGCGTGAGGGAGACACCGTTAAACTCCGCTAGCATGAAAAAAGCGCTTGTCTGGACAGGAGCCGTTGTGGCCGCGCTGCTTCTCCTTTGGGGAGCGGTGGTGGCCTATCGCGTGTGGTACGACCGCAAAGCGCCCAATTTTACGGGCGTGCAGCACGTGTACATCTATCCGGACATGAGCCTGGAGGAAGTCCAGGAAGGGCTTCTCTCCAGCGAGCAGGTAAAAAAGCCCGCCAGCCTCAAGCGCGTGTTCAAGGAAGTTAAGGCAGTAAAACCCGGTCATTATCTGTTAGATTCCACCTGCACCAGCATGTATGTCAAGCGCATGCTGGAAAGGGGCTGGCAAACGCCCGTGAACCTGACGCTCTCCGGCACCATCCGCCGGGAGTCGGACCTGGCGCGCAGAATCGCCGCCCAGATGATGGTAGATTCTGCCCAGGTTGCCTCCTTTGTAGGTTCCAACGATTCACTCGCGCGGTATGGCGTCAAGCGGGCGCACCTGTTTACCCTCATCATTCCGGACACGTACCAAATCCTGTGGACGGCATCGGTCCCGGAAATCATGGACCGCCTGGTGGAACAGCGCAATGCCTGGTGGACGGAGGAACGCAAGGCGGCCGCCAAAAAGCAGGGGCTCACGCCCGTGGAGGTGTCCGTACTGGCTTCCATCGTCGATGGAGAAACCAAATATGTTCCCGAGCAGCCGGCCGTCGCGGCCGTGTACCTGAACCGCTTGCGTACGGGCATGAAGTTGCAGGCGGACCCTACGGTGGCTTATTGCTTCGATTATCAGCTCAACCGCGTACTCAAGTCGCACCTGCTGGTGGACTCCCCTTACAATACCTACAAGAATTTCGGACTGCCCCCGGGACCCATCTCCTGTCCGCCCAAAAGCTGCCTGGAGGCGGTGCTGAACCCGGATAAGCACAATTACCTGTTCTTCTGCGCAGACCCTGCGTTCAATGGAACGCACCGTTTTGCCTCGTCCTATTCCGAGCACCTGGCCAACGCCCGCGCGTTCCAGCGCGCCCTCACAGCCCGCCAGCGTGGACAGAAGTGATAAACTGATTATCAAATGAATAGCTCCCCAGACATAGTTGCGAAAGCGCGCGAAGTGGCGGTTGTGACCCTCAAGAACCACACCCGCTACGACGGCTCGCCGTTTATCGGCCACCCGGATGCGGTGGCTCGCATCGTCACGGAAGAAATCGGTCTTCCGGAAGAGTGTATCGCTGCCGTTTACCTGCACGAGGCCAGCCGTATGGGTGGATATGAGGTAAAGGCAGGGGAGTGGGGCGATGTCGTCTGCAACCTGGTGGACGGCCTGAACAAGATTGCCACCGTCAAGCCCAAGGACACGCGGCTGGAGGCGGAGAATTACAAAAAGCTCATCATCCAGTACTCGCGGGACCCGCGCGTAACGGTGCTCAAACTGGCAGACCGCCTGGAGGTGATGCGCAGCCTGCCCATGTTCCCCAAGAGCACCCGGGAGCAAAAGATCCTGGAAACCCTCATGCTGTATATCCCGCTGGCGCACCAGCTGGGCCTATATAACATGAAGCGGGAGATGGAGGATATTTATCTGAACTACGCCCAACCGGAGCAGTACAGGCTTATCACCAATAAGTTGAAGGCAGGGGAGAAGGACCGCGAGAAACTGATGGCGGAGTTTATCGAACCGCTGAAAGGGAAGCTGGACGGGGCCGGAATCAAGTACAAATTGAAGATCCGCACCAAGGCCGCTTATTCCATCTGGCAAAAGATGGTGAAACAGAAAGTGCCTTTCGAAGGCGTATATGACGTTTTCGCGATGCGTTTCATCATCGACTGCGATCCGGAAGACCATAAGCTGGAGAAGGACCTCTGCTGGCAGGTGTACTCCTTCGTGACGGAGGAATACGAGCCGGATACCAAACGCCTCAGGGACTGGGTGACCAATCCCAAACCCAACGGTTACGAGAGCCTGCACATCACGGTCAAAAACCGCGACGGCGCATACGTGGAGGTGCAAATCCGCACCAAACGCATGGACGATGTGGCCGAGAACGGCTTCGCCAGCCACTGGTCTTACAAAGGCATCAAGCGGGAAGAAGGCCTGGATACCTGGCTGAAGAGCGTCCGCTATGCCCTGGAGCATCCCGGCTCGGATAGCCCGGAAGACCTTCCGCAGCCGCCGGACAAGGAAATCTTCGTCTTTACCCCCACCGGCGAACTCCGCATCCTGGCCGCCGGCTCCACGGTGCTGGACTTCGCGTTCGGCATCCATACCAATATTGGCGCGCATTGCGTGGGCGCGCGTGTGAACGGCAAGGCGGTGAGCATCCGCGAAAAGTTAAGTACCGGAGACGTGGTGGAAATCCAGACCGGTAAAAACCAGCATCCCTCGCCGGACTGGATCAACTGGGTGGTCACTTCCAAGGCCCGCAGCAAGGTCAAGCAGGCCCTGGCTGCTCAGGAATTGTCCCGCGCCGCCGATGGCAAGGAGATTCTGGAGCGTCGTCTCAAGAACTGGAAGCTGGAACTTCCGGACGAAATGCTCACGGAGTTCCGCAAAAAGCTGAACTATCCCACGCTCACGGGCTTCTACGCCGCCATCGGCAATGAAACCCTGGACGTCAACCAGGTCAAGGACTTCATCCTGGGAGAAGAAGCGCGCCATGCCGCGTCCGTGGAAGCGGCAGAGGCAGTGATGGCACAGGCCAGGCAGCGTCATGCGAGCGAGGCCAAGGACGACATCCTGGTGCTCAACGCCAAAAACGTCAAAGGCCTGGACTACAAGATGTCCAAATGCTGCAACCCGGTTTTCGGGGACGATGTCTTCGGCTTCGTGACGCGCACGGACGGTATCAAAATCCACCGCATCACCTGTCCCAACGCCGCCCGCCTGCTGGAACTCTACCCTTATCGTATCCAAAAGGTAAAGTGGGCGGAATCACCTTCCAGCAGCAGTTTCCAGGTGGGTATCAAGATGGTGGTCGATGAAGAAAGCGTCGGAGGCCGCATCCTGGAGACGGTGGGCCAGTTCAAGGCCAGCGTCCGCAGCTTCAATGTTACGGACAACCCCCGCAACGGCACCTGGGAGATCGCCATCAAAATCTCCGTCCCTTCCAACCTGGAACTGGACAAAGTGCTCTCCCAGCTCCGTGCGTTAAAGCACGTCGTCAAAGTTACAAGGCAATAATTAGTCTTGCCACACCTTCAGGTACTGCTGAAGGGCCCACATTTCGTCGCGGAATTTGGCCGCTGCCGTGAAATCCAGATCGGCGGCGGCTTTTTGCATCTTGCGCTTGGCTTCCTCGGCGGCCTTTTCCACCTGCTCGCGGGACATGGAACGGATGACCGGATCCTGCAGGACGGCGGCCAGGTCTGCCACAATGTAGCCATCCACATAGGCCGATGTCCCTTCGCGCTTGGCGTCGTGCCCAAGGCCCACGCTCACATCGCCCTTGCCCAGTTCGGAGGCGCTGGGGACGTATTCCGGGTTGGAGACGGAGTCGCGTGCGCTCACATGGCCGGTGACGCTGTTTTGCAGCACCGGGTTCAGGAAGCCGCTTATATGGGTGGTGTCGTCACCGGATTTCACCAGCTCGCTCATGAGCACGTTGGCGCGGACCTGCACCTGTTTGGGCGTAATGCCGTGCAACTTGTTGTATTCCTGTTGCTTGGCGCGGCGGCGGGCGGTTTCGCGGATGGTCTCGTCCATGCTCTCGGTGATGGTATCGGCATACATGATCACCAGACCGTTGATGTTGCGGGCGGCACGGCCGGCGGTTTGCGTGAGGGCGCGTCCGCTGCGGAGGAAGCCTTCTTTATCGGCATCCAGGATGGCCACCAGCGACACCGTGGGGATGTCCAGGCCTTCGCGCAGGAGGTTTACGCCGATGAGCACGTCGAACAGACCGTTTTTGAAGTCCTCGATAATCTCCACGCGCTCCGCCGTGTCTACGTCCGAATGGATGTAGCGGCAGCGGATGCCGGTTTTGGTGAAGTAGCTGTCCAGTTCCTCCGCCATGCGTTTGGTGAGGGTAGTTACCAGCACGCGCTCGTCCTTGGCGGCCCGCTTCTGAATCTCCTCCATGAGGTCGTCCACCTGGTTTTTGGTGGGCCGGACCTCGATGGGCGGGTCCAGGAGGCCGGTCGGGCGCACGATCTGCTCCACCACCAGGCCTTCGGATTTGGCCAGTTCGTAATCGGCCGGGGTGGCACTTACGTACACCGTCTGGCCGGTCACGGCCTCAAATTCGTCAAAAGTGAGGGGGCGGTTGTCGCTGGCGGCGGGCAGGCGGAAACCATACTCCACCAGCGTTTCCTTGCGGGAATGGTCCCCGCCGTACATGGCGCGGATCTGGGGAAGCGTCACATGGCTCTCGTCGATGAACACCAGGAAATCGTCCGGGAAATAATCTATTAAGGTAAAGGGTCGCTGACCGGGCTTGCGGCCGTCGAAGTAGCGGGAGTAGTTTTCCACGCCGGGGCAGTAGCCCATCTCCTTGATCATTTCGATGTCGTATTCCACCCGCTGCTTAAGGCGCTTGGCCTCCAGGAATTTGCCAATCGACTCAAAGTATTCCACCTGCTTCACCAGGTCCTCCTGGATCTGGCTCACGGCCTTGGCGCCCTTCTCCTTGGAAGTGACAAAGTTCTTGGCCGGATACAGGTCGATTTTGTCCATTTCCTCAAAAACGGCCCCGCTCACCGGGTCGATGAGCGCGATGCGGTCCACCTCGTCGCCGAAGAACTCGATGCGGGCGGCATAATCGGCACCGCCTAAATATATATCTATGGTATCCCCGCGCACGCGAAAGGAGCCGCGCTTGAAATCGGTCTCGGTCCGGTAGTATAAGGCATCGACAATCTTATACAGCAGACGCGTCATGGACATTTGCTCGCCTTTGCGCACCGTCACCGTCTGGTCGTGGAAATCGTCCGGATTGCCGATACCGTATAAGCAACTTACGGACGATATCACAATCACGTCCCGCCGTCCGCTCATTAGGGCCGATGCCGCGCTGA
Source organism: uncultured Bacteroidales bacterium (assembly GCA_946415475.1). Taxonomy (GTDB): domain Bacteria; phylum Bacteroidota; class Bacteroidia; order Bacteroidales; family UBA932; genus Cryptobacteroides. Next base: position 34,657 of record CAMKSQ010000015.1, read on the forward strand.
CCCGCAGCTCGTCGATTTTGTCGTTGATGCTCAGGTCTTTTTCTATATAGGTATCGGTGACGGGAATATAGGCCTCCGGCTGGTAATAATCGTAATAGGAGACGAAATACTCAACTGCATTCTCCGGGAAAAAGGCTTTGAATTCGCCGTACAGCTGGGCCGCCAGCGTTTTGTTGTGGCTCAGGATGAGGGCCGGACGCTGGAGCCGCTGGATGACATTGGCCATGGTGAAAGTCTTGCCGGAACCCGTTACGCCCAGCAGCGTGACATCCTGAACGCCCTGTTGGAGCGCCTTGCACAATTGGTCGATGGCGACCGGCTGATCACCGGACGGAAGGTAGTCTGAATGCAGCTTAAAGTCCATAATAATACTTGTTATGCAAAGATAAGTTGTTTCTATAAAAATTAAAAAAGTTGCGTAAAATTTTGCTGACAAGAAAAAAATACCTACCTTTGCTGCGACAATCCCCAGAAGGGACTGGAAAAAGGTAATTATTAATTTCTAATATTGTATTATGAAAGGTATCAAAATCTTTGGAGTTCTTGCTATTGCAAGCCTTCTGTTCTCCGCTAATGCTTATGCTCAGGAGAACCACAACCGTGATGAAAACGGTAAGATTGTCCATGGTCCTTATGAGACCAATCATGCCGGCGATAACATGTTCATCGGTATCGGTGCTGGTATCAATGCAGTTATTGCTCCTGAACTGAAACCTGCAAACTGGGGTAACATCGGCCTCGCCGCTGACCTGAACTTCGGTAAATGGTTCACTCCTACTATCGGTATCCGTCTGGGTTATCATGGCCTTTGGAACAACTCCAAGGTTGCTTTCAACAGCCCTGCTATTGCTGCTGGTAACAAGTTCGGTTTCCACTATCTGCACGGTGACTTCATGTGGAACATTTCCCACACCATCGCTGGCTACAACGAGCTCCGCTTCTGGAACTTCGTTCCTTATGTGACCATGGGTGTTCTGGATATCACTCCCGGTATCAATCCTTTCGTGAAGAATGGTAACTTCGAGTATGCAGCTGGTGCTGGTCTCCTCAATGTTCTCCGCGTAAGCAAGCGCGTCAACATCACCCTCGACCTCCAGCTCCTCGTTGGTAAGGCTCACGCTTACACCAACAACGCCGGCCGTTTCATCTGCTATCCTTCCGCCGCTCTTGGCCTGTCCTTCAACCTTGGTAAGACCAACTGGGATCGTCACAGCACCATCACTCCTGTTGTTATCCCTGTTCCTTTCACCACCGAGCAGTACAACGCCCTCCAGGACAAAGTGGCTGCCCTCGAGAAAGAGAATGCCGAACTCAAGGACAAAGTGGCTGCCCTCGAAAACGAGCTTGCTCCTTATCGCAACCTCCAGAACGGTCAGACCTACCTGTACGAGAATGGCACCTTCACCGCTGTTGACGTGAAGCCCAATGCTCCTATAACCCTCTACTTCGACTGTGGTTCCGCTAAGCTCAGCGCCCGTGAGAAAGCTCACCTCGAGTATTTCGCCCAGAACGTTGTTAACGGTGACACCAAGCTCGCAGTTAACGGTTACGCCGATAAGCAGACCGGTTCCGCCAAGCGCAATCAGCAGCTCTCCGAGCAGCGCGCCCAGGCCGTTGTGGATCTCCTCAAGGCCGCTGGTGCCAACGAGGCCAACATCGAGTGCGCTGGTCACGGTGCCGATGTTCAGCTCTTCGACGGTGCTCAGAAGAACCGCGTTGTTACTATCGAGGTTAAGTAAGTTTAGCTTACACACCAAATCTAGAGACATTCCTTCGGGGATGTCTCTTTTTTTATTACCTTTGCAGCGATAAATGGAGATGAAATGAGACGTAAACCCATCATAGGCTTAATCTATGACTTTGACGGAACCCTGTCTCCCGGCAACATGCAGGAGTTCGGGTTCATCCAGGCCATCGGCCAAACGCCGGAGGAGTTCTGGGCCAAGAGCGACGGAATCGCTATCGGTCAGGATGCTTCCAATATCCTGGCATACATGAAGCTGATGCACGACGAAGCCAAGAAAAACCATATCAAGCTCACGCGAGATGGTTTCCACCGCTTCGGAACCGATATCAAACTGTACGACGGCGTACGGGAATGGTTCAACAACGTGAACGAATACGGCAAGCAGCACGGAGTCATCATCGAGCACTATATCAATTCCTCCGGCCTTACGGAAATCATTGAGGGATCTGCCATCGCCAAGTATTTCAAGCACATCTTTGCGGGCAGTTTCATTTATGACGATAAGGGGGAGGCGGAGTGGCCCGGCATCGCTGTAGACTTTACTGCCAAAACGCAGTACCTGTTCAAAATCCAGAAGGGCATTTTCTCTTCGCGGGACGCCCAGCATGTGAATGAGTCCATGGCCGATGACGCCAAGCGCCTGCCTTTCACCAATATGATTTATTTTGGCGATGGAGACACGGATGTGCCTTCCATGAAGCTGGTGACCATGTTCGGGGGCAATGCCATCGCGGTATTCGACCCCAGCCGTCCGGCCAAGAAGGCTACCGCGCAAAAGTTGCTCCGGCAGGGACGCGTGAATTTTATCACGCCGGCCAGCTACACCAAGGATTCCCGTACTTTCCGCCTGGTTTGTGCCATTATCGACAAAATCAAGGCCGATAGCGAGTTAAGACAATTTAGCCGATACAAATAATGAGAAAACTGAAGATAGGCATGGTGCAGCAGCCTTGCACCGCCAATATTCCCGAGAATGTGGCCCGTTTGCAGCAGCACGTACGTGAAGCCGCCGTACAGGGCGCCCAACTGGTAGTGCTGCAGGAACTGCACAACAGTCTGTACTTCTGCCAGGAGGAAAACGCCAAACTGTGCGACTTGGCGGAACCCATCCCCGGACCGTCCACGGAGTCTTTTGGCAAGCTGGCCCGGGAATTGGGCATCGTGCTGGTGCTGTCGCTGTTCGAGCGCCGCACGGCGGGTATTTACCACAACACCGCCGTGGTGCTGGAGAAAGACGGAAGCATTGCCGGTACCTATCGCAAGATGCACATTCCGGACGATCCTCTCTTCTACGAGAAGTTCTATTTCACGCCCGGAGACCTGGGTTTCCAGCCCATCAAAACCTCGGTGGGTACGCTGGGCGTTCTGGTCTGCTGGGATCAGTGGTATCCGGAGGCGGCCCGCGCCATGGCGCTCAACGGAGCGGAAATGCTCATTTATCCTACGGCTATCGGTGGCGTGCCTACGGACCCGGACTGGGAGCAGGCGCAGCAGCGTCAAGCTTGGCAACTGGTTCAGCGCGGCCACAGTGTGGCCAACGGCTTGCCGGTCATCACGGTGAACCGTACGGGTGTGGAGCCGGATCCTACCGGCCACTCTACCGGCATCGATTTCTGGGGGCATTCTTTTGCCACTGGTGCGCAGGGTGAGTTGCTTACGGAGTTCGAAAAGGCGGAAGAAGGCGTCCATGTCGTGGAAATCGACATGGAGCAGTGCGAATACGTCCGCCGCGGCTGGCCCTTCCTCCGCGACCGCCGCATAGACGCCTACGACATTCTCCTACAACGCTACGGGAAGTAGGCAATTATTGTCATACCGAGCGTAGCGAGTGTATCTCATATATGTATAAATCCTATTATGTCTATATTGTTTCCAACACTATTGGTACGGTTTATTATACTGGTGTGACCAATAAATTTGGAAAGGAGAATACTCGAACATAAGAGCGGATCTTATGCTGGTTTTACAAAGAAGTATAATTGTAATAAACTGTTATACTTTGAAGTTTTCTCCGATATAGATCAGGCTATAGAGAGAGAAAAGAAGGTAAAGAAGTTATCGAGAGTAAATAAGGACAAACTCATTGACAAGATGAACCTTGACAGGAGAGATCTTTTTAATGAGATACGCTCGGGCTTCGCCCTCGGTATGACAGGAGAACCTACCAGCCCTGGGGGTAGTTCATGGTGATGCAGTGGAGGCCGCCGTGGC
>CAMKSQ010000016.1 GCA_946415475.1 uncultured Bacteroidales bacterium
TATAAACGAATCATCATTTCTCCTAAAAAATTTGGATATCCCAAAAAAAGGAACCTTAAAATAGGACACAATCTCATACTCCGGCGGAGGTGTTACCTATGTCTCGGTGGTACATAAATGATACCGATTGTAGCCACACAAACCAAAACAACAGGGATAATTTTTCCCACATTAGCAGAAATGGTACGGTTATATAATGGGGTATTCGGACTTTTTCATCGACCCAAATGATTGAGGGCCTGGATATCCGTGTTTCCAATGATGGATAAAACGGTCCAGGAAATCAACGATATCAAAAAAGTTTATAATTTTATATCCTTGGAGGCTCCCAAACTGCCATCAAAGGCTGACAAAATGGCAAAAGTGGGATATTGTCTTTGACGGAAAATCATTATCTTTGCATTCTATGAGTAAGGTTCGCCTCATTTTCACACTAGCACTGCTGCTGATGGCGGCGGGGACGGCCCGTGCGCAGCAGTGGTACGGAAACGTGGACGGCGCCGGCGGATTCGGCTGGATGAAAAGCCTCCGCGGAGAACTGCTGGAAGGCCAGAATCCCAACATTATCCACTGGCTGGGAGAAGGAAATGTGGGCTTTGGATACAAAAGTCCCAAATTCCAGTGGAGCTCCAAACTGAAGGTGAACTATGAGCCCAAAACCGCAGAGCGGTATCGCGTAGAGGCAAAGGGCAAGGAGGAGAAAGACCTAAATCTGCGCGCGCTCATTAAATCTACCAACACCCGCCCCCTGGACCTGGGTTTCCGGACAGACTTTACCTGGACGCCGGCCACCAAAAAGCGCTACGACGCCTGGTTCAACTTCCGCTATCAGGACGACGCCGACGACGCAGAAACCGTCAACGCCACCATCCAGTCGGCAGATTACACGGAGGAATGGGCCCTCCGCAAACGCCTCACCTTCACGAGCGGCTTCAAGACCTCCCATGCGCTAGGTCGCAGAACCCTGCAAAGCAGCATCACCACAGAATACAAATCGGACAGCCGCTTTAATCAGTGGAATACAATGGGTGCCAAGGGAAGTGAGATTTGGGACTCAGATGATCCTGCTAAAACAAACTTATGGGCCAAGATTTATAAACTTACGCCCTTCTCCGGCCACATATCGGCAGATGCCGTCATACACCTGCGGGACACCCTCCTTAAGACCCGTCACAAACTCATTCTGGACCCGGGACTCCGCCTCAACGCCAAATACACCTACGACGAAAACAGCGGCGCAACCCTGATTAATCCCCTGTCGGAGAAAAACAGCGTGTGGAGAGACTCCACCAGCATAAGGGAAGAGTTCCTCTTCTTTACCTCGGAGATAGAGCCCTATATAGCGGCAGACTACACTTGGGGGCCTATAAGGGTAAAGGCGGATTATGGCCTGCAGGTATATCTCCGCCAACTGCAGACAGAAAAACACCAAGACACGCCTTTTACGGCTGTTCCGCACGTGGTGGGCAAGTCGTCCTTCTCCTGGAAAATCCATCCCTCCCATGAGCTGGGCCTTTCCCATGAGCGCACGGTGAAACATCCCACCTACCTGCAAACCTGCTCCTTTGAGCGGCCCGGTGCGTTCATCAACCAAATCTGGAGAGGTAATCCGGAGCTCAAATCCAACACCTCCTCCACCTTCAGCATAGACTACAAATTCCGCTATAAACGGTTCTCGGCCTCTTCCTCCACCTTCTATACCCGCAAACTCAACGAGGTGGACCAAACCTTCCGCATGGAAAAAATTGACGAGCGCGAGTACAAGGTGTTTACCTGGATGAACTCCTCCAACAGCCACGTCATGGGCATGAACAACACGCTCTCCTGGGCCAGTAAATGGGTCGATGCCAACCTGAACGTCAAGTACACCCATACCTACCGCATCGCCACGCTGGAGAACAAAAAGCAGAACACGGACGACTGGCGCATCAAGGCAGACTTCCTGGTAAAACTGGGCAGCGGCTGGAGCATCGGGGCCGATATGAACTACAAGAACCCCACAATGACGCTGCACACGCTGGTTACGGCCTATTGGACCCTAAACGCGCGTGTGCAGAAAAAATTCAAGAACTTTACCCTCTATCTGCAGGGCAAAGACCTGCTGGAACACATGCAGAAGAACCAGTACACCTCCGTGTATGGAGACGAGGTATGGGTAGAGCAAATCTACCAGAACCGCCGCCTCATCATCCTGGGATTCAACTGGAATTTCAAGCTTTAGAACATGTAATACGCCGCCACCTTGAGTGCGCCGGTGTGCACGTTGCGGCCCGGGGTGCCGTCGCGGTTAATGAGGCCGTGGTCATAGCCCACGGTGGCCCGGATGTGGCGGATAATCTCCACGCCTACGCCGCCGCCCAGCAAAAGGTCGAAGCGCCGGAGGTTGGGATTGGCTTGGTAGTTATTCGTAATTTGCTTTGTGTGAAAGTCTCCGGAGACCAGGTTCACCGAAGCCACGGGACCACCAAAAATATACAGGTCCACCTTGCTTCCCAGCGGGATGTACAACTTGGCCCGAACCGGCGCTTCCAGGTAAATCTCGCCCAGGTTTTTGCTCTTGTCATTCATGAAGTGGTAACCTGCCACGCCGGCAAGGTCTGCGCCTACGGAAAGGCCAAAAACTTTGGACAGGCGAAAGTTGGCCTCGAATTCCACGGAAATGGTGGGCGCAACGCCGGGTTTTGCAGGGTTATTTCCCTCCTGGAAGGTATAAATGCGGCTTCCGGAGCCTACGCCTAAACTGATTTGAGCATCGGCCGTTTGCGCCGCTGCGAAAAAGCATGCTATCAAAGAGAGCAGAAAAAATGTCTTCTTCATAATTCAACGTTTTTATCGGCGCAAATATACGAGATTTTTCGTACTTTTGTTGTTGCAACAAATTGACGCATGAAAAAAATTCTTCTGTTCTTTGTTTTGCTGGCCGGATTCACGGCTTGCTGCAGTAAACCGGCCAACTACACCGTTATCATTTCTCTGGACGGCAGCCGGTGGGACTATGCCGACTATTACGACATGCCTTTCTTTGATTCCCTGGCCACTGTAGGTGTGAAGGCCCGGATGGAGCCGTCTTTCCCCTCCTCCACCTTCCCCAACCACTACACCATGGCCACGGGCCTGGTTCCGGACCACCACGGACTGGTAAACAACAGTTTCTGGGACCCGGAGACCGACAGCGATTACGCCATCAGCAGTAAGGATACCCGCTTCGACCCTCATTTCTACGGCGGAGAACCCATTTGGATCACCGCCCAGAAGCAGGGCGTCAAATGCGGCGTGGTATACTGGGTAGGCTCCGACATCGCCATCGGCCCGGAAGGGAATGAATACCCCACTTACTGGCGCCACTGGGACGCAAAACCGCATTGGAACTTCGATGAGCGTGTCGATGAAATCGTCCGCCTGATGAGCCTCCCGGAGGAGGAACGTCCGCAGCTGGTCATGGGTTATTTTGACGAGCCGGACCACCAGGGCCACGTGTACGGCCCCTTCTCCCCGGAAACCAAAGCCATGGCGGAGCACATGGACAGCCTCATGCATGCCCTGTACCTGCGCCTGAAAGCCCTGCCGCACGGTGACCGGATCAACTTCATCCTGGCCGGCGACCACGGCATGACGGAAATCTCCAAGGACCGTTTCATCGGCTGGTACGACGTAATGCCGCAGGAATGGACCAAGAAAGTGACGGGCAACCTTCCCACCAGCATCTGGGCCCAGGAAGGCTATGTGGACAGCCTGTACAACCGTCTTTCCAAGATAGAGCACCTGAACGTGTGGAAGCACGGAGAAGTACCTGAGTATCTGCACTATGGCACCTCCAACCGCCTGGGAGACCTCATCGTGAGCCCGGATCTGGGCTGGCAGTTCAACTTCGCCCCGTCCCGCAACAACGGCACCCATGGCTTCGACTGCAAGGAAACCGACATGATGGTAGCCTTCCGCGCCGTGGGCCCGGACTTCAAGGTGGCCTATGAAGCCCCCTTCACCGAGGGTGAAAAGTCTGCTTTCCGCAACATCGACCTGTATCCTATGCTTTGCAAACTGCTGGGCGTAAAACCGGCGCCGGTGGACGGAAAACTGGAACGCATCCAGAACATCCTAAAATAACGAAAAACTTCACTGATAACCATGAGCAAGCATTTTACCCTTCCGTACGAGGGCGGTCTCATCGAAAAAGACCTCCCTGCAGGCATTCTGCACACGTATGAGAAAATTTGGACGCATGTGTATTCGGAGTCGCGGCCGGCGTCCTATGCCATTGCCGATTTCATCGTTGACTCCATCAACGCGCACAAGGACGGCCTCTTCCGCCTGGGCATCACCACCGGCACCACGCCCAAATCGTTGTACAACGAGCTGGCCCGCCGCTACGCCGCCGGAAAAGTCTCCTTCAAAAACGTGGAAGTGGTTTCCATCGACGAGTATTATCCTTCGTCCCAGGGAGATGCGCAAAGCCGCAACCACCGCATTCACGAGGCCCTTTTGGACAAGGTGGACATCCTGAAGGAGAACATCCACCTCCCGGACGGTTCCGTTCCCAAGGAGCAGTTGTCGGATTATTGCATCCGTTTCGATGCCATGGCCCGCAACCTGGATCTCCTGGTGATGGGTATCGGCGAGCAGGGTCAGGTAGGCTTCAACGAGGCCGGTTCCAATGAAAAGACCCGCACCCGCGTCGTGCGCCTCTCCTATGGCTCCCGCAAGCGCCAGGCCAGCAATTTCAATGGCGATATCGCCGCTACGCCGGACAAGGCCATCACCATGGGTATCAGCACCATGCTCAGCGCCAAGCGCATCATCCTCATGGCCTGGGGCGAAGACAAAGCCGCCGCCGTAAAAGCCATTGCGGAAGGCCCCGTCACCACCGATTGCCCGGCCTCCCTGCTCCAGCTCCACGACCACATTTCTTTCTATGTCGATGAAACCGCCGCCAGCCTGCTCACCCGCAGCGTAGCTCCTTGGCTGGTGGGTCCCTGCGACTGGACGCCCAAGTTCATCCGCAAGGCCGTGGTGTGGCTGTGCGAGGTCACCGGCAAGCCCATCCTCAAGCTCACAGAAAAAGACTACCTGAACAACAACCTGAGCGAGCTGCTGGAAAAGGCCGGTCCCTTCGACAAAATCAACATCGAGGTCTTCAACGACCTCCAGCACACCATCACCGGCTGGCCCGGCGGTAAGCCCAATGCCGATGACAGCACGCGGCCCGTCAAGGCCACGCCTTTCCCCAAGACGGTGCTCATCTTCTCGCCCCACCCGGACGACGACGTCATCTCCATGGGCGGCACCTTCATCCGCCTGGTGTCCCAGGGCCACGACGTCCATGTGGCCTACGAGACTTCCGGCAACGTGGCCGTACATGACGATGTGGTGCTCCAGCACATGGACTGCGCCTACCAGTTAGGCTTCTCCGACATGTTCGACACCGTGAAAAAGTGGGTGGACAGCAAAGTCCCCGGCGAGCCGGAGCCCCGCGAACTGCTGGACATGAAGGGCGCCATCCGCCGCAGCGAAGCCCGCGGCGCCGTGCGTTCCTTCGGCCTCAACGACAACACCAACGCACACTTCCTGAACCTCCCGTTCTACGAGAGCGGCGGCATCAAGAAGAACCCCCGTACCCAGGCCGATGTGGATATCATCAAAAAGCTCATGAACGAGCTGAAGCCGCACATGATTTTCATGGCCGGCGACCTGGCGGACCCGCACGGCACGCACCGCGTGTGCACGGAGGCCGCCCTGGATGCCCTGGAGCAGCTGAAGGAAGAGGGTGCTGCCTGGACCAAGGACACGCACGTGTGGCTGTACCGCGGCGCCTGGATGGAATGGGAGCTGGGGCGTGTCGATATGGCCGTTCCGCTGTCCCCGGACGAGGTGGTCAAAAAGCGCCACGCCATCTTCCGCCACCTTTCCCAGAAGGACATCGTCCCGTTCCCCGGAGAGGACCCGCGTGAGTTCTGGCAGCGTGCCGAGGAACGCACCTCCAACACCGCCCGCCTGTACGACCAGCTGGGCATGGCGGAATACCAAGCCATTGAAGTATTTTTGAAACTCTATTAAATATGAAAGTCATTATCCGTCAGAACTCCGCAGAGGGTTCCCTGTGGGCTGCCCACTACATTGCAGCCAAAATCAAAGAAAAGGCGGCCCGCACCAGCGAGCCCTTCGTAATCGGCCTTTGCACCGGTTCCACCCCCATCGAAACCTATGCAGAACTCATCCGCATGGTGAAGGCTGGGGAACTCTCCTTCAAGAACGTCATCTCCTTCAACATGGACGAATATGTGGGCCTTCCCGTGGAACACCCGGAGAGCTACCACAGCTTCATGCACCGCTATCTCTTCGACCATATCGACGAAAAACCGGAGAATATCCATATCCTCGACGGTAACGCCAAGGACATCGAGGCCGAATGCGCCGCATACGAAGAGGCCATCGTGAAGGCCGGCGGCTTTGACCTGTTCCTGGGCGGCGTGGGCGAAGACGGTCATATCGCCTTCAACGAGCCTTTCTCTTCCCTGAGCAGCCGCACCCGCGTGGTCACCCTCACCCAGGACACCCGCGAGGTCAACGCCCGTTTCTTCGACAATGACCCGGAGGCCGTTCCTGCACAGGCGCTCACCGTGGGTGTAGCCACCGTGCTCAGCTCCAAGGAAGTGGTCATCCTGGCCTTCGGCTCCAAGAAAGCCCGCGCCCTGCAGGCTGCCATCGAGGGCCCGATGAGCCACTACTGCACCCTGAGCGGTCTGCAGAACCACCCCGCCGGCACCATCGTGTGCGACGAGAACTCCATCAGCGAGGTCAAGGTGAGCAGCTACCGTTACTTCAAAGCCGTAGAGGCCGCGGAGAACCGCTAGTTGCCAGCCCGCCCTGTTGTTTCCCCGTCACCCGCGTGACAGCCAAACAACTGAGAATCACTACATTACAATATAATCCTCGTTCAAAATTTGAACGAGGATTATTGTTTAAGACAATGATTATCAACCGATTAGCCGTCACGGGGAGTTGTGCTACCAGCGGAAGGAGACGGAAAATTGGGCGTTGAATCCGGGCATGGGGTAGCCCTGGACCACTTGGTAGGGGGTGTTGAACACATTGTCGATGGTAACGCCCAGCAGCAAGGCCCGGCCGGCGGAGGGCGCACCAGGCCGACCGGCCACGCCCCGCTCCCGGAAGTGGAACGCGTACTGCAACGCCGCGCTGCTGAGGCTCCAGGGGGCCAGGTAGTAGTCCGGGGTGTTGGCGGTGCGGGACCAGCGTGCTCCGGTAAACGAACTGTCCCAGCTAAAGGACAGGTCTCTCCAACCGGCCTCAAGCACCACACTCCCGCTATGCCGCGGGATATAGGGAATCTGATTCCCCCAGGTCTGGCTGCCGGGCTCGCTGTGGTCCAGCGCCTGCTGGAAGGTGTAGCGCAGCGTTCCGCCCACCCGCCACGGTCCCCGGTGCCAAGAAGCGGACGCCTTGATATCGGCCCCGGTAATATCCACAAGGCCTATGTTGAGCATGGTCCAGCGGAACTGCGAAAGCGTGGGAATGGCCACAATCTTGTTACTCACGCGATTATAATAAGGGGACGCGCGTAGCTCCAGCTGCCAGGCGCCGGGCCGCAGGGACGCACGCAAATCGACACCGACCTGCAGCGCCGCCTCCGGCTCCAGGCTGGCATTGCCCATGAGGCTGTAATAGAGGTCGTTGAAGGACGGAAGCCGATAGGTCCGTTTTACAAAGGCATCGGCCTCCAGCCACGGGAGCGGCGCCCAGAAAAGGCTCAGCGAGGGCATCCAGCTGTCCCGATACGTATTGGAACGGCTCCAGCCGCCGGCGGAAGGCGTGCGGAAGCTGTCCCACGCCCCCTGATACACCAGGTGCGCCGCCGCCCGGAAGCGGGACCAGACCAGCCGCGTAGCCAGCACCCCCGTAAGCGTGGTCCGGCGGGGCGTCACAAACTGCCCCACGTCGGAGTCCAGGGCGTTCCGCTGCACGTCGGCACTTACATCCACCGACCAGGGCCCCGCCAGCACCACCGACTGGGCCAGCGACAGATACCCCGCCTGCTGCCTGTAATGCAAGTTGTAGGGCAGCGCCATGGGGTTTTTCTCCGGATGGGTGTTGTAATGGGTGTAGTTGTTGGCGTACTTAAAGCGGAGGGCCGTGCTGTAGCGCGCGGTCCACTCCTGGGTCCAGCCGCCCTGCACAAAGAGGTCCTGGTCGGCCTGCCGCTCTGCGCTGAAAGGGAAGGAAAGGCGCCGGATCACCGGCCCCGGGAAGCCGCGCTCGGAGCCGTAGCCGTACACCCGCGCCTGCCACTGCCCGCCCCGGACCCGGCCAAAGAGCTGGGCCTCCAGGCGCAGGCTCCGGATGTCACCGTTCTCCCGCACCAGGGTGGTGTCAAAGCAGGGGTATTGGTATCGGCCTGCGCTATAGAGAAAATCGGCCGATGTCCTGAGCATCAGCCAACGGGAAAGCCGCTGGTCCCAGCGCACGGAAGGGTTCACGGTGCCAAGCGTGCCGCCCCGGAGCCGTACCTCCCCGCCGGAGACCGTAGGCAAGGCCGATTCCAGGTGTACGGAAGCCCCGGCGGCATACTCCTTTGCCGTTTGCAAACGGCTGGTTTTCTGTCCGTTATAGAGCAAGACCTGCCCCAGTCCGTCTGTGGAGAATCGGCCCAGATCCACCTGCATGTTCTGGGCATTGTCCACCTGGATACCATCCAGGAAAATACCCACATGCTCGCTGCCCAGGCTGCGCACGTTCACGGTTTTGAGGCCGCCCGCGCCGCCATAGTCCTTCACCTGCACGCCGGTAAACGAGCGCAGGATATCGGCCACGCCCATGGGGGCCGATACCAGCGAATCTGCCCGCACGGCCTCCGTAGCCCGCACTACCAGCAGTTCCTTGACCGCATACACGGCTGCAGGCGCCAGTGTGTCCGGAGGCGCCTGCAGGAAAAGGGCTATGACAGCCGCAAGAATCACTTCCAGACAGCAAAGTGGCCCGGGCAAACGCCCGCCGTCACGCGCCAGACCTTGTCTTGCGCGTCGTAGAGCCGATAGCAGGACACGGTACCGGGATTAAAGTAGTCGCCGGCGTCGCCCACCAGCAGCGTGCGAATCTCCATGTCGTCCTCCAGTACGGCCATTCCGTAAGGCACACCGCCCAAATCCACAGGATACAAATTCAACTTGTTCTTTACGGCATTGTAGGACCACAACGTGTACACATGCTTCTCATTAAAGGCAAATTCGTTTTCCGTGCCAATACAATAGACCTCCTCTCCCAGTGCAAAGGAGCAGCTCACATGCGTGTGCTTGAGGAAATCGCGCTCAACGCGCGTCACCTGGTCCGGAGCATTGGCCGGGAACACGTACAAACCGGAATGCACATCAAAATAGTTGCCCAGCGTGGTCACAAAAATGTGCCCTTTACCATCCGCATACACGTTTTTCAGGTTCACCTGTACTTCCACGGTCTGGGTCACGGCAAAGGTTTTGGTGTCGATGACACTCACCGTATTGTCGTACGCGTACAAGGGCGGCAGCTGGCTGGAAATGCCGCCGGAATTGGCCACATACAGCTTTCCGCCGTAATAGGCGATGCCTTCCGGCTGATAGCCCACTTCCACGGAGCCGGCGAGCTTTTTGGTGCTCAGGTCTACGCGATACACGCAGCCCTTGGGGTTGGCGGAATCGGTGACGGTATAGTCGGGGCCATAGGTAGCAAAAGCGCCCGCCCAGGAGGTTACGTAGGCGTATTTGTCGTCAAAGGCCACATTGCGCGGGGTGGGGATTTCAACGACGGCGATTTCCGTCTCATCGGCCGCAGAAACCACCTCCACCAGGCCGGAGTTGTTGATGACCATCCACACTTCGTCGCCATGGATGGCTATGTCGTTGCCCACATCGCCCAGGCCGGCGGCAGCGGAAGGGTTCATTTTCTTGAACGCTCCGGTAATGTACTGACCGTCGCTCCGGCGAAGAAAGTCCAGCGTGGCGTTGTTGGCGCCCATCTGTCCCTCGTTAAGCACGAAAACCTTTTTTATATCGGCAGGAAACTCCTTTACCGAGACTTCTTCTCCCTTCAGGGAGGCATCCTTGGCCGGGGGTTCCGGCACAGGGTTTTTCTGGCAGGCTACAGCAGCGAGCACGCCAAAAGTGAAAAGCATCAGGGCTTTTTTCATGGATATAAGATATTTACGTTAACGCACCGGCTTGTCCCCGAGCCCGGATACTCAACTGGATGCAGGCAGGTCTTCTGACTTCTCCCGGCCCCGGCCTTCTCGGGGTTGCCCCCAATGGCAATGCATGCGGAGCCGTTCCGGATAACACAGCTGCGGGCACAGTTCCGGTTTCTCACCGGCTTCCCTTTTGAGCCTCCGTGGAGGCACCTGCATCTGGGTACAAAGATACGAAAAAAGAAGCATGCGCGTAACTTCGCTCCACCATTATCGCACCAGCGTGACAGCCAAGTTGTTGTTCCTCTGCAAGTTATAAGATAATCCTCGTTCAAAATTTGAACGAGGATTTATCTAGAAGTGACTGTAAAACAGGGAGTTAGCAATCACGCTTTACTCCTTGGACAGCGTCTGAATCAGGTCATCCAGGGTCTCGTAGAGGCCCGGGGCGGTTTCCGGGGTGATGCTGCGGCAGGCCACGGCCTTGCCCAGCTGGAAAGGGATGCAGCCGGCCTGGGCTTCCAGTTCCCGGCCCTTCTTTGTGAGGTGAACAATCACCTGGCGGGCATCCGTCTTCCCCTTGGCGCGGGTGATAAACCCTTCCGTTTCCATCCGCTTGAGGAGCGGCGTCACGGTGTTGGTTTCCAGGTACAGCTTCTTGGCGATATCATTCACCGGCATGCCGTCCTTCTCCCACAGCACCATCATCACCAGGTACTGCGGATACGTCAGGCCTATCCCGCTCAGGAGCGGGTGATAGGCCTGCGTAATGAGCCGCGAGGCAGTGTACAGCCTGAAACAGAGCTGATTATCCAGTTTGAGCTGTTCCTGCATGGTTCTTAGAGCGCTGCTTCGATGTCTTTTTCAAAGTCCTTGGGGTCTGCCACGGGAGCGAAACGCTTTACCGTAACACCGTCGCGGGACACCAGGAACTTGGTGAAGTTCCACAGGATGTCGCTGTCCTTTTCCACGCTCTTGCTCAGCGTCTTGAGCAGCTTGTGGGTGGCTTTTGCCTTGAGGCCGTTGTACTCCTCGGTGGGGGCCTGGGCCTTCAGGAACTCGAAGATGGGCTCTGCGTTGGCGCCGTTCACATCGGTCTTGGCCATGAGGGGGAAGGTGACGCCATGGTTCAGGCGGCAGAATTCCTCGATTTGCTCATTGGAGCCGGGCTCCTGGCCGGCGAACTGGTCGCAGGGGAAGCCAATCACCACCAGGCCTTTGTCCTTATACTTCTGGTAAAGGGCCTCCAGGCCGTCGTACTGCGGGGTGAAACCACATTTGGAAGCGGTGTTCACAATCAGGAGCACCTTGCCTTCGTAATCCTTGAAATCTACTTCTTTACCCTTGTTGTTCAGGGTTTTGAAATCGTAAATCGTTGCCATATTCTGCTTGTTTTGGGCGGCGGCTCCCAGGCTCAGAAGCCCAAGTAGCGCCGCGAGTATAACCTTTCGTTCACGATGCAAAGATACAACAAAAACTTTTATATCGCAAGCGATATTTTAATTTTTTTGCGTTTTTTTCGCTTTTGTCGTGACAGCTAATTGCTTGATTATTAGCAATATACCGTATAATCCTCGTTCAAAAATCGAACGAGGATTATTATACAAAGCCATGATTATCAGGCGATTAGCTGCCACGACACAAAAAAGAAGGCGGGGTGAGAAGACGCAAAAAAAGGAGGGCAACCTGCAAAGGCACCCTCCTTTTGGGAAAAACCGGGAACTAGTCCTCTTCCTGCTCCTGGGCAGCGTATTCTGCCAGCAGCTTGGTCTGGACGTCGGCCGGAACCTGTACGTACTCCGCGAACTTCATCTGGAAGGTAGCGGAACCACCGGTGAGGGAGCTCAGGACGGTGGAGTAGCGGTACAGCTCTGCGAGCGGAACGCGGGCGTGGAGCACGGTGAAGCCTTTCTCCATATCCTGGTTCATGATCATGCCGCGACGGGTGTTGAGGTCGCTCATGCAAGGGCCTACATACTCGTTCGGAGTGAAGATGTCCACATTGTAGATGGGTTCCAGGATCTTGGGACCGGCATTGCGGAAGGCCTCCTTGAAGGCGTTACGACCGGCAATGATGAAGGCGATTTCCTTGGAGTCTACCGGGTGCATCTTACCGTCATATACGTACACGCGGATGTCACGTGCGTAGGAACCGGTAAGCGGGCCTTCTTCCATCTTGCTCTTGATACCCTTCAGGATAGCGGGCATGAAGGACAGGTCGATGGAGCCACCCACAACGCAGTTGTAGAATTCCAGCTTGCCACCCCACTCCAGGTCGGTGATGTCCTGGCTCTTGAAGTTGAACACCACATCCTTGCCGTCGATCTTGAAGTTCTTGGGAGCTTCCTGACCCTCTACGTACGGGCAAACGAGCAGATGTACCTCACCGAACTGACCGGCACCGCCGGACTGTTTCTTGTGACGATACTGGGCCGTTGCAATTTTGGTGATGGTCTCACGGTACGGCACCTTGGGAGCGTAGAGCTCGATGTTCTGCTTGAACTCGTTGGTCACTCTCCACTTCACGTAGTTGATGTGCTGCTCGCCCATACCGGAAAGGATGGTCTGGCGCAGTTCCTTGGAGTATTCCACGGTGATGGTGGGATCCTGGGAAGCGATCTTGTTGAGGGCGTCGCCCACCTTGGCCTCGTCGTTCTTGTCCACGGCCTTGACGGCGCAGCGGTACTTGGCATCCGGGAACACCATGTGCTTGATGGCCTCTACGCCACTCTGAGCCAGGGTAACGTCCGTCTTACCAGCTTTGAGCTTCATGACGCAACCAATGTCACCGGCGGAAATCTGGGACACTTTCTCCTTCTTGGAGCCAGCCACGGCGTAAATGGCGCTGAGGCGCTCACCGTTGCCGGTTTCCGGGTTCACAAGGTCTGCACCCTCGTTGAGGGTACCGCTCATCACCTTGAAGTAGGAAACTTCACCGAGGTGCTGCTCGACAGACGTCTTGAAGATGAACAGGGCCACGGGGCCGGCAGGATCGCACTTGATGGTGCCGCCGTCCACGGTGGGTTCTTCCTTGCCGAAAGGAGAAGGAACCACGTTCACGGTGAATTCCATGAGGCGCTTTACGCCGGCGTCTTCCTTGGCAGCCACGCAGAACACGGGGATGGTTTCACCCTTCTGCAGGCCCAGGCGCAGACCTTCGCGGATTTCGTCCGTGGTGAGTTCCATGGTCTCGAAGAACTTCTCCATGAGTTCGTCGGAACCCTCGGCAGCCTTCTCCATGAGTTCGGCGCGGAGTTCCTCGGCCTCGTCCGCATAGGCGGCGGGGATGTCCAGTTCCTCGTTCTTCTTGTTGTAATATTTCATGGTGATGACATCCACGAAGCCTTCCAGGCCGGCACCGGGGTTCACCGGGAACTGGCACAGGGCGGCCTTTTTGCCGAACTCCTCATGGATGGCATTGCGAACGCCTTCCCAGTTGGCTTTGTCGTGGTCCAGCTGGTTCACGGCAATTACCATAGGAATGCCGTACTGGTCTGCGTAGCGGGCATACAGGGAGGTACCTACCTCGATGCCGGCCGTGCCGTTCATGACCATGATAGCCGCATCCACCACCTTAAAGGCAGCCAGGGCGCCACCGGAGAAATCGTCGGAACCGGGAGCGTCGATGAAGTTGATCTTGCAGCCGTTGAACTCTGCGTACAGCGGAGTGGCGTTGATGGACTTCTGGTTGGTCTGCTCGAACTCGGTGTTGTCCGACACAGTGTTTTTGTCTTCCACGGTGCCGCGACGGTCGATGACCTTTCCTTCAAACAGCATAGCCTCCGACAGGGTGGTTTTACCGCTGCGGGGAGCGCCGATAAGGACGATGTTGCGGATGTTTTTTGTTGTGTAAGTTTTCATTGGTGTTATTAAATTGTTTCAATTATCAAACGCAGTCTGCAAATATAGGGATTTTAGCCTAAAAAGCAATAGCTATCGCTTGGAAATGCGCCAAATGAGCCAGGCCGATACCAGCAGCCCCACCGCCACAGCCACCACGGAAGCCTCTGCGCCAAAGGCACCGCCGGTGATCCAGTCGCTCCCCTGCACCTGTGCATGGAGCAAAGTCTCGCCCGCATCCTGGCCGGATACCGCGAAGCCAAAGATATTGCCCTGGGAGAAATTCCAGGCCCAATGGATGCCGACCGGGAACCACAGCGTGCCGGACCATTTGTACGCAGCACCCAGCAGCAGCCCCGCCTCGATGGCAATGGCGATGCCGGCCCAAAGGCTCCCGCCGGGATTGGTCCAGTGCAGGAGTCCGAAAAGCAGGGCCGATATGCCCAGCGCCCACGGGAAGCCCCATTTTTCGTCGATCCAGCGGAACAGCACGCCCCGGAAGACAATCTCCTCCCCCACGGCCACCACGGCAAAATAGCAGAAGGCCCAGATCAGTTCCCCGGCCGGAGCCCCGACGCTGGCAACCTTGTAGCCGCCAAGCAGCGCCATGATGCCCGTAACGACGCAAAAATACCCCAACCCCACGGCCAGACCTTTCCCGGTGTCTGCGGGGAGTCGGTCCATGGGCAAATCGTGCGCATTCTCATTTTCGAACAGGCGCACGAAACGGGAATAGACCAGAACCATGACGGCACTGACCGCCAGGCATATCCCGGCGTTCCACCAGCCATGGGGCACTAAATCCACCATGCCGGCAAATCCATACATGAGCAACGACAGGAAGAGGGCCAGCACCAGCAGCCCCAACCATTTCCAAAAAGACATTTCCTTAATCATGGACGCAAAAATAGTGAAAATTGAGTATTTTTGTGCCGATGAAACCGAATTTGAAGGCATATTGCGAGGCCGGAAGGCTGGAAGCCGGCTGCGACGAGGCCGGGCGCGGGCCGCTGGCCGGGCCGGTGTACTGCGCCGCCGTCATCCTGCCGCCGGACTTCTTCCATCCCCTCCTGAACGACTCCAAGCAGATGAGCGAAAAGGCCCGCGAGACGCTGCGGCCCATCATCGAACGGGAAGCCGTCGCCTGGGCGGTAGAGGCGGTATCGGCCCAAGAGATAGACCAGCTCAACATCCTGTGGGCGTCCGTGACGGGGATGCAACGGGCGGTGCTGCGGCTGGAGCCCAAGCCGGATTTCCTGCTGGTGGACGGCAACAAATTCCGTCCCTTCGGCCCGTATGGCTTCAACGATTTTCAAACAGTAGTGCACGGGGACGCCACCTACGCCAGCATCGCGGCGGCATCGGTCCTTGCCAAGACCTATCGGGACGATTGCATGCGGGAACTGGCCCGCGAATACCCCCAGTACGGCTGGGACCGCAACATGGGCTACCCCACCGCGGAGCACATCGCCGCCATCCGCACCCACGGCTATACTCCCTGGCATCGGAAATCCTTCCATGTGAAGGAATTGGAACCCTCGCTGTTTTAGTCGTTTAGTAAATGTTAAAAAATAACGAGCAAACCGCCGTTGAGCTAAGTCACTGAAACACAGCGTATTACGCAAAAACCGCAATATTATTTCGGCTGGAGGCTGCGGCGGTAGTCGCTGGGGGACTGGGATATGAATCTGCTGCTGGAGGCCTCGGAGGAGTACATGATTGGCCGTGAAGAAGCCAGCCGGATTATCCAGTCCTTATGGCCAACCGTCTTGGCATCTCCAAACGCGAGATAGACAGGCAAGTGCCTTATTTAATGTAAGTTCCGACCCAGCTGATGTTTACGAAACCATTGCCGTCGTCTGTGGTACCGCCACCGAGAGTGCTTTTGTACGAGAAGCCATTTTCATGACCCCAACTGGACCCGCCGGCGCCGGCGTAAGTCTGGACTTGTCCATTCAGGCTGTAAAGTGCGATAAACCCTCCGCCGTGGCCGCCGGAACCGCCACGTTGATTTGGTTGATTGCCGTACCCTTTGTTGCCGGGACCGCCCAGTGAACCGCTGATTGTCAAATACGTGGTAGCCATTTTATAATCATCCGAAATTTGATTATCACTGGCTCTGGTCCCTAAGGTGTAACTGCTGCCGCCGCCGGCTCCTGCCGTGCATGAATTGTAGGCAGCACCACCGCCACCTCCGGCTACCAGGATGAGGCCGCTTTTTGCCGTGGGACTGGACCACTCACCGGTAAACAGACTGTTGGTACTGGAAATCACGCCCAAATCGCTGGTGGCGATATAGGTAGCTCCGCCGCCACCTCCTCCGCCGGTATATCCATCCTGGTATCCGTTGCCACCGGCACCGCCGCCGTTCCAGCCGGCTGCCCCTCCTCCATCTGCCACGCGGCTGGCATTGCCGCCTGCGCCACCACAGTAGATAGAAAGCGTAGTCCCCTCCTCAAAATGATAGGTGATTTCACTTTTTCCTCCAATACCTCCGGCTTTCTGCTCTGTTCCGCCGCTCAGATTCTGATAAGCCTTGCCGCCTGCTGCGCCATAGGCCGTGATGTCGTACCAGCCCGTTCTGGGCACGGTGAAAGTCTGTCTGGCACCTGTGTATTCGAAACTCGCCATCCAAAACTCCAGACTAGTAGTGACAGTATAGAAATGGTTGGCTTCCAATGTTTTGTCAGTAAACTCATTCAAATACTGATTCGTCCCGTCAGTGGCCCAGATGTGAACCGTATTGTCGGAAACGGGGAGCATCGCCACATAGATGGACCCGTCAGCGGGCGTACGGTTGATAGTGTATTCGAGTAAGCCTACCGTTATGCGCAGTTTCGTGATATTGGCATTGAGGGGTGCATGCGTGTATATATCCTGAATAGTTTGAAATTTGCAGATGGCAAGCGGATTCTCCAGGGTGGCAGATTCGGGCAGTTTGCCGTCTTGGCTCAGGGTTCCCACACAACTGGCATAATCCATCGTGCTGGAAATCGTTTCCAGCGTACCATCCTGCTGATTGCAGAGCTTATCCATATCCGGGCTATTTGCCGTAGCGCCGGCAATAGCGGCCGGATAGATGTAGTTCAGGTATCCGCCGGGTTTGGGATTGGTAAGAGCCACGTCGAAGCCGGCGCTCTTCCCATCTGCCGATATGCAGGCTGCCCTCAGGGGGGCACTTTCCACCTTTACGACTTCCTCACTGGTGTTCGTGTAGAAAACAGCGATTTTATCGTTGGGGGCGAAGGTTTTCACTCCGCCGTCAGTGAGGGCGCGGGTGGCAGGGTTACCAAAGCCGACGGTAGCAATCTGCATCACCACGTCATCGGCAGGAAGGACCTCTTTCTCCAAACGGGAGCAAGCGACCAGGCCTGTTCCCAGCAATGCAATAAGCGAAATATAATATACTGTAGTTTTCATGGCCGATCGTTTTATGCTTAGTCCCAATTCAAGTTATCGGTTTCATAGTTGCTCAGTGCGCCCTGGCCGTCAGTACCGATAGCCGTCCAGCCGGACGGAATGCCGTCCGCACCCGTTGTCCAGGCCGTCATTCCCGGCGCCTTGGTAAACGTGCCGGTGCTGGCGACATCGGATAGCCAATTAAAGGTGCAATTATTAGCCGAAATGTCGGTGGCCAGACAAGTGACACTGTTAAGGTTCTTGCAGCCCCAAAACATCCAATGGTAACAGTCATTAACTAACGTTGGCGCCGGCAGTACAGGGGCCGCAGTTAAACTAGAACACTTTTCAAACATCAGATGATAACAAGACCGAGTCAGCGTTGTGGCAGGCAACAGCAGGGGCTTGTCGGGATCTGACAGCACATTGACATCCCCATGACGGTTGTTAAATAGCAGGCAGAAAGCATATTCTCCTGTCAGGCTTGTCAGCTGCGCAAAGGAACTTGCGTTAATCAGGCTCATGATATTGCCATACAGTTTGCAGTTCTTGGAGCAAGTGAAATGGCTAAAAGCCACATTACTTGAAGCATACCTTGCATTGGTACCCTTGAACTGCACTTTGTCGCCCACTTCGGCCAGGGAAATGGCCGTTCCGCTGGTGTAGGTGGCCCAGGGAGACCACGCTCCACCGGTGAAGCTTCGGTAAGAAACCGGATTGGAGGCCACAGCATTGATGCTGAAAGTCACGTTCGTCCCGGCCTGTGTGGCCTCGAAGGTCAGCGGGACTTCCTGCATCGTCTGCAAAGGCATCATCACGGTGATGGGATAGAATTTGTTGGCTGCCAGTGTCTTGTCCGTGAAGGTTTTCTGGTAATAGACCGAGCTTTTCCGGACAGTTACCGTGATGCTATTGTCGGCGACAGGCCGCATAGCCACATAGATAGGACCGGCAACGGGCGTCCAGTTGACGGTATAGGCATTGAACCCTTCCTGGATACTCAACTCAGTGATACTGGCCGAAAGATCCGTATCCTCAATGGAATCCAGTAGGGTGAACTCGCAGATGGTAAGCTGGTTCTCCAAGGTGGCCGATGCCGGCAGTTCCGCCTTGGCCGTCAGCGTTCCCTCAAACCTGGCGTAGTCCAGATTGCGGGCAATCGATTCCAGTTTACCGTCCTGTACGCTGAGTGCATCCAGGTCCGGGGTCCCGGAGTTATCGGCCGCCATCGAGGCGGGATAGATATAAATTACGTCCGAGTTGGCCTTGGGATTGTATACTCCCACATAGAATGTGGCGCTTTTGCCTCCGGCAGAGATTTTGTCGGCCGTCAGGACCTCGCTCACGGCTTTCACGGTGTTGTCGCTGGTATTGGTATAAATAACGGCAATCTGGTCGCCCACGGCGAAGGTCTTCTCGCCGTCGGCCGTGAGAGCGCGGGTTTCACTCTGTTCAAAGCCAACAGTGGTGGAAAGCATCACCAAACCGTCCTGTGGGATGGGCGTGGGGTCTTCCGGGAGGACTTCCTCCTTGACGGAGCAAGCTGTCATCAACGTGCCCACCAGAACGAGGGCAGTGAAACTAAGATATTCAATGTTCTTTTTCATTGCTTTTCGTATTAAGTGGGTTATTTCCAAGTTTGAGATCCTTCTTTGTCATAATCTTCCACACCGGCTCCGGCAGAGATCCTGATGACAGGGCGGATGCTTAATCCAAAGGAGCGGATGGTTTGAGTGGTGTATTCAGCCGAGGAACTAAAGTAAAGTGCACGCCCCTGCTGCGCAACATTGTTCAGCGATGAGGCCCAATAATAGCCTTCGCTTCCTGCTCCGAAGTGCTCGGCATTGGCGCGCGCTCCAACCGCCGGAAGGAAAATGTAATTGGAGTTTCCGGCGGCCTTGCTGGAGAACTTCATGCCGCTGACCCCGGTACCGTTGTAATTGTCGATCCAACTTTGGTCGGTGCCATCGATCAATTCCACGAAATCGGCGTTGGTAGGCATCATCCATGGTTTACCCCAAATGACCGTCGCGGCATCATCCTCGGGCTCCAGTGTATCTTTTCCGTCACCCGGGGACTGATCATCTTTCGTGTACTTGGTGAAAGTCTGCCCGTCGTGGGAAGGGTTCCAGATATAGTTGTCCCAATTGAATGAATGGTCTGAATAATCCGTGCTGCTGCTGTAGCCTGTGGTTTCGCCCCAGGCGAACATCTGGCCATATTGAGAAGCCTCTTCTGCGCCGATATTCATATTGGCCCATTTGGTGCCGCTGGGCAGGCCAAGATCCACGGCGACGAGCTCTTTCCGGATATAAACCGGCCGGATGCTGATGCCAAGATAGCGCGCAACGCTGGTGGTATATGTAGAGCCTCCTTCATGCATATAGAGATACTGCGCATTGGCAACATTATCCCCCAGGGTTGAAGTCCAATAGTATCCGCTATGATCGCGTCCGGTTACTGTCGCGTCCATATATCCTCCAAAGGACAGGAATATGTGTTTCGAGGCGTCCTCCTTACTGATGAACTTAACGCCGGCAATGGAGGAGGATTCGTAATTGGCAACCACTTGCTGGGTGGTCTGGTCAATCAGCTCGTCCATTTCATCTTTCGTGGGCATTCTCCACAATGCGCCCCATTTTGCCCACGCGGCATCGTCGAATTCCAGCATCAGTGTTTTGATATTGTCTTGGGAATTATATCGGAAGAATTCCGTGCTGGACCCATTTTTTGACCACAGGTAATCGTTCCAAGAGAATGTATGACCGCTCATTACACCGTAGTCTTGGGTTTCCCCCCAGGCAAAGAACTGGCCGTAGGAAGGCACACCCCATGCTCCGAGATTCATATTTGCCCACCGGGTTCCGCTGGACAATCCCAGGCTGACAGCCTCCAGACCGACAACCGCAGGAACACGCTTCCGGATATTGTATATCTTGTTGGCCGCCAGAGTGATGGACCCGCCGAAGGGAAGAGCCTTGCCCCCGACCTGCACCGTGGCATTATTCAATTCGGTTCCGGCAGGAACCACTGCCACAAACAGGACCATCACATCGGAACCGGACAAAGTGGCAGTAGTGCTCCCCGTCCGCATTGTGCCGGTGCCGGAATTAATATTAATGTCCAGGACGTCTCCCGCTTGGGTCGCATCCTCAAATGTCATGATGAAGTTAAGGAAAGTAGACTGCTGGGACACGGTAAAAGACTTGGCTGCAAAGGTGGATGTGCCCGTAAAATGACTGTATTTCTGTACAGCCTCGGCCGTCGTGGCGGTAATAGCCGAAGTAGGGTACTCGGCGGAATCATAAGACATCGAAGTCATAGCGTCGGACGTGCTCTTGAGATATGCCTTCAATTCCAGGTCCGGAGCCGGTGAACCTTCCCCCGTATAAGTGAGATTACCCTCAAAGGTAGCATTGTTCTCTCCGACTCCGGTTTTCAGCGTCAGGGTTCCGCTGATGTTGGTGCCGGTAAGCACCAACTGGTCTCCCGTTTCAAAGATGTAATGTTTGTCACTGTCGAGGGTAGCACGGGTTGCGTCGGCGTCACTGACGGTGGCGCTGTAGAAGATCACAGTTCCCTCGTTGACCGCCGGCTTTTCTGTTTCCGACGGTTCCTCTGACGAGGCGGGCGCTTCTTCCCTCACACACGATGGTCCGAGAATGATGGCCATTGAAAGGGAAAACCATAGGAATAATGTTCTCGTATTCATCATATTTTTTCGCTTTATTTCTCACTAAGGCAATTCTACTTCCTCGGGATCTCTATAGAATCCGGCGCCGGGGTTGCTGGTCTGGATCAACATGCCCTGCTCCGGGGCAATGATTACCGTTTCCGATGCGGGTTGTTCATAGACCTTTTTCTGTTCCATAATGCAAATGTTAAGTTTACGATTATTCTTAATGATTTTGCAAGTTATGTTATAACTTTAATAACGCTGTTCTCATGGCGCACTAGATTGTACTCATGGCGCACAGATTTGTACTCACAACGCATACACCCCCTCCAGAGTGGGGTTGTTCGCTTCTTTTTAGTATCTTTGCCCATCTGTTTTTTGAGAAAAATGAGAAGGTTTTTATACATTTTCCCCCTGTTTCTGGCGCTGGCCGCCTGCGAGCGGAAAGGGAGCATGACCCCGCTTCCGGCTTCGGATGCCGACAGCATCTACACCTACAGATACATCGCCATGCGCATGGTCCGGGAGCCAGAGCGCTGCCTGAGACTCTTGGACACAGCCCAGCTGAAGGGGACCATGTCGGCCGACAGCTGCAACATGATGCGCGGCTACGTGTACAACACAGGGCTGCACGACAGGGAGAATGGCAAGCAATATATGCGCGCTGTGCTGGACCGCGAAGGGCTAGACCACCACAGCGACGTGTATCTGTCCACGCTGGACGCCTTCTGCTCGCTGTGCGTTACGGAGGGAAATACAGAGGAGGCGCTGAATGCGTCGCTGGAAGGAATAGGTCTGGCCCGCGATCGGGAGTTCCCCCGGCTGGAAGCGTCATTTTATGCGATGGCAGGATCGGCCATGGAGCTTCAGTGCCCGGGGTCAGGAGAGCAGTACATGCGGCAGGCCATCGGCATCATCAAGAACCTGGAGGATGCGGGAGCCAAACCCAAGGCATCTTATTATATGAGCCTGCTGGCCCAGCGTCTGGGAGAGCAGGGCAGATATGCCGATGCCGCCGAGGTGTGCCGCGAGCGTCTGGCCTACGTAGACGAGATGGAGAAGGCAGGAATCCACATGCCGCGGGGCTACTTCGACAACCAGCGGGGCGGCGCCTACTGCATCCTGGCCTGCTGCGAGGCCGAACTGGGCCACTTGAAAGAAGCCCGGTGGGCTGCCCAGCAATATGAAAATACTCCGTATGCCCAAACACCTACGGGGCAGTTCAACATTCTTCGTTACTATGTGTTGGCTGGCGATAAGGACCGCGTGGAGCAACTGAGCAAACTCCAGGAAGAACGTCTGCTGCGACAGGGTGACTCCATCAGCCCGCTCTACCGCACCCTGTTCCTTAACAAGGCCAACCTTTATAAGAATCTGGGCGACTATCGCCGTGCCTTGGAGGCCGCTATGCGCGCTTCCATCCTGCAGGATAGCCTCACCGTCCGCGAGCGCGACAGCAAGGCGGCCGAGTACGAGATACGTTTTAAAACGCAGGAGGTCCAGTTGGCTCTCCAGAAGAAAGAGGCCAAAGAGCGGCTGCAATGGATTATGATTGCGGCTCTGGTCCTGATCCTTCTCATATCCGGCATCGCTCTTTGGCGTAATATCGTGGCCAAAAGACAATTGAGGAAGGTCAACCACGATTTGTACGATACCATCCAGCAAATGTTGGAGCAGGAGAAGAAGGCCGAAGAAGCGCTGGAAGGGATTCCGGTATCGGCCCTTTCTGGCACACAGCAACTGTACCAGCGTATCGTGAAGCTGATGCAAGAGCAGAAGCCCTATACAGACAGCGCCATGAACCGCGATACGCTGGCGCATATGATGGGCACCAACTACAATCTGGTGGCCGATGCTATCCGCGAATGTGCCGGTGGGCAGACCATCGGCAAATTCATCGACGACTGGCGCCTCCGGCATGCGGCCGAGATGCTGGCCCATACCGACGAACCTATCGGCCTGATTGTGGAAATGAGCGGCTTCAAGAGCCGCAGTCACTTCAACACGCTCTTCCGCGAACGCTTCAAACTGACGCCTTCGGAATACATCCGGCTCAAGAAGTAATTATAGACTGCGGCTTCATCATCGAGCCGGACCGCAATATTATTTCGGCTGGAGGCCTCGGGAGAGTACATGATTGGCCGTGAAGAAGCCAGCCGGATTATGGGATGCTGGGAAAGCACACTCTTCCGTCCGGCTCCCGTCCTGCGGCTCCAAAATGAAGCAGGTTATTTTTTAACATTTACTTAAAGGCCGAACTCTCATCGAATTTCATTATATTTGTGCAAATAATTCTCATTTTCATGAAAAAAATCCTTGCTATCCTGGCCGGTCTTGCCATTACGGTAAGCGCCATGGCCGACGAAGGAATGTGGCTCCTGCCGCTCCTGAAACAACTTAACGGAAAAGACCTCAAGGCTGCCGGCTGCAAGCTGAGCCCGGAGGAGATTTACTCCATCAACAAAACTTCCCTGAAAGATGCCATCGTCCATTTTGGCGGCGGCTGCACCGGTGAGATGATCAGCGCCCAGGGCCTCCTGGTCACCAACCACCACTGCGGCTACAGCAGCATCCAGGGCCTGTCCACGGACGAGCACAACTACCTGATGGACGGCTACTGGGCCAAGAACTTCGCCGAGGAAATCCCCTGCCCCGGCCTCACCGTCACCTTCCTGGTGAGCATGGAAGACGTGACCAAGGTCATTGAGGAAGGCACCATGTCGGAAGAGGCCGTCCGGAAGGCCGCAGAGGAGGCCAACCTCGGCTGCCGCGTCACCGTGACGGGCTTTTACAACGACAACGTGCACTATGTCATTGTGTATCGGACCTATACGGACGTACGCTTTGTAGGCGCTCCCCCGGCATCCATGGGTAAGTTCGGCGGAGAGACGGACAACTGGATGTGGCCCCGCCACACCTGCGACTTCTCCATGTTCCGCGTGTACGCCGGTACCGACAACATGCCCGCAGAGTATAGCGAAAACAACGTTCCCTATAACCCCGCCCGCAGCCTCAAGATTGCCACCGGCGGTGTCAAGGAAGGCGACTTCGCCATGGTGATGGGCTATCCTGGCCGCACCCAGCGTTACCAGACCGCAGCCCAGCTCAACAGCATGATCGCCAGCAACCGCGTCCGTATCGACGCCCGCACCATCCGCCAGGACATCATGTGGGAGCAGATGGTGGCAGATCCTTCCATCCGCCTCAAATATGCCGACAAATACGCTTCCTCCGCCAACGGCTGGAAGAAATGGCAGGGCGAGGAGCTGGCTTTCGAGGCACTCAACATCATCGGCCGCGAAGAGCAGAAAGAGGCCAACTTGAAGGCATGGATCGAGGCCTCCCCTGAGCGCAAGGCCCTGTATGGGGACCCGGTGGCCGAAATCGCCAAGAATGTGGAAAAGAACGAGGCGGCCAACATCGCCGTGAACCGTATCATCGAAGGCCCTTACCAGATTGAGCTCATGCAGTTTGCCGCCGGCGTAACCAATTACTATGCTCGGGGTCTGCAGCAGGGTCAGGACTCCGTGCTTGCACTGGTCAACGCCCGCGAACGCATCCGCGAAGAGTATAGGGACTATGTGGTTTCTATCGACAAGAAAGTGGCTGCTGCCATGCTGGAGCACTATCGGAAGACGGCCGATCCCGCCAACTACCTCAAGATTGGCGAACGCGACTTTGCGACGATGGACATCCCGGCCTATGTGGAAGAACTGTTCAGCAAGAGCGTATTTGTTTCCGAGGCCAGCATGATGGCCGCTACCGCCGAGCAGCTGAATGCCGACCCGGCCAATGAACTGGCACAGGCGGTCGTTGCGGCCCTGATGCCTTCCTACATGGCCCTGTATGCCATGCCGGATCCTACCTTCGACATTGCCCGCAAGCACTTTGCCGCCGCCCTGCTGGAATGGCAGAAAGGCCAGGCCCTGTACCCGGACGCCAACTCCACCATGCGCCTCACCTACGGCCATGTGCTGCCTTACAGCCCCAAGGACGCCCTGGTGTACAAGTACTACACCACCGCCAAGGGCCTGCTGGAGAAAGAGAATCCGGAAGACCCCGAGTTCGTGCTGCCTGCCGGCATCAAGAGCCTCCTGGAAGCCGGTGACTATGGCCGCTGGGCCGATGCCGACGGCACCCTGCACACCTGCTTCCTCACCAACAACGACATCACGGGCGGCAACTCCGGTTCCCCGGTGCTCAACGCCAAGGGCGAGCTCATCGGCCTGGCCTTCGACGGCAACTGGGAGAGCATGAGCTCCGACGTCATGTTCGAGCCGGACCTCCAGCGTTGCATCTGCGTAGATATCCGCTACGTCCTCTGGCTGGTGGAGAAATACGGCGGCGCCTCCAACATCATCAGCGAACTCACCTTCGCGAAGTAAGGTTTTCGCCCGCTGCCGTGACAGCTAATCAGCTGAACAACAAACACTTACAATATAATCCTCGTTCGATTTTTGAACGAGGATTATTATATAACAGGCTCTGTTACAATTAGTTAGTTGTCACGCCCAGTATGGCCAAATTATCCACAGGCTGTCCAGTCCCGAAGGAGGATTGGTAATAGTGCCAATTATTTCGTACTTTTGCATACCCTAACGCAAAGCGCATGAACGAGAAAGAAATACTGCAGTGGCTGCAGGAGGTGCAGCATCCGGCCAAAGAGGACCAGAATGTGGTGGCCCTCGGGCTGGTGGAAAAGATAACGATTGTCGATAACAGCGTCCATGTGACGCTGGGCTTCCCCAAACGCCCGGACCCGCTGAAGAACTACCTGGTGGGGGCCGTACAGGCCTGTCTGTACCGGCATTTGCCCGGCGGAACGGAGATCCAGGTGGATACCATCGTCAAGGAACCGGCCAAACCGGCGCCTAAAGGCATCGAATTCAACCTGGAGCAACTGCGGGAAGTGAGCCACATCATCGGCATTGCATCCGGAAAAGGCGGTGTGGGCAAAAGCACCGTCACCGTGAACCTGGCCGTGGCGCTGGCCCGGCTGGGCTATCGGGTTGGTGTGGCCGATGCCGATGTTTACGGCCCCTCCATCCCTACCATGACGGGGACGGAAGACGTTACCATCGAAATGGAGGGCGAGGACGAACATACCAACCTGTTCATCCCGGTGGAGAAGTACGGCGTCAAGTGGCTCTCCGTGGGCCACGTGTCGCAGGCCGGGCAGGCGCTCATCTGGCGCGGTCCCATGGCCTCCACCGCCCTCAAGCAGATTATCCTGCAAACCGCCTGGGGGCCGCTGGATTTCCTGCTCATCGACATGCCTCCGGGAACCGGCGACATTCACATTTCGCTCATTGGCGATGTCCCCATGACCGCCGCCGTGATCGTAACCACCCCGCAGGTGGTGGCGCTGGCAGACGTGCTCCGCGGCGTGAACATGTTCCGCAATCCGCAGGTGAACAAGCCCATCCTGGGCCTGGTGGAGAACATGTCCTGGTTCACCCCGGCCGCCCATCCGGAAGAGAAGTACTTCCTCTTTGGCAAGGATGGCGGCTCCCAGATGGCCCACAACCTGGACATCCCCTTCCTGGGCCAGATTCCCCTGGTGCAGGATATCCGTGAAGGTGCGGACAACGGTGAACCCGTGGCCCTGCTCAATCGTCCGGACTCCCAGGCCTTCCTGGACCTGGCCGGCCGGGTAGCCGCCAGCGTGTAGCCCGCACGCAGCTCGCACGCACGCGGTGCGTGACAGCTAACTCTCACACTCTCAATAGATTATAATACAATCCTCGTTCAGATTTTGAACGAGGATTGTATAGTATATGACTGATAATCTGACGATTAGCTGTCACGACTCTTGGGGGGAGCTAGAGGACGGAGCGACTTTGCGGAGGGCGAGGGGCAGGGCGAGGGCGACCACCAGGAGCAGCAGGAGGGTCAGGGAGGCCACGCGGGAGACGGTGGCGCCAATGCGGTAGCTGTCCGGGAGGAAGGTCATCACTACCTCGTGGGAGCCGGCCGGAAGGAGGGCGGCACGGAGGGTCCAGTTGGCCCGGAGGAGCTCCAGGGGCTGCCCGTCCACGGTGGCGTGCCAGCCGTTGGGGTAGTAGATTTCACTGAACACGGCCAGGCGGTCGGTAGAGGCGGTGTACTGGTAGTGGAGCTCGTTAGGTGCGTAGGAGGTGAGGCGGATGAGATCCCCGGTCCCGCCGGGGATGACGGGGGTCGAGGAGGCAGGAGATTCCTCGGCTACGCTCGGAATGACAGAGGGGGTGCTCGGAATGACAGAGGGAGCCGGCAGGGCCACGGGCTCGGTGACCACGGCCTGGGAGCGGAGGTCCACGGCGCCCAGGAGGGCGATTTCCTCGTCCGGACTGGAAGCAACTGCCACGGAGTCTACGAACCAGGCAGGCCCGTAGGCGCCGTCGTTCACCAGCGGCGGATAATTGCCGTCCAGCACCACGTAGCGGGTGTTCAGGGCGTTGAGCACCGGGGTGCCGGAAGCCATCCACGCCTCCACGGCCTCCAGGGAGTCCGCAGCATTCAGCTGCCCATACAAGCCGTTAATCTCCGCCGTGAGGTAGTGCTCTACCAGGTCCTGATACCGCTGCAATTTGGCCGGCGAGTAACCGCCCACGCTCTTGTGATGGTACGACGGCACGGAGGAGTTGAACACACTCACCGTGAGGTCCAGCACGCGGTACTGCGGGTCGTTATCGGCCTTGATAATCTGGTCCACAGGCCTTTCCGCGAAGGGTTTGTTGAAGTCGCGCGGGGTGGTGAAATGGTCCGCGTTGAGGTAACGCTTGCCCACAATGAACAGATTGGCGGCGCTCAGCAGGCAAATGCACAGGGCGGCCACCCATTTGCGTCCGAAGCCGGAAGTCTCCGCCTTGGGAAGATAGGCCCACAAAAGCAGGAGGGCCGATGCGACGATGAGTCCCAGCGCCATGAGGGCATCGGCACGGAAAAGGGCGATGCGGTCCAGCACCAGCGCCTCCACGAGCACGTCCTGCATGCCGGCGTCGTTGGGGCCTTCGAAGGTGCCGAAGAGGCTGGGAGCCATCACGCACAGCAGCGAGAAGCCGCCGGTGATGCCCAGCGCCCACCAAAAGGCCTTCAAGAAGCGCTTCCGTTCATATTCGCCCCTGACGATACGGTCCAATGTCACAAAGCCCAGCACCGGCAGCGAGACTTGCAGCACCACCAGCGCCATCGACACCGTACGGAACTTGTTATAAAGCGGCAACACCTTGAAACAGAAGGCCGTAAAGGCCATGAAATGACTGCCGACTGCCATGAGCACCGCCAGCAGCGTCGCCGCCAGCAGCCACCATTTCTCCCGCCCGCGGTACAGGCCCAGGCCCAGCACAAACAGGAACACGGAAATGGCGCCCATGTACATAGGACCGGCGGTGAAAGGCTGCGGCCCCCAGTACAGCGGCAGCTGTTTGGCCGTCTCCTTGAGGTTCTTCTGGCCCGCCCGTCGCAGCAGCTTAACGGTCTCCGACTTTTCCGGATTCACCGCCCCTGACGATGATCCTCCGTTGAAGTCCGGAATCATCAGGTTGGGCAGTTCCTCCCAGCCGTAGCTCCACGCGGTGGCATAGTCCAGGTCCAGGCCGCTCGCATTGGCGCCTTCCTTGGAAAGTTCGGATCCGCCGCGCATGGTCTGCGGCGTATATTTGGCCAGCGGCAGCAGCTTATTCACATTGGTGGCGATACCCGCGCTACCCAGCACCAGCAAGAGGGTCGATGCCAGCAGGAAAGGCTTCCAGGCCTTGGTCCGGATGGTGTGCACCAGCTCCACGATGGCGTACAGCAGTACCATGATGGCCAGGTAGTAAGTGATTTGCTGGTGGTTGGCCTTGATTTGCAGGGAAAGGGCCAGGCCGAAGAGCGTGGCGCCCAGGAGGGGTTTCCAGAAAGATTCTTCGCTTCGCTCAGAATGACAAGAGCGATAGGTATACACCAGCGCGGCGAGGACCCAGGGCATGAAAGCGATGGCCTGCATCTTGGTGTTGTGCCCCACCTGGATAATCTGGAAATTGTAACTGCAGAAAGCCACGGCGATGGCCCCACCCAGCGCGATGGTCCAGTTCACCCCCAGCGCCAAGAACAGCAAAAAGGCTCCCAGCAGCGCGATAAACAGGTAAGTCGCCGGCCGTTTTCCCACCAGGAGCAGCTTGTACAGCCACTCGGTGTAATCGCCCTTGTTCTGCGTAGAAATAGCCGTGGTGGGCATGCCGCCGAACATGGAGTCTGTCCAATATGTAGGATTATCCGGATGGGCGGCGTTCCATTCACTCATCTCGTGCGACATCCCCACATAACCGGAAATGTCGCTCTGGTTCACAATCTTCCCATCCAGCACCTGCGGCACAAAGCCGTAACTCAGTGCAAGGAACAGGGCCACGACGCCCAGGGCAATCAGTATATTTTTCCAATATTTCATGTTCATAAAGATCTTTCGACTCACTTCGTTCGCTCAAGATGACAGGTTCGCTCCAGCAATTCTGCCAGGGCATGGGCCGTAGCGCGGCGGGAATACGGGCCGATGTTGCCCGCAGTTGCCGGAATGCCTCCCCGGCAATGGGTGCGCCAGGCTGCCTCCAGGAAGGTCCGGAGGCCTTCTTCATCGTCCCAGCCGATGGTGCAACCGGCCTCCGTAGCCGCCAGCACGCGGGCCATGGCGCCGTCCACCTGACCGATGCCCAGCACCGGCCGGCGGGCCGCCAGGTACTCGAACAGCTTGCCGGGCAGGATGGGCCTGTACTGCGGGTCGTTCCGCAGCGGCAACAGCAAAATGCTGGCGCTCCGCTGTTCCTTCACGGCCTCCGCATGCTTGCAGTAGCCCAAAGAAACAACATTGTCGATGAGCCCCGCCGCCTTGATGGCCGTAAGGATTTCCCGGTCTACCTTACCCGCCAGGCGCAGGCACAGCGCAGCCCTGAAATGCGGGTCTGCGGCGGCCATTTCCCCGAGCACCTTCCACAGCGCCAGCGGGTTGCCATCGGCCGCAAAAAGACCGGTATGGGTGATGTTGAAATGCCCGTCCTGCGGAGGCACAGGGCCGGTGAAGTCTTCTTCGTCAAAGCCGTTGGTGATGCACGCTACGGGCGTTTTTGTCAGGGCCTGGAAGTCCTCCTGCATGAGCGGCGTGCAGGCCAGCACTGTGTTGCAACTATCCAGCACCCGCTGCTCCATGTTCCGCAGCCGCTCCCAGCTGAGGCCGGTCATGGGCAGGTGCTTGAGGTAATACATCTTGCTCCACGGGTCCCGGAAGTCCGGAATCCACGGAATGCCCAGCGCTTTGTGCAGTTTTTCGCCGATCAGATGCACCGAATGCGGCGGCCCGGTAGTGACCATCACATCCACCGGATGCTCCTTCAAATAGGCCTTGAGGCGTTTGACGGAAGGGCGCACCCAGCCGATGCGCGGGTCCGGCACAAAGAGGTTGGCCCGGATCCACAGCGACAAGCGCTGTTTGAAGGTTTTGGGGCCGGACGATATTTCCGTCACCTCCGTACTTTTGGCCCCGGTGAGCTTGCGGTAGGCGGCATAGGGCTCCCAGATGGGGCCGCGCAGCACCTCCACCTGCGGCGGAATCTCTTTCTCAAAGCTATGGTCGATGGACGGGTAATCGGCGTTTTCCGGTGCCCACACAACGGGCTCCCAACCCTCCGCGCATAGGTATTTGACAAACTTTACCCAGCGCTGCACCCCCGACCCTCCGGACGGCGGCCAATAATACGCTATGACAAGAACGCGCCTCACAGCCCCAACTCTTCTTTCATGCCCCGCAGCAGGTCAAAAGCCTGAAGCGGGGTTAAATTGTTAAGGTCTGCAGCCTTGAGGCGGTCCCGTAAAGACTCCAGGAGAGGGTCGTCCAGCTGGAACATGCTCAGCTGGATGGAGCCGTCCTTTTCCACATGGCCTTCCTTGGTGTTGTGGGGCTTTACGGGGGTGAGCGCACCGATGGCATCCAGTTTTTCGCTGTTTTCCAGGGCCTTCAGGGTGCGCTCTGCGCTCTCCAGTACAGGCAGCGGCATGCCGGCCATGCGGGCCACGTGGATACCGAAGCTGTGGGCCGTTCCGCCTTCCCGGAGCTTGCGCAGGAAAATGACCTCCTTCCCCACTTCCTTTACGGCTACGTGGAAGTTCTTCACACGCGGGAAGAGGCCTTCCAGGTCGTTGAGTTCATGGTAGTGGGTGGCAAAAAGCGTCTTGGCGCCCTTTCCGTATTCGTGGATAAATTCCACAATGCCCCGGGCGATGGACATGCCGTCGTAAGTGGAAGTACCGCGGCCAATCTCGTCCAGGAGCACCAGCGAACGGGCGCTCAGGTTGTTCAGAATCATGGCCGTTTCCAGCATCTCCACCATGAAGGTGGACTCGCCGCGGGAGATGTTGTCCGTGGCGCCCACGCGGGTGAAAATTTTATCGACCCAGCCGATATGGGCCTCCGTTGCGGGCACAAAGCTGCCGCATTGGGCCATGAGGACGATGAGGGCCGTCTGGCGCAGGAGGGCGCTTTTACCGGCCATGTTGGGGCCCGTGAGGATGATGATTTGCTGCTTGTCGCTGTCCAGGAGGACGTCGTTGGGGACGTATTCCTCCCCTGCCGGCATCAGGGTCTCGATCACGGGATGCCGGCCTTCCCGGATGTCCAGCACCTTGGAGTCGTTGAGCTCCGGACGACAGTAGTGGTGCTCCAGGGCCTGCTGGGCAAAACCCGCGAGGACATCTACCTTGGCCAGGATGCGGCTGTTGGTCTGGATATGGGGTATCTGCTGCTGGATTTTGGCGATGAGCTCCGCGTAAAGCCTTGATTCGATGGCGTATATGCGGTCTTCTGCCGTAAGGATTTTTTCCTCGTACTGCTTGAGCTCTTCGGTGATGTATCGTTCCGCATTCACCAGCGTCTGCTTGCGGATCCACTCCGGCGGCACCTGGTCCCGGTAGCTGTTGCGCACCTCGATGTAATAGCCAAAAACGTTGTTGTAGGCAATTTTAAGGGACGATATGCCCGTGCGCTCCGCCTCCCTTTGCTGCATTTGCAGGAGGTAGTCCTTGCCGCCGGCGCTCAGGGCGCGGAGTTCGTCCAGTTCCGGATCGACGCCCGTGCCGATGACTGGGCCTTTTCCAAGCTGGATGGCGGGTTCCGGGTCCATGACCCGCAGTATTTCCTGCAGGATTTTTTCGCAGTTTTTCAGGCCTTTGAGGAGCTTGGAGAGGGCTTCGCTACCCGCGAGGCGGGTTTTGATGGGGTTCATCAGGGCAAGGCCCCGACCCAGCTGCATGAGCTCCCGCGGGTTCACCTTGCCGGTGGCTACACGGCCCAGGATGCGTTCCATGTCGCCCAGTTTACCCAGGTCGATCTGCGTCTCCTCCAGGACTTCCGGATTTTCCGAGAAATACTGCACACAGTCGTAGCGGGCCTCCAGTTCTTTCCGGTCCAGGATGGGCATGGCCAGCCAGGAGCGGAGCATGCGGGCGCCCATGGGGCTGGAGCACTTGTCCAGGGTTTGCACCAGCGACACGCCGTCCACCCCGGAAGCGCTTTGGAACACCTCCAGGTTGCGGAGGGTGAAACGGTCCATCCACACAAATTTGGCTTCGTCAATGCGGCCGATCGTGCAAATGTTTTTCAGGCCCACGTGCTGGGTCTGTTCCAGATATACCAGCAAGGCCCCGGCGCTGCAAATGCCCAGCGGATAAGGGTCGATGGCAAAGCCTTTGAGGCTGTCTACCCCGAGCTGCCGTTTGAGGCGCTCCACGGCGGCATCGTACACAAAGGCCCATTCGTCAATGGAGGTGGTGAAATAGTCCCCCAGGCGCTCCTTGAGGCCTTTTTCGTAGCCGCGCTGCACTACCAGTTCCTTGGGCTTGAAGGAACCCAGGAGGGTGGCGATGTAGTCCAGATTGCCCTGTGCAATTTGGAACTGGCCGGTGGAGACGTCCAGGAAGGCGGCGCCGCAGCAGTCCTTTTCCACGGTGAGGCCGCAGAGGAAATTGTTCTCCTTGACCTCCAGCATATTCTCCCCGAAGGAGATGCCGGGCGTGACGATTTCCGTCACACCGCGTTTGACCAGTTTTTTGGCGAATTTGGGGTCCTCCAGCTGGTCGCAGATGGCCACTTTGAATCCGGCACGAACCAGTTTGGTGAGGTAGTTTTCCAGCGCATGATGCGGGAAGCCGGCCATGGCAACGGGGCCTTTGTCTCCATTGGACTTTTTGGTCTGCACCAGCCCCAGCACCCGCACGGCCGTGACGGCATCGTCCGAGTAGCACTCGTAAAAGTCTCCCACCCTATACAACAGAATAGCCTCCGGGTGTTGTGCCTTCACCTCGAAGTAATGCCGCAGCATGGGAGTATCTTCCGCTATCTTTGCCATTTTGTCCTTGTTACGCCGAATTACAAAGGTACAAATTTTCCCGAAAACTCCCTATACCCTGTCATTCCTCCCTTCCTCACTTCCTCACTTCCTCACTTCCTCCCTGTCATTCCGGGCGAAGCCGAGGAATCTCCTCCCCGTCACCCCTGTCATTCCGGGCGGTGCCGAGGAATCTCCCGCAAAAGGTTGGTCGATCTTTTGTAAAAGGTTGGTTTTTACACAGCCAACCTTTTGCATTGGATATGGGGTAGAAGTACGCCAGAGGCCTTTTCACTGTCAATGGTTGGCGTCACAAAATCCAACCATTGACAAACAAGCCACCAACCATTGACAACTCTCTCCTTCTACCCCGTTAAAGCACCCCCCAGCCCAAACCCGCTCTGTGCCCAGTCCTTGTGCTTTAACGCCCCTCTGCGCACCTATTAAAGCACGCCACCCCACGCCAGAACCCGCTCTGTGACCGGTTCCCGTGCTTTAACGCCCCTCTGCGCACCTGCTTAAAGCACAGCACCCCTTACCGGAACCCTCTCTGGGGCACTATGATGTGCTTTAACCACCCTTACGGGACCCCATTAAAGCACACCTACCCCTGCCAGAATCCACTCTGGGGCACTATGATGTGCTTTAACAACACTCCCAGGACCCCGTTAAAGCACACCTACCCCTGCCAGAACCCACTCTGGGGCACCATGCTGTGCTTTAACCACCTTCACGGGCCACCATTAAAGCACACCACCCCCCGCCAGAATCCACTCTGGGGCACTATGCTGTGCT
>CAMKSQ010000017.1 GCA_946415475.1 uncultured Bacteroidales bacterium
CGTCAGATGAACTACTCCGCCTACGAAAGCGAGCAGTTCTGGGCCTACAATGAATCCGTTAAGAAAATGATTGCATAGCTATGGCAACAAAAGCATATCAAAGAGTATATACCAAGCTGGAAGGCATTACCAAGGCCACCGTTTCGCTGAAGGCCAAGGGCGTTTCCAACGATGAACTGGCCGTGGTGGACGGCCGTCTGGCCCAGGTGGTACGCATCAAAGGAGATACCATCACCCTGCAGGTTTTCTCCGGAACGGAGGGCATCCCCACCAACGCGGAAGTCGTGTTCCTGGGAGAGCCCCCTACCCTGAAAGTATCCGAGCAGCTGAGCGGCCGCTTCTTCGACGCCTACGGTCACCCTATAGACGGCGGTCCGGAAATCGACGGCGAGGAGCGCCAGATCGGCGGTCCGTCCGTGAACCCGTACAAGCGTCGCCAGCCTTCCCAGCTCATCCCTACCGGTATCGCCGGTATCGACCTGAACAATACGCTGGTGTCCGGCCAGAAGATTCCTTTCTTCGCCGACCCGGACCAGCCGTACAACCAGGTGATGGCAGACGTTGCCCTGCGTGCCGATGTGGACAAGATTATCCTGGGCGGCATGGGTCTGTCCAACGACGACTACCTCTTCTTCAAGCATTCGTTTGAAGCTGCAGGTGCCCTGGACAAGATCATCTGCTTTATCAACACCACGGAAAACCCGCCGGTGGAACGCCTGCTGGTGCCGGATATGGCCCTTACCGCCGCGGAATACTTCGCCGTGGATAAGAACGAGAAGGTGCTGGTGCTCCTGACCGACATGACCCTGTATGCAGACGCCCTTTCCATCGTGAGCAACCGTATGGACCAAATCCCGTCCAAGGACTCCATGCCGGGCTCCCTGTACAGCGACCTGGCCAAGATTTACGAGAAGGCCGTGCAGCTGCCTACCGAAGGTTCCATCACCATCATTGCCGTTACCACCCTGAACGACGGTGATATCACCCACGCCATCCCGGATAACACCGGTTACATCACGGAAGGCCAGCTCTTCCTGCGTGCCGATTCCGATACCGGTAAGGTTATCATCGACCCGTTCCGCAGCCTGTCCCGTCTGAAACAGCTGGTGCAGGGCAAGAAGACCCGCGAGGACCACTCGCAGGTGATGAACGCCTCCGTGCGTCTGTACGCAGATGCCCAGAACGCCAAAACCAAACTGGAGAACGGCTTCGACCTGTCGGACTACGACCACCGCTGCCTGGCCTATGCCAAAGACTACGCCCGGGAGCTCCTGGCCATTGACGTTAACATTGGCATCACCGAAATGCTGGACACCGCCTGGAAGCTTTTCGCCAAGCACTTCAGCCCGGCAGAAACCGGTATCAAACAGGCACTTGTAGACAAATACTGGGTTAAATAATGGCTATCAAATTCCAATATAACAAAACCTCGCTGACGGAAATGGGCAAGCAGCTCAAAGTCCGGCAGAGGGCCCTCCCTACCCTGCAGAACAAGGAGAGTGCCCTCCGTCTGGAAGTGCGCAAGGCCAAGACGGACAGCGAGCGTTTAATCAGTGAGTTGGAAGATGCCTTGCAGCGTTACGATTATCTGGCAGCCCTGTGGAACGAATTCGAACCGGGGCTCATCGCCATCACGGATGTAGACCTGTACACCAAAAAGGTGGCAGGCGTGAAAACCCCCGCCCTCGGAGAAATCCATTACGAAATCAAGCCCTTCAACGCCTTTGTCAAACCCGCCTGGTATGCAGACGGCGTGGCCATCCTCAAGGAACTGAGCCGCCTGGGCATCGAGAGCGAAGTCTATCTGGAAAAGGCCCGTATCCTGGACTACCAGCGCAAAAAGACCACGCAGAAGGTAAATCTGTACGAGAAAGTACAGATCCCTGGTTATCAGGAAGCCATCCGCAAAATCAAACGCTACATGGAAGACGAAGAAAACCTGTCCAAGGCATCTTCCAAGATTGTTAAAAACCGCCACGCAGAGGAGGAGGAGGCCTCAGAGCAAGTATGATTACTCCCATGACCAAATACTCCTTTATTCTGCTGAATGGAGAACAGGGAGACCTGCTGGAGCGCCTGCAGGAGGTGGGCCTGGTGGATATCACGCGCAGCATCAAGCCCGTCGATGAAAACTCCCAGAACATCAAGGCGGAAATCGAGCTCCTGGACGGTCTTATCAACGGACTACAGAAAGCCGATATTCCAGAAGGAACGGAGCGGGAGTTCATCGATGGGGATATCGTCCGCCTCGCGGGCGGCATGCTCATGCGCTACTCCGACGACACGGTAGAAATCAAGCAACTGGAAAAGGAAGTGTCCGAGCTTCGGCTATGGGGTAATTTCGACACCGGAATCCTTGAGGAACTGGCCCATGCAGGCGTTCCCGTGCACTTCCACAGACTTTCCAGTAAAGCGTTCAAGCCGGAATGGAAAGAGGAACACGCCCTGGTGGTAGTATCCCACGACAAAGCCAACGTCCTGTTTGTGGTAGCCGGGCCGGACAACCTTCCCGGAGAAATCCCCACGCCTTCCACGGACATCCATACCAAGGAAAAGGAACTGCGGGACAAAAAAGCCCACTTCGACCGGGTGCTCAAACGCATCGCCAGTGCCAAAGACCGCATCCCCGAACTGGAAGAGAAGAGAAGAGAGTTATATGCCAAACTGGACCTGTACCTGGCCGGTGCCGCCGCCGTTCCCGCGGCAGAAGACACCATCGTCACCCTGGTGGGCTATGCCCCCACGGAAAAGGACGATACCGTTACGGCCGCCCTGGACCAGACCGGCGTCTATTACCTGAAGGAAGACGCCGTGGTGGAAGACAACCCGCCCATCAGCCTCCGCAACAACTGGTTTGTGAAGCAGTTCGAGGTTCTTACGGACATGTACGGACGTCCGGGCTATGACGGCTTCGACCCTACCCCGTTCATCAGCGTGTTCTTCCTGCTGTTCTTCGCCTTCTGTATGGGCGATGCCGGTTACGGGCTCATCCTGATTCTTATCGGCCTGCTGCTCAAGAAGGTGGATTCCTTCAAGGACATGGCGCCGCTGGTGGTCCTGCTGGGTATCGGCACCACCGTCATCGGCTTCCTCTTCCATACCTTCTTCTCCATGGATATCAGCACATGGAGCATCTTTGCACCCATCAAGGGCATCTTCCTGCCGGCCAAGATTGCCGGATACGACGGCACCATGGTGCTGGCCCTCATCGTGGGTGTGGTGCACCTGTGCCTGGCCATGTGCGTAAAAACCTACCAGGAAACCAAGAACAAGGGCTTTATCAATGCCCTGGGCTCCTGGGGCTGGACCCTCCTGATTGTGGGCGGTGTCATTGTGGCTGCCCTGGCGTTTGCCGGCATCATGGACAAAGACCTTACCAAATGGGTAGTGATTGTCCTGGGCATCGTGAGTGCCCTGGGTATCTTCGTGTTCAATGACATGCAGCGCAACAAACTGGCCAACATAGGCGTGGGCCTCTGGAACACCTACAACACGGCCACCGGCCTGCTGGGAGATGTGCTCAGTTACCTGCGTCTGTATGCCCTTGGTCTGGCAGGCAGCATGCTGGGCATGGCTTTCAACAATATCGGTACCATGGTTCTTGGAGATGGCTCCAAGCCCGCGCTATGGCTTCCGTTCATTGTCATCGTGATTATCGGCCACACCTTAAACATTGCCATGGCTGCCCTGGGCGCCTTTGTGCACCCGTTGCGTCTGAATTTCCTGGAGTTCTTCAAGAATTCCGGCTATGAGGCCGCCGGCCGCAACTACAACCCGCTAAAGAAATAAATTCAAAATACTTATAAACTATGCTTAATTTAATTCTCGGTTATTTGGGTCTGGGCCTGGTACTGGCCCTCTCAGGTATCGGTTCCGCATTGGGAACCACCACCGCGGGCAACGCGGCAGAAGGCGCCCTCAAGCGCAAACCGGAAGGTTCCGGTAACTACATGGTACTCAGCGCCCTCCCGGCCACCCAGGGTATCTATGGTTTCGTTGCATTCTTCATGCTCATGGGCCGCGTGGCAGAGGCCGGCGCCATGGTGTTCGGTATCGGCGTTTCCGTCGGTCTGGTCTGCATGCTTTCCGCTATCCGCCAGGGCCAGGTTTGCGCCAACGGTATCGTGGGTATCTCCCAGGGACACGACGTGTTCACCAACACCCTTATCTACGCCGCTCTTCCGGAGTTCTACGCCATTCTGGGTCTGGTAGGCGCCCTGATGCTGTAGTCAGGTACTCCTGCAGAAGAAGTGACAGCCGGACAGATTTGGTCCGGCTGTCACTTTTTTTGGACTTCGCTTTCCTATTTAGGGATAAAAAAGGTATATTTGCAAATGTACCTCCAACGGAAGTAATTACTAATAAACCAAATAAACGATGAAAAGAATTGTAAGCATCCTTTCCATGGCCGCCCTGCTGGCGGTTCTGGTACCGGCCTGTAACAAGACCACGCCGGAAAAAACGGACGAAGGGAAAGACGACTCCGGAAAAGTGGATCCCGATCCCACCCCTACCCCAGCTACCAAGGCAGACTACACCATCCTGTATTATGGGATCGGCGGCGGTAACCTGGATATCGGTGACGAAGACACCATCAAGGATATGGCCAAGGCCCTTGACGGGGAAAACTGCAATGTCCGCATCATTACGCAGTATAAATATTCCACCAAAGAAGGGGTTGCCAAAAAAGAGAAACAGAAAAATTTCAAAATTAGCGGAGAGCCGGGAACGGTCTATCGCTATGAGATAACGCCCTCCATCATTGCCCCTAAGGGCTCGGACCACTATCTCACACTTCCCAAGGACACCAAGATTGCAGGCGCAGATTATAAGATGTACGCCCCGGAAAACATCTCGTCCTTTATCAAATATGCGGTAGAAAAAGCGCCCGCCAGCCAGTATCTCTTCTTTGTTACCGGCCACGGAGACGGCTACGACCTGGCAGCGGACATTCCGCTCACCAAAACCACCGCTACAGACGAAAATTTTGAGGACAATCCCGGAATCAGCATGTACCAACTCAAGGAAGGCATCAGGCAATCCGGCGTTCAGCTGGCCTTGCTGGGCTATCAATCCTGCGAGATGGGCCAGATTGAGGTCATCTCCGAGCTCCAGGGAGCCGCCAGTTACATCATGGCTTCCGGACACACCATCAGCGATTTTGGCTACGGGGACATGATTGAAGCCATGCGGGACGGCGACCCCTTTAAAACCGCTCTTGAGGACCTTGCCAGAGGCAGCCTGAACGAAAACCTTCCCCAGGAGGGCGGCAACGCGAACTTCCACATCACGGACATGAACAAGCTGCCTGCCTTCCTTGCTACCCTGAAGGAGATTACCACCTACCTGTGCGCCAACAAGCTGGACAACGAAAAAGGCTATCTTGCCGCCGCCGCAAAGACCTATCAGTACGACGAAGAGGAAAACAAGTTCGACCTATACGACTACCTGTACTTCCTGGGCAAAGAAGTATACAGCAAGGACCAGAACTACCTCAATCTCCTGGAAAAGGTAAAAAAGGCGTTGGACCAGGCCCAGCCCATCCACTTCAACTCCCTGGAATGCAAAGGGGACGACTACTACGAAAACCTGAGCTACTCCGTATGCCTGGGTGCCCAGGGTTACCTGGTAGATTATATCGATAAAGGACGCAAGCAGCAGGCCATTGACAAAAACGGCAACACCTACAGCCTGGTAAATAACGTGGTCGATACCAGTAAGCCCATCAAGACCGATGCCAATAAAGCATGGGATAAGACCTACAGCCTCACCACCTTTGACAAAACCGTAGGCTGGAGCAAATGGTTCGCCGTGAACCCGGCTTTCCCGCGCAACAACCCGCCCTTCTACCTGTTCCAGAATGCGGACGAGCCCGTCGACGACGAGGACGATGAGGAAGAAGGCGACGAGGGAGACGAATAATTCTAGTACTCGCGGGGGCCAAAGATATCGGTACCGATCCGCACCATGGTAGCCCCATACTGCACGGCAATCATCCAGTCCCCCGACATACCTATCGACAATGTATCAAAGCCTTCCATCCCGGAGGCTTTGATTCTTTTATACAGCGCCTCAATCCGTGCAAACTCCCCTTCCACCTGTTCCATATCCTCCGTGTTGCTTGCCATGCCCATCAGGCCTCTAATGCGGATCCCATTGAGCGGAGCAGGTATATCTTCGCAAACCGCCTCCGCTTCGCTCCGGCCCCTCCCAACTCGCAACGCGTCTGACGACGCGGCTGTGGGCCCCTCCCTCTTACACGGCCGAGGGTGGCCATGGGTTTGCGAAGATATACCTGCACCGCTGATTATAGTCATAATTTCATTTTCAGAGAAGCCCTGCTTGGTCTGTTCTGCGCCCAGGTGGAGTTCCAGGAGAATGTCGATGACTTTGTTGTTGGCTACTGCCCATGTGGAGATGGCCTGCAGCAAGTGCAAGGAATCTACGGACTGGACCAGGGAGACATACGG
This sequence comes from uncultured Bacteroidales bacterium, assembly GCA_946415475.1. Taxonomy (GTDB): domain Bacteria; phylum Bacteroidota; class Bacteroidia; order Bacteroidales; family UBA932; genus Cryptobacteroides. The sequence goes on from CAMKSQ010000017.1 coordinate 6,471, forward strand.
CAGCACCAGTTTGAGCTTGTTGGTCTGCAGATGGCCTATGAAATGCCACTGCACGTCCGCGGGCATTTGAGGAACTTTGGCAGCCAGTTCCTGCGGGCGGCTCTCGGCAAAGATGCGCTGGCCGGCCTGATAGGCCTCCATCAGGCGTTCCACCGGGTGGAATTTGGAAACGGCTACCAGCTGTACACCAGCAGGCAAAGCACGAAGCAAGGTCTGTAAATTCTCCTGAATCATAAAAAGAGATGCCCGGTCAGAGCCGGGCATGACAATTAGCGTTTTTTACCTTTCTGTTTTTCCATCTCCCGCTGCATCTTCTGGGCTTCTTCCAGACGCTGCTGCCACTTGCTCTTGGGAGCGGGCTTGCCGCTGGCTTCCGCCGCTTTCACCTTGTCCAGGACCTCCTGCGGATTCACCACCCACTTGCGGATGATGAAGGTTTCCAGCATGGTGATGAGGTTGCTGAGCAGGTAATAGTAGCTAAGACCACTGGAGAGGTTGTTACAGATGAAGAACATCATGATGGGCATCATGTACAGGGTCATGGCCTGCATCATCTTGGCGTTAGGGTCATTCCCCGCCGACTGCTGCGACATGGAGATCTTGGAGTAGAAGAACATGGAGACAGCCATCAGGAGGGCGAACAGACTGATATGGTCCATGCCCAGGATGCTGGTGCCCCAATGGATGACATCGTCATAGGCGCTCAGGTCTTCCGCCCACAGGAAATGCTGCTGACGCAGCTGGATGGAAGCCGGAAAGAAGCGGAACATGGCCCACAGAATAGGCATCTGGAGCAACATGGGCAGACAGCCACCCATGGGCGACACACCGGCCTTGCGGTACAGCTCCATGGTTTCCTGCTGCTTCTTCATGGCATCTTCCTGCTTGGGATACTTGGCATTGATTTTCTCCATGTAGGGCTTCAGGGCCTGCATCTTGGCGCTGGAAGAGTAGCTCTTGTAGGCAAACGGCAGGACCACAATCTTGATGAAGATGGTCATCAGAAGAATGATCAGACCGAAGTTGGAGATGCCTTTGTGCAGCCAGTCAAACAGGGGGATGATCACCCACTTGGTGAAATAGCCGATGATTTTACCACCCAGCGGAATCACCTTTTCATAGGCGTGTCCGTAGGCCTTGAGGCCCTTATAGTCGTTGGGGCCGAAGTAGAACTCAAAGGGAACGTCTATACGCTCTGCATTAGGCGTGATATCGGCCCGCATGAGAGCGCGGCAGTGCATGAGGTCCTGGCCCGTCTTGGGCAGGAAGTCAATCTTGAACTCGCCATAGCTGAAGTTCCCGGGGGCACGCATGATGGCGCTGAAGAACTGCTGCTGGAAAGCGAACCACTCAATGTTGTTGTTGAAGCGCTTCTCTCCCCCACGTCCGTTGCCGATATTCGCCGGCTTATTGTCGTCCGGGAAATAGTAATTCAGGCGGGAGTACTGGGTTTCGTTCTTATAGCCTTTCTCCATGCGCGGGATGATGGCGTCGAAGTCCACGTCCACGCTGCTCACGTTACGGGGAATCAGATGGCCCATGCCCACCAGGGACAGGGTTTCATTCACCGAGTAGGAGTCCTTGACCAGGGTGTACTTTTGCTCGATATAGCCACCGTCAGCAAAAGGCAGCCGCATCACCACCGTGCTGTCCGAAGAAGCCTCCGGAACATACTGGAAGGTGAATTTACGCGTATCTACTGCCGTAGGGGCATATACCACATAACCCAGCTGGGATTTTTCTCCCTGCAGCAGGTACAGCGGCTCCTGCGAATAGGTGAGATAATCCTTCACCTTTACGGAGTACGGCTGACCGCCACGGGTGGTAAAGACCACCTGCAGCTTGTTGTTTTCCAGGGTGATAAGCTGTGCCTCCGCACGGGCAGCGGCATTCAGCGAAGAGTCGGAATAGACCGGGGCGACAGGGGCCTGAGGTGCAGCAGTAATCGCTTCATCCACAGCGGCAGCGGCCTCCGGATGTTCCGCCCGCCAGATACTGTCCTGCTGCCACTGGGCATAGGCCTCGGCGGCGGCAATGGAATCCAACTGGGCCTGATAGGCCCTCTGTTTGGCAACTTGACGGCTCTGGTACCCGAAGAACCCCATCATGATGAGGAAAATCAGGACAAAGCCGATGATTGAATTCTTGTCCATACGCTACTCCTGATCCTCCAGCTCCTTGGCACGGATCTGTGCCTTCAAATCCTCCAGTTTGGCCTTGGCGGCGTCGATACGCTCCTGCATCTGGGCCTTGAGTTTCTCTGCGCCCTTGGACAAGCCAAAGAAGCCGATATTGTTCTCATAGGTCTGGATTTCCTGCTGCAGCTGGTTGAACTGCTCTTTCAGGCGATCCGACTCCGTGAGCGGACGACGGCCATTGCCGCCTTCCCTACGGCCACCTTCCCGGCGACCACGCTGGCCAAAGCCAGGGAATTTTGCTTCCATAGCCTCACGATAGGCAGCCTGGATGGCATCTTTTTCCTTGAAAGGAACAAAGCCGATGGCCTTCCAGCGCTCCTCGAAATCCTTGCGGGCCTCTGCGTCTTTCTCAGCGTCCGGAACATAGGCCTTGATTTCCTCGATGAGGGCCTTCTTGGCGGCCAGGTTGCCGCTCAGATTGCCGGGGCCGGCAGGACGATTGTCACGGGCGGTGAAGAAAGCGTCGCAGGCGGCGCGGAAACGCTTCCAGATTTGCTCGCTCTTCTTGCGCGGCACGGCACCGATCTCCTTCCACTGTTTCTGCAGTTCGATGAGGCGGTCGCTCGTGGCCTTCCAGTCCGTGCTGTCCTTCAGCGATTCGGCTTCCTCGATGATGGCCATCTTCTTGGCCAGGTTCTCGTTCATGGAATCCTTGAACTCGGAGAAGGAGGCGCGCTTGCGCTCGAAGAACTTGTCGCAGGCGGCGCGGAAACGGTCGTAAACTTTCTGGTTTTCCTTGCGGGTGGCGAAGCCGATGCTGCGCCATTCGGCCTGGATTTTCTCGATTTCCTTACTTAAAGCGTTCCATTCGCTGGACGATGTAATTTCCTGGGCTGCAATAGCTTCCACTCTTTCGCAAAGTGCTTCTTTCTTGGCCAGGTTCTCTACCTGCTGAGCCTTGAGACCCTCGAAATGGGCCTGGTAGCGCTTGTTGATAACCGAGGTGGCGGCGCGGAAACGCTCCCAGATTTCTTCGCGGTATTCCTTGGCCACAGGGCCCAGGTCTTTCCACTGTTCGTGCAGTTTCTGCAGCTCCTTGAAAGCCTCCACTACATCCTCTTCTTCTGCCAGGGCTTCGGCGCTCTCACAGTAGGCGGTTTTGGCTTCCAGATTCTTCTTGAAGTCCAGGTCGCGAAGCTCCCGGTTGATATCGACCAGGTCGTAGAACTTGGTCACGTACAACTGATAGGTATCGTTGATGTCGCGGAAGTTCTGCTGCGGAACCGGGCCGGTCTCCCGCCAGCGGTTCTGGATATCGCGGAAGTGCGGGAAAGCGTCCTTCATCTCGCCGGGGTTCTCCACCAGGGCTTTCAATTCCTCGATGATGGCCTGCTTCTTGGTGAGGTTTTCGTCACGCTCTGCTTCCAGCTGCTTGTTATATTCTGCACGTTCCTTCTTGTAGGCCATGTACAGCGACTTAAAGCCAGCCTCGATGGCGGCGAAGGGGCTTACAGGACCGCTCTGCATGGGAACGGTGGCTTCTTCTACGGGGGTGTTGTCGTCCGGCTCTTCCACGGTTGCGTCTTCACCGGCTTCGGCCTTCTCCTTGGAAAGCCGTTTATAGAAGGCACTCTTGATGGCATCGGCCTCCTTGGACCGTTTCATACGGTCTTCACTTTCTACTAACTGTTGGAACAGTTCCGTGAGTTCTGCCAGATTCTTGTCTGCATAGTTCACTACAGGGGTCTCCTGTTCCACTTTTGCTACATCTGCGGGTTCTTCCGTTACCACAGGCTTAATTTCTTCACTCATACGATAGAATATAAGGTTTAACAATAACTTACAAATATAAGAATATTCCGCGAAAAAAAAGTTAAATTTGCATCACAATTAGAAATACTCATGCTAAGAATCGATATCATCAGTGTTGTTCCCGAATTACTGGACAGCCCGCTAAGTTACTCCATCCCCGGACGTGCCGTAAAAAAAGGCCTGGCAGAGATCCACATCCACGACCTCAGAAAATATGGACTGGGCTCGCGCCAAACCGTAGATGATTACTCTTACGGAGGGGATGCCGGCATGGTAATGATGGTGGAGCCCGTATTCAACTGCATCAATGACCTCAAGGCAGAACGCAACTATGATGAAGTCATTTACATGGCACCGGATGGCGAAATTCTTACACAAGGTATAGCCAATGAGTTATCGCTTAAAGAGAACATTATTATACTCTGTGGGCATTATAAAGGGATAGACGAGCGAATCCGTGAACACCTTATCACAAGGGAAATCTCCGTTGGAGACTTTGTGGTGAGCGGCGGAGAAATCCCTGCTGCACTCCTTGCGGACAGTATCATCCGACTTGTCCCCGGTGTACTTACCGATGAGACTTCGGCCCTAAGCGATTCTTTCCAGGACGGCCTGGTCTCCCCTCCCGTTTACACACGCCCGGCAGAATTCAACGGTTGGAAGGTCCCCGATGTCCTTCTGAGCGGCAATCCCAAACTCATCCAAGCGTGGCAGGACGAGCAAGCCCTCCAACGCACCCAGGAGCGCCGCCCCTCTCTCCTAAAATAACCACTGGCGCATTAACCCCTATAAATACAATAAAGGGCTTACATCACTGCGAGCCCTTTACTTGGTTAGTTAGTAGTGTATTCTTACCTTAAAAAGAAGAAGGTTAATTAGTTGGTTAGAAGATGCGTTTTCGCCTGCAACAGGGGTTTCATCCTCTTTTGCTGATGCAAATGTAAATAAAGTTTTTTAAACTGCAAAATTTTTTAAACTTTTCTTTTGTAAATAAATTTTTTTAAAAAGAAAACCTTAGCTTTATCATAAAATTACAAGGGGCCTGCGGATACACGCCAATTCCGCTTTCTACGGTATCAGAAGCGGGATTATAGGTCTCCCAACGCCATCCGGCCGCATAGTACATCCGATTAAAGAGATTGTTTACATAAACGGACAAATCCAACAGTCCCAGAGGCAGTTTAAATTGATGACCGGCCTGAAAATTGGCCACCCACCAGGCCGGGATAGCCATCTGCTCCCGCATGGAATTGTCGATATACTGCTTGCCGACATACTTGAAATCGACACTTATCCGTCCCCCTTTCCACGGCAGGAAAGAGGCACGCGCCATGGCAATCACCGACGGTGACATGAGCATGGTGGTGCGGCCGTAATTCACCTCATGCAGGGCCGAATAGTCCTCGTAAGGGACATAAGAAGTGTACTGGGCAATCTGGTTCATGGAAAGCGTGGTGTTGCCGTCCAGTTTGAGCCAGGAGAGCGGTTCCCATGCCAGGCAGAGTTCGATACCCCGCCGCCAGGAACGCGGTACATTCTCCTTGATGGCATAGCCGGAAGTAGATAGCCGTCCCGTCTCCAGCAGCATATCCCAATACTCCATCAAATATATATTGGCCGATGCCTGTAAACGCCTGCCAGTGAATGCATAACCCAATTCCGTATCCAGCATTTTTTCAGGTTCTATGGAAGTGGGCGCTCCTTTCACATTTTCTTTAATATCTCCCCTCCCCGGCTCGCGGTGTCCCCAGGCAACGGACGCATAAATCTTGTGTTTATTCCAGGCAGCCGCAACGCCCGCACGGGGGTTAAAGAAGTTCCAGCGCTTGAGGTAATTCAGCCGGTCTTCCTCCACGGCGCCGTACTCCAGCCAGTCGTCATCGGTCCCTAAAAGTTTATAGTCGATACCCCTGTACTGCAAGTCAGCGTAGGCGGTAAGCCAGTGGACGGGATGATACTCGGCCCGCGCAAAAACGCTTTGCTCCCGCTTCCAGCCGGTGTGGTTATACCAGTCCAGCGTATTGTACGGATAATCAGGCGCTTCCTTGGCCCACAGCACCTCGCCCCAGTGTCCGCCCCGGTACCAGGAAAGGTTAACGCCGGCCGTGACGTCCAGCACCGCCGAGCGATACCGAAGGCTGCTGGCCCCCACCCAAAGGTCGTTGTCCATCTTCTTCTGGTAAATCATATCCGAACGGCCGGAAATAGGGAAACCGAAGTTGGGCAACTTCCGGGACATCTTGTAATACTCGTCATACCCGTCGCCACGGGTGTAATTGACGGTATTCACCCAAGTAAAGTGTGCGCCAAACTGTCGCGTATAGTTCAGCTGCACGTGGTGCTGGGCATAATTGTCGGTCTGGTTGGGATAGTAACAGACATTCCCGTTGTCATCGTAGTACTCGCCCGCCCCGTTGTAGCGACGGTCTTTATAATACTGATCCAGGTCGATACCATCCCATGTAATCCCGCTTCGCTGCGCGCCCAGCAAGTACGTCAGGCGCAGCGAGTTGGCTCCGCGTATCCAGCCCAGGACGGCAAAGAGCGAGGTCGATTCCACATTGGCGTTGCGGATGTACCCGTCGGTGACGCCCAGGTTCCAGGCCAGGTCGAAATACAGCCCCGAGGGCAATTTTCCGGACGATACGGCAGCCGAAGTCATGAACGTGCCGAAAGAACCGCCACTGACCTCCACCGCTCCGCTGGGCTCCGGGCGGACAAAAGCCGTATTCATGTTGATGCTGGCGCCAAACGCCCCCGGACCGCTGGCCGACGTTCCCAGTCCGCGCTGCACCTGCACCCCGGAAAGGAGGCTGGTAAGCGCCGGGATGTTCACCCAGAATACCTCCTGCGACTCCGCATCGTTCAGGGTAATACCATTGAGTGTCACATTGATCTGGGAGCCCTTGCTGCCACGGATGGTCATGGACGAATTCCCCAGGCCGGTTCCACCTTCATTGTACGTAACCACAGAAGGCAACAGGCTCAAAGTCATGGGCAAAGAGGCCGAAGGATTGCTCTGGCGGAGCTCCTCCTTCCCTACCATATCGTATGTAACCGGGGTTTCTTTGCCTGCACGGGTGGCAGATACCACCACCGAATCCAGGCGTTCCTGCGCAGCGGCGCAGAGAGGCAGCACGCACAGTACTGCAAAAAGCATTGTCTTTTTCATTTTCCTTACGACGGTATGAACCGTATCAAGTTCAAAGGGACTTTCTCAACCGGCGGTTAAAGCCGATACCCCAAATATTTATTTTTTCACCAGCTCCACCTGGTACAGGCGGGGCCATTTCTTTCCAGTCAGGTAAATGCGGCCTTCCGCATCGCGCGCAATGCCGTTGAGCACATCCGTATCCTTTTTACGCAACTTTTCAGGCAGGAGGCCGGTGCAGTCAATCGCCGCTTCCACCTTGCCATCGGCAGGATTGATAATGACGATGGTGTCGGTGGTATATACATTTGCCCAGATTTTGCCGTCGATCCACTCCAGCTCGTTCAGATAACGGAGCGAACGGCCGTTCATGGTCACGGGCAGGCGTTTGAGCAGCTTAAGATCCTTATCCAGGAAGTACAGGTTGGCGCTGCCGTCGCTGGCGATGAGCTGCTTGCCGTCCGTAGTGAGTCCCCAGCCCTCCCGCGGGTAACGCAGCGTCTGCTGGTAAGTGATGGTGGCGGCATCGTACTTGAAGGCCACCTTGTTGGTCCAGGTAAGGACATACAGGACGCCGTCCAGGATGACGGAACCTTCGCCAAAATACTTGCCGGTCAGCTTCTTTAGGGCGATGGGCTCACCACTGGCAAGGTCCACCGTACGGATGGTGCTCTCCCCATACTGACCGGTGGTTTCCCAGAGGACGCCCTCGTGAAAGAAGAGGCCCTGGGTATAGGCATCCGTGCGGTGCGGATATTCCTTCACCACCTTAACGCCATACTGCTTCACCTGCGCCTGTGAACAAGCGCCGGCCAGCAGCACCCCGACTATGAGGAGCCATCGTTTCATCTCTTCTTGATTTTACGGACCGGGTCACAGGTGAGGCCGATACCCAGTTTGTTCCAGGTTTTCCGGTCCACTTCACTGAGCATCACCGTGGAATGCACCTGTGCACCTTTGAGGTTAGGCAAATGCTCCAGGGCCAGGCGGCAGTTTTCGTCCAGCCGGCCCATCATGGAGATGGCCACCAGCACTTCGTCCGTATGCAGGCGCGGGTTGTGCCCGTGCAGATAGTCCACTTTGAGCTTCTGGATGGGCTGGATCATGGTCTGCGGAATCAGTTTTACGTTATGGGCGATACCCGCCAGATGCTTGATGGCGTTCAGCAACAGAGCGGCGCTGGGGCCCAGCAGCGGGCTGGTTTCTCCGGTGAGGATGGTCCCGTCTTCCAGTTCCATGGCGGCAGTGGCCTTCTCTGCCTTCTCCAGACGCTCGCGGGCGGCCACCACGCATTTACGGTCGCTGATGGTGAGTTTGGCACGCTTCATCAGGAGCGAGAGCTTGTTCACCTCGTTTTCCGTGCACTTGCCATCGGCCAGATTGCAAAGCCCCGTAAAATAGCGGCGGATAATCTCCTGCTTGGAAGCTTCGCGGCAGACTTCATCGTCACAGATGCAGGAACCGATCATATTCACGCCCATGTCTGTGGGCGATTTGTACGGCGATTCCCCGTAGATATCCTCGAACAGGGCGTTCATCACCGGGAAAATCTCCACATCACGGTTGTAGTTTACAGCAGTGACCCCGTAAGCATCCATGTGGAACGGGTCGATCATGTTGACATCGTCCAGATCGGCCGTAGCGGCCTCATAGGCTATGTTGACGGGATGCGTGAGCGAGAGGCTCCACACCGGGAAGGTCTCAAACTTGGCATAGCCGGCCTTGACGCCGCGCTTGTTTTCCTGGTATAACTGGCTCAGGCATACGGCCATCTTGCCGCTGCCGGGACCGGGAGCCGTCACCACTATCAGGGGACGGGTGGTTTCCACAAAGTCGTTGCGGCCGAAACCTTCATCCGAGTCGATCAGCGCAACGTTGTTGGGATAGCCCTCGATGGTATAATGGTAATAGACCTTGATGTCCATGTTCTCCAGGCGCTTCCGGTAAGCTTCCGCACTCGCCTGCCCGTTGAAATGCGTGATAACGACACTGTTAACGCTGAAGCCACGGGCCATGAATTCGTCCCGCAGGCGCAGGACATCCATATCATAAGTGATACCCAGGTCCGCGCGCATCTTGTTTTTCTCGATATCGACGGCACTGATGACGATGATCATTTCCAGCTCATCCTTGAGCTGCATGAGCATCTGGAGCTTGGAGTCCGGCTCAAAACCCGGGAGCACACGGCTGGCATGGTAGTCGTCGAACAGTTTGCCGCCGAACTCCATATACAACTTGTCACCAAACTTGGCGATGCGCTGTTTGATGTGCTCTGACTGGATTTTTAAGTACTTTTCGTTGTCGAACCCGTATTTCATAAGTGCCTTGAGAGATTTGTTAAATACGGGATACAAATGTAGGGATTTTTTTGCGCTTTTGCAACTCTGTCATTTCTTCTTTTCTTTTCCAAAAAAGAAGAGTATATTTGTAGGATAGAAAACAACAAAACTAGAATCAATATGGTAAATGTAGATGTTAAAGGTTGCGAATCCTTTGTAAAGGAAGAACAATTCAATGCCTATGTGCAAAAAGCCCTGGACGCCTTCGATGTCCTGGAAAGTGAAAAAGGCGCCGGAAACGACTTCCTGGGCTGGAAACACCTTCCCTCCCAGATTACAGACGGCCTCCTGAACGACATGGAAGCCATCCGCAACAGCTGGAACAAAAAAGGTGTGGACCTGGTTATTGCCATTGGCATTGGCGGCAGCTACCTGGGCGCCAAGTGCGTCATTGAGGCCCTGAGCCACAACTTCGCCAAACAACTCAAGCACAAGGAAGCTCCGGAAGTGGTGTTCGCCGGCAACAACCTGTCGGAGGAATATCTGGCAGAACTCATGGACCTGGCTAAGGAGCGCAACGTAGCCTGCATCGTCATCTCCAAGAGCGGCACCACCACGGAACCTGCCGTCGCATTCCGTATCGTGAAGCAGTTCATTGAAAGCATCTACGGCAAAAAAGAAGCCGCAGAGCGCATTGTGGCCATTACGGATGCGGAGCGCGGCGCCCTCAAAACCCTCTCCCGCCAGGAAGGCTACAAGACCTTTATCGTCCCGGACAATGTGGGCGGCCGCTTCAGCGTGCTCACTCCGGTAGGCCTGCTGCCCATCGCCGTGGCCGGCTTCGACATCAAAGACCTGGTCGATGGTGCCAAAAAAGCAGAACGCGCCCTCTCCATCAAGGACGCCAACAACCCAGCCGTGGTGTACGCCGCCATGCGCAACCTCCTGTTCAAGGAGTGCGGCAAAAGCACGGAAATCCTGGTAAACTACAATCCCAAGCTCACCTACGTGGCAGAGTGGTGGAAACAGCTCTACGGAGAATCCGAGGGTAAGGACGGCACCGGCATCTATCCTGCCAGCGTAAACAACACGGCCGATCTTCACTCCATGGGCCAGTTCATTCAGGAAGGCTCCCGCATCATGTTCGAGACCGTCCTGCACGTGGAAAATGCCCGCCGCAGCGTGGTTATCGAGTCAGACGACCAAAACCTGGACCAGCTCAACTTCCTGGCCGGTAAGCACGTGGAGCACTGCAACCACATGGCAGAACTGGGCACACGCCTGGCCCACATTGACGGCGGCGTTCCCCAGATTGAGGTTTCCATCGAAACCCTGGACGCCAAGCGCCTGGGAGAACTCCTGTACTTCTTCGAGTTCGCTTGCGGCGTCAGCGCCTACACCCTGGGCGTGAATCCGTTCAACCAGCCCGGCGTAGAGGCCTACAAGAAGAACATGTTCGCCCTGCTGGAAAAACCCGGTTACGAGGAAGCCACCAAGGCCATCAAGGAGCGCCTGTAGCGCGTGTATATTCTTTTAAAAAATCACCTCAGGATTGCGTCCCGAGGTGATTTTCTTTTTGCTTCACTACCACTTCTCGTAGTGAATGTTCTCCGGCTTCCACTTGTCCTTGGGCTTTTCGTCGCCACCGGGATAACCGACAGGGACGATGCAGTACGGCAGCACGTTCTCCGGCAGGCCCAGCGTTTCGATGGTGACCGACATCCGTTCCTCATACGGATAGCAGGCCGTCCAGACGGCGCCGAGGCCGGTTGCTTCAGCTGCGAGGAGCAGGTTCTCCGTTGCGGCGGCGCAGTCGGCCGTCCAGTTCTGGTTGGGGTCGGTTACTTCTTCTGCATCCGGCTGGCCCCAGGGCTTGTGGGTCCAGGTGGTTTCTCCGCAAACGACGATGACGACGGGGGCTTTGGCAATCATGCCGCCGCGGGGACCGGCCAGTTTGTCCTTGATAGCCTGGTCCGTCACCACTACGAAGCGCCAGGGCTGCAGGTTCATGCCGGTGGGAGCGGCCATGGCAGCCTTCAGGAGGGTTTCTACCTGTTCCGGGGAAACAGCCTGTTCCGTGTACGTGCGTACGCTCTTACGGGCAAAAATGGTGTCCAGCGTGGAGTTCGAATTGGTCTGGGCCTTTGGGGAACATGCCCAGCACATGAGGGCACATACAACCCCTGCAAAGAAAGTGTTCAGTTTCATAATCGATTCGATTTTTACCATCTGCGAATGTACGACTTTTTTTGCAGAATTCCTCACAAAAACGGTCCAACAAAAAAGGCCACCCCGGAGGGTGACCTTGAAAGTTGGTAAAGCCGTAAGCCGCTTTCTGTTTTTAAATCTGTCATTTATCTTCGCAACCTACCCCCCGGCATCAGGCGGGCAGCCCTCGACTGCCGGTATATTTGGTCTTGCAGGCCCGGGCAACGTACCCGTTACAAGTCGCCTTGCAACGTCGTGGGCTCTTACCCCGCGTTTTCACCCTTACCGGAGAAAAAAAAAGAAAAACTCCGGCGGTAGTTTTCTGTTACGCTGCTTAAAGATTACTCCCTACTGTGCTTTCCACAGCCGGGTGCCCTTCCCTGTGCGGACTTTCCTCAGGGCTCGAGGCCCCGCGACAGATCGCTTTACCAATAAAAGTGGGCGCAAAGTTACAACTTCGCGCCCAGATTTCAAAATCGACAGGGAGTGATTATTTCTTGAACCAGGTCAGGCACTGGGCGCAAAGGTCGGAAACGGCCTTCCAGTCCCCTGCCTTGAGCACTTCCTTGGGGAAAAGCTTGGAGCCCATACCTACGGCAGTGACGCCGCTCTTGGCCCAGGCCGTGAGGTTTTCCTCGGTGGGTTCTACGGCGCCGGTGGCCATGACCATAGCCCAAGGGAGCGGGCCCAGGACGTTCTTCACGAAGGAAGGACCGCCCACGTTGCCGGCCGGGAACACCTTCACCAAGTCGCAGCCCAGTTCCATGCCCCGCACCATCTCCGACACGCTGCCGCAGCCGGGGCTGTAAGGCACGCCGCGCCGGTTGGCCAGCGGGACAATTTCTTCTACCAGGCAGGGGCTCACCAGGAAGTCTGCACCCATCTGCATGTAAAGTGCAGCGGTAGGAGCATCCAGCATGGTGCCGGCGCCGAGGGCCATTTCAGGGCATTCAGCCCGGACAAAAGCCATCACTTCCTCGAACACCTTGTGGGCGCCATCGCCACGGTTGGTGAATTCGAAGGCACGGATGCCGCCGTCATAGCAAGCCTTCACCACCTTCTTGGTCAATTCCACATCGCCGTTGTAGAATACCGGAACAATACCCGTAGAACGGATAATGTTGATTGTGTCGATTTTCTTGAATTTTGCCATAATACTATCTGCTTACACGGCCGCTTCCGCCGCCTTTGATTAAACCTTCTACTTCGCTGACAGTCACACGGTTGTAGTCGCCAAGGATGGTGTGCTTGAGGCAGGATGCAGCAGCGGCGAACTCAATGGCTTCCTGGTCTGTATCGTAAGCGAGGAGTCCATACAGGAGGCCGCCCATGAAGGAATCGCCACCGCCCACGCGGTCCACGATGTGGGTGATGTCGTAGCGACGGCTCTGCCAGAGGGTCTTGCCATCGTACAGCACGCCACCCCAGGTGTTGTGGTTGGCGTTGATGGAACCGCGGAGAGTGATAGCCACCTTCTTGCAGCGCGGGAATTTCTCCATCAGCTGCTGAGCCACGCTCACAAAAATGTTCTGGTCGATTTCGCCACCGGTCTTTTCGGCGTCGAAGCCTTCGGGTTTGATACCGAATTCCTTCTCGGCATCTTCCTCGTTACCCAGGATGAGGTCGCAGCCGGCTACCAGTTCGGGCATAACCTCAGCAGCGGTCTTGCCATAGTTCCAGAGTTTCTTGCGGTAGTTGAGGTCGCAGGAAACCTTTACGCCCATCTCGTTGGCCACCTTGATAGCCTCCAGGCAGGCGTCGGCAGCGCCCTGGCTCAGAGCAGGGGTAATACCGGTCCAGTGGAACCAGTCGGCACCTTCCAGCACCTTGTGCCAGTCGACCATACCGGGCTTGATCTCGGAGATAGCGGAATAGGCACGGTCATAGACCACCTTGGAACCACGGGCCACGGCACCGGTCTCCAGATAATAGATACCGACGCGGTCACCGCCGTACACGATGCTGTCCACATTCACGCCGAAGCCCTTGAGCTCGGAGGTGCACATGGCGGCAATGTCGTTCTTGGGAAGACGGGTCACAAAATGGGCATCGACACCATAATTGGCCAGCGATACGGCCACGTTGGCCTCGCCGCCGCCGAAGGTGGCATCAAACTGATGGGCCTGCGAGAAACGCTGGTACCCGGGGGTTGAGAGGCGAAGCATCACTTCGCCAAAGGTTACTACTTTTGCCATAGATATTATTAGGTTAAAAATTATTATCTCATTTCCGTGTAAGGGATTTTATCCATGTCGCCATAGTCCAGGTTTTCACCGGCCATGCCCCAGATAAACATGTAGTTGGAGGTGCCTGCAGCAGCGTGGATGCTCCATTCCGGGCTCATGATGGCCTGCTCGTTGGCGAGCCAGACTACGCGCTCCTGCTGGGGTTCTCCCATGAGGTGGCAGATCATGTTGCCCTCGCTCACATTAAAATAGAAGTAAGCCTCGATGCGGCGGGCGTGCGTATGCGCCGGCATGGTGTTCCAGACGCTGCCGGGCTTGAGCTCGGTGAGGCCCATCTGCAACTGGCAGGGACCTTCTTCCAGCACATTATTGACGATGAGCTGGTTAATGACGCGGTCGTTGCTGTCTTCCATCTTGCCGGCGGCGAAGGAATTGGCCTTGAGGGAACCCTTGCGGCCGTCGATGGTGATAAGCTGCGTCTTATAAGCCTTGTGTGCAGTAGCGGAGTTCAGGTAGAACTTGGCCGGGTTGGCGGCGTCCTTGCTCTTGAAAATCACTTCCTCATTCCCCCGCCCTACGTACAGAGCCTCTTTGAACTTGAGGACATAGTCCTTGCCATTAACAGTGACGATACCCTCACCGCCCACGTTGATGACGCCCAGCTCACGGCTGAACAGGAAATACGGCGCCTTCAGCGGGTCGATGGTTTCCAGTTTCAGGGGCTTGGTAGCAGGTACAGCACCGCCGAAGATAAAGCGGTCGTACATGGAATAGGTAAGACGGATTTCATCGGCCACCATCACTTCCGGCATCATGAAACGTGCGCGGAGGGTTTCGGTGTCGTAGCCTTTGACATCGGCAGGATGACAGGCCGTCTGAATGGTATACTTGGTTTGTGCACTCATGGCAAGGGTACTAAGCAGCAGAACTGCGGTCAATATTTTTTTCATAGGATGCTTTGATAATGCGTCGGCGGTTAAAGATAGCAAGAACGGTGGTGCCGATGACCAGGATGGCACTGCCAACCAGCTTGAAGTCGTGCACCAGGTGGAAGATGACCCAGGAGAAGATGCTGGAGGCAAAGTCCAGCGCCCCACCCTGGAAGCCTTCCGGAATGGCCACGGCGGCGTCTCCGGTACGGGCGTACACATCCTGGGCAGCCAGGGTGAACCACGGTGCCAGGTCCGTCACGAAATACAGGCCCACGGTAAGGGATACCAGGCCGATGATAAAGGTCTTCACCACATTGCCCTTGGTGATGGGCAGCACGGCCGGGAACACATAGAACATACCCGCCAGCGAGGCCAGGGGCAGGAATTCATTCCCCGGAAGAACCACGGCCAGCAGCAAGGTGCAAGGGATGAGCAGAAGCGATACCACCAGGGTGGTGGGATGCCCGATCACCAGCGCAGGGCTCATGCCGATATTGATGCCGGCGGAGTTCTTGAACTTGCGGCTTACCAGGTCCTTGGTAGCCTCGGCGATGGGTTTGAGGCCTTCGATAAAGAGCGAAGTGATGCGAGGGATAAGTTCCATCACGGCGCCCATCTTGATGCCCAGGCCCAGGATGAACGGAATACGGTCTACGATCTCTCCCCAACTGCGGCAGCTCAGGCAGCCGATCAGGATGCCCACCAGCACACCCAGCAGGAGCGGTTCTCCCAGCACACCGAACTTCTTCTTCATGCCTTCCGCGTCGATGTCCAGCTTACTGAAACCCGGGATACGGTCCATGCACCAGTTCAGGCCCTCGGCAAAAGGCACGAAGCCCTGGCAGAAAGGCTGCGGGATAGAAATACCCTCCAGGTCCTTGTAATAGCTCTGGAACTTTTTGGTAGTAAGGTCCGCCATCACCAGCGTAATCACAAAGCAGATAACGGCAGCGAAAAAGCCGTACCAGATGCTGTCCGTGGCAAAATACACCACCGCGCCGATAAACGCATAGTGCCAGTAATTCCACAGGTCGATATTGATGGTGTTGGTGGCCTTGCACAGCAGCAGCACAATGTTGATGGCCAGGCACACCGGGATGATGAAGGCACCCACTGTGGTATTGTAGGCCACGGAAGCCGCTGCAGGCCAGCCCATATCGAAGATGCTAAGCTGCAGGCCGTAAATCTCCGTAACGTCCTTGAGCGGTGCACCCAGCGACGAGGTAAGGAGCGCCGTCACCACGGACAGGCCCACGAAGCCCACGCCCACCAGGAGGCCGCTCTTGAGCGCCTTCCCCGGTTTGATGCCGATGCAGACACCCAGGATGAAAAACAGGATGGGCATCATCACAGCAGCCCCCAGGCCGATGATATAACTAAAAACTTGTTCCATTATTTACTTGTCATACCGAGCGAAGCGAGTGTATCTCTTCCTTACTTAGGCTGTTTGCCAATATAGGCCAGAATACCGCCGTCCACGTACAGGATATGGCCGTTCACGGCATCCGAGGCGTGCGAAGCCAGGAACACGGCGGGGCCGGCGAGTTCGTCGGGATCCAGCCAGCGGCCGGCGGGCGTTTTGGCGCAGATGAAGCTGTCGAACGGGTGGCGGCTGCCATCCGGCTGGCGTTCACGCAGCGGAGCGGTCTGAGGCGTAGCGATGTAACCGGGGCCGATGGCGTTGCACTGGATGTTGTACTCACCGTACTCCGAGCAGATGTTGCGGGTGAGCATCTTGAGGCCACCCTTTGCAGCTGCGTAAGCGCTCACGGTCTCGCGGCCCAGCTCACTCATCATGGAGCAAATGTTGATGATTTTGCCCTCGCGGCGTTCCATCATCTCCGGCACAACGGCGGCAGCGCAGATGTAAGGACCTACCAGGTCCACGTCTATCACCTGCTGGAATTCCGCCCGGGTCATCTCGTGCATGGGAATGCGCTTGATAATACCGGCGTTGTTCACCAGGATGTCGATCTGTCCGATTTCGGCGTGGATCTTATCCACCAGTTCCTTCACGGCCACCTCATCGGTAACGTTGCACACATAGCCGTGCACATTGGTGATACCGGCGGCTTTGTAGGCCTCCAGCCCCTTTTCCATGGATGCCTGGTTGGAAGTATTGAAGATGATGTTTTCTACACCGGCCTCCACAAAAGCCTTGGCGATGGCAAAGCCAATGCCGTACGCGGCACCTGTCACCCAGGCGTTCTTACCTTTAAGAGAGAAAATATTGTTCATATTCATTATCAATCATTTACTTAAACTACCAACCCAGTACGGCCTCCTTGGAAGAGAATGCGGCAGCCTCATCGGCCGTCAGGATTTTTCCGTAATTGTTGCGATTGCTGGTGGAGACGCCGGTAGTGCCGTACTCTTTCCAGCCACTGACGGCAGTAGGAACAGCAGGGGTAGGCGTCTTTCCGGTGTGCCACCCGGCGGGTGCAATCACGGAGCTCATCTCACAGTTCACATAAGTGACATTGTCGTACTTGGAGGTGTCTCCCCCGCTGCGGGCCAGATACATGGAACCATCGGCCACGCCACTTTCGGCGGTAAGCTTACAGTTCAGGAACACAAAGCCCTTGTCCGCAGCATTGTTCACGCGGGCCTGGACGATGTATCCGCCGGCACGGGAACGGATCTCGCAGTCCTCGAAGAGGCACACCTTGGGATAGCCCCAGATGTAGTCCACGTGACCTGCAATCAGGGAGTTGTGCACCCAAACCTCACCCTTGCACAGGAAGGTATCCTGCCAGGAGATAAGCGAGCAGCTCTCGATGGTGAGGCGCTTGTTGTCCGCATTGAAGTAGATGGTCTCCGCCTGGCCTTTGTGGTCATCGGCCCAGAAGGTGTTCTCGATGGTCAGGTCTTCCAGCACCAGGTTGTTGCAACTCTCGACAAGGAACAAACAGCGGCCGCCCATGGCACCCACAGCAGAACCCAGGGCAGGCTTGCTGGAAATGGCAGCACCGGAGCCTGTGGAATAACTCTCGTTGTTGGGATAGGCAATCACCGTACCCTCGCGGGATGCGCCCTTGATGGTGAGGTTGTTCTTATCGCGTACGTATAGCAGTTCCTGGTAGGTTCCATTCGCCAGTTCGATGGTCACCGCCGTATCCTTGCCCAGCGTGGTGGCATAACTCAGCGCCCCCTGCAGCGTGCAGAAATCGGCAGTCCCGTCCGGATTGACGGACAACGTATTTCCGGACGGCTTGGCTTTTACGGTAAAAGGAGCCTTGCCCTTTTCTATCGCCAGGCCGAACACGGACTCATCCACCGTCACATAATAGCTGCCGCCAAAGCTCAGCGCCTCGTTGTGCAACTTGACAATCACTTCCTTACCGGAAACCCGGATGGGCGTATAATGGACGGGGCGATACCGCGTGCTGTGCAGCATATCCAGGAAGGTATGCAGCACGGTTTCCTGGTTCATCGTCTCCTTCGGCACCATGGTTCCGTCGGAGAGGACCGTCATCTTGGCCATATCGGCCATGTCGATTTTGTCCACCAGTTTGTCGTTGGCGTCGAACACCTGGATGAGGCCTTGGGTGCCCAGCACGGGCGTCTCGTCCAGCGTAAACACCAGCGGCTGGTCCACGCAAATGGCGGTCAGTTCGCCGGGATCGTCACCGGGATCATCGCCCGGGTCCACCGGACTGCTGGCAGTCTTGCCCTTCACCGCATTGGAGTACAGGGATTTCTTCTCCCCAGCCGCGGCCAGTACCTGGAAAGTGTACTCGGTGGACGCCTTCAGGCTCTCTATTTTTACAGAGGTCGATGTCACCGACCCCGTCACCGTCTTCACACCGGAAGCGGTGAGTTTATAACTATAAGTATCGGCACCTGAAACGGCATCCCAGCTAAAGGTGAGCGTGGTTTCAGTGGCCTCTACCAGTTTTACGTTAGCGGGTTTGGACAGGCCCGAAGTGGACGGTTCGGAATCACCGCCGCCCTGGGAAGGATTGTCCTTCTGGCCGCAAGCAAGCACGGCCAGAGGGACGAGAAATGCGAATAATAGTTTCTTCATGCGATTACTTCACCTCGACGGGTTTGTACTTGGGAACCAGGGACTTCATCAGGATCCAGGCCAGCAGATAGGCCAGGCCGCAGAAGCAGAACATGATGAAGTAGCCGGCAGGTTTGCCCTCGAAGCCCATGAAATGGAAGGCAGCGCCCTGTCCTTCGGCATAGGTGAACAGGTTACCGGCCACCTTTTGGATAATCATGGAGCCGATACCGCCCGCCATGGCACCAATACCCGTAATGGAAGCAATGGTGCTCTTGGGGAACATGTCACCTACGGTAGAGAAGATGTTGGCGCTCCAGGCCTGATGTCCCGCACCGGCAAGGCCGATGAGGATGGCCGGCCACCAGGGGCTCATGGCGCCCAGCGGCTGGGCGGCCAGGGCCACCAGCGGGAAGAAGGCAAAGATGAGCATGGAAAGCATACGACCGTTGTAGGGATGCATCCCCTTCTTCTCCACGAAGAGTTTGGGAAGATAGCCGCCGAACAGCGAAATCACCGTCACAATGGCGTACAGGGTGAAAATGAGGCCCTGTCCCAGCGGAGAGCTGGCCGGTGCGTTGAACTGGTCCTGGAAGTAGGCAGGAGCCCAGAACAGGAAGAACCACCACACACCGTCGGTGAGGAATTTGCCAATCGCAAAGCTCCAGGTCTGCTTGTACTTGAAGCACTGCAGCATGGGGATGGCTTTTTCAGACTCCCGATCGGGGTCGGGAGTGACGGCCTTCGCAGCGGCGTCATTGCCGGCTTGACCGGCAATCTCATCGTCCTGATGGATATAGGCAAGCTCCTCCTGGTTCACATGTTTGCTCTTTTCCGGCTTGTCATACATGAACTGCCAGAAGAACATCCAGATGAAGCCCAGGCCACCGATGATGATGAAGGCCATTTCCCAGCCAAAGTTCTTGGCGAGCGGCGGGATCAGGAGCGGAGCGGCCAGTGCACCTACGGAAGCGCCGGCGTTGAAGATAGACGTGGCAAAGGCACGGTCCTTCTTGGGGAAGTACTCGGCCGTGGTCTTGATGGCGGCCGGGAAGTTACCCGCCTCACCCAGTGCCAGGATACCCCGGCACAGGAGGAAAAGGTAAACGCTAACCGTGGAGATGGTCAGGGCGATATTGGAGCCCGCTTCAACGGCCCGCAGCGCCTCGACGGAATCGACACCATCCACAAACCACGTGGTGGCTACGCCGCAACCGGCATGCATCACCGCACCAAGGCTCCAGACGCCGATGGCAATCATGTAGCCTTTCTTGGTGCCCATCCAGTCCACGAACTTACCCGCGAACAGGCAGGCAATGGCGTAGAAGATGGAGAACAGCGAGGTGATGGTACCGTAGTCGGCATCGGTCCAGTGGAACTCCGGTGCAATGAACTCCTTATAAGTCAGGGAGAGCACCTGACGGTCCAGATAGTTCACGGTAGTGGCCACGAACAGCAGGCTGCAAATCCACCACCGCCAGTTGGTCATTAATTTTTTCTGTGTACTCATAGAATCCTATTATGTGAGATACGCTCGGCCCTTTGGGCCTCGGTATGACAAGAAAGGGCCCTGTCATACCGAGCGAAGCCGAAGGCGAAGCGAGTGTATCTCATTAAAGAATAGATTTTACGGCGGCACGCATGCCTTTTTCCTGAACGAGGGCAAGGTCCTTGGTGAGGAGTTCGGTGAGGCCGGGAACCTTGTTCAGGTCTTCGCCCCAGATGAACTCATCGGCCAGGACACCCTTGGCAACCTTGGCAACGTCGCCGGTAGCCCAGAGTTCCTTCAGCAGATCCATGATCTTGGGATCATCGTTCGGGACGATCTCGTCTTCGCCGCGTTTGCCGCCCTTGTAGTAGGTGCAGATGCCGGCCAGGCCCAATACGAGGCCCTGCGGCAGTTCGCCCTTGCGCTCCAGATAGGTCTTGAGGCCGGGCAGGTCGCGGGTCTTGAATTTCGGGAAGCTGTTGAGCATGATGGAAGTCACGAAGTGCTTCACGAACGGGTTGCGGAAGCGCTCCATCACGTCGTTGGCGAACTTCACCAGTTCCTCCTTCGGAAGGTTCAGGGTAGGCAGCAGTTCGTCGTACATCACTTTCTTCACAAACTGGCCGACCTCAGGGTCTTCGCAGCACTCCTTCACGGTGTTCAGGCCGCTCAGGTAGCCAACCGGGCTCAGCACGGTGTGGGGGCCATTCAGCAAGGTCACCTTTCTCTCGTGATAAGGGGCCTCGGAAGGGACGAAGAGCACGTTCAGGCCAGCCTTGTCGGCCGGGAACTCGGCGGCGATCTCCTTCGGAGCCTCGATCACCCACAGGTGGAAGATTTCGGCCTTGTCCAGGAGGTGGTCATCATAACCGGCACGTTCGCACAGCTGGGCGGCGGTGTCACGCGGATAACCCGGGACGATACGGTCCACCAGGGTGCTGTACACACCACAGGCGTTCTCGAACCAGTCGCTGAATTCGGCACCCAGTTTCCACAGGTCGATATACTGGCGGATGCACTCCTTCAGGTGTTTACCGTTCTCGAAGATGAGCTCGCAAGGGAAGATGATCAGGCCCTTGTCCTTGGCACCCTTGAAGTACTGGAAACGGTGATACAGGAGCTGGGTGAGCTTGCCGGGATAGCTGCTGGCGGGTTTGTCCTCCAGTTTGCAAGCCGGGTCAAAGGCGATACCGGCCTCCGTGGTATTGGAAATCACAAAGCGGATTTCCGGCTGCTCGGCTAGGGCCATGTAAGCGGCAAAGTCCTCGTAGGGGTTCAGGCCGCGGGAGATAACGTCGATCAGGTCCACGCTATCCACGGGCTGGCCATTCTGGAGACCCTGCAGATTCAGGTGGTACAGGCCGTCCTGCTCGTTGAGCCAGCTGACCATACCCTTCTCGATGGGCTGGACCACCACTACGGAGCCGTTGAAGTCCGTCTTCTGGTTGGTCTTCCAGATAATCCACTCGATGAATGCGCGGAGGAAGTTACCTTCGCCAAACTGAATCACCTTCTCGGTGTACTTTTTTGCCTGCGGTGCAGACGTGCGGTTTAGTCTTTCCATAAACGTTATTATTAGTTATTTAAATTAAGATATGCTTTTATTGTGTAAGGATGATTCCACCATTATCTACATCGACGGGAGCACTGGCGTAACCCAGCTTACCGTAACCGGCATTGGCCTTCACCAGGGCGGGAACGTCCTCAGCAGCCGTTACCGTGTAGCTGTAAGCCGGTTTGAAATCGGCATAAGTGAGTTCCGTGCCGGCAGTGCCGCCGTACTTGGTGTACTTGACATTGCTCAGCGGATACGGGCTCTTGGCCTTTTCCGGCTTGTTTACATATACGTTCTGGGTAGGATACAGGTAACCGGCTACGCTGCCCTGGAGGTTGGATACTCCGCTTTCCTTGGCAGGATAGGTGCAGATGTCGGTAGGCAGCTGCACGGCGTCAAAGTAGTTGTATTCCACCAGCACCTTGGCGCCATAGGCAGAACCTACGCCGTAGGTGGTATTGCCGTCGAACAGGTTGTTGTACACGTGTACCGTACCAAAACGCACGCGTGGGTGACGGCTGCTGGAGCCCTCGAACCAGTTGTGGTGGAAGGTGGCGGTAATGGCCACGTCACCGCTCTGGCTGTTGGAGTGGCCCACCAGACAGCTCTTCTGCGTCTTGACATATCGGCACCAGCTCACGGTCACATTCTTGGAGCCATGGGTGATGTCGGTGGAGCCGTCCTCGTAGTCCTTGGTCTGGTTAAGTGAGGTAAAGGTGCAGTGGTCTACCCATACGCCGTCGCATTCCTGCATGGAGACGGCATCGGCACCGTTATTGGCTTTGGGCTGCTGGAAGTTGATGTTGCGGATAATGATGTTCTTGGCGCGGACGCAGAAAATACCGATCTTGTCCATCACGAAGTCATCCGTGCCGATGAAGGAGAGGTTGGAAACGTCTTTGACGTCGAACCACGGGTGGGCTTCGGAGAAGTCACGGCCTTCGTCACTCTTGAACGTACCACTGAGCCAGATGACGGTGGGGGTATGGGTCCCCTTCTTCTCGTCCTTGGTGCGCTGCAGCAGCCAGGTCTGGAGGGCCTTACCGCTGTTGAAGTGCAGCACATTGCCGCCACTCCCCTCGCCGCCGGTCACGGCTGCACCATAGCCCACCAGGGCTGTCGGGTCCACGATACCCACAGCCGGAGGCGTCGAGCATTCCAGCTCGTCGCCCTCGCCAGGAATCGGGTCCGCCCCGGGTTCTTCGCCAGGATCTTCTCCGGGGTCATCAGGGTCTTCGCCGGGGTCTTCGCCGGGGGCTTCGCCAGGGGCTTCGCCAGGGGCCTCACCGGGTTCTTCGCCAGGGTCCTCACCAGGTTCTTCACCGGATTCGCTCCCCGGATCCTCACCGCTTTCCTTCTCATTGTGGGGCGTTTCCACCTCGTTTTTCTCCGGCACCGGCGTCACCTGGGGTTTTTCACAACCCCATAGGATGGCCAGCAACAAAGCAACTATGGATACCAATCTCGTCATATTTTACAGCGTGACGCCTTGCTTGAAGATGGCAATCTCGCGGATGCCGTGCTTTTCGTTGTTTACGGGTTCACCGCTGGCGGCGGCGAGCACGAATTCGATGAAGCGGGCGGCCACCTCTTCCATGGGTTCTCCCTGGGCCAGGACACCGGCGTTGAAGTCAATCCAGGACGGCTTGGCCTCGTATAGCGGCGTATTGGTGGATATTTTCATGGTGGGGACGAAACTGCCGAACGGGGTGCCACGGCCGGTGGTGAACAGCACAATCTGGCAACCGGAAGCGCCCAGTGCCGTGGAAGCCACCAGGTCATTGCCCGGAGCGCTCAACAGGTTCAAGCCCTTGACGCTCAAGCGTTCAGCATATTTCAGCACGCCCCTGACGATACTCTTGCCGCACTTTTGCGTGCAGCCCAGGCTCTTCTCCTCCAGCGTGGAAATGCCGCCGACCTTATTACCCGGCGAAGGGTTCTCGTACACGGGCATCCCCTGCTTCATGAAGTACTCCTTGAAGTCGTTGATCAGGTGCACCGTCTTGTCGAAGGTAGCTTCGTCCTGACAACGGTTCATGAGGATGGTCTCTGCGCCGAACATTTCCGGCACCTCGGTGAGCACGGTCGTGCCGCCCTGGGCGACAATCCAGTCGGAGAACACGCCCAGCAGCGGGTTGGCGGTAATGCCGCTCAAGCCGTCGGAGCCACCGCACTTCAGGCCGACGCGAAGCTCGCTCACAGGCACTTCCTCGCGGACATCCTTGGAAGCCACGGCAAAGATTTCCCGCAGGCGCTCCACGCCATAGGCAATCTCATCGTTCACCTTCTGGCAAACGAACATCTTCACGCGAGACTCGTCCACAGGACCGACCATCTCGCGGAAGGCATCCAGCTGGTTGTTTTCGCAACCCAGGCTCACCACCAGCACGCCACCGGCGTTGGGATGATGGACCATATCGGCAAGTACCTTGCGCGTATTCTCGTGGTCGTCGCCCAGCTGGGAGCAGCCGTAGTTGTGCGGGAAGCAGACGATGGCATCGACACTCCCCTCTTTTCCGGCAACCTCGGCCTTGAATTTATTGACGATTTGCTCGCAAATGCCATTCACGCAGCCTACGGTGGGGATTACCCAAATCTGGTTGCGGATACCCACCTGGCCATCGGCCCGGCGGAAGCCCTTGAAGGTCCTGGAAACCGCGGCTTTCTCAATCTCCACCAGGGCTGGATTGTAATTGTATTCCAGCAGGCCTTCCAGGTTGGTCTTGATGCAAGAATGGTCCACCATGGTACCGGCTTCGGCGTCACGGGTTACATGGCCAATAGGGAAACCGTACTTAATCACGTTGTCCCCCGCCTTGAGGGCCTGGAGCACAATCTTGTGGCCGCGGGGAATGTCCATCTGCAGGGTCACGCCTTCCACCACCTCGCCTTTGGCAAGGTCCTGAAGCGCTACCGCCACGTTATCGGCCGGATTTATCTTAATGTACTTCATAAGGTATGAGATTCCCGGTCAAGCCGGGAATGACAATTAAAAGTTAAAGTAATTCTTGGCGTTGTTGTAGGAGATGTCTTCCACCATCTTGCCGATGGTCTCAAGTTCGGAGGCAGGCAGTTTGCCCTCTTCCACGTCCTTGCCCAGCACATCGCAGAGGATGCGGCGGAAATACTCGTGGCGAGGATAAGAGATGAAGCTGCGGCTGTCCGTAAGCATGCCCACGAAGCGGGAGAACAGGCCCAGAACGCTCAGGGCGTCCATCTGGCGGCGCATACCCACTTCCTGATCCAGGAACCACCAACCGGAACCAAACTGCATCTTGCCGGGTACGGTGCCGTCGTTGAAGGTGTAAAGCATGGTCATCATCACCTCGTTGTCCTTCGGGTTCAGGCAGTACAGGATGGTCTTGGTGAGGGCATCCTCGCTGGCCAGGCGGTTGAAGAACTTGTGACCGGCAGCGGCAATCTCCTGGTCATGGATGGCATCGAAACCGGTATCCGGGCCCACCAGATTGAACATCTTGGTGTTGTTGTTACGGATAGCGCCGATGTGGAACTGCTGCGCCCAGCCGGCTTTGCAGTCCATGACGGCCTGATCGTGCAGGAAGGCGCTGCGGAACTTGTTCAGTTCTTTCTCGCTGGGACGCTTGCCCAGGAGAACCAGTTTGAAGATGGCTTCAATCTCCAGCTCCGTGTAATCCTCGGCATAGAAGTTCTCCAGGCCGTGGTCGGAGAGTTTGCAGCCGTTGGCGGCAAAGAAGTCGTGACGCTTCTGGAGGGCTTCGCAAAGGTCGGCATAGGATTTAATCTCCATATCGGCGGCCGCACCCAACTGCTCCAGATAGGCCTTGTAGGCCTTGGGATCCTCGATGGCCATGGCCTTGTCCGGACGCCAGGCAGGGATGACCTTGGTGCCGAAAGGATCGGCGGCAATCATCTTGTGCCAGCGGAGGTCATCGGCAGGATCGTCCGTGGTGCAAACCGTCTCCACATTGAACTTGCGGATGAGGGCCTGGCCGCGGAATTCGGGCGTAGCGAGCTTGGCATTGCACTCTTCGAAAATTTCACGGGCGGTAGCCGGGCAAAGGAGTTTGTCGATGCCGAACACACGGCTCAGCTCCAGGTGGGTCCAGTGGTACAGCGGGTTCCGCATGGTATAGGGAACGGTCTCGGCCCATTTCTGGAAGGTTTCCCAGGCGCTATACTTACCGCCGGTGAGGTAATCCTCGCTTACGCCGTTGGCACGCATGGCACGCCACTTATAGTGGTC
>CAMKSQ010000018.1 GCA_946415475.1 uncultured Bacteroidales bacterium
TGAGGTAATCCTCGCTTACGCCGTTGGCACGCATGGCACGCCACTTATAGTGGTCTCCGTAGTGGCCGTCCACCAGCCAGAGCTGCGTGATGTCTCGGAACTGAATATTCTCCGCTATCTGCTGCGGCACCAGGTGGCAGTGATAGTCAATGATGGGCATCTTCTCCGCGTGCTCATGGTACAGTTTCTTGGCGGTCTCCGTCTGGAGCATGAAATCAGGGTTGATAAAAGCCATAGTGTTATGTGTTTTAATTTGTTTCGTGGAAGAGAGTCGGGGTATCACCCCCGGCTCCCTTAAAAAGAATTACTTGGACTCGAAGACAATCTCGTAAATCCAGGGTGAGGTAGAACCACTAACCTTTACAATCTGGATTTCCTGAACTGCTCCACCTGCAGCATCTACCGTAAACTCGTAAGTCTGGGCATCCAGAACAGGCTTATCAAGTGCGTAAGGTGCAAGATCGACATCCTGGTCGGTCATAGAAACACCGTTCACCTTGATTCCTAGCTTGCAATCCTTACCGTCAGCGGCGACCTTGCCTTGTGTGGCAACAACCTTGAGCTTACCAGCCTTGGCAGTCTTGAAGAAGGCATAGGCAGCACCACCACCAAAGGTGATAGGCTTGTATGCGATATTGTCTGCAGTGCTAGTTTTGCCAGCGGTCTTGATATCCTTGCCGTTAGGAGAGAAGTAGAGGGTCTCGGTAGCATCAGCAGATGTCACAAGTTCCGTAGTACCCGCTTCGTACTTGTAAGTATTGTTGTCATTCACACCAAGATTAGCAACGAATTCCTCGGTGAAGTTCCACTTATAGACGGGTGCCTCTGCGGCAGACTCGGTATAAGTAAACTCAATCCTATAGATCCAAGGTGAGGTGGAACCACCAACCTTAACGATTTGGATTTCCTGAACTTCTCCAGTGGCATTATCTATCGTAAACTCGTAGGTCTTGGCATCCAAAACAGGCTTATCAAGTGCATAAGGTTCGAGATCGACATCCTGGTCGGTCATAGAAACACCGTTCACCTTGATTCCAAGCTTGCAATCCTTACCGTCAGCGGCGACCTTGCCTTGTGTGGCAACAACCTTGAGCTTACCAGCCTTGGCAGTCTTGAAGAAGGCATAGGCAGCACCACCACCAAAGGTGATAGGTTTGTATGCAATATTGTCTGCAGTACTGGTCTTGCCAGCAGTCTTGATATCCTTACCGTTAGGAGAGAAATAGAGGGTCTCGGTGGCATTAGCAGATGCCACAAGCTCCGTACTACCCGCTTCGTACTTGTAAGTATTGCTGTCATTCACACCAAGATTAGCAACATATTCCTCGGTGAAATCCCAAACGATGCTCTTTTCAACCACCTCTTCACCACCCTTAGGCTGGATAGCGATGGCAGCAGAACCGATTTCGGATTTCACATAGTAAATGTCGTTAGCAGCAGGCAGGGCCTGAATGGTGAAGTTGTACAGACCAGCTTCCAAAGCAGCGATGGTCTCTGCAGGAACGGTGTAAGACAGGGCACCTTCCTCCAGTTCCATTAGACGCTTGTTGAACTTGAGCTCATAGGAGCCGGCATGCTCGACCGCTTCCCAGGAAACGCTCACCTCTGCCGCCTCTCCTTCCTTCACCGTAACGGGTGCAACCGTGAGCTTCGGAGTGGACAGCACGCTGTTGCCGCCCTTGACATCCTCACTCCAGGCAAGTTTGGTCAGGGAGATGGCACCATTGGCATAGAGATAAATCGTTCCTTCACCATCCACCTTGGGGATGAGCACCTTCTGCACACCGGCGGAAGAAGCGGCGACACCGCCCTTCACCTCAATACCGTTGTCGTCACCCAGGGCAACCACAACACTGGCACCGGTCTTGGCAGCATCTGCCACGAGCAGGTCCACGGAACCGGGAGCGTCGATCTTGAAGGCAGCATAGCCCTCAACCGGATATCCCTTGCGGGAAAGCGGCGTAGCGCTCAGGAAGTTGATGCCGCCGTCGGCATTCATAGGCGCTGCCTCGGTACCTACCAGCAGGAGTTCGTCACGAACGCGGCTGTTCTTCACCTCACCGGCAAAGAGGCTGGCATCCTGGAGGTTCCAGGTGTGGGCCTCGGTGATTACGTTCTGCGTGAGGTCTTCGGGTTTCTCCACATAGGAAATCCACCACTTGGAAGCACCCACCTTACCATCGATGAGATCCTGGGCGGCCAGCTGGAAGAAGTTACCCTTGGAATTGTAGCAAGGATCCACATTCATCACCTTACAG
Organism: uncultured Bacteroidales bacterium; assembly: GCA_946415475.1. Lineage (GTDB taxonomy): Bacteria > Bacteroidota > Bacteroidia > Bacteroidales > UBA932 > Cryptobacteroides. The sequence continues at coordinate 2,259 of CAMKSQ010000018.1, forward strand.
CCAGCATCAGCAGCAGAGACCTTCTTGAAGAAATCTTTACCATGTGCATAGCTGTAGTTGTTGGATGCGGTAAGTGTAGGAACTATAACAGCACTATTATCACGCACCAGTTGAGTTTTGTCATCCGTTCCTTCAGCTGTTTCGCCACCGTCTTCCCACAGGAAGAGGTTGTTCTTGAGGGTAAGGGCAGTTGCCGCCTTGGTACCGAAGAGGCCTTGGTTATTGCCATCATTGATGACAGATACACCCTTGATGGTGTTGTTTTCAAGGATAAAGCCACCAATCTTGATAGCATCCACAGCATCAAGACGTACGAAGGTACGGAAACCATCCCAGATGGTGCTGTTGACAAACTTCACCGTGGTAATCTCCGTAGCCTTACGGATGTCGAAGCCATCACCACCACTACCAAGAATGTCATGGATTTCGCAGGAATCAAAGGTAACCTCACCAACAGTGAGACCACCATCTACGTTGTTGTAGAACAAACCGCTCTTGAAACCGGAAATTTCGCAGTTCACAAACTCAATCTTAGCAAGTTTGACGGGACCGGAAGTAAAGGTAACAAGATGTCCTGTAGTACCAGTATCGAAGAAATGGATATTCTCGAAATGGAGCGTGCTTCCTTCGGCAAGAGCGTTGGTCAGGCTGATCGAGCCAGTAACAAGCGGCCTCTTACCATCAGGATCCATCTCACCTACAAGGTTAAGCGTAGCTGCAGGAGCTGCTGTTCCCATAGCGTATTCAGCATCACTGTACGCGAGATAGAAGTCGCCACCGGCAACAGCCGTCTTGAGTTCCTCAGCCGTAGAGATGCGGACAGAGGTGCCTTGGGCAGCCTGTGTCCAAACATCCTTGGTGCCACGGGAGGCGCTCATGTAGAAGAGAGTGATCTGGTACTCGGTAGCAGGCTCCAGGCCAGTAACGGTAGCGGCAGCAGCCGTCTTCTCAGCAGCGGAGAGATCCTTCTTTACGGTCTTACCGCCCTTCACCGGAACGGCACTGAGTTCAGTCACTTCCTCATAGTCCTCTACCTCGTTGCTCCAGGCCAGGGAAACGGTGGTTTCCGTACGGCCGGTGACTTCCAGGAACAGGTTGTCCTTTACCGCGTAGGTCTTGATGCTGCCATCGTAAACAGCCACATTGGACACGGTGGACTCGACGGGAATGCCCTCTCCGTCCACACGGTAAGCCTGGACGGTGAACCAGTAATTCTGGTCGGCCGTGAGGCGGATGACAGCGGGAACCTCGTCCGGTTCCAGATTCCAGGAGTCTTCAAACTCGGTCATTTCCTCATCGGTGTACACCGTGAGGAGGTATCCGTCGGCGTCCTTGTTGACATCCCAGCCAAAGGTGACATGGTCACCGGTGGCAGCATCTACGCGGGCGCTCAGGTTCTGCGGTTCCAGGCAACGCTTCAGGGAGAGTTCAGTCACTTCCTTGAACTCTTTCTTGGCGCAGCCGGCGAGCACGGCCAGTGAGGCCAGTGCAGCCAGAGAAACTTTCAAAATATTCTTGTAGTTCATAATGCGTCAGTCAATTAAAGGTTGTCGTAACCATAGTCGTTCTTAATCTTACCCTGACTGTTGATCATGGTAGTATTGAAGATGGGCCAGAACATGTGCTGCTCGGGGTCTTCGGCATAAATACCTTCGATGAGCGCATCATAGAGGCCGGTATCGGCACCCTTGCTGTCCACAATCTTATTGAAGTATTCGGCCTTCTTCTCCCAAACACCGGCAGGTTTCACAGCCTCTCCGTTGAAGCCGTAGATGACCACTTTGTTGCCATCCAGCTGCCAGTACACGTCGCCTCCCAGCAGGTTCACGTGGTCAAAGGGAGGAGCAAGGTTACGCAGGGCTTTCATCTCCAACTTGGCCTCGTCCATCTTCTCCTTGAGCATGCCCCAGCGGATCAGGTCGAACTTACGGGTCATTTCGCCGCAGAATTCGAAGGCGCGTTCATCCACGATGGCATCGAACATTTCATCCGCACCGCCGATAGCGTCCACATAATCCTCAGCCATCTCTTCGTGACCCTTGAAGGCACGAGAACGAACCGCAAGGAGGTAGTCCTTGGCGTCTTCCAGACCGCCCAGCTCATTGGCCAGCTCAGCAGCCATCAGGAGGATATCGGCATAACGCATGACAACCGGCTTGACACCGTCGTCGTTACCGCCGGTGTAAGGATGGTTCTCCATCCACTCCCAGCGATATTTACCGAAGTACCACTTCTGGATACCCACCAGTTCCTGCTCGTCGTCGGCATTCCAGCGCCAGTTGACGCAGGTAACGTCACGGCGGACGTCATTGGGGTTATATTTGAACCACATAGTAGGAACCGGACCGGCATCACCGCCACGGGTTACCGTAGCGCCACCCGCATAGGAGGAGCCTTCCGAACGAACGGCAAAGGTAAAGTTCCAGCGGCCACGGCCGTCGGAGAACGGAATCACATACAGGGTCTCATGGCCAGGGCCGGCCACCAGGTTGTTGTGATTGCTCTGGTTCTTCCAGTAGGTCTCGAAATCCTCCAGGGAAGCGGTACCGGAAAGGATGGCTTCCTCCAGATAATTCAGGGCCTTGGGATACAGGACACTGGCCTGCAGGTCCGGGTCGTTGGTGAGGCGGTTCTCACCCAGGTCACCGGTACCCACCATGCCGTCTTCCGGACGCAGGGCATAACCGGAGGCCATCATGGCGATGCGGGCATACAGACCCTGGGCAAACATCTTGTTCACGCGGTCCGTGCGCAGGGTGGCAGCGCTTTGGCCGGGATAAGGCAGATACGGGATTGCCTCTTCCAGGTCAGCCAGCAGCTGCTTGAAGATTTCATCGCGGCTGGTTTTGGCCACATAGATGGTTTCACTGGTCGTAGAGGTGAAACGGGCAGGGACATCGCCCCAGGCGCGTACCAGGTCATAGTAAATCATGGCGCGGAGCGTAAGGGCCTCACCCAGGAGATAAGCCATGTCGGCTTTCTCGGCAGGGTTACCGTACTCACGGACACCTTCAATCACCAGGTTAGCACGCTCGATGGCTTCGTACATTTTGGCGAAAGGACCGTTGTCCAGGTTGAGCTGCGCATTGTTGGGGAGCAGGCTGTAACCCGCGATCTGATACTTCTCGTCGGTGGGCTTGAAGGTATTATACCACTCGATATCGCTGTTCAGGCCAATCCAGGGAAGGTAACGGCCACGATAGTTGTTGGTTTCACCAAAGCTCTGGGCGATGGAGAAAATGGTATTTTCCGTAAGGGAGTAGTTGGAGTAAACGGTAGCCGCGTCAAACGTGGACGGAGACTCCGAATCCAGGAACTTTTCGCAGGAAACCGCAGCGGCGGCAACAAGGGCCGCAGAAAGGATATATAGAATCTTTTTCATGTCTTCAGCGGATTAGAAAGTGAGGTTGATACCGGCAACGAAGCCGATGCTCTTAGGATAAGCGGAGTAGTCAACACCCGGGGTAAGCGGGGTGGAACGACGGGTATCCACTTCGGGGTCGTATCCGGAGTACTTGGTGAGGCAGAACAGGTTGGTGCCCGTCACGTACACGCGGAGTTTGCGGATATAGATCTTCTTGGTGAGTTCTTCCGGAAGCGTGTAACCGATGGTGGCACTCTGCATACGCAGGAAGGAGCCATCCTCCACGGCCCAGTCGCTGAATACAGCCTGGCCGATGGCCGGGTTCCACATGGTCTTGCCGGCGTTCATGGCACGCAGCTGGTCGGGATCGTTCACCAGTTCACCGGTCTGCCAGTCGATGTTGCTCCAGCGCTTGGACACATCCATCGTGTTCAGCAGGTTGCGGTTGTAATACTTACGGGAGCTGGTGAATTCAATCTTGTTGGCGTTGTACACCTGGTTGCCGATCATGAAGTTGAAGTTGGCGCTGAAGTCAAAGCCCTTCACATAACCGGAAATGCTGAAACCACCGGTGAAATCCGGAGCGGCATTGCCGATGATGGTACGGTCGGCCACAGTAAGTTTACCGTCCGTGGTATAACCGGTGATGTTGCCTTCATCGTCATACACGGCCACATTCTTGGCGATATCTTTGTACTTGGGAGCACCCGGACGCATGTAAGCACCGCCGATGATACCGGAGCAGTCTACGACGCCCTCGTTAAGCACCCACTTGGCACCATCCCAGGTAAAATCGTCAACGGAATAGAAACCGTCGCTCAGATAGCCATACATATTACCCAGCGGCTGACCCACCTGGACAATGTAATCGTCACCGATTTCGGTAGATGCCCAGTAGGACTGAGCGGTAATGCTTTCCAGACCGCCCAGATCCGTCACGCGGTTCACATTGTAAGCGATGTTACCGCCAATGTTCAGGGAGTAGTCCTTCTTGGAGATGATAGGAGCGTTCAGGGTAAGTTCGATACCGCGGTTGCGGGTGGAACCTACGTTCTGGTACTGGCTATCATAACCGGAACCGGGGATAGGGAAATTAATGAGCAGGTTCTTGGTATCGTTCTGATAGGCCTCGATGCTACCGCTCAGGCGGTTCTGGAAGAAGCCGAAGTCGATACCGATGTTGTGGGTATAGGTAGTTTCCCAGGTGAGGTTGGGGTTGTTCAGCACCTTACCGGCAGTGAAGATGTTGTTGGTCATCGACAGCCAGGAGGTGGTGCTGGAAGCGTACTCCTTCATGAGCTGGCCCGTAGGGATGTTGTTGTTACCGGCGGTACCGAAGCTGTAACGGAGTTTGAGCTGATCCAACCAGTTGTGGGAAGCTTCCATCCAAGGCTCGTTGGAGATGGTCCAGGAGATAGCGGCGGAGGGGAAGAAGCCCCAGCGGTGACCGCGGGCGAACTTGGAGCTACCATCGGCACGGAGCGTAACGCCCACGGAGTAACGGTGCTTGTAGTCATAGTTCACACGGCCGAAGAAAGACAGGAGCTTATCGTCAGCGCTGTAGTGGTTGTTGGACGTGGAAGGCGTACCGGAAGCCATGAAGTTCCAAGCCATAGCGGCATCGTAGAACACAGGAAGGCCGTCCACCATGTCAGTAAGGGTGTTGCTCTTGGTGATGGTCATTTCTTCACCCAGGAGAGCAGTGAGACTGTGGTCACTGTTGTTCAGCACCTTGGCGAAATCGTAATTAATGGTATTGGTATTACGATAACGGGTGCGGAAAGCCTCCTTGTGCTGGGTGGAAGGCGTGTTCTTCACCGTGGAGTTGTTGGCGACGTAGTAAGTGGTGAGACCATAGAAACGGTCATCGCTCTGACGGTAGTCTTCCAGACCGCCTTCAATCTTCAGGCGGAGGTTGTCGATGATAGTCCAGTTGAAGGCAGCGTTGGCATTCCAGGTCTTACGGAGGCGCTTGCTGTCATTGTCGGCCACACTCTTGAGCGGCGGGGCGTTGTCGCCATAGTCCTGCTCCAGGTCGGAATCCGTTGCCGTGGCGCTCACCGGGATGGGTGCATAAGCCACAGCGTGTTTGAGACGGCCGTTACCGGCGGTGGAACCTTGGTCGTTAATACCGTTGGCACCGGAGCCGCGTACGTTGATAACGGAGTAACGGACGTTCACGTCAAAACTGGTGGTCTTGGAAGTCTTGAAGTTCCCCTTGAAGTTGAGGTTGTCACGCAGGTACTTGGATCCCACCATGATGGCCTGGTCGCCCATGTGGGCATAACCGAGGGTCCAGTTGTAGTTTTCGCCGCTGCCGCTGATGGAAGCGTCGATGTTGAAGGTGCTTCCGGTATTGCCGAACACGGCGTCCACCCAGTTGTTGGTGGCCAGGCCGCTGTACAGGTCAATGTCGGAGAAGGAACCGAAGTACGGCGTGTAGTGGCTGCTGAGGTCGTCACGGATGGAGCCCAGTTCATACTGGAACTTCACGAAGTTCTCGGCATCCATGGCCTGGATGGCGCTCTTGTTCGCCATGTACTTCAGACCATAGTAGGCATTGAGTTTCACGGAAACCTTCTGGCCTTTTTCTGCGCTCTTGGTAGTCACGATCACAACACCGTTTGCACCACGGGAACCGTAGATAGCGGTGGAGAATGCGTCCTTCAGCACGTCGATGGAAGCGATTTCAGAGGAAGAGATGTCATTGATGCTCTCTACCGGGAAACCGTCCACGATGTACAACGGGGAGCTGTCCTGGGTGATGGAACCGCCACCACGTACGCGGATCTTGATATCCGCATCCGGGTCGCCTTCGGTGGTCACAACGGACACACCGGCCATCTTACCGGAAAGGGCCTGGGAAACCGAAGTGACAGGCTGCTCGGCCAGTTTGTCAGCGCCCACGCTGGACACGGAGCCCAACAGGTCGCGACGCTTGACCGTGGCATAACCCACCACCACAACCTCGTCGAGGAAGGTGGTATCGGCCTTCAGGACAACATTGATCTCCGTCTGACCGGCGATGGCGACCGTCTGGTCCGCCAGGCCGATGAAGGAGAATACCAGATTCACTGCGCCCTCGGGGACAGAGAGGGTGTAATCACCGTCAATGCCCGTAATGGTGCCGATGGTGGTGCCTTCCACCAATACACCGGCGCCAATCAGCGGTTCACCGGTCTCGTCGGTCACAATACCCTTGACGGTGGTCTGTGCCCAAGCGGCCGTGGTGAGCCCCAAGCAAAGTGCGAGCGAAAGAAGTAGTTTCTTTGTCATACTTTTCATTGGTTTTTTGATTTTGGTTAATAATTAGTAATAGTAAAAAGATTATAACTTTTTGTATTCTGCTTTGTTGTTACCACCGTTCACGATGTCCTTCACCAGGTAGTGGAGGTACATCTCCAGGTTGGTGTAACGCTCGTCCGGATCCAGGGTGTAAGCAATGGCGTCCTTGGGATCGCTCTTGTTCAGGCCCCAGGCATCCTCGATGGCATTGGGAATGCCGTCGGAGTCGGAGTCGCGCAGGGCATTCAGCTGCTCTTCGGTGGCTTTGTACACCGGCCAACCGTTCTCCCAAGTGCCGTCATCCACGTCCGTCTGGGTGTCGATGAGGCCCTTCGTAGAGCCGTTGCTCCCATGGTATGTAGCGGTTCCGCTAATGGTTTCCTGCTGCACGCGGGCGTCGATTGCATCCTTGGCATAGCTGGCTCCGGCATACTTCGTCACAGCCGTGAAAGCGTCGTCAGCGCTGTGCAAGCTCATGACATTGCAGTCATAAGGAGTATCCGCCTTGATTTTGGCCACATCGCTTTCTTTGATGTAAACCCCTACTCCAGTGGACTTGCCCGCCTTCCAGTTGTTGGAAGTAACGTCATTCGCTCCGTGGAGCACATTGCCGTCCAAATAGAAATGGCCGGGCAGGATGGTACCGCCACAATTGCTGCAGGACGTAGTGGGCTCAATGAGCCAGCGGTGGTTGCTGGGAGTGACGGGACCGGGTTTGTAGTAATTGCCTACAAAGTTGTATTTCTTGTAGTCGTTGCCGTTGTTCTGGGAGCTTTCACCGCCATAGCAGCTATTGCCGCTCCAGTTATACACCACGTTGTTGGAGATGGTCACGGGACCCTTCTGGGTGCTCACATAGTCATGGTCGATGCGCGGGTTACGGCTGTCGTGATGAGCCAGGAGGTTGTGGTGATAAGTGGCGTTGTTACCGCCCCATATGCCACCGTAACCATGGTTACCCTTGCCATGAACCGAGGCGCGGAGGCTCTCGGAGACAATGTTCCACTGGAAGGTAAAGTCCTTCATGCCATAGAAGGAAGCGCACTCGTCCGTGCACCAGCTGACGGAGCAGTGGTCGATGATGATATTGCTGTACTTGTCGTTGTCGTGGCTCATCACCTGGATAGCATCGTCCTCGGTCTTTTCCTCGTCACCCATGCGGCAGCGGATGAAACGGACAATCACGTTGCTGGCGCTGATGCGGAAAGTATAGTTCTTGAGGCAGATACCGTCACCAGGGGCCGTCTGACCGGCGATAGTGCAATTGTCACGGTTGATTTGCAACTGGCTCTTGAGGGCGATGGTGCCGGCCACGTCGAACACGATGATACGCGGATAGTTCTGCGTGCAGGCCCAGCGAAGGGTCCCTTCTGCGGTGCTGTCCTCCAGCGTAGTTACGTGGAGGATTTTCCCGCCTCGGCCGCCGGAGGCGAACATACCACCGCCTTCCGCGCCGGGGAAGGCACGGGCGATACCGTCTTCCTCTGCAGCGGGAATGCCGAATTCCTCATAGGCGATGGTGGGATCACCCGGGTCACCGGGATCGCCGGGGTCATCAGGCTCACCGGCCGTTGTGGCCTCCACCGTTGCACCGGAACTCTTCTTGTCCCTGGCCACGGCATACACCGTAAACTTATACGTGGTAGCCTTGGTAAGCCCGTCCAACTTCACGTTGCGATTAGTAGTAGTTCCATCTTTCACGGTAGTGGAGCCCTGCTTGAGTTCATAACTGAACTTTACGCCGCTCTGCGCATCCCACTGGAAAGAAAGGGACGTTTCGGTGGTCTTGGAATCCAGTACCTTGAGGCCGGTGGGTTGCTTGGGCGCATCGGTAGTAGAAGGCGTCTCTCCCCCACTGGGCGTGTCGGGATTGGTCTTGTTGCCACAGGCAATGGCCATCAGGGCCAAGGCTGCACAAAGAATGCGATGCTTCATAGTTTTTCATATTCAAGCGCTGCCCAAATGAGGGGGCCGATGCCCTTGGGGTCATTTGCGCGCACGCGTTCATTAATATAATAATCGTAATCTCCCCTGCGGTTGTCCTTGCCGCCCAGGCCGGCCACTTCGCAGCACTGGTTCAGGTTCACCAGACCTTCCTCTTCCGTGACGAAGGTGTCCAGCATCGACAAGTAACTCTGTTTTGCCCCATCCAGGTTGCCCAACACACCCAGGCGGCAGCCTTTAAGCCACGCATAGGTGAACATGGCGCTACAGGTGGCTTCCAGATAGTTGCCTTCCCGGTAGGGCTGGTCCAGCACCTGGAACCACATACCCGTCTTGGCATCGGCATAGAGGGGAAGCACATTGTACAGGGTGTTCAGGATGCCCACCAGGCTGTCCTTTCCTTCCCCGTCCGGCAGGATTTCAATCACATCGACCAGGGCCATCGCATACCAACCCAGGGCACGGCCCCAGGCATGGTCGCTCTGACCGGTCTCTTCATTGCACCAGAACATGCTGTGGGAGCTGTCCCAGGCGTGGCGCAGCAGGCCCGTGTCCGGGTCCAGGGTTTTGTCGTACACAAGGGTGAACTGGTGCACGATATCCTGGAAATTGGCTTCCCGCTGCAGGCTGTCCGTCACGTAACGGGCCGTGTATTCCGCATAGAAGGGCTGGCCCATGTACAGGCCGTCCAGCCACATCTGCTCAGGATAAATCTTCTTATGCCAGAAGCCGCCTTCCGGGGTGCGGGGCTGGCTCTGGAGCTGGCTGTAGAGCGTATCCATGGCCACACGGTATTTCTCCTTGCCGGTAAGGTCCAACAGCTGGAACAGCGTCCGGCCCGGGCACACATGGTCCAGGGAATAATTGCTCTTCTTGTACTTGTAAATGGTCCCTGCGGAGTCGATGATGGCGTCGTACCAGGCATCGGCATAGCTCAGGAGAGATTCCCGGTCGGAGCCGGGAATGACGTCCTGCACATCCAGCATGGCCTTCAGCTCCAGGCCGGTGGTATAGTTCCACTTGAGCTTACCTTCCAGGCCGTCGATATAGCTGGCCTCCGGATTCCGGGCCATCTCGCTTTGGACAACGCGCAAAGACAGCGGAGCCTTGACCGTTGTACAAGCGGTCAAGGCGGCTGCCAGGAATAAGAACGTTAACTTCCTCATTTATTTGTTGTTATAAGGATCCCAAACAATATTGTCCTGCGTCTGGAACATCACCTTCTCAAAGGTGTAGTCCTGCGGTTTGATCTTGTGCGCCCACTTCACGCGAGGACCGGCAGCACCCGGGCCGGTATTCCCCCACTCTCCGTAGAAGGAATTCTTCTTGGTGTCCGGCTTGCCGTCTTTCTCCCAGTCGTGCCAGCCTTCCGGCAGGATGTGGGAACCCAGTTCGCATTCGATGAAGACCGTCTTGGCGTAAGCGCCCCAGGGACGGCCCAGGTAGCATTTTGTCACGCCTTCATCGGCCGTCAACTTACATTTGTAGAATACGTACCCGTACTTTTGGCCTTCCAGGGTGCTGGCGGCGGTGATGTAGCTGTCTTTTTTGGAGCGGATTTCGCAATTCTCGAAGTAGGCGATGCTGGTTCCGAAGATGAAATCCGTGGTGCCTTCAATGTAGCAGTCCTTGAAGTAGTTGCGCTTGATACCGCCGAACTTGCCGAATCGGCCATAAGTGTAAAGGGTATCCTGATTGCCCAGGAAACGGCAGCGGTTGAAGAAGAGGAAGTCGCCGTCCGTGAAGCAGGCCACCGCCTGGCCAATGTTCTTCCCTTCCCCGGCGCTGTTCTCGAAGGTGATGTCCTGGAAGGTGATGTAGCTGGCGTGGATGTAGATGCTGGCGCTGCCGGAAGTGCCAATAGGGAAATCGCGGCCGGGCCAGTTTTTCTTGGCGTATTTGTCGTAGGTAAGGATGGTCTTTGGGGCATCCTCGCCCTGGAAATGCACACGGAACTTGGTGTGCGGGATATTGATCTCCTCTTTGTACACGCCGTTCCGGATGAGCACCTTGGTGATTTCCTTGTGGCTGTAGTTGGGAATGGCGTTCACGCCTTCCTGCACGGTCTGGTAGTCGCCATGGCCATCGGCAGCAATCACAATATGGTAATATACCAGGTGCTGGGCAATGTCCGGAAGCTGCTCCTTGATTTTTTCGCAAACGATTTCCGTCACTTTGCGGGCGCCGCAGGGCACCAGGTGGGTGTTGTCGTTCTTGCCGGTAGAAATCATGAAATAGGCCTTGGAGGCGTCGTCGCCCAGTTCCTCCAGCCAGTCCAGCGTGGGGGTGGTCATGTCAATGAACGTAACGCCCATCTCCTTGGCCACAGCCTCCATGGCGGCGGGGTAATCCGTATGGCAGTTGCGGTCCAGTTTGCCATCCTTGAACCAGCGGCGGGCAATGGGACTCAGAAGCACCGGGGTGCCGCCTTTCTCGCGCACGCCTTTTACAAAGGTGCGGAGGTTGTCCTGGTAGGCGCCATACGCCGGAGCATAGCGGGCTGGATCGTCCGCCTTGGCGTCGTTATGGCCGAATTCAATGAACACGTAGTCGCCGGGCTGCACGGCATTATACACCTTATCCCACAGGCCCAGGTCGATGAAGCTCTTGGTGCTCCGGCCGTTCTGGGCGTAGTTGACAACCTGTACATCTTTGTCCAGGAAATTGGGAAGCATCATGCCCCAGCCGCGCTCCTGGCCGGCTTTGGGAAGGTCTTTTTCCGCCATGGTGCTGTCCCCCATCAGATGGATGGTGAACATAGCTGCTGTAAGAAGGGACAGGATCATAACTTTTCTCCGTTTACGATTACGTTGTCGAACGTGACATTCTTTGCGAAATGCACCTCTGCACCCTTCTGGGCGGTAAAGATGCTATTATGGAAGTCTAAGTTGGTTACCGGCATCTCCGGGAGGCCGTTCACGAAGATAGCCTGCTTGGCACCGGAGCAAACGATGTCGCTCATGTGCATGTCCCGGAATTCCGGGGTAGTCTCGTCCACGGGCTGGACGTCCGAAGTATCATCGTCCCCCTTGTCACTGGCGGCAACGCCGGCATAATACAGGTTGAAGATAACGCCATAGGAGACAATGTCTTTCATGTAAATGTGGTCGCACCAGATGTTCTTGACCACGCCGCCACGGCCGCGGGTGCTCTTGAAACGAAGACCTACGTCCGTGCCCAGGAAGCGACATCCGCTTACCCAGATGTTTTCCACACCGCCGCTCATTTCCGAGCCCACCACAAAGCCGCCATGGCCGTGGTACACGGTGCAGTCCTTGATAATCAGGTTTTTGCACGGCTTTGCATGACGACGACCGTCGGCGTCCTTGCCGCTCTTGATGCAGATGGCATCGTCCCCCACATCAAAGCTGGAACCGGTGAGAATGACATTTTCACAGCCTTCAATGTCGATGCCGTCACCATTGGTGGAATAGAACGGCGCACGCACGCTGATATTCTTAATAGTGACATCCTTGCACCAGAGGGGGTGCAGATTCCAGCAAGGGGAATTCTGGTAGGAAGTGTCTTCCAGCAGCACCCGCTCGCAGTTGCGGAAACTGAGCATTACCGGGCGCAGGAAGGTTTTGATCCACTGTTCATCCAGGCTCTGGTCTTGGTAATTGAGGCTGCCGGCGGTCTTGCGGGCGGCCATATAGCCCTCGTCCGGGTACCAGACGCTGCCGTCTTCCGAAAGCACGCCCCCCCGTTTGACGATGGTTTTCCAGGTATCGTCCCCCACCTTGCGGCGTTTGACTTCCCGCCAGGCGTCGCCGTTTCCATCGATCACACCCTTGCCGGTAATGGCAATATCCGTAGCGTCCTCCGCATGCAGCGGAGACAGGCACCGGCGTACATCCAGGCCCTCAAAATTGGTATCGATGATGGGATACAGGCTTTGGTCCGTAGAGAAAACGATGACGGCATCCTTGTCCAGATGCAGTTCGATATGGCTCTTGAGGCCGATAGGACCGGTGAACCAGATACCAGCCGGCACCTCCAGGCGGCCGCCACCCAGACCGGCCAAGTGATCGATGGCCTTGGCAAAGGCCTCCGTATTCAGCGTAACGCCGTCCCCTACTGCGCCAAAATCCGTCAGGCAAACGCTGCGGCTTGGGATGGAAGGAAGCTGGACACGGGGCATTTCGAAGGGAACGCCTTCATACACATTGGTTTCCGAAGTGGAACAGCAGGCCGATGCAAGCAAGGCAATGGCACATGCGTGAATCAGGGATGATGTGGTCATTCGTTTTAATTTACAATTAAGTGGAATTTCTTCGATGCAAATATACACCTTATTTTTGATATTCCGTTACCGTGCACGGAATTTTTTCAACACAAGTTGTCAACAGGCCCCACAAGTGCCCCTGGTGCCATCGTGAACGGGCACGAAAATAATTATTTTAAAAAGTTTGGAGGGCCTGCTGAAATTATTTAACTTTGCAGCCATGGAAAAAGTGACAATCAACGATATCGCCCGCCTCACCGGCCTTTCCAAAGGAACGGTGGACCGCGTCCTTCACAACCGCGGAGAAGTCTCCAAAAAGAGCTATGAGAAAGTCATGGCCTGCATCCGCGAAATGGGCTACGAACCCAACGTGTATGCTTCCCTTCTCGCCGGCAAGGGAAAAGGCAGCATTGCCGTGGTACTCCCCCGCCCGGAGGAAGGAAGCTACTGGGAACTGGCGAGTAGCGGTATCGGCAAAGCAGAGGAATCCGGGCGTCAGGTAGGCGTGCACACCCAGCTTTTCACCTACGACGAATTGAGCGCGGAATCTTTCCGTGAAGTCTGTGCCAAAGTGCTGAGCAGCAAGCCCTCCGGTGTAGTCATCGCCCCCATGTTCCAATATGAGACGCAAGTCTTTGTGCAGGAACTTTCCAGTCGCAACATTCCATACGTTTTTGTCGATACCAAGCTGGAGGAACCCGCCGGTCACCTGGCCTTCTTCGGCATTCCGGCATACAAGAGCGGTTATCTATGTGCCGATATGCTCCTGCAGGGAGAAAAAGCTAAAGAAATACTGGTCGTGCGCGTCATGCGGGATAAAGAAAGGTCGTCGGATCCTACCATCGACCGCCGTGCCGGTTTCCAGGATTACATCCGTGAGCACAATCCGGCCTGTACCCTTCGCACCATCTTCGTCAATCCCATCGACCCGGTTGCCACAGACGAGGCCCTGTCCGCCTTCTTTACGGATTTTCCGGATGTGCGGCACGTCGTCATGTTCAACTCCCGCATCCACCTCATTGTTCCCTATCTGGAGCGCAATCCCCGTACCGGCATGCACATTGTGGGCTTTGACAACCTGCCCGCCAACATCGCCGGACTGAAGAAAGGCATCGTGACCATGCTCATCGCCCAGCACCCGGAACAGCAGGTGCAGGATGCCATTTCCACACTGATAGACTACATTGTTTTCCACCGCAAGCCGGCCCGCACAGAGAACCACATGCACATGGATCTCCTCACCCGCTACAACGTGGAAGATTATTGAATTATAATTTCTTGGATGTCCAGCCAGCCCCCGTCATTTTTCCAGACGGGGCGGTTGCAGTAGAAACCGAATTTAGCACCAATCCACAACTCCGGTTGGGCGATGAATTCCTGATTCACCGCCTTGAAATGTTTGCCATCCAATGAGTAGGAGAAGTGGCAGACGGCATCGGGTACATTCCCCTTCACGGCACGCGGTTTCACGCTGAGTTTGACCCAAATGGAAGTTTGCCGGAAGGTAGGATATTTCACCGCAGGCACGTTCCCGGAAGCATGAGGGAAATCCGGTTCCCGGAGCGTATAAGGTAATACCGTGAGCGGGGTCACCTGCTCCACGGTTCCCTTGGGGGCATTCAAACAGGAGACATATTCCAGCCGTGCGCCGTCCGGAGTGTCCGTCAGGCGAAGGCCGGCATAATCGTCCCCCTGAACCAGGAAACCGGCCTGCTCCCCTTTCAGTGCGGGATTGGGCATGAAACTGAGCCGGGCTGTTACCGTAAACTGCTCCGCAGGGAATTTCTGCAGTAGCAGGTTGGGACAGTTCCACAGATTGGCCTCCGGCTCTTTTTGAATCACCGAATACAGCCGGATGCCGCCGTCCGGCAGCGCAAAATGCCAGTACGGGGATGGAATGGTAGGATATTGCCACTCAAGGGGAAGACCGTAAGGAGATTGCTCGACTACGCCTTCGGCTCCGCTCGAAATAACAGGAATCTCCCATGCTTTCACCGGCTGCCCGACGCCATCCCCATCCGGATCCTCACCGATGATCGGCCAGCCGTCCGCCTGCCACGCCATGGGCTGGAGGTGTAAGATGCGGCCATAAGCGCCCTTATCCTGAAAATGCAGGAACCAGTCGGAGCCGTCCGGAGCCGTCACCCAGGCCCCCTGGTGCGGCCCGTTCACCGTTCCCGGCGCCCAGGCCATCACGATGCGCTCTTCCCACGGCCCCCACGGGCTGGCGGAACGCAAAACGGTCTGCCAACCGGTAGCCACACCACCGGCCGGGGCAAAAATATAGTACCACTCCCCTCTCTTGTAAAACTTGGTTCCCTCGATGGTGGGCTGGGAGAGGTGACCGTCGAAAACAATGCGCGAAGGGCCTTCCAGACGGGTTCCATCGGCAGAAAGCGGAGCCACAAACACCACGCTTTTGTGCGTAGCACGAGAACCGGCGCAGCCATGCGACAAATACGCCTTTCCGTCGCCATCCCAGAACGGACACGGGTCGATAAAGCCTTTTTCCCGTACCACCCAAACCGGCTCCGACCAGGGTCCGCGCGGATTTTGGCTGCGTACCATAAAGATACCCCGGTCCGGGTCCCCCACATAAATGTAGAACCAGCCGTCGTGATAGCGGATAGCCGGTGCCCAGACGCCGTTTCCATGCTCCACCCCCTGACGGAAAGCCGGGTCATAGTCCCACAGCGCGGACCCCGTCAGTTCCCAGTGCACCAGGTCCTCCGACTCCAGAATGGGCAGTCCCGGAAAACAGTTGAAGGACGATGCCGTCATGTAGTAACGGTCCCCTACCCGGCAGACGTCCGGATCTGAATAATCCAGGTGCAGGACAGGATTGGTGTAACGCTGAGCCTGGGCCGTAAAAACGGCCAGCAAGGCAACGACGACAAGGCAAGGTTTCATAAAATCTCTTTTAGGGCGGCCTCTACGGCATCGTATTCGTAGCCGCGGGAGAGTCCGAATTTCAACAGTTTAAGACGTCGCTGCGGGTCTCCTTCCAGGGTGCGGGCCTTAGTGGCCAGCACACGCGTCAACTTGTCCGATGCCGCCGCCGGTTCCACCTCTGCCATCCCGGCGGCAATTGCAGCCTCGGGAACGCCCTTTGCCCGTAACTGGAAACGGATTTTCACAGGTCCCCAGCCTTGCAACGCGGCTTTTTCCCGTGCAAAGGCAGAAGCATAGCGGACATCATCCACATAGCGGTCTTCTACCAGCGAAGCAACCACCTGGGCGGCCGCCTCCGCATCCCCTTCCAGTGCCTTAAGGGCTTTTCGGTACACATCGGCCCGGCAATATTCCGCCTTGGAGCATTGCTTTTGCAAACGGGAGAGGACAGCAGCGGTTTCCATCGGCCTAGAAATTAAAGCCCAGAGAGAGGTAGAAGCCCACTTTATTGGTGACGTTGGACCAGTGAAGCGTGGCTTTGAGCGGGCCCACAATGGAGTTGTAGGCGTAGCCCAGGCCCACGCCACCCAGCCAGTTCCCTTCCGCAATGGTTTTGTTGAAGGCGTCGAAGGCATACCCGCCGTTCCCCATCAGAGACACATAATGGTTCTTCAGGAGGCGGAAGCGGGCGTCCAGACGCAGGATGGCCAGTTGGTCGCGCACCACCGCCAGCTGATTGACGCCCACAAAAGGAATGGAGTGATCCAGGTATCGGCCCTGGAAATCATCGCCGATCATGTTGGCATACAGCACCGGAGGCTGCGGGCCAAAAATAAAGCGGATATTGTACTGCGGAATGAGGGTGAACCTGCCAAAGGTAATGGGAAATTTACCGTCCAGCGCGGCAATAACGTTAACCGGGAAGGAATTCCCCCACTTCCGGACATCGGAAACGGCCTCTGCACGCAGCCCTACGGACACGCCCTTGGTGGGAAAATAGCCGTTATCCAGGGTTTCCATGCGGCCGTCCATAATCAGCCCCATATAGTCCAGCGCGGAACCGCCGGTGAGTTCGTACACCGCCGAGGGGTTGTTGTTGGACAGGACGTTGAAGATTTTGGTGAAATTGTTCTTCAGGCCCAGTTTTACATCGAAGGACGACCAGTGCATGTTGGAGAAATACACCTCCTGGTTGGCATTGAGCATCTGGATGTTATAGGTGGACGCGCCGGCAAGGAAACTGGTCCGGCTCAGGTAGCGGACATCGGCCCGCACGTTGAAGGTAGAGAAGTTGGGGGCGTTGTAGGAGTACCGCACATCCAAATAAGGGTTGATGCTGATGCGGGCGGTCAGATCCAGCGAGGAGCCGCTCATGGCGTGGGTGTTGAGGCCCACGTTCAGCAGCAGGGATACAATGTCCTGCGTATCCATACGGGCGCCCAGGCCAATCTGGTGCATGGGACCGCGTTTGCACAGGACGCGCAGGCGGTAAGGCTCTGCTTTTCCGCGAAGTTCATAGGTCACGTAGTCGTAGGAGCCCTTTCCAAAGATCGCGGCGATATCGGTCTCTATCTGGTCCTTGCTCGCTTCCATGCCCGGTTTTACGCTCATCTTGGAGCGGATATACTCCGCTTCCCGTTCATCCACGCCCACAATGTCGATATCCTCGATCCGGACTGGCCGTGCACCCAGATTCACGGCCGGCTTGGCATTCAGTTTCCGTCGGGCCTTGCCCAGGCGGTGCCGGACGGCATCCAGTTGCGGTTTGAGCGCCTCCGCCGCTTTATACCCGCGATTGAACAGGGTGTCTATGGCGGCCCGGTTAAAGCTCAGGAAGTTATAGCCCGTCATGTCCGGATGGATGCGGATGTCTACGTTTTTGATATTCTGGTTAAAGGCGTCATCGTCAAAGAGGTTCATGGTGGACGACAGGATATCCGCCAGGTTCTGGATTTCCGCCGCGCTGGCGTTGTCGCCGGAAAGGTCGATGCCGATAATGATGTCTGCGCCCATCTGCCGGGCAATATTCACCGGGAAGTTGTTGCGCATGCCGCCGTCTACCAGCACCATTCCTTCCGTACGCACAGGCGCGAAGAGGCCCGGAATGGACATGGTGGAACGGATGGCCAGGTTGATGGAACCCGCATGCCAGACCTTCGCCTTTCCGGAAGCCATGTCCGTGGCTACACAGGCGAAGGGGATAGGCAGTTTGAAAAAGTTGGTGGAGTCACTGTAACCAACTGTGTGTGAGGTGATAATCTGGTTTACGTTTTGGCCAAAAACAAAGCCGGAAGGGAGACTTCCCAGCAAACTGTTCCGTGCCAGCGAACTCATCTCCCCTTCATTTTCCGCGCCCAGTTGCAGCTGGCGGCTGCGACCGGCCGCAAAGGGCATATCGCCCTGGATGAAGTTTTTGTAGTCATCGGCCCTGTAATAGAACGGGAACGACAACACGTATTTTTCCTTATAGCGGATGCGGGAGTACGGGACGTATTTGCGGTCCACTTTGTCACTGAGCGCCACGCTCCAGTCCATGTGTTTGAACAGCGAATCCAAGAAATCGGCGTCGTAGCCCATGGCGTACATGGCACCCACCATACCGCCGATACTGGTGCCCACAATCATGTCTATCGGGAAATCGTACTGTTCCAGGTACTTGAGCGCGCCCACCGTGGCAGCGCCTTTGGCTCCACCACCGGAGAGCACCAGCGCTACCGTGGGACGGGTTTTGCGGATTTGCGCCATCCGGGAGCGGATTTGACGCACGGCCGCGGCATCTTTTTCGTCCAGTCCGAAGGTGGACGATTCCGGGTCTTTGTTATTCTGTGCCATTACCCCCCAGGCACACAGCAGGGCGGCAAAAAAGAGCAGGGTCTTTCTCATGGTTGCAAGTTATGTTTACCGGCCAGAAGGCCGCAAGCAGCAAAAATATCTTCTCCGCGGGACGCACGGATGGTGGCGGTGAGGCCGCCTTTTTCCAGATGCTCCCGGAAGGCTTCCATAGCCTGGGCCGATGCAGTTGCGTACGGGAAATCCGGGATGGCGTGGAAGCGGATTAAGTTCACGCGGCATTCCAGACCCCGCAGGAGTTTCAGCAGGCCCTCCGCATGGCGCGGGGTGTCGTTCCAGCCTTTGAAAATGGTATATTCGAAGCTGACCCGCCGCTGACCGGTGAAATCGTACTGCTTGATGAGGCGCACCACCTCCGTGACGGACCAGACCTTTTGCACGGGCATGAGTTCCTCACGCTCCTCCGGGAAGGGATTGTGCAGGCTTACCGCCAGGTGGCATTTGCTCTCGTCCAGATATTGTTTTAATTTAGGTAATACGCCTATTGTACTCAATGTTAAGCGTTTAGGGCTCCAGGCCAGGCCCCAGGGCGCAGTTAAGACCTCGATGACACGTTTCACCTGGTCCCAGTTGTCCAGTGGTTCTCCCATGCCCATGAATACGGTGTTGGTAAGGTCCGCCGCTTCCTCGATGGCGAAGAACTGGCTCAGGATATCCGCTGCATCCAGGTTTCCGTGGAAGCCCTGCCGGCCGGTCATGCAGAACTTGCAGCCCATCTTGCACCCGGCCTGGGAACTGACGCACAGGGTTTTCCGCTCCTGGTCCGGAATCATCACCGCCTCGACGAACGCTAGCGCATTCGTCGATGAAAGGTCTTCGACCGACTGGGGGCCGAATCCCCCAGACCCCCTGCGTCGCTCCGCTCCATTGTCGCGAACAATAGTCACCGGAAAAAGATACTTCCGGGTGCCATCCTTGGACGTCTGCACGTCCACCGGCTCCGTCATGCCCACCTGATACCGCTGTGCCAGCGTCTCCCTGCCCTGCTTGGACAGGTTGGTCATTTCCTCGATGCTGCGCACACGCTTCTGGTATAGCCACTGGGCCATCTGCTTCCCGGCAAAACCCGGCAAGCCGACCTCCAGCGCAATGGCCTTCAATTCCTCAGGTGTCTTTCCCAATAAGCGTTCCTTCATAATTTGCAAATTTAAAAATATCCCGCCTAAAAATCAACCCCTCTGTGCCCTAATTTACTTAGCAGGGACGATGCGGCAGAGGGAAAGCGCGGCGGCGTGCTCCGGGGAAAGCACACCGGCTTGCCGGAGGGCCTCAACGGTGCATTCCGCCGGGGCATGGTGGGCGCGGAACAGCACGATACCGTGCGCCTCGCTGCGGGAGATGTGCGGGTGCTTGGCTAAATCGGTCTCCGGGAGGGTCCAGAGGGCGTATCCCTCCGGTTCCGAACAGGTAATAAGGTCCTGCAGGGCGGCATATTTTTCTTCGTCGAAATGATGGATTTCCATCAGTTGCTCCGGACTGGTATAGCCACCCAACTGCGTACGGTACTGCACGATTTTTCCGGCAAAAAACGGCCCGATTCCCGGGAGGTCCAGCAGCGCCACGCTGTCCGCCTGATTGATGTCCAGGCGGGGTATGTCGATGTACGGCTCCAGGCGGGCGTACACGCTGTCGGCCACCACGTAGCTCTTGGCAAAGTCCGCGGGACGCCTGAATCGACCTCCCTTAAGCCTGTAATTTTCAATGGATTGAGCCTGCTTTTCGGAGAAGCCCATCCGCTGGAGATCCTCCACGGAAACGGTGTTGGGATTGAAGCGGAAACTTTCTACCTGCCGGGGCAGTTTGGCCCGCACCTCCTTTACGGCCGTCGAGTGCGGCGCGTTGTGCCGCTCCACCCTCCCCTTGTCATTCCGACCGACCGGCCTCTCTCTGTCATTCCGACCGACCGGAGGGAGCGGAGGAATCTCCTCCGGCGAAGCGTAAACATACACCGTATCCGGTCTATCCCGGTTCGCAGCGATACGCGTCACCGCGGCCTTGTGTACGAACAGGGCCACTTGATAACCGATAATCAGGAAAACCAGGGCGATGGCGCCCGTCACGAAACTGGCATTAAGGCTGCTCCGTTTCTTCTTCCCCTCTTCCATAACGCTTCTGTTTACTGGCCTTGACCGGCTGGGCGCCGGCCACTACAATCACTATTTCTCCCTTGGGCTCGTGCTCCCGGAACCACGCGGCCACTTCTGACAACGTGCCCCGCTTGTGTTCCTCGTGCAGCTTGGAAATTTCCCTTGCCACGGAGCAGCGGCGCTCCGGCCCAAAATACTGCACGAACTGTTCCAGCGTCTTGACCAGGCGGTAGGGCGATTCATAGAAAACCATGGTCCGGGTTTCTTCCGCCAAACTTTGCAAGAGGGTCTGCCGGCCTTTCTTCTGGGGCAGGAAGCCCTCGAACACAAAACGGTCGCACGGGAGGCCGCTGGAGACGATGGCCGGGATGCAGGCCGTGGCACCGGGAAGTGTTTGAACCTCAATCCCTTCCTCCGCACAGGTACGGGCCAGCAGGAAACCGGGATCCGAGATGCCGGGCGTACCGGCGTCCGAGACCAGCGCCACATTGAGTCCGCCCAGGATGCGCTCCTTTACCAGTTCCACCGTTTGATGCTCGTTGTACTTGTGGTGGCTCTGGAGAGGCCGGTGGATGTCGAAATGCTTGAGCAGCACCGACGTGGTGCGGGTGTCCTCCGCCAGGATGAGATCCGCTTCCTTGAGCACACGGACGGCGCGCAAGGTCATATCTTCCAGGTTGCCTACAGGCGTGGGGACAATGAAAAGAATACCGGCCATAAATTTTTTTGTCTTTACTGCATAAAGTGTTATCTTTGCATGAGTGATAACACAAAACAAAGGTACGGAAATGTTTTTGGAAAACACAAAAAAATCGGGCTGCATCGAGGTTATTTGCGGTTCCATGTTCTCCGGAAAAACGGAGGAGCTCATCAGAAGACTCAAACGTGCACAGTTCGCGCAGCAAAAGATAGCCACCTTCAAGCCCACTATAGACAAACGCTATTCAGACCTTGACGTGGTGTCGCATGACTCCCATGCCATTTCCTGCACGCCTATCAAATCGCCCTCCCGCATGCTTCAGATCGGGCCGGATGTACAGGTGGTCGGTATCGACGAAGCCCAGTTCTTCGACGACAGCATCATCGAAGTCTGCCAGGAACTCGCCAACCGCGGGGTGCGCGTTATCATCGCCGGTCTGGACACAGACTATCTGGGTAAGCCCTTCGGTCCCATGCCCGGACTCATGGCCATTGCGGAAGACGTACAGAAAGTCCACGCCATTTGCGTAAGTTGTGGCGCCCTGGCCAACCACTCCCATCGTCTCTCCGCCAGCAAGAAACTGGTGGTCCTGGGCGAAAAAGACACCTATGAACCCCTCTGCAGAGAGTGTTACCAGCAAGCCATTAAAGAAGACAACGAATAATAATCTATCTATGAAAAAGTTTAGCCTTTTCGCGGCCATTGCTGCGGCTACCATTTTTGGTTTTGTCGCCTGCCAGAAGGCAGAAAACGCTCCCGCCCCGCAAGAGCAGGAGGAAATCCAGGTGCAAGAGCCTTCCGTAAAAGCTGTCGCCAAAATGCTTAATCAGGTGGCAGAAGCACCGGAAGTTCAGGATGCCGTTAAAAAGCTTGTGCTGGACATCAACAAAGGCAGTGACTGGCATCACCTTACCCTTGCGGTCTCCGGCACCAATGCCGATGGGAAACCGGTAGAATACGTCTCCGGTGAAGTAGGCCTCATCAAAGGAGAGAGCCACCTCCTGGAAATTGACCTGAAACTGCTGGTTGGCGGCGTGATGCCCGTCACCGGCACGTTGGAACCTGTTGGTGTCAGCTTCTATCTGTCCAAGGCCCTCCTGGCCAAAACGGATGATGCTTGCGACAAATACCTGGAGAAGGCCAACAAAGGCATCAATGTCTCCATCATGGGCATAATGACCCTGGCCCTGATGCGCACCCAAGACGCAGAAGGTGCCCGCAAGGTAGACCTCTTCCTGCTATCGAACAATCCGGAAGACGAGCCTGTGGCCCTGTCCTCCCTCCTGGCCCTGCTGATGCCCAAGGAGTAGCACACGCTGCAAACACACAAAAAAGGGAGTCTCACACAAAGACTCCCTTTTTTGGTTAAAGGCAACAGGACTTAGTCCTCCACGTGGGCCATGGCCTCACGGATGCGGGCTTCGATTTCCTCTGCCAGCTCCGGATTGTCCATCATGAGCTTTTTCACGGCTTCACGGCCCTGGGCCAGTTTGCTGTCGTTGTAGCTGAACCAGGAACCGGACTTTTGGATAATGCCCAGTTCTACACCCAGGTCTACGATTTCTCCGCTGCGGGAAATGCCTTCCCCGAATACAATGTCGAACTCCGCCTTCTTGAACGGCGGGGCCATCTTGTTCTTGACCACCTTCACCTTTACGTGGTTACCAAGAGCGTCATCCCCATCCTTGATTTGCGTGGTGCGACGGATGTCCAGACGCACGGAAGCATAGAACTTAAGGGCGTTACCGCCGGTGGTGGTTTCCGGGTTGCCGAACATGATGCCGATTTTCTCACGCAGCTGGTTGATGAAAATGCAGCAGGTGTTGGTTTTGGAGATGTTGGCCGTGAGCTTACGCAGGGCCTGGCTCATCAGGCGGGCCTGCAGACCCACTTTATTATCGCCCATCTCCCCTTCAATCTCTGCGCGAGGGGTAAGGGCCGCCACGGAGTCGATAACCACAATGTCCACAGCACCGCTGCGGATGAGGTTATCGGCAATTTCCAGGGCCTGCTCACCGTTGTCCGGCTGAGAGATGAGGAGGGTATCCAGATCTACGCCCAGCGACTTGGCATAGGTGCGGTCGAAGGCGTGTTCTGCGTCGATGATGGCCGCAATGCCGCCGGACTTCTGGGCCTGGGCGATGGCATGGATGGCCAGGGTAGTTTTACCGGAGCTCTCCGGTCCGTAAATCTCGATGATGCGGCCTTTGGGATATCCGCCGATGCCCAATGCATGATCCAGCGCGATGGAACCGCTGGGAATCACCTGGGAAGCGTCCCATTCGGGCTGGTCTCCCAGTTTCATGATGGTACCTTTACCGTAATCTTTCTCAATCTTGTCGATTGTTGCCTGGAGCGCTTTCAATTTTGCAGCGTTTACCGAGGCGCCTTCTGCTTCTTTTGCCATACTTATTACTCAATAAATTAAAATGATGCGGGCATCCTGAACCGCATCTACAAAGATAAGAAAACTACGCGAATTCCCAGCAAAAAAATACACTAAATCTCCGACAATTCCAGCCAGCGCATTTCGGCGGCGTCCAGCTCCTCCTGCAGGGCTCCATAGCGGGTGGATGCCTCCTGCAGCGCCGCCGCATCCAGCGTCCCACTGGAGAGTTGCGCCTCCAACGCAGCCTTCTCCGCCTCCAGCGCCGGCAAGCGTTCCTCCAACGCCTTTAGCTCCTGCTGCTCCTTGTAACTCAATTTCCGCTTTTTAGGAGATACGCTCGCTTCGCCCGGTATGACATTATTGTTATTCCGAGGTATGACATTTTTGTCATTCCGAGGCCCTTTAGGGCCGAGAGAATCTCTTTTCTGCGCCGCCTCATAGTCCTTAATAAACGTCCTATACTCCGTATAGTTCCCCACAAAGTCCTTCACCACCCCATCGCCACAGAACACAAACAGATGGTCCACCAGGCGGTCCAGGAAATGGCGGTCGTGGCTCACGATGATGAGCGAGCCCTTGAACTCCATCAGGTATTCTTCCAGAATTTCCAGCGTGACGATGTCCAAATCGTTCGTCGGTTCGTCCAAGATGAGGAAGTTGGGCTGCTGCATGAGGATGGTCAGCAGGTACAGGCGCCTGCGCTCCCCTCCCGAGAGCCTTTCCACAGGATTTTGCAGCATGTCGTGCGGGAAGAGGAACCGGCTCAGCAGATGGGTGTCGTTGACGGTTTCCAGCACCGTCTGGCCGGGTTTGAACTGCATGCCGCTCTGGTGGTAATAGCCAATCCGGAGGGACTCTCCCAGGTCGATAACGCCCTCCAGCTTGCCGCCCAACTCCGGCTTCCATCCGCCCGTAATGAGGTTGAGGAAGGTGGTTTTTCCGGCGGCGTTGCGCCCGACGATGCCCACCCGTTCGTATCGCTGGAAATTGTAAGTGAAGTGGCTCAGGTAGCACTTGTTCTCCCACCAGAAGCTCACGTCCTTGCAATTGATGACCTTGTTGCCCAGGTAGGTATTGGCGGCCTTGGTTTCCGACAGATCCACCTTTTGCTGGACGTAGCTGTCATCGGCACGCTCTTTTATGTCCCAGAAGGCCTGCTTGCGGTATTTGGCCTTGCCGGTACGGGCGCAGGGGCTCGCGTGCATCCATTCCAGTTCCCGCCGGTACAGATTACGCACCTTTTCCGTCTCCGCATTATAATTGTCGATGCGTTCCTGGCGCTTTTCCAGGAAATTCATGTAATCGCCCTTGTAAATGTAGATGCTGCCGCGGTCCATCTCCATGACAGTGTTGCACACGCGGTCCAGGAAATAGCGGTCATGCGTGACCATGAACAGCGTGCAGCGGCTGTGCTTGAGGTGGCTCTCCAGGAACTCAATGGCGTCGATGTCCAGGTGGTTGGTGGGCTCGTCCATGATGTAGAAATCGGCCTCCGAAGCCAACATCTGCGTAAGGGCGACGCGCTTGACTTCCCCGCCGGAGAGGTCTCTCATGGGCTTATCCGGGTCCGTAAGGCCGAACTGCGTGAGCAGCTGCGTTACGCGGAGTTCGTACTGCCACTGATGGTCCGGATCCAGGTGCTCCGTCCACTGGCGGGAGCTGTCCATGATTTGCCGGAAGATACTTTTGGCGGGGTCGTAGGCATATTCCTGCTCCAGAAACGCAATGCGGATGTCCTTGAGGAAGAGCACCTTGCCGCCGCTGTCGGAAGCATCGGTCCCGGCCAGGATGCGCAGGAGCGATGTCTTGCCCGTTCCATTGGGGGCGATGAGCGCCACTTTATCGCCCTCATTGATATTGAAGCCGATATTCTTGAACAGCACCTTGGGGCCGTAGCTCTTGGAAATGTTTTCTATTTGCAGGTAACTTGCCATAGGGAAGCAAAGTTACTGATTTTTTGCGTAAATTTGCATCGATATGGACAAGAGCAAAATAAAAGTGTGCATCGGGCTTTCCGGGGGCGTAGACTCGTCGGTGGCGGCGTATCTTCTCAAGCAGGAAGGGTACGACGTCTTTGCCATGTTCATGCAAAACTGGCACGACGCCGACAGCACCCTGCACGGGGATTGTGAGTGGGAGGAGGACCGTTTTGTGGCGGAGATGGTGGCCCGGAAAATCGGCATTCCCTTCTATTTTGTGGACCTGTCCAAACAGTACCGCCAGCGGGTGGTAGACTACATGTTCGACGAATACGCCAAAGGCCGCACACCCAACCCGGACGTGCTGTGCAACCGGGAAATTAAGTTCGACGCGTTCTGGGAGGTGGCCCGTAAGTATGGCGCGGACTATGTCGCTACCGGGCATTATTGCCAAGTGGATGTTTGTCATTCCGACCAAGCGGAGCGCGTGGAGGAATCTCGGCCCATCTTCCGGATTTTGGAGGGAGCGGACCCCAACAAGGACCAGACCTACTTCCTGTGCCAGCTCTCGCAGGAGCAGCTGAGCCGGACGCTCTTCCCTATCGGCCATCTGACCAAGCCGGAAGTACGGCGGATTGCCAAGGAGGCGGACCTGCCTTCTGCGGAGAAGAAAGACTCCCAGGGAATTTGCTTCGTGGGCAAGGTGGACCTTCCCACTTTCCTGAAGCAAAAACTGGCTTCCGTGGAGGGCGATGTCGTAGAGGTTTTTGATCCGTATTACGCTACGGATCCGTTGTACCAGTGGCAGCAGGAAACGCTTACCGGACTCCTGAAACCCGGCGAAAGCCTGGAACGCACCGTGCGTTATGCACCTGAAGAAAAGGTTTTAACCAGTGATGGTAAACCATTGGGAGAGAGCCCTTTCAGGGAGGAAGCAATTGCAGCCTTATCGGACCAGGACTTAGCCCGCCTGGCCACTCCCCTGCACTATGACTTGCAGTTTGAGACCGAGACCTATCGGTCCGGAAAACATCATATCAAGAAGACGCGTTACAAGGAGAATCCCTGCGGCCGCATAGTCGGCCGGCACGAGGGTGCGCAGTTCTATACCATCGGCCAGCGGAAAGGCCTGGGCATCGGCGGCCATTCGGAGCCGGTGTTTGTGATTGCCACGGACACGGAGGCCAACCGCATCTACGTAGGCGAAGGCCATCACCACAAAGGTTTGAGCCGATTCTGCCTCCGCGTAGCCCCGGAAGAGATTCACTGGATTCGCCCGGACCTGGCCATGCAGCCCGGTCAGATGCGCCGCCACCGCGTACGCATCCGCTACCGCCAGCCGCTGCAAAGCGCCACGCTCATCATGCGCGAGAGCGGCCTGTACATCCTTTTCGATGCCCCCCAGCGCGGCATCTCCCCCGGCCAGTTCGCCGTCTGGTACACCGCCACCGAAATGCTCGGCAGCGGAGTCATCTAACTCCCGCTGCGGGGCGGTGACGGCCCCATTTGCCCCTGAGTGGGTCCTTGACCTCCCGGTGCGGGGCGGTGACGGCCCCATTTGCCCCTAAGGTTAAGTGTTGAAAAAGAGGGTGAGGAGTTCGGAGGCGGTGAGGCCGTCAAAATAGTCCTCCGCGGGAACGGCCAGAACGGCTTCCGGGCGCTGCCCAATGAGTTTTTCCGCCAGTTCTTCCGCCGGTTTGTTCCCCAGAAAATCGCCCCCGAAAATGAGGTGCTCAAACACACCGTTCTTGAGCGTGTAATCAACCTGGACCGTACCGCAGGGGAACTTTTTGCAGCTCCGGAAACTGGCCTGCGGCGAATGCCCCCAGTTCCACTCCCAGGTGCGGAATTTTTGGTCCGCTACCTGGTCTATCCCGGCCAGTTGCTCCGGGGTGAGCTGCACCTCCGGGCTGCCATCGGCAAGGCGTTCCTGCAATGCAGCCTTGAATTGTGCAAGCGTATGATATTGAGGAAGATATTCCTTTAGGTTGGCCACACGGCTGCGAACCGATGCAATGCCTTTTGCCTCCAGTTTGCTACCCGGAACGGCCAGGGCGCGGGTGAGCGTTTCCAGGTCCACGTCCCACATGAGCGTGCCGTGAATCATCATGCGGTTTTTGCTCAGGCGCTTAGCGTAGCCGGAGCATTTGCGGCCGTGGACCAGAATGTCGTTGCGGCCGGAGAGTTCTGCCGGAACGCCCAGCTGCTGCAGCGTGCGGGCCATGAGGGAGAACTTGTCTTCCATTTGCGCAATGGGCCCTGCAATGCTATAGTTCAGATTGCCCAGGTCGTGGTATACCGCACCGCCGCCAGTTACCCGTCTGGCCAAGGTTATGTTATTGGCTTCCAGATACTTTACGTCCACTTCTGCGTACGGGTTCTGGTTCAGGCCCACAATCACCGACGGACAGTTCTGCCACAGGCAAAACACCGTCTCCGTGAGCTCCTCCAGAAGAAACTCATCGTGCGCCATGTTCCACTGCGGCTCCGTGCAGGTATTTACCACGTATTTCATGGCTCAAAAATAATAAAATAAAAATGAATGAAACCCATTTTTTCTTGTGAAACAACAGTAGAAACAGCAAAAAATCATAAGAAACATCACAAATATGCATTGCAGACTTGACAGGATTTGTGCCGATGTGTAGTTTTGTCCCAAAAAACGATGCGAAGCGACTATACAACCTTCCGGCAGCAGGAACAGCTCTTTGTTCGGGAAGCCCCCTTCGTCCACTTGTATTCATCTCCCATAGAAGATGGAGTACTGGTGGAAAATGACGAGGACAGGAAAGTAGTGATGAACATGTTGGCACTTGTCTCAAAGGAGCTTAACCTGGATGTTCTGGCCTATGCCATCATGAACAATCATATTCATTTGATTCTCAAGGGCGATGCCATACAGGGGCAAGCGTTCTTTGAGAACCTGAAGAAACGCCTGGCCAGATTCCTGAGGGCAAAAGGGAAGGCCCGTTTCCTTGCAAAATTCTGTTGTGGCACAACCCAGATACAGTCTCTCAAGCAGCTCCGGAACGAGATTGCCTATGTAATCAGGAATCCTTTTGTGGTAGTGTCGGATGTGAATTTGTTTTCATATCCCTGGTGCAGCGGGTATCTGTATTTTAATCGGATGCTTCCCGTTTTACAAGGGATATTGGGGCCGAAGTTAAGTTATAGGGAGCGCAGAAAGATCACGCATACCAGCGATGGGATTATTCCCGCTTCGTTAACAGTGGCGGATGGCATGGTTCTTCCCCAAAGTTTTGTCAACTATGAGTTGGTCGAAACCCTGTTTGGCGATGCCCGTCAATTTTTATTCTGGGTATTAAAAAATGTGGAGGCGCAAGTGGAAGTGGCCCTGTCCTGCGGGGAACTGCCGAATATGTCCGACGATGAACTTTTTCTGACGGTCTGTACGTTAAGCAGAGACAACTATGGGAAGGATTCGGCCAGAGAGTTGACTGATCTGGAGAAAAAGGAGCTGGCGGTTACATTGCATAATCGCTATCACGCTTCCAATGCGCAAATTGCCAGACTCCTTGGTTTGCAACCTTCAGTGGTAAACACCCTGTACCCGTTAGGGGCATAATAAGCCGATTCTGCCCCGCAGCGGGAGGTTGAAGACCCACTCAGGGGCAAATGGGGCCGCTACCGCCCCGCACAGGGAGGTCAAGGACCCACGCAGGGGCGAATGCAACAGGTATTGCCCCGCACAGGGAGGTCAAGGACCCACTCAGGGGC
>CAMKSQ010000019.1 GCA_946415475.1 uncultured Bacteroidales bacterium
TTCCTGTACATGTGGACCTACACCAATGGTGCCATCGCCCATAACGTGTGGCACACCGGCGAGGTGGCCTCCGAGGCTTATCAGGCCGCCGGTAACTGGGTAGGTGTGCTCTTCGCCGTGCAGGCCGTGGGCTCGCTGGTGTGGGCAGCCGCCCTGCCGCGCTTCAAAAACCTCAAGCTGGCCTATGTGGTGAGCCTGCTGATAGGCGCTGTAGGCTTTGCCTCGGTGTTCTTCATCGGCAACCAGTACCTGCTGTTTGTCAGTTACTTCCTTATCGGCTTCGCCTGGGCTGCCATGCTGGCCCTGCCGTTCACCCTCCTCACCAACGCGCTGGAGGGAAGTCCGTACATGGGCAGCTACCTGGGCCTGTTCAACTGCACCATCTGCCTGCCGCAGATTGTCGCTGCGGCAACGGGCGGCCTGGTCCTATCACTGCTGGGGGGGAGCCAGCCAGCTATGTTCCTGGCAGCTGCCGTTTTCTTGGTGCTGGGAGCAGTAAGCGTAAGATTCATCAAAACCAAATAACTACTAACAATTAACTACACACTAATGAAAAGGATTTTAACCGCATTCGCAGTGCTGCTGGCAGCCTGCGTTACCGTATTCGCCCAGGGCGGATACCAGGTTAAAGGTGTGGTGGTAGACGCCATCGGCCCCGTGATCGGAGCCTCGGTGATCGAACAGGGAACGACCAATGGCGTTTCCACCGGTCTGGATGGCGACTTCACCCTC
This sequence comes from uncultured Bacteroidales bacterium, assembly GCA_946415475.1. Classification (GTDB taxonomy): domain Bacteria; phylum Bacteroidota; class Bacteroidia; order Bacteroidales; family UBA932; genus Cryptobacteroides. Next base: position 733 of record CAMKSQ010000019.1, read on the forward strand.
ACCGTCTCCAAAGCCGATGCCATCGTTGAAGTGAGCTGCATCGGCTATGCGACCCAGACGTTCGCGGCTTCCGCCGTGCCCGCCACCATCCATCTGGAAGAGGATACCCACTTCCTGGATGAGGTTGTGGTGATTGGTTACGGTACCGTGAAGAAGACGGATATGACAGGTTCTGTCGTAGCCGTGAAGAACGATGAAATCAACCGCGGTGCCATCACCTCTCCTGCACAGGCCATGATGGGTAAGGTATCCGGTATGTTGGTGACTCCGGCTTCCGGCAGCCCGGGTGAAGGTGCTACCATCCGTATCCGTGGCGCCGCATCCCTGAATGCCAACAACGACCCGCTCATCGTGATTGACGGCGTTCCCATCACCCGTGAGGGTGGCGCCGGTATGGGCGATCCGCTGGCTTCCGTGAACCCGAACGATATCGAGAGCTTCTCCGTCCTCAAGGATGCATCCGCTACCGCTATCTACGGTTCCCGCGCTTCCAACGGTGTTATCATCATCACCACCAAGAAAGGCAGCAAGGGCGCCCTTCAGGTCGATGCATCGGCCAGCTTCTCCGTCAAGGAGAATACCAAGACCATCAAGATGATGACCGGCGACGAACTGCGTAACTATGTGGCAGATGTTTATGGTAAGGAATCAGCTGCTTATGCTATTCTGGGTACTGCCAACACCGATTGGCAGAAACAGATTTATCGTCCGGCCGTGGGCACGGACGTGAACATGAGCCTGCGTGGCGGCAACGCTGTCCCGTTCCGCGTGAGCTTCGGTGCCAACTATGACCAGGGTACCATCAAAGGCGGTGACAACGAGCGTTACAACGTGGACGTGAACCTGTCGCCCAAGTTCTTCAAGGATCATCTGAGCATCAATGCCAATGTGAAGGGCGTTTACCAGAACACCAACTGGGGCGCAGGATCGGGCGCTATCGGCAACGCCATGCGCATGGATCCCACCAAGCCCATTTATGCAGAGGACGGTTCTTACTTCAACTGGTACGATGGCGGCAACCCCAACTCCATGGCCGGCATCAACCCGCTTTCCCAGATTTACGAACGCAGCAATTTCAATAAATCCCTGCGTTCTATCGGCAACCTCCAGCTGGACTATAAGATTCACGGTTTCGAGGACCTCCGCTTTAACCTGAACCTGGGTTACGACGTGGCCAAGAACCACAACGAGAACCACAATATTCTGGGGACCTACATGGCCGCCCTCAGTTCTCCCGACTACGCCTACATCAGCGACAATTTCAACAGCAACACGCTGTTGGAGTTCTATGCCGATTACAATCATGAATTCAAGCACTCCAACCTGGATGTGATGGCCGGTTATTCCTGGCAGCACAACTATGTGAAATACGACAGTTCCACCTATTACAATCAACCGGAACTGTGGAAAGAGGCCGACCTCTTCCAGAAGAACCCCACATCGGCAAAGGAATATTACTTGCTGTCGTTCTTCGGCCGTGTCAATTATTCCATCCTTTCCCGTTACCTGTTCACGGCTACGGTCCGTGCCGATGCCTCTTCCCGTTTTGCTAAGGGCAATCAGTGGGGTATCTTCCCTTCCGCCGCCTTTGCCTGGAACATCAAGAACGAAAAATTCCTGCATAATGCCAAGGGCGTATCCGCTCTCAAACTCCGCTTGGGTTGGGGCCGTACCGGTCAGCAGGATATTGGTGATGACTACTATCCCGCCATGGCTTTGTATCGTCAGGAAACCACGGTTCTCATGCAGTACAACATGGGTGGCGAGCTCATCAATGTCCTTGCCCCTCAGGCCTACAACAAGAATCTGAAATGGGAGACCACCGAAACCTGGAACGCCGGTTTGGACTTTGGCTTCATCAATGACCGCATCACCGGTACCGTGGAGGTTTACTACCGCAATACCTTCGACCTGCTGAATGTGGCTCCTACTGCTTTGGGTCAGAACTTCAGCAATACCACCATCCAGAATATCGGCGACATGGTGAACAAGGGTGTGGAACTCTCCCTGAACTTTGTCCCTGTGGAAACCGACAACTGGCATTGGAGCATTGGCGGTAACGTCACCTTCCAGGATACCAAAATCACCAAACTCACCGCTGATAAGGTGGAAGGCTTCCTGGGTACGACTACCGGTGCTTCCATGGGTAGCAATACCGGTTTCTCCTCGGTACACCGTGAGGGCTTCGCTCCGTATACCTTCTATCTGTTCGAGCAGCTCTACGACCAGAATGGCAACCCTGTCTATGCCGGTCTGGTGGACCGCGACGGCGATGGCACCATCACCGATGCAGACCGTTACGTGACGGGTTACAGCCCTATCCCTTCCATGTACTTCGGCGTAAATACCCGTCTGAGCTACAAGAACTGGGATTTCTCCATCAACGGTCACGGTTCCTTCGGAAACTACGCCATCAACAAGGTGCGCAAGGGTTACGCCTCCAGCCTTTATATTCCTGACCAGGTGGGCAAACACTACATCGACAATCTGTCTTCCCAGTACCTGATTCCCGGTTGGAATGGTGGTACCGACAGCTCCAACCAGGCCTATTCCGACCTGTGGGTGGAAAATGCCTCCTTCTTCAAGATCGACGACATCAACCTGGGCTATACCTTTAAGCTGAACAACGAGATCTTCAAGACGCTCCGCCTGGCAGCTTCCGTCCAGAATGTGTACACGTTCACCAAATACTCCGGCATGGATCCGGAACTGACGGCCGCAGACGGCGTGGACAACACCATCGTCCCTCGTCCCCGTTTCTATACACTCCGTGTGAACATTAACTTCTAATGGAATGACTGCAATGAAAAAGATAGTTTACAGAATATTTGTTGCGGCACTGGCCCCTGTACTGGTTTGCTCCTGCCTGCAGAACCTGAATACGGTTCCGCTGGATACAACCACCACCGCTGCCAACGATGCCTATGCCAAACCTAGCAGTTACATGGCAGGCCTGGCTTATATCAATGCCTACTACAACTTTGTGAGCACCGGAGATCCGGGCGCTTCGGATCTGGCCTTCAGTGATGCCGGACAGAGCGAACTGGTTCGCCAGTGGACTAACCTGAATGAACTCAGTGTGGACTCTTTCAAGTGCACCTGGGGTGACGACTATGTGACCGATATCCAGTACGACAAATGGACGACGGCCGACAATGCCGCTCTGGTAGCCGTTTATACCCGTTGCATGAAGGGTGTCACCCTGGTGAACGAGTACCTGGCCCAGACGACGCCTGAACTCATTGCTCAGCGCGGTCAGGAAAGCATCGCCGCTACTGTGGCCCAGTACCGTGCCGAGGCCCGTTTCCACCGTTGCATGTTCTACTGGATGCTCCTGGACTGCTACGGCAATCCTCCGTTCGCTACCTATGACAATATCGCCAACGGCACTACGCCCAAGCAGTTGGGCCGCGTCGGTCTGTATGAATGGCTGGTAGGCGAACTGGAAGAGTTAGCCCAGGATGACGATATGCCTGAATATGGCGAAGTCGCTTATCCCCGCGCTACCAAAGGCTCCGTGGTGGCCCTGCTGGCCGAGATTTACCTGAATGCAGAGGTATATACCGCAACGGAAGATAAGATGGGAACGGCCGAATGGCAGAAAGCCAAGGACGCCGCTGCCGATGTTATCGCCATGGGATACAGCCTTGAGCCCAAGTTTGAGAACCTGTGGAAGCAGGATAACACCACCAATGGTGCTGCCGAAAGAGAGTTCATTTTCGCCGTGGATTACGACAAAGACCATGCTCAGAGCTGGGGCGGTACCACCACCCTCGCATCCGCTTTCATGAGCGCTGATGTAAACCAGCGCCTGGCGGATTTGCTGGGTACCGGCGGCTCCGGTATCATTCCGGAGAACTGGAATGGCTACCATGTCTCCAACGAGTATGTCAATTACTTTGAACTGAATGGCGTGGATTGGAGCGGTAAAGGCTTCGGCTATGACCGTGAGACTTCCGACAAGCGTGCTTTCTTCATTAACGAAGGCATCAAGGAATTCGACAAGGCCGATGTTTCCAGCGGCTGGCGTTGCTGGAAGTTCAGCGGACTGTATACCGACGGTCACGTGAACGACGCTTCGGTGGACAACTACAAGTTCTCCTCCATGGACTATCCTATCTTCCGCCTCGCGGAGATGTATCTGATTTACGCCGAGGCCGACGCCCGTCTGAATGGCGGGGAAGTGGTGGATCCTGTTGCAATCGGCTATGTGAAAGCCCTTCGTGACCGTGCCGGTGTGGATATGCCGGATACCATCGATCTGGACTTCCTGCTGGCCGAGCGCGCCCGTGAGCTTATGCTTGAAGGCCACCGCCGCACCGACCTCATCCGCTATGGCTACTTTACATCCATGCAGTTCCCCTGGCCCTACAAGGCCGGTGTGAAGAACGGAAAGGCTTCCATCCCTTCCTTCATGCAGGTTTTCCCTATCATCTTGAGCGACCGTACCGCCAATGTAACCCTGGAACAGAACCCTGGTTATTAATCGATTGCAATTATGAAAACATTGAAATATTTGACTATTGCTGCAGTCGCCCTTCTGGCCTTGTGCTCCTGCGAGCGCGAGTTTAAGAAGACGCAACTTGTTCCCGAGAGTCAGTTCGTAGCCCCGGTGCTGCAGGAAATTTCCGACATCGTCATCGATGCCAATAACAATAAGGTGGAGGCCGTCGTATTTGTGTGGTCTCCCGCCAGTTTCGGCGTGCAAACACAAATTGAGTATTCCGTTTATGCCAAGTCTTTGGTGAACAGTGAGGAGCACGAGGCCCTGCTTGGGTCGTCATACACCACCTCTCTCTCTATCGCCAAGGAAGACCTGAACTCCCTGGCTGTGAGCGAGCTGGCTCTGCCCCGCAATGCGAAGAGCCCCGTGAGCGTCTGGGTTGAGGCTGCCGTTACCGGACTCAACGTGTCCAGCATCGCTTCCCAGAATACTATTGACTTTAATGTGACCACCTACGATCCTCCTAAGGGCTGGGTCTTCTTCCCGGGCTACTACAACAGCTGGGGAGACAGTAACGACAAGGAGCACTGGAGAGTTTGGGAAGTGGAAGGCGGTTCCGGTGTTTACCGTACAATCGTAGAACTGAAGGAAGACAAGGACAATACTCCTGGCATCTGCCCGCTCAAACTCTATATGGACGGCGCGTGGCTGGGTGGTGCCGACGGTTATGTGGCTACCTGGGACAACTGGGACTACGGTGACAAGGATGGCAACTGGGGTGTTCCCGCCGATGAGACCATCAATATCATCGAATTCAACAAGAACAAGAAAGCGGCCTCCCGTACGGCTCTTGCCAAGGGTGTGGGCCTCATCGGAAGTTTCTCCGCTTCTGGCTGGAATTCCGATGTTAAGTTCCAGTATGACAATACCAACAACCTCTGGGTCATTGAAGAAGTGTCACTGGCTTCCGGCGATGAATTCCTCATCCACCTGAATGAAGCTTGGGACAAGTTCAAATATGGCGGTCCGCTCAAGGCTTCCGACGCCGTTGAAGGCGGCTTCGACCTGGTTCAGGGCGGCGACTCGGCCAATATCCCGGTAACCGATGGCGGTACTTATAAACTCATCCTGCATGCCAACCGTACCCCTATGGTACTGGAAATGGTGAAGAAATAGTTAATCTGCAAAACGATGAAAAGAATATTCAATATATTGGCTGTAGCCGTGCTGGCATTAGGGATGGCGTCCTGCGCCAAAATTGAGCAGGAAGACGCCTTCTCTACCGCCCCTGTAGCCCCTGAGCTCTATGCTCATAACGACATTCTCATCACCAACAATACGCTGGGTGAGGACGTGACCTTCTCCTGGAGCGCTTACCGTTTCCTCCCTGAGGGCCTTCAGTATACGCTCTATGCTGTATATGACATCGATCCTGTGGTGCTCGCCACCACCAAAGAGCGCAGTGTTTCATGGACTAAGGCTGCTTTCGCCTCTTTGCTGAAGGAAAAAATCGACAATCTTCCCGAGAATGATATCTTCTCCATCCTGCTCTATGTCGCCGTTCCCAACGGTAATAAAGAACTGAAATCGGCAAATATCCGCGTTTCCGTTTATTCTGCCGGTGATGCCGTAGAGCCGGTGATTACCGAAGTAATGGAAGAAACAGTCCTTGATCCCTCTGAGCCTACTGCGTTGATTCCGGTTTTGAGTTGGGAGCCCGCCCGCCTGGTCTATGGCGAAAAGGTTACTTACGATGTTTTCGTTTCCCTGCCCGAAACCAAGGCCGATGAAGAGCCGGTTGCGCCCAAGAAGGCGAAACTTACCACTGAACCCATCGAAGAGACTTCGCTGATTGTTACGGTTGATGCCTTGAATGAGGCCATCGTTGCCGCCGGCGGCGTAGAGGATGCCGAGAATGACATTCTCTTCGAGGTCGTGGCTTACTGCGCCTCCCTGCCCGAAGGTGTCGTTTCCTCCGCTGCTTTGGCAACGGTCACCACCTACCTTGCCACGTTCCCGGAAGTCCTGTATGTACCTGGTAACTATCAGGGCTGGGACCCCGCTTCTGCACCTACCCTTAAGCACAGCAAAGTGACCAAGGGCTTCTATCAGGGTATCATTAACCTGACCACTACTGACGGTGCTGCCGCTATGTTCAAATTCAGTCCGGTCCCCGAGTGGAAGGACGACTTTGGCGGAAAGGTGGAAGTGAATGCCGCCGGTTCCGGTGCGTTCGCCACTGCAGAGGGCACCGTGGGTGTCGCCGACAACATCGAGGTTCCTTCCGGTGTGTATTACATCGAACTGGACAAGAAGTTTGGTGAGATCCGCATGGTGCAGTTCGAGACCCTGAGCCTCATCGGCTCCGCTGTGGGCGACTTCAGTTGGGGCAGTGACGTGGATCTTGTCTACGATGCCCAAAAGCAGGAGTTCTCCGCCACCACCGAATTCAAGTCGGGTGAGTTCAAGATGCGCTTCAATCACAACTGGGACATGGCCCTGGGCGGTGATTCTGAGACGGGTTACACCCTCGCGGGCGGCAACATTGCCGTAGAGAAAGACGGCGAATACAAGATCGTGGTGGATGCCTCCGTGGTTCCTTTTGCGATCAAGTTTATCAACACCTCCTTCCCTGAGCAGCTTTATGTTCCCGGAAGCCACAATGGCTGGGACCACAGCAAGACATCCTTTGCCGGTAACGGTGAAGGCCAGTACGAAGGTTTCGCCAACTTGGGCGGCGAGTGGGGCTTTAAGTTCACCCCGGCTCCCAACTGGGACAATGGCGAATGGGGCTTCCTGAAGAACTCCGCTCCGGTCGAGGAGGGCATCTGGACCACATATCAGCTTACCGACAGCGATGCCGGAAACATTCTGGAGGCATCCGAAATTACTTACTACAAGGCTGTCGTGAATCTGACCGATCTCACCTTAAAGGTGACTCCCATCACCTCCGTCGGTATCATCGGTGGCTTTGTCGGCAACTCCTGGGCCTCCGATATGTATCCGATGGAATATAATGCCGACAAGGACTGCTGGGTGGCCAAGGAAGTGGAAATCATTAAGGGCACCGAGTGGAAGTTCCGCATGAACGAGGCCTGGGATATCAACCTGGGCGGCAGCCTGGACAACCTTGGTCAGGACGGCAGCAATATCAAGGAGGAAGAGGGCGCCATTTACGACGTTGCCCTGTACATCAACACCACTCCTTACCACGCTGTTATCACCAAGACCGGCGAGAGTGACTTCGTGGATACCACGGAAGGCCCCTGGAGCATCATCGGTGCCATCGGCGAATCCAACTGGGATACCGACTTCGATATGGAGAAGAACGGAACCACCTTCATTTACAAGGATCTGGCTTTGACGACGGCGGATGAATTCAAACTCCGCTTCGACCACGAATGGGCCTTTAATCGCGGTGCGGATACTGCGGAGGAAGGTGCCTATACCCTTACCCTGGGTGAAGCCGTGGCTGTCGTGAATAACGGTGCCAACATGAAAGTGCCGGCCGATGGCTCCTACGATATCTACTACGATGCCTCCAAGGAGACCGTCACCATCTACGAAGCCGGTACCGTCTTTGGCGACACCTGGTCGGTGGTCGGTATCGACGGTGATTGGAATACGGACATAGATATGACCGAAGTGGCTCCCGGCATCTTCGTGAGCCCTGTCATTGAAGCTGCCAGCGAAGGTTGCAAGGTCCGTCTCAACCATGACTGGGCCGTTAACCGCGGATGTGCCTCCCTGGCTAATGACGGTGTCTTCGTGGACGCTTTCCAGAATGGCGGCAACATTCCGCTTTCCGGCAAGTACCAACTGGTCTATAATGCCAATACCGATATGCTCGGTACCCTGGTATGGGGTGTCGTGGGCAGCGTTGCCTCTCTCCCGGGTTTCAACTGGAATAATGACGTTCCCATGAACCTGGGCGCCGACGGCAAGTGGTACAGCATTGCTCCTGTCACCCTGGCTGCCACCGATCTGATCAAGATCAGAAAATATGGTGCTTGGGACGTAAATCGAGGCGGCGCTTTCGCCGCTGCCGAGGAAGCCATTGCGGTAACCCATGACGGCGCTAACATCACCGGTGCCGAGGGTGCCTATATGGTAGTCTACGATCCTGAAGCAGAAACCATTACCCTCACGGCTGAGTTCTGGGGTATTGTCGGAGAATTCAACGGCTGGGGCAATGACTTATTCATGATGAATGTGGGTGACGGCAAGTGGTATGCCGGCGGCATGACCGCGACGGACGGATGGAAAATCCGCAAGGGTGCCGCCTGGGCGGTCAACCGCGGCGGTAGCTTCGAGGCGGCCGGAACTCCGTTTGACGTTGTGCATGACGGTTCCAACATCACGGTCAGCGGTCTCGAGTCTTATTCCGTGACTTACGATTCCGTTGCTGAAACTATTACCGTACAATAATTATTCAGGCGGGCGCCCCTGACCGGACGCCCGTCTGCCAATTAAATATCGAGCCTTATGAAAAGATACCTTTGGATACTGGTCGCAGTATTAGCCATGGTGGCTTGCGGCAAGAACGAAACGCCGGGTGGCGTTACGCCTGGTACCACCGATGCGGTGTCCGTGACACCCACATCGCTTAATTTTACTGCAGACGGTACCCAGACTGAGTCTGTTACCGTGACGGCCTCTGGCGCATGGACCAGTTCAAAATCGGCCAATTGGATTACGGTGGACCCCTCATCCGGAAGCGGGAATGCAACCGTGACAGTCTCGGCCGCGTTCAATGGGGGAGACGCCCGTAAGGGAACGGTTACTTTCAAAGTAGGGGCCGCTTCCCAGCAGTTGTCCGTGTCACAGGCTGCCGACAGCCCGGCAGAAGAAACGTCCGTGGAACCCAAGCCTGCAACCTTCGACGGCACCAAGCGTTCCAACACTGCCTACCAGCTGCTTATCTATTCCTTCGCAGATTCCGATGGTGACGGAGTAGGGGATTTCAAGGGTATCCAGAACAAGCTGGATTATCTGGATGAGATGGGCATTACGGCCCTTTGGCTGAGCCCGGCTCATCCCACCAGCTCTTATCACGCTTATGACGTGAACGACTACTATGCCCTGAATCCGCTCTATGCGGTGGGTGAGAAGACCGAGGCAAAAGCCGAGCAGGATTTCAAGGACCTGCTGGCCGCGGCCCATGCCAAGGGTATCGCCATCTATATGGACTACGTTCTGAACCACAGCGGCAAGAATAACGCCTGGTTCCAGGAAGCGCTGGCCAATCCTGACAGCAAATACCGGAACTACTATTTCTTCAGCACCAATCCTTCGGCCGATTACAGCAAGTTCCCGATGCTTACGGGCACTACGTATCAGTCCGGCGAGTGGAAAAAGACCACCAGTGGCGCTCCGCAGATGACCATTACCAAGACGGAGGACGCCGTCAAGTCCGGCAATGCCAAGTGGAATCTCTGGTTCTGGAAAGACGGCGGAAACGGATCGGCCATCAAGTTTGTGGACAACGGGGACGGTTCCTATTATGCCGTAGTGGAAATGAATGGAAAATATGGCATGCTGGTGCGGCCGGAGGACAACTGGAATTCCAAGTTCGGCGCAGTCTCTGGCACCAGCCCCGTTGAAGGAACGCCTTACCAGCTAGTGGCTGACGGAGCAGATATCTTTTTTACCGGTTCGGGCCGATATAAGATCGTATTGTCCAACGTTTCTACCCAGACCCTCTATTACATGGGTTGCTTCAGCGACTGGATGCCCGACCTCAACTATGGCAACGTGAACGAGGCCCAGAACAACCCCTGCTTCCAGGATCTGGCCGCATCAGCCGACAAATGGATCAACATGGGAGTGGATGGTCTGCGCCTGGATGCCGTGAAGCACATCTGCGGCGGTATCAACTCGTACAACAATACCTCCAATATTACGCTGCTGGGCAAGTGGTACGACCACTGCAATGCTACCTACAAGGCTGCCGGTAAGTCCTTGGGACAGACCACGGACATCTTTATGGTGGCCGAAGCCTGGGATGGTCACAATATCGAAAAGACCTATTACAAAGGGCTCACTTCCTGCTTTGAGTTTGACTATGGTTACAAGGTGAGTGACATGCTCAACGGCACCAATGCATCGGGCTTCGTATCTGCGGTAGCCGGTTATGTCAGTGACCACACGGCACAGCGTTCCGATGCCACCACTTCTTTCTTCCTCAGTAACCACGACCAGAACCGCTTCGCTTCCAACGTGAATAAGAAAACGGCCCTTATCAAGCAGGCGGGTGCCATCCTCCTGTCCGGTCCCGGCAAGCCCTTCATCTATCAGGGTGAAGAACTGGGCTATTACGGCACCAAGGATGGAGGTGATGAATATGTCCGTACCCCCATGCTATGGGACAAGGCCAAGACAGAATGCGCCAAGAAGGGTGTGGAGAACAAAGTGGACGAGAGTATGCTCACGGCCAGTATATCCGTGGAGGCCCAAAAGGATAATGCCGAATCTGTCCTGAACGTATACAAGACCTGGAGCCGTCTGCGTAACACCTATGAAGCACTGGCCAGTGGTACCATGACCAGCGTCAACCTGGCCGGAGCCAACACCATTGCCGCTTGGTATATGACTTCCTCCAGCGGTCAAAAGCTGCTGGTCATCCACAATGTGGCCCCTTCTGCCAAATCGGTCACGCTGTCCGATGATCTCTCCAAGCCCATTGCCCTTCTGGGAACGGCCAGCGTTGCCGGACGCAGTCTTAAACTGGGCGCCAACTCCTCCGTGGTGTTTCAGCTGTGATTGAAAAGAGGACTAACGGGCTGCGGAATTCAGGCCATCTTCTTACGGAATACAGGCACTTCTTCTACAGGCAGGGCATCCAGGCATTCCTGGATGCCCTTGCCGTCAAGCGGGTCCAATCCCTGTTCCATTTGCCGGCATAGTTCCATGCTTATCTGGGCTGTCAGGCAAGCGTCGCCCTGTATCTCTCTGAGCACGAACGTGCCGTCGGCGTGCTTTTCCAGCGGCTCACCGGCATAACAGGGTACGCGGCAATACCGGCAATAGTCGTGCTGGCCGCAGACGGGAAACGCCTGCTTCTGATCGGCCTGCAGCATCTGCAGGCGCTGTGGGCTCATGATGGCCTCCCTGAGCGACAAATGATGGACATCGCCAAAGGTGAGGGGGATATTGCTGCACGCACTGACTATTCCACCGGGTGAGACGATAATCCTGCCATTGGCAGAGCAGGGGAACCCACGCCTCCTGCCAAACGTGTAGCCTTGGGCTTTTCCATTGGCCGGTACGTGATTTTTCACAAGTGGGTCCGTCAAGATGATACGCAGCGCTTCAGGACGTGTCTGCAAATGTTCAATCAAAGATATATCGCCGTCGGCACCGGGTATCAGCAGGCACGAGACCTCATTCTCTGCACTGAGTTGGCGGGCTATTTCGCGCACTCCATAATAGGTCCGGGTGTTCAGACGGAACACGGGTGTTTTGATATTCAGGGGTACAGGCCATGCTGCCAGCTCCCTCAGCGCCTTCATCGACTGCTCCCACGAGCCGCGCCTGCGTGTTATCTGGTCATGGACCTCCGCATCGGTGCTGTAGATGGAAACGCTTACCTGCCTGAGGCCCATCCGGGCGAGGCGTCTTATCTTTTCGCTATTGTTGAGCGCCTGGGCGTTGGTATACAGGTTCACGGCCAGATTGCGCTCGTGCATATATGCAAGGATGTCCCAGCAGTGGGGATAACTGAACGGATCGCCGCCCGTGACGGTCACCTCGGGTATTCCTAATGCTACGGCTTCATCGATGATACGCTTGTAATCGGCCAGCTGCAGCATATTGGGCTGCAGGCGGTGCTCTTCTTGCAGGTCGCTGCGGGCGGCGCCTTCGTTATAACAGTGCAGACAACGCTCGCAACAGGCATAGGTAAGTTCAAAAGTAAGAGATACCTGAAGTTCCTCAGGTAAGGAGTCCTTATAATCGTCCAAAGGCCTATAGCCCTCTGCCGCTATGCAGGGCGGATTATCCTTTCGGTACTGCCGCCACTCCTCGTCACTCCACACATGGTCGTGAACGAGTCCGATAGGCATCAGCGACGCTTGACAGAACGCGGTGACCTGTTCTTCCGTGGCACCTGTCACAGAAGCGATATGCCCCGTGTCAATCGGGCATTCTCTCTTTCCTGCCAGCATCTCATTGACCAGGAGGGCCGATACCCCCTCGAAAGTGTAGCAAGTGCCGTGCGCCGTATTGTACATCACAGCTCTCTGTGCCTGGCGGTTAAAGGCACCACAGGTGTATAGGGGCCGGATAAAGGTCATGCCACGGTTCGGCTATAATTCAGATAGATGCAATTAATACCATTCATGTACTTGTGGTTGATATTCTTGCACACGCGCGACAAGATGGCCCGTCGCAGATTGTTCTCATCGATATCCGCTAACTCCTCGTCCGTATATTTATAAATTGGATTTCTCAGAGGGCCTTTGCTCTTGACAACCACCATGAGTTCTTTTTCCTTGTCGATGATACGCACATCGAAGGTTTCCTTCTCCTTGGAGGAAAGCGGTTCATGCGTCTCCACAATCTCATAGAGTAGTTCCTCCAGCGCAATGTCCACGGCAAAACCGTCAGGAAGCTCGCATGCTTCTACAAAGGGATGAACCTGCGTCAGGAATGCCTCGACACCCTCTTTGGTATAAGGTACGGAGAACGTGACGGCCGGGTTCGACGGCACCGTATTCTCCAGCGTCGGCCACGCAAAAAGCGGATTCTTGCGGTGTACTACATAGGCCATGGCAACCATCACCAGCAGCAGGAGCCAGGCAGTGACGGGCAGGATGTACCAGATAAGTTCGGGGCTGTAGAGCGCCAAAATGACAATAATGCCGATGCTTCCCAAATTGGTTACAATCTCTATCCACCGGCAGAGCTTCTGATGTCCCTGCACGAAGTAAAGCACGCTTAATGTCTCGGAAATGGCATTGGGCAGGAAGGCGAGGCTCATCAGGCGGAACGGCGTATAGCACTGCGCGATCAGGTTGTCGTCGGCGCCATAGATTCTTGCAAGCAGGGCGGGGAAGAGGAAGATCAGCAGGCTCACCGCCACCATTACCAGTATCAGTATTCGGAAGATGCGTCGCGTGAGTAGTCGGAAACTGTCGTAGTCTTCTTCGCCTAGCAGAATGCCGCCGATATTCGTGATGGCCGTATTGGAGCCGGACAATGCCAGCATACAGATGCCATTGATCTGAAAATAAATGGTAAAGAAATACATGGCATCGGCACCGAGTTTCCCGATAACCAGCGAGTTCATGGTGAAGGCTATGGCCGGAGCCAACAAGGCCGATATCAGCATGGGCAGGCCGATGGAAAAGCATTCACGATACATCTGGATGCTGCATATCTTCTCCGGGCGCCTGAGACGGAATATTTTACTGTTCTTGCGCATGTAGCCCACCAATGAGGTGAAGGCGAGCAGGTTACTAAGGCCCGATGCAAGCGATGCTCCGGCCATACCCATGTCGAACACACCGCAGAGCAGCAGGTCGAACCCGACATTGAGTACCTGTGAGATGATGATGCGTCGGGTGATGAGGGTTGGACTGCCATTGGTGATGACGTATGAGATAGGTACGCCACAGACGGACGCTATGAAGATAGCGAACATGTCGGCATGGATGTAGGGCTTCAGCATGGGCAGCAACCGCTCGTCGGTTGTTATGAGGCCTGCCAACACGTCGAGGAAAGGCAATACAAGAGCTATGACCAGCAGGGTGGAGAAGAGGACATAGTACAGGTGATTGTTGAACACCCGGTTCACCTTGTCGTAGTTCTGGGCACCGATACCCCGTGCGCTCAGAAAACTGGCGCCGGCACTCATTATGCCGATGATGATGAACATGCAACTCGCAACGGGCTGCCAGATACGGACAACCGACAGGGCATCGGGCGACACCAAATGCGTCACCACGATGGAATCGGTGAACCCGCCCAACTGTCTCATCAGCGCGGACATGACGGTCGCCAGGAAGAACGACCCGAACATGTTTTTCAACACATAGTCATTTCGCTGAATCATAATCTTTCAATCTATAAACCGTTACGCCCATCATCGTGAATTTATCTTTCATATAAGTGTAGGCATCCATGTCTGAAAGCCCTAATCCCTTTTCGCTGGCATGATAGAAGTGCAGTCCGCCGTCTATCCATTTGGCTATCAGCAGGTGCTTGACCTCTACGCCTCTTGCCCAGGTATGCTGATTACACACCACCGCCAGGATGTCGCCGTCGTGAATCACACCCAGATCCGAATCCTGTGGCATGTTCAGCAGCTCACGGGGGATATAGGTAAAGCGCACGCGTTGCTGCTGGCGCAGGGCGATGGCCTTGTAGTTTTCTTCGTCATCCATCTGAGGGTGGAACAGATGCTTGTTCCGGGTCATATAACTTGGCTGCAGGTCCATTATCCCCGTAAATGGAAAGGAGGGTTCATCGGGACTGACCCGTTCCACAAAGCCCTCTTTGATGGCCGACTGCATGATCCAGGTGAAGTAATGGTTGCGGGTGGCAAACGAGATGACGCCGTCCCGATAGTGCATCCGCCGGTAGTAGTCCTTTAAGTCATCCAGTGTGGTTCGCCCGTCTCTGTAACATAACGCCAGTGACAGCACATCCTCTATCACGGTGGTACAGTCCACATGACTCAGGCTCACTATCAGATGCTCTTCCTCCAGAGACTGTGTCAGGGGGGTAGGAATGCCGCCCTCCATCAGTTGGCGGAAGAAGTATTCGGTCTGCGGTATTGACCTGTCCACATTTTCCATTGCACGCTGCAGGATCTGCTCGTTTTGCGCGTCAACCTGCTGCTCGCCTCGTCGCACGCGGCGGAGCTGTCTTTTCGAATAAAAATTTCTTGCGACACGACTGAGGGGCGTCTTGACGCAGAACACCAGCCACAGTGAGCGCAGCGCAGCCAGTTGTTCGCGCCAGTAGTAGGGATTGGCCTTCACCTTTTCATAGTCGCTGATGTCAATGCCCCAGGCATCATAACCCAGCCACCCCGCAATGCGCACCGCACGGGCGATATGGAAGCTGCTGGTCAGGATGTAGAATCGGGTTTGATGGAAATACTGATCCATGTTCCATAACGAGCGAAAGGTGTTATAGCCACAGAAATCCAGCACAAAGCGCTCTTCGGCGATATGGTATTCCTCTACCAGCGTGCGGTAAAGGACGGAAGTGTCGGCACGACAACCGGATATGTAGAACAGCCAGTCGGGATGGGCATTGGCAAGAACACTCACCAGCCTCACCCGTAGCTGCAGGATAGGCGACAGCGAGTTGTCGGGACGCAGTTTGGCACCTAACACCAGACAAACCTTCACACCATCAGGCACCTGTTCGCCCTTCAGTCCTTGTAGCCTGTCGTTATGTAGCTTAACATACCGCATCGTCGGATTCGTGCATTTTTTCTTCAATGCGATGAAGAAGAATGATCTGTTCTCTGACACTGGTGGCAAACGCATCGCTGTTTTCCAGAATGTAGGCCTTCAATTCAGCGATGTCCTTACATGTCAGATGGTGTATCACCATAAAATGCAGGCCGAGTCCCTCGGCATTATGCCCGGCACCGTCGAAAGTGGTCACTCTGCCGTCAATAAGATCTGTGTTAGAGCGTGCCCACAGGTGAAATATCCTGTCAATCGCGTTCGTCAGCGGATTGTCGGAATGGCAATAGCAAACCAGGTCGTCAGGATGTTCTTCCAGATATTGCGTAATCACCGACACAATCATTCGCCCCACTTCCTTGTCAGGCGCTCCGCCACGCTTCCCGTCGATAAGCCTGAGCAGAAAGTAGAGCACGCGATGACTGCCCATCTGGGCCACCTCAATAAAATGAAGCACATAGAGACGACCCGCGGCATTGTAAAACTCTACCGCCGAATCGCCTCTTTTCCTTAACACCAATTTAGATATGGTGTTAATCTTCGCTATTCCTTCTTCAGATATAGAATTCGTTGTTCCTGACTATATAAATAATACTTATTACTTATTCGATGTTGTACAAAAATTTACATCTCTATCATCTATTATTCTCTGCACATAGTCATCGAGGTTCAGCGCCTGAGCGGTAATGATACTTTCAGGAGATTTCCTGATTTCGAACAGATTGTCATTGTTATTAGTCATAGCCTACAAATTTTTAGTTATAAAATAATATCAAAAACTTGTGTTTTATTTTACTTAACGGCAATTTTACGAATAATATTTTTTCATTCCAAATATTTACCACGAAATGTTGCAGATGCCCCCATCCCCGAACGAGGAAGGGTCACGGACATTCCCGTCAAATAAATTGCACGGAAATGAAAAAGTGATTATATTTGCAAAAATGATAGCAAATATGAAAACGATTGCAAAAACACAAATGATACTGCGCGTACCGCCACAGCTTTTAGTACAGCTCAAGCACAATGCGAAGAGGGAGAACCTTTCTCTCAATGCCTATGTAGAGCAACAGTTGACCATTATCGCCCAACCCAGCATCCCCAAACTCCCTAATGAGTTCAAGGTATCAGACTTTGTCAAGTCCCTCAGCGGCGTCATCACAGCCCCCACCCAGGAAGAGTTGGAGGCAGATCCCAAGCTGGCGTATATTTTAGAAAAGGGAGGAGTGTAAAATGAAAGTGAGAGTTGCATTGGACACCAATGTCCTAATCGATCTCCTACTGGAAGGTCGTCCCGGAAAAGAAGCGGCACAACAAATTGTATCCGCAGCACAATCCGGCGCAATAGAAGCACAAGTCAGTACACAAAGCATCATTGACGCAGCCTATACCTGCCGGAAACAAGGCGCAAACATAGAAGCCTTCCGGGAAGCCATCAGAAAAATGCGCACCATCGTGAAAATCAGCGCAATAGACTGGATAGATCTTGCGTGGGCCCTTGCACACGATTCCGGGGATTTTGAAGATGACATGCAGTATGCAAGCGCGTACAACAGCGTCTGCGACTATTTCATCACGCGGGATAAAGCACTGCAGCAATTGAACGACCCTTACATCCCCATGACCGTAATCACGCCAAAGGAGTTCGTAAAAAAAATGCTGGCAGATTAGAAACTGCGGCCCACCAGGGCATGGGCAAAGGTTTTGAGGGCGTCATGGGCGTAGGGCGGAATACCGGCGTCCGTGCCCTTGAAGACCGCCCGGGTGCTCAGGTCTGCAATGGCCTTCTTGGCGGCATCGGCCACCCCTACGCTATCATAGATGGCCTTTACGCGGGCAATTTTGGCAGCCTTTTCCTCCGGGGTTACCGCAGGGGCGTTCAGGGCCTCTTCCAGGCCATCGGCACCCAGTTCCAGGGCCTTTAAGGTGAGCCAGGACTTCTTGCAATTGAGGATGTCCCCGCCAATGGGCTTGCCAAACACTTTTTCGTTTCCGTAGGCATCCAGGTAATCATCGGCCACCTGGAACGCCAGGCCCAAATAGTAACCGTAGTCATACAGGCATTCCTGGCTGGGTAAATCCGCTCCGCCAATGAGGGCGCCCAGCTGGGACGCGCAGGCAATGAGAACGCCGGTTTTGAGGCCGATCATCTGCATGTATTCCTTCATGGAGACGTCGCTGCGCGTCTCAAAATCCATGTCCATCTGCTGACCGTCGCACACCTGGGAGGCCGTGCGGGAGAACAGTTCCAGCGCCTCCGGTAAAACGGCCGCAGGGGCCTTGGCAATGCGTTTGTAGGCATCGATACACATCACGTCACCACTGAGGATAGCCGTGTCCTCGTTCCATTTTTTCCATACGGTCTCGTGTCCGCGACGAAGGGGGCTGCGGTCCATGATATCGTCGTGGATGAGGGTGAAGGTATGGAACACCTCCAGGCCGGCCGCAGGTTCCAGAATCTGCGGCGTAAGGGTGTCGGCAAAAAAGCTATAGGTGAGCAGGCACAGGCGCGGACGGATGCGCTTGCCGCCAATGGCAATCATGTAGCGGAGCGGGTCATACAGCCCGGCAGGTTCTGCCTGAAACTCAATTTTGCCAAAAAGGTCCTTCAGGGCCTGGTCGATGGTGCTTTCAGGAATCATGGTGCGTAAATTTTCGCAAAGATAGCAATAATTTTACAGCGTAAGTTCCCCGCCACGGTAGAACTCTACCAGGTGGGTCTGGAACAGGTACTCGTAGGTGGCCTGGGCGGCGTCGGACTGGCTTTTTACCAGACGGTTGCGGGCTTCGTTGAATTCGGTGAACGTAGCCTTCCCGTTCTCATACTTGGCTTCCTGCAGCTCAAAGGCTGCCTGCGCGGCCTCCTGGGCTTTCTGGGCGCTTTCCCACTTGGCCTGCGCGGCCACGGCGCCGTTCCATGCCTGGACAATCTCTTTGTACAGGTTGTTCTTTACCCGCTGAAGCTGGATTTGCTGGTTCACCCGGTTCAGTCGGGCCGTGCGCAGCTGGTTCCGGGCACTGAAGCGCGTGAAAATAGGAATGTTGAGCGTAAGTCCCACGTACTGGCTGAAGTTGTTGCTCAGCTGGTTCCAGAATCCCTGCGTGGTAGCAAACGAACTGTAATAATTGGTCCCCAGGCCTGCCGATAAAGAAAGTGAGGGAAGGTGCTGTGCGTGGGCCACCTGGATGGAGCGGAAGGTGCCCTCCAGCCTCAGTTCCTCGGCCCGGATAGCCGGCCGGATGCCCACGGCATCAGCAAAAATGTCGTCCGGATTGCTCAGCAGCACCTGCTCCAGCTCCACGGCCGGCCGTTCAATGTGGAAACCCTCCCACACGTGGAGGTCCAGCAGCTGCGCCAGATCCAGCAGGGAGCTGCGGACATTGTTCTGCGCCTGCACCCAGGTGAGGTGGCTGGAGGCCTGCGACGCCTTTTGCTGCGCTACGTCCGCTGCCGATGCTTTCCCGTTCTCGAACCGGCCTTGCAGGCGTTCCACCTGCAGGGAGTCAATTTGCAGCTGCCGACGGGCAACGCCCTCTATTTCATAGTTATAGAGCACCTGCACGTAGGCCTTGGCTACGGATACGCGGATGTCGTCCCGGGCCTTCTCCAAGTCCTTGGTGGCGGCCTCCAGGTTCAGGCGGGCCAGCTGGATGCGACGGGGCGTGGCCAGGCCGTCGAATAGCGGCATGCTGCTGCTCAGGCTGAAACTGGTGTTGGCGGTGTTGCCACGCTCGTAGGTGTTGTTCCCGCCAATACCGCGCCCGAAGTTCCAGTTCTGGCTCACCGAGCCGTTTGCATTGGGCACCCAGGACCATTCGGCCGTGTTCCTGTCTACGGCGCTCTTCTCCCGGGTAATGGTTTGCGAGGCGATGGTAAGGTTGTGTTCCAGCGCCCAGTCCGTGCACTCCTTCAGCGTCCAGGGGTGCGAGAGGTCCGGAATGGAATCCGTCGGTGCCTGCGCAAGCAGGGCCAGGGTAAGAAGCAAGATTTTCATGGCTTACTTGTTAGTGATGATTTGCGGACCACGGACCACATCGTCCAGGGCCAGGCCGTGCTTGATTTCAATGTTTACACCGTCGGAGAGGCCTGTTTCCACCTCCCGGCGCTCGTATTCCTCGCCGTTTTTCACGTACACGAAGGTTTGCTCGCCCTCGTACTGGATGGCGCTTTCCGGCAGGGTGATTACGTCATTAACCTCCTGGAGCACAATTTCTGCATTGGCGCTGTAGCCGCTGCGGATGGTGACATCGGCAGGGACTTTCACGGACGCCTTGATCTCAAAGAGGTTGGTGCCGTTGTTCTCCGTGGCTTTAGGGGCGATGTATTCCAACGCCGCCTCAAAGGTCAGGTCCTGCAGGGCCCCCACGGAAATGCGCACCGGCAGGCCCAGGTGCAGGCGGCCCACTTCCGTCTCGTCAATATTGCCGTCGAAGATGAGGTCGTTCATGTTGGCCACCGTGGCAATGGTGGTGCCGTCGTTGAAGGTGTTGGAGTTAATCACGGAGTTGCCCACCTTCACCGGTACGTTCAGGATGAGGCCCGATATGGTGGAGCGGATGAGGGTGGTGCTCCCGGTTTTGTTGGACGATGACACGCCGTCGCGGATAATCTCCAGCGCTTCCTGGGCAATGGCGTGCTCTTCCTTCGTCTGCTTGAGCGACTGGCGAATCTTTTCGTACTCGTCTGCGCTCACTAAGTTCTTGTCGTAAAGGGCTTTTTCGCGGTCGTAATTGGTCTGGGCCTGCTCCAGGTTCACCTCGCTCAGGCGCACGCGGCTTTGGGCGCTGGCCAGCTGGTTCATGTCCGGAATTACCTTGAGCTTGGCAATGACCTCGTTCTGCTGCACGGTTTGGCCGGCCTCCTTGTAAATCTCGGCCACAATGCCGCTGATTTGCGGTTTCACGTTTACCTCGTCCCGGGGCTGGATTTTGCCCGTCACCACGGTGCTCTTGGAAATATTGCCCATGGTGGGGGAGAGCTCCTGATAATGGATTTCCTTGGGCTGGGAGCGCTTGAACAGGTAGCCGAAGGTGCCTACAAACAGCATCACAATCAGTGCGATAAGCATAATTTTACCGAATTTTTTCATATTGCGTTTTATTTTTTATTCATCTCGCATAGCATCTACGGGTTTGATTTGCATGGCGCGGGAGGCGGGCATCAGGCCGGCCACTACGCCCAGGACAGTGAGCAGCAACGCTGCTATCACCGCTACACCAAAGGGTACTTGGAACGGCGCTTTTAGGACGCCGTCGGTGGTCATCGCCAGCTCTACCACGTGCAGGATGAGCACGCTGAACACAATGCCGCCCATGCCGGCCACCAGCGTGAGCACGGTGCTCTCCGCAATAATCTGCCCCAGGATTTGCCGCGGCGTAGCACCAATGGCCCGCCGGATGCCAATCTCCGTGGTGCGTTCCTTCACGCTCACCATCATAATGTTGGATACGCCAATCACGCCGGCCAGGAGCGTTCCCAGGCCGATGAGCCAGATGAGGAAATTCACGCCCTTGAACAGGTTGTCGATAATCCCGAAAATCAGCTGCGTATTCAGAAGGAACATGGCTTGTTCGTCCTCCGGGTGGATGTAATGCGCCCGGGCAAGTACTTCCCGCACGCGCGGGATGATGTCGCTCATTACAATCCCTTCCTTGGCGGTGAAGCAAATCATGGGTACGGTATTGCCCAAGTTGTAGGCCTTCCGGGCTGTGCTGATGGGGATGGTCACCGCCTCCGCCGCCGTGCCGTTGACGTTAAGACCTCTGCCATCGAGACAGTCTACGCCCACCACGCTGTAATAGGTCCCGTCCAGCTTGATGCGCTGTCCGCAGGGATCGCCTCCCTCCGGGAACAGTTCGTTGTACACTTTCTTGCCAATGACGCACACTTTGCGCTCCTGGGCAATGTCGGCGTCGTTCAGGTAACGCCCGTACATGAGCTCCGGCTCCTCAATGCGGGCATAGTCCGCCCGCTGGCCTTTCACGACGGCCGATGACGATACGGTTTCCCCGCGGGCGACGCTTTTGCCCCGCAGGATTGTGGACGGGGTGACGGTTTCCAACTCCGGTATCAGGTTCTTGAGGCGGTCTACGTCGGCATAGGTCATGTCCCAGTAGCGGCCTTTCTTGAAGCCTTTGTAGGGCTTGCTGGTGCTGTTGGTAAAGACAATACAGGTGTTATGCGCAAAGCCGTCGAACTGGTTCTCGAGGAAGTGCCTCAGGCCCTGCCCGCCGCCAATCAGCAGCATGAGCATAAAGATGCCCCAGAACACGCCAAAACCGGTAAGCAGGCTTCTGCTGCGGTTGCGCAGGATGCTGTCCAGAATTTCCCGGAAGGTATCTGTATCAAACCATTTCATTCGGCACGCAGGGCTTCAATGGGTTTTACACGGGCCGCTTTCCAGGCGGGAATAATCCCGGCCAGGGTACCGGCCAAAACAAGCAGCAGGGTGGCTTCCAGTGCCACATCCAGGCCCACGGACGGATTGACCATCATTTTAATTTCGTCAATGCCGATATTCACGCCTTTCTGGCCCACCGTCTTGTCCAGAATCTCGCACGCCATCATGCCCAGGAACATGCCCACGTAACCAAAGAGGGCGGTGATGCTCACGCTTTCCGCAATAATCAGCTTAAGGATGTCACCGGGTTTGGCACCAATGGATTTGCGGATGCCGAACTCGTGCGTGCGCTCCTTCACGGTGATAAGCATGATGTTGGAGACGCCCACAATACCGCTTGTGAGGGTGAGCAGGCCCAGAATCCACATGGCGATCTGGAGGATGCGGCGGGCGTTGGACATTTCTAGGTTATCTGTATAGCCGTTCGTCACCCAGATGCCCCGCTTGTCGTCCGGGGCAATGCTGTGGCGGCGTTTGATGGCGCCGGTATATTCCTCCTGGAAGACTTCGTGCTCCTGAAGGGTCCTCGGACCATCTACGTTGAAGGTGATGGATTCCACTTTGTCGGTGGGGTCGTAGATGTGTTTGTAGGTAGTGTAGGGGATGGGGCAGCTCCGGCGCCAGCTTTGCTCGTCGGTGTGATAGATGCCCACAACGCGGAAGGCAATCTTCCCGGCGCTCACCCATTCTCCGATAAGGGCTTCCGGATCCCTGGGACTCAGCTCCTTAGCCTGCGCCATGCTCACTACCATTACTTTGCGGGAGGCATCCATGTCTCCCTGGTTGATGTATCGGCCCGCGGCCATTTGCAGCTTTTCCTGTTCCAGGTGCTGGGGCATTTTGCCTTCCATCCAGCCATCCACGGTGTAACTGCCCAGCGAGAGCACGACGCTTGTGCCATTGGTGGAAGTGATGACGTTTTGGATGCTCCCTTCCCAGTCTTTTCCTTTGGTATAGTCCAAGTCTTTGGTATCCAGCTGAATACGACGGTTTTCCTTGTAACCGGCATAGGGCTTTGAGGTGCGCCAGCCTTCAACGGTAATGCTCTGGCTCACGTACTGCTCCACGTTCCCGCTGAAGGAATTCATGATGCCGTTGCCGGCACCCAGCAGCGTAATCAGAAGGAAAATTCCCCAGCTCACCGCAAAGCCCGTAAGGGCCGTACGGAGCTTGTTCTGCCGCAGGGAACTGCCTATTTCGTGAAAAAGTTCGCGCATTATTTCATTGCCGAGCCTTGCCAGGCTTCATGTTTGGTGTTCTCTTCAATCTTGCCAATAAGCCCGTCCTTGATGTGGATAATCTTGTCGGTCTCGTTGGCCACGCCGCCTTCGTGCGTGACCACTATAATGGTAATGCCGTCCTCCTTGTTCAGCTGCTTGAGGAGCTGCATTACTTCTACGCTGGTTTTGGAATCCAGGGCGCCGGTGGGTTCATCGGCTAGGATAATCTGCGGCTGGGTAATGAGGGCGCGGGCAATGGCCACACGTTGCTTCTGGCCACCGGACATCTCGTTGGGGAAGTGGTGGGCCCAGGGGGTGAGGCCCATCTTGTCCAGGTACTCCATGGCCATCTCGTGGCGCTTTTTGCGGGGGATGCCCTGGTAGTAGAGTGGCAGCTCAACGTTCTCCACGGCCGTTTTGAAGCCGATGAGGTTGAAGCTCTGGAAGATGAATCCGATCATGCGGTTGCGGTAGTCCGCCGCCTGTTTCTCGCTCAGGTTCTTGATGAGTTTGCCGTCCAGCATATAGGTGCCCGTGTCGTAGTTATCCAGGATGCCCAGGATATTGAGGAGGGTACTTTTTCCGGAGCCGGAAGCGCCCATGATGGAAATGAATTCCCCCCGCTCAATGTGCAGGTCGATGCCCTTCAGGACATGCAGGGGCTGTCCGTTGTTGTAGGTTTTGTTGATATCGCTGAGTTCGATGAGCGCCATTTCTGCTGTATTAGTATGCTATTACACTGCAAAGATAGGGGCTTATTCTTAAACCGCCAAATTTTTTTGCAATTTTTGTGCAAAGCTACTAACATTTTGGGTAATTTTGTAAAAATGAAGATAATAGTAGCACCAGATTCGTACAAGGAGTGCCTGACCGCATCCGAGGTCGCACAGGTGATGGGGGATGCCGTGCAGGCGCTTTTCCCCTCGGCGGAAGTGGTACAAATTCCCCTGGCCGATGGCGGCGAGGGCACGCTGGAAGTGCTTGCAGGCGTGTTAGACGCTACCATTACCCAGGCCACGGTCCATGATCCGCTGGGCCGACAAGTCCATGCAGAATATGGTATAGTCGGCACAACCGCCATCATCGAAGTGGCGCAGGCCTGTGGCATCCACCTGGTTAGGCCGCAGGAGCGCAATCCTTTCAAAGCCGATACTCGCGGCGTGGGCGAACTCCTCCTGGCCGCATGGGAACGGGGCTGTCGTCGTTTTATCGTGGGCCTGGGCGGTACGGTGACCTGCGACGGCGGCCGCGGCATGCTGTCCGTCCCCGGCGTACGGGAACTGCTGCAGGAGGCGGAGGTGGAACTCCTCTGCGATGTACTGGTTCCCCTGACCGGTCCCACGGGTGCCATTCGTCTCTTTGGCCCGCAAAAAGGGGCCACGCCGGTCGATGTAGAAGTCCTGGAGGCCGACATGCTTTCCTGGGCGGAACAGATGCAGGCCGAGACCGGCGTGGAGGTAGGGGAGATGCCCGGAGCAGGCGCCGCAGGAGGCCTGGGGGCTGCCTTTATGGCCTACGCCCGGCCCGCCGTGTATCCCGGCATCCAGCGTATATTGGACCTATGCCACTTTGACCAAGCCCTCTCCGGAGCCACGCTCGTCATCACCGGCGAAGGTCGCTCGGACCGTCAGACCCTGCAGGGGAAAGTGCCGTTGGGTGTTCTGCAGTGTGTCGATAACGTGCCTGTAGCCCTGGTCTCCGGCCGCATCGATGACGTTCCCGCCCTGCAAGCCGCCGGTTTCGCTGAACTCATCGAAGTTTCCTCGCGAGACATCCCCTTGAGCGAAGCCCTGACCCCCTCCGTAGCCCGGGAGAATCTTCGCGCCGCCATTCAATGGTGCGTAAAAAACTAAAAAAATACGTATATTTACGAGCTAAAATAAAACGACATGGCAGAAAAAGTGTACAAATTCCTAAACGACAACCCGGTGGCCCGCTGGACAGCCCTCCTGCTCCTGGCCCTGGCAATGTTCTGCAGTTACATCTTCATGGATATCCTGTCTCCCATCAAGGACCTGATGCAGGAGACCCGCGGCTGGGATTCTACCGCGTTTGGTACCATGCAGGGCTCGGAAGTATTCCTGAACGTATTCGTGTTCTTCCTCATCTTTGCCGGCATTATCCTGGACAAGATGGGCGTGCGTTTCACCGCCGTGCTGTCCGCCGCCGTCATGCTGGTGGGCGCCTGCATCAAGTGGTACGCCGTTTCCGAATCCTTCATGGGCAGCGGCCTGGAAGCCTGGTTTACCAATAACCTTAATTATATACCGGGTTTTGACGAGCTGGGAGTTTCTCCCTTCTACCGGGGAATGCCTGCATCGGCCAAACTGGCTGCCTGCGGCTTTATGATCTTCGGCTGCGGCTGCGAGATGGCCGGCATTACGGTGAGCCGCGGTATCGTGAAGTGGTTCAAGGGCCGTGAGATGGCCCTGGCGATGGGCTCCGAGATGGCCCTGGCCCGTCTGGGCGTGGCTACCTGCATGATTTTCAGTCCCTTCTTCGCCAAGCTGGGCGGCAAGGTGGATGTCTCCCGCAGCGTTGCCTTTGGCGTGGTGCTCCTGTGCATCGCCCTTATTATGACCATCGTGTACTTCTTCATGGACAAAAAGCTGGACGAGCAAACCGGTGAGGAGGAAGAGAAGGACGATCCTTTCAAGGTGTCCGACATCGGCAAAATCCTCTCCGACGGCGGCTTCTGGATTGTGGCCCTGCTGTGCGTGCTGTACTATTCCGCCATCTTCCCCTTCCAGAAGTATGCGGTGAACATGCTGCAGTGCAACCTCTCCCTTACGCTGCCGGAGGCCGGGTCCTTCTGGGCCGGGTCCAACGTAACCCTTATCCAGTACTTCATCATGCTGCTGGTGGCCGCAGCCGGTTTTGCCAGCAACTTCCAGAAGAAAAAGAGCAACCAGTACATGCTGCTGTGCGTCTCCGTAATCGCCCTCATCGTATACTGCTATATGGGTTATATGCGGCAGAGCGCGGAGTCCATCTTCGCCGTGTTCCCGCTGCTGGCCGTGCTTATTACCCCCATCCTGGGCAACTATCTGGATCACAAGGGTAAGGGCGCCTCTATGCTGGTGCTGGGCTCCATCCTCCTGATCGCCTGCCACCTGACCTTTGCCTTCGTACTGCCCGCCTTCAAGGGCAACGACCTGGGCGGTGTCATCGTGGCCTATGTGACCATCCTGGTGCTGGGTGCCAGCTTCTCGCTGGTTCCCGCCGCCCTGTGGCCGTCCGTTCCCAAGCTGGTGGACGCCAAGGTGATCGGCAGCGCCTATGCGCTCATTTTCTGGATCCAGAACATTGGCCTGTGGCTGTTCCCGCTCCTGATTGGCAAGGTCCTGGACAAAACCAACCCGGGCGTAACGGATCCCACCGCCTTCAACTACACCGCCCCGCTGGTAATGCTGGCCTGCCTGGGCCTTGCCGCCCTCATCCTGGGCCTCATCCTCAAAGTGGTGGACAAGAAGAAAGGCCTGGGCCTGGAGCTTCCCAACATTACGGCTGAATAATGGCAAGTACCTCTAAGAAAGGCTTTTACAGGTCAGCGGCTTGGATAGCGCTGGCCTGTTTGGTAGTGCCGATGTTCGCATCGTACTACTTTGACGATATGTTCTCCAGCATATCCTACCTGTTCGAGAATGCTTCATTGACGCAGCTGGGCTGGGATGCGGCCGGATATGGCCTTTATGCCAGCGGTTACAGCGTACTGTGCGTGTTCGGTGGCCTGGTAATAGGCGGCATCCTCCTGGACAAATGGGGCGTCCGCGTGAGCGGCTCCGTGTTCGTGGGTATGATGGCAGCCGGTGCGGGCCTGGTGCTCTGGGCCCTGCTCAGCGGCGCTTCCTGGTCCCTCCAGGCGGCCTACGTGGGCGTCATGTTCTTCGGCCTGGGCAGTGAAATTGCCGGCACGGCCGTCACGCGCAGCATCGCCAAATGGTTCAAAGGCGGGCCGATGGCACTCGCCATGGGCCTCCAGCTGGCCATCGCCCGTCTGGGCACCGCTTTCGCCCTGGTGCTCTCGCCCATGCTGGTGAAGGAGCAGGCCGGTCACGTATATACCCTCGCGGAAACCGCCCGCCCGGCCCTGGTGGGCATGGGCCTGATGGCCCTGGGTCTCCTCCTATGGGCTGTCTTCGTGGCCCTGGATGCCCGGGCAGACCGTCATTCCCGGCTTGACCGGGAATCTCCTGAGATGGCCGATCAGGCCGGCCATGACGAGGACACCTTCCGCTTCAAGGATGTCCTGGGCGTGCTGGGAAACAAGAATTTCTGGCTCCTGGGCCTTCTTTGCGTACTCTTTTACAGCAGCATCATCGCCTTCAAGAAATTTGCCGGGGCCATCCTCATTCCCCGCTTCGACATTCCTGCGCAGGCGGCCGGCTGGATGGTGTCCATGCTGCCGTTCTCCACGGTCATTTTTGCTCCGCTATTTGGCATGCTGGTAGACAAAGCCGGCAAAGGAACCCGTTGGATGGTCGTTGGCGCAGTCCTTGCGCTCATCGCCCACCTGCTGCTGGCCTTCGCTCCCGCCGGAGTGCCGTTCTGGGGCTATCTGGCCATGGTTTTCCTGGGATTCGGTTATTCGCTGGTGCCGGCGGCCCTCTGGCCGTCCGTCCCCAAGATTGTGCCGGACAAAGTGCTGGGCACCACCTTCGCCCTCATTTACTGGGTGCAGAACCTGGGCCTCCTGAGCTTCAAGTGGGTGGCAGGTGTCATCCTGGGCAAGGAGGGCAACGGCCCCGTTTCCGTGGAGCTCATGTTCGTGGGCCTCTGCGTTGCCGCCGTGGTGGTAGCACTGGTTTTCCGCCGCACGGCCGCCCGCCATCCGGAACTCAAACTGGATTTGCCTAGCAGCTAATAAAATTGTATCTTTGCAGACCATGTACGAACTGCTCAATACCGTTAATTCGCCGGAGGACGTGAAAAAACTGTCCCCGGAGCAGCGTGTAAAGCTGTGCGAGGAGGTTCGGCAGTACATGGTGGAGTGCTGCGCCGTGAATCCCGGCCACCTGGGCAGCAGCCTGGGCGCCGTGGAGCTCATCGTGGCGCTGCACACCGTCTTCAATACCCCCAAGGATAAAATCGTCTATGACGTAGGCCATCAGGCCTATGCCCACAAGATCCTTACCGGCAGGCGGGAAATTTTCCGGAAAAACCGTACCCGGGACGGCATCAGCGGCTTCCCCAAGCGGGACGAAAGCCCCTATGATGCCTTTGGCGCCGGGCATTCTTCCACTTCCATCTCAGCAGCGCTGGGTTTTGCAGAGGCCGCACGCCTCACCGGTAGCGGTGAGAAGGCCATTGCCGTCATCGGCGACGGTGCCCTCACGGGTGGCCTGGCCTGGGAAGGCCTGAACAACGCCGGCTCTTCCAAGGCGGACATCCTCATCGTCCTGAACGATAATAATATTTCCATCGACAATAATATTGGTGGCTTGCACAACTACCTGCTGCAGGTAACCACGCATCCGTTTTATAACAGGCTCAAGAATGTCGTCTGGAACTCGCTGGGAGAGGGCAAAACGCGTGACTGGGTACAGAAGCGTGTGATCGACACCAAATCCAACCTGGTGCGGGGGAGTGGCGGTGCTCTTTTCGAGTCGCTGGGTTTCCGTTATTTCGGCCCCATCGACGGGAACGATTTAGGACAGCTCATAGATACGCTGCAACGCCTGAAAAACCTGCGCGGACCGCGTCTGCTGCATATTCACACCCGCAAAGGATACGGATATGCCCCGGCGGAGGAGGACCCTACTACCTGGCATGCTCCCGGGCGCTTTGATCCGGCCACCGGCGAGCGCATCAAAACGGTATATCCGGCCGACCGCTACCAGGATGTCTTTGGCGAGGTCCTCACGGACCTGGCCCGCAGGGACGACAAAGTGGTGGGCATCACCCCCGCCATGGCCACCGGCTGCGGCATGAACCGCCTGCAGGCAGCCTTCCCGGACCGCTTCTTTGACGTGGGCATCGAGGAAGGCCATGCCGTCACATTTGCCGCCGGCCTGGCTGCTGCGGGTATGAAACCTTTCTGCAACATCTACTCCAGCTTCTCGCAACGCGCGTACGATAATATTATACACGACGTGGCCCTGCAAAACCTCCCGGTGGTCTTCTGTTTCGACCGGGCCGGCCTGGTAGGGGAGGATGGCGCTACGCACCACGGCTGCTTCGACCTGGCCGCCTACCGCAGCATTCCCGGGGCTATCGTGGCCGCACCCCGCAATGAGCTGGAACTCAAGCAGCTCATGTTCACGGGGCTCAACCTCAAGAATGGGCCGTTCATCATCCGCTATCCGCGCGGGATAGGGGAGGGTATCGCCTGGCGAAAGCCCATGTACAAGGCCGTTCCCGTAGGGCAGGGAGAAAAACTGATGGAAGGGAAAGATGTGGCCATCCTGGGTCTGGGCCCGGTGGTCAACCGCGCCCTGGCTGCTGCCAAGCGCTATAAGACAGACTTCCGGGTAGGACCGTCGGTGTACGACATGCGTTTCCTTAAACCCCTGGATCCCGGCATTATGGAGGAGGTCTCCCATTGTAAGACCATCATAACGGTGGAAGACGGCGCCCTCAAGGGTGGTTTGTTCGGTGCGGTGAGTGAATACTTCGCCGGCCGGCCGGGCGCTCCTATTATTAAAGGTATGGGCATTCCGGACCGCTTCATCGGTCAGGATACCCAAAAGGCGCAATGGGCCGCCTGCGGCTTGGACGAAGAATCCATCTACGAACTTTTGGCAGAGATGATGAAAAATCTTTGAAAAAGTTTGGTGGTTTCAAAAAAAGTCCCTACCTTTGCAATCCTTTCAGCGATGAAGGATTCCATTGAGCGCCGATATAGCTCAGTTGGCCAGAGCACGTGATTTGTAATCTCGGGGTCGTGGGTTCGAATCCCTCTATCGGCTCGAAGGAGCTTTGAAATATTGTAAAGCTATTCTGGGAGGTTCGCATAGTGGCAATTGCGGCGGACTGTAAATCCGCTCCCTCAGGG
>CAMKSQ010000020.1 GCA_946415475.1 uncultured Bacteroidales bacterium
CTGAAACATTGTGACTCGTGTGTTTTACGAGTCAACTTTTTTCAGGGAAAGACATGGCGCAAAGAATGGGACCGGAAAGTGTACTGAAGGTCCAGGGGATGGACCTTTGCGCAAAGAATGAGGGCGAAAAGTGTACTGAAGGTCCAGGGGATGGACCTTCGCGCAAAGATTGGGGCCGGAAAGTGTACGGAAGGTCCAGAGCGTGGACCTTGGCGCAAAGATTGGGGCCGGAAAGTGTACGGAAGGTCCAGGACGTGGACCTTCGCGCAAAGAGATGCCCGGTCGGAGCCGGGCATGACGGGAGGGAGATCCCGGATCAAGTCCGGGATGAGGGGGACGGGTCGAACGGGGAAAGCCCTTCCCCCGAAGGGGGACTTTGTTTTGTTGCAGAATATTTTTTATATTTGTGTGATTTAAACAAACTTGCCAGTATGCATCGGATATTCCTGCCGCTATACCACTTCTTCCGGAAGCACAAGGTGCTCATGTACCTGCTGCTCTTTGCTTCCACGCTCGTGTTCGGTTACTACGGGCTCCAGCTGGAGTATGAGGAAAACATCGTGAAGCTGCTCCCCCGCTCCTCTACGGACAACGAGCTGGCTTTCAGTGACATCGGCCTTAAGGATAAAGTGTTCCTGCAAATTACGTCCAAGGATACCCTGAACCCGGTGGAACCTGCCCGGCTGGGAGAAGCCATGGAGGAATTCTGCAGCATGCTGGAAAAGCAGGACGAGGAAACCCACTACATTGCAGGTATCTTCTACACCCTGGACGTAGATACCGCCCTGGACGCCATGGACTTTGCGCTGGCGCATCTCCCCTCCTTCATGGATACTTCCCTGTATGCGGGCTTTGAGCAGGCCCTCACCCGGGAAGCCATCGACGAGCAAATGGAAGAAAACTTCCAGATTATCCAGAACGATGAAACCGGCGAAGCCACCCAGATGGTGGCCATGGATCCCCTGAATCTGCGAACGGTTCTGTTAAACTCCATCCTGGAAGGCGGCTCTTCCATGGGCGGCTTCACCATAGAAGACGGCCATCTCTTCTGCCCGGACAAAACCGTGGCCCTGGCCTTCCTTACCCCGGCCTTCGACGGCCTGGATTCCGGCGCCGGCACCCGTTTTGTCAATGCCGTTCAGCAAAGCGCCAAGGCCTTTGAGACCGCCAATCCGGACATCCACGTGCTGGTTCACGGTACCCCGCTGGACAGTGTTTCCAACGCCGGCACCATCAAGCGTGACTTGGTCTGGACCATCGGCCTGTCCCTGCTGCTCATCCTGTTCATCATCATCATGAGCTTCCACCGCTTCTCCTTCGTGTGGCAGCAAGTGGTTCCCGTGGTATACGGTGCCCTCTTCGCCCTGGCCTGCATGTATTGGATCAAGGACGGTGTTATGTCCCTGATGGCTTTGGGCTTGAGCGCCATCGTGCTGGGCGTAGCAATCAGTTACTGCCTGCACGTGCTCATCCATTACTATTACGTGGGCGATGCGGAAAAACTGCTCAGGGACGAGAGTACGCCCGTTTTCATGGGCTGCATCACCACGGTGGGTGCCTTCATGGGCCTGCTGTTCACGGAAAGCGACCTTCTCCGGGACTTCGGCCTCTTTGCCACCTTCTCCCTGATCGGCAATACCTTCTTTGCACTGGTATTCCTGCCGCATTTCCTGCACAAAGACCAAATTTTCTTCAAGCGCACACACGGTTTCCCGCTGGTGGAGAAATTCAACAACCTCCCCTGGGATCGCAACAAATGGGTAATCAGCCTCCTGGTCGTCCTCATTATCGTCGGCGTCATCATGAGCCCGCGCGTCAAGTTCGACAGCGACCTGGGCAACCTGGACTACGACAATGCCACCCTCGCAGAAGCGCAGGAGCTCTATAACACCAAGAATGCGGACGGTTATGCCCATGCTTATTTCGCTGCCTGGGACGAGCAAGACATGGATAAGGCCATGGCCTATAATGCCGATTTTTACGTCCACCTGGATTCCCTCCAGAAGGCAGGCATCATCAAGGGCTACTCCCCTATCTCCGGCCTGCTTTTCCGTTCGCAGGAGGACCAGCAAATCCGGATCGCCACCTGGAAAAGCTTCTGGACCCGCGCCCGCATAGCACAGCTTCGCAAGGATTTGACGGAATCGGCCAAGGCCTATCAATTACCGGCTAACCTGTTCGATCCCTTCTTCGCGCTGCTCAGACAAAAGTATGAGCCCGGTAATCTGATCGAGGCCGATATCGTGCCGCCCGGCCTGCTGGCCAACTTCTATGAAGCCCAGGAAAGCGGCCGCCAGATGTTCTTCACGGAGCTATCCTATCCGAAGGAAGACCAGAACAGGGTTTGGCACGCAGTGACGGAAGCTAAGCACGTCATCGTGCTGGAACCCTTCTTCTACTGCCGCGACATGGTGGAAATCATCCATGACGACTTCTCCACCACCCTGTGGATTTCCAGTATCTTCGTGCTCCTGGTGTTGCTGTTCAGTTTCCGCAACATCTGGATAGCGCTCATCGCCTTCATGCCCATGTTCGTGAGCTGGTATGTCATGCAGGGGTACATGGCCATTTTCAAACTGGAATTCAACCTCATCAACATCGTCATTTCCACCTTCATATACGGTATCGGCGTAGACTATTCCATCTTCGTGATGGAAGGTTTGTTGGCGGAGGCCCGACGAGGAGAGACATCCATGCTGAACTATCACAAAGTGGCCATCTTCTATAGCGCTATGGTGCTGGCCATCGTGACGTTCTCGCTGGTGTTTGCCCGGCATCCCGCCATCCATTCCATCGGCCTTATCACGCTCATCGGCATGGCTTCCACCATCTTGATCACGTACTCCCTGCAACCGTTTATTTTCCGTCAGCTTTGCAAATACCGCTTCTTCCGTCGCGGATTCCGCATTCCTGAGCCGTAGACTTCTATGCTGGACGCAGAACTATACCTAAACCTTATTCGTGGCGGTGCTGCAAATCTTTCCCGGAACCGCCAGACCATCAACGACCTCAATGTGTTCCCTATCCCGGATGGAGACACGGGCGACAATATGTACATGACCATCGATGCCGGCACGCACGCCAGCGGTTCCAGCCTTACGGAAAGGGCCGATTCCGCCGCCCAAGGCATGCTCCTGGGCGCGCGCGGCAATTCCGGCGTCATCCTGTCGCGTATCTTTGCCGGCATGGCCAAGGGCTTCAAAGGAGTGTCCCGGGCCGACATGCCCGCCTTCCGCTCCGCAATGCAAGCCGCTGTCGATGAAGCCTATCGCGCTGTCTCGCAGCCGGTGGAAGGCACCATTCTCACCGTCCTTCGGGAAGGCGTAGCAGCCGCCAAGGATGCAACCACACTGGAAGAATACCTGGACCAATGGATTGCCGCCATGGACGTGGCACTCCAACACACCCCGGAACAACTGGATGTGCTCAAAAAGGCTGGCGTTGTGGACAGCGGTGGTGCCGGGCTGCTCTGCATTGCAGAGGGCATGCGCATGGCGCTGCAAGGGAATTCCCCGCTCACTGTCGAGGAGGACACGCCCACGAGCATCATGCCTGACCATACTCAGGCTGCCATCGACCTGAACGCCTTCACGGAAGACAGCGTCCTGGAGTTTGGCTACTGCACAGAGTTTTTGCTGCGCCTGCAGCGTTCCAAGGTAGATTTGGAGCACTTTGACGAGCAAATCATCAAGGACTGGCTGGCAACGCAAGGAGACTCCCTGGTGTTCTTCCGCGACGGCAGCATCATCAAGGTACACGTGCACACCCAGGACCCGGGTGCTGTGCTCTCCCGCTGCCGCACATGGGGTGAATTTCTCACCATCAAGGTAGAGAATATGACCCTCCAGCACCATGAGAACCACATGGACGCGCGTTTTAAACGCAGCCGCAAAGCCCTGGGCACCGTCACTGTAGCCGTTGGCGAAGGCCTCACCCAGATCTTCAAGGAAATGGGGGCCGATGTCGTCATTGAAGGCGGCCAAACCATGAATCCCCCGGTAGAGCGCTTCCTGGAAGCCTTTGACCAAACCGCTGCAGAAACCATCCTGGTTTTTCCCAATAACAGCAATATCCTGCTTACGGCCCAGCAGGCCGCCAGCCTGTACAAAGACGCCCGCGTGGAAGTAATCCCTACCCATACCCTCGGAGAAGGGTATTTCGCCCTGGCCAACCTGGATGCGGAACTGCCCACGGAGGCATTGGTGCAGGCCCTTACAGAAGCTGCCGCTTCGGTTACCACCGGCCACATCTCGCAGGCCATCCGGAACACGGAAGAGGCCCGCAAAGGCGAGTATATCGGCTTTAGCGGGAAAGACATCCTCGCCGCCGGCCCCAGCCGCGAACAAGTGGCCAACACCCTCGCCGCCAAGTTGGAAGCCGGCAATGCCGACATCTTCATGCTCCTGCAAGGGGCCGATGTCCCTTCGGAAGAAGCCGGGCGCCTCAAAGAAACCCTCGAAAAAACCTATCCGCGCACAGAAGTCATCCTCCTGCATGGCAGACAACCTATTTACGATTATATCTTGGTATTATGTTAAAGATTTACACCGACACCGATACCGACATGACGCCCGCTCTGGCGGCCGAGTACGGTTATACGCTCATTTCGATGCCCTACAGCATCGACGTAAAAACCACGTATCCGTATGTGGATTTTGACAACTTCGATGCGCACGCCTTCTACGACACCCTTCGCGGAGGCGTCCTTCCCACCACCAGCGCCATCTCCAAAGAGCAGTATATCAACTATTTCATCCGCGACTTCGTAGCCGGTAACGACATCCTGTACGTGCATTTCTCGCGCGCGATGACCAACACCTTCGACGCCATGGACCAGGCCGTTGCCACGCTTAAGAAAAAATATCCCTGCAGCCGGTTCGAAACCATTGACACCAAAGGCATCACCACCCTCAGCTATGCCATCGTACGCGAAGTGGGAGACCTGGTGAAAGCCGGAAAAACGCTGGATGAGGTGCTGGAATGGGCCCGGACAGAAGTGGACAAGTTTGCCATGTATTTCTTTGCCGATGACCTCAAATTCTTCCGTCGCAGCGGCCGCGTGAGTGGTCTGGCCGCCACCATGGGCACGCTCATTGGCGTACGTCCGCTCATTTACATGAGCCAGGAAGGCAAGATGGTGAGCATCGGAACCGCTAAAGGACGCGCAAAGGCGTTGGATTTTCTGGTCGATAAAGTAGGCGAATTGGGAGACGACATTGCCGCTCACCGCATTTGTATCGGCCATACAGATGCCCCGGATATTGCCCATGAAGTGGGACAGATGATTGAAGAAAAATTCGGTAAACAGAATATTGTGTATGTGGATGTGAACCCTACCGCCGGCAGCCACTGCGGCCCCAACGGCGTTGGCGTTTGCTTCCATGCCATTCACCGTTAAATCATGGTTACAGTCCGGACAGTCACTACCAGGCAGGAGCGGAAGGCCTTTCTGGACTTTCCGCTGGACTTGTACAAGGGTAATCCGTATTATATTCCGCCGCTGTACGGCGACGAGAAAAAAATGTTCCGGAAAGACTATGTATATAATGCCTCCTGCGACAGCGTTTTCTTCCTGGCCTATCGGGATGGGAAGCCTGTAGGGCGCATCCAAGGCATTGTCCAAAAGGATGCAAATGCCAAAAATGGAGAAAAGCGCTGCCGGTTTACCCGCTTTGACGCCATTGATGACCTGTCCGTTTCCAAAGCGCTTTTTCAGGCGGTGGAAGACTGGGGCCGTTCGCAGGGTATGGACACGCTGGTGGGTCCGCTGAATTACTCGGACTTGGAACGCGAAGGCATGCTGGTAGCGGGTTTCGAAGAACCTTCCACCTTTGAGCAAACCTACAACTTCCCCTATTACAAAGACCATGTAGAGCAGCTGGGCTTTCGCAAGGAGATAGACTGGACCTGCAGCCGGCTCTACGGACCGGAAAGCGAGGAAGCTATGCAAGAGCTGGAGCAGGTGGTGAACTTCATCTTCCGCCGCTACAAACTGCACTTCGGTTACGCAAAAAACGGCCGGGACCTCCTGAATAAATATGCCCAGGGCATCTTCGACCTGGTGGACAAATCGTATGAAGGCCTGTACGGAACGGTTCCCTTCACGCCGGGTATGCGTCAGCTGGTGCTGGACAACTTTGGTCTGGTGCTCAGCCCCAAATATGCGGCCATGATTCTGGACGAGCACGAGAAACCCGTGTGCTTTGGCCTGTCCATCCCGTCCCTGAACCGGGCGCTGCAAGGCACCCGCGGGCACCTGACTCCCCGAACCCTTCTTCGCATCCTTCAGTGCCTGAGAAAGCCGGATGTGATAGACCTGTGTCTGGTGGGCGTGGACCCGGAATACCTGAACAGAGGCGTCTCCGGTGCCCTTTCGCTGGCCATCATGCGCATGCTCAAAGAAACACCCTCCCTCCGCTGGGCCGACACCAACCTGAACCTGGAAGACAACTACGCCATCCTGAACCAATGGCGCCGCTTCCAGCGCGTAGAATGCAAGCGCTACCGCGCCTATGTAAAAGAATTGTCATTCTGAACGAAGTGAAGAATCTATGATTACAATCCTGATAGACTGTTTCGGCGGCGACCACAGCCCGCAGGCACCCGTAGAAGGCGCCCTGGCGGCGCTGAAGGCCCTCCCGGACCTGCGCGTCATCCTTACCGGAGATGAGGCCACTCTCCAAAAAGAAGTGGAAGGGAAAGCCTATCCCAGGGAACGCCTGGAAATCGTACATGCCCCGGAAGTGATTGGTTGTGAGGAGAAACCCACTGATGTGGTGCGCCTCAAACGCAACTCGTCCATGATGAAAGCCATCATTCTCCTGCGGGACCGGGACGATATTGCCGGCATGGTTTCTACGGGCTCCACCGGTGCCCTGGTAACGGGTGCCCTGGTCCGTCTGGGCCGCATTCCCGGCGTCATCCGTCCGGCCTTCTGTCCCCTGCTTCCCACCATGGAAGGCGGCATTGTAGGCATCTGCGACAGTGGCGCCAACGTAGAAGTGACATCGGCCCATCTGCGCCAGTTCGCCATTATGGCCAGCCTCTATCTGGAGAACGTGTATGGCGTCAAAGAGCCTCGCGTAGCGCTGCTCAACGTGGGGAAAGAGGCGGAGAAAGGCGACGAGATGCGTCAGGAAACCTACAAGCTTCTGCAGGAAACCCCTTCCTTGCATTTTGTGGGCAATATGGAAAGCCGGGATCTTCTATCCGGAAGCTATGATGTGGTGGTGGCCGATGGTTTCTCCGGAAACGTCCTGGTCAAAACCACTGAAGGCACAGCCCTGGAACTGCTGAAAAAGCTCAAAAAAGACATCTACAGCCGCACGCTTTATAAACTGGGCGCGCTGCTGATGAAACGCATGTTCCTGGAAGAAAAAGAATTCATGAACTATCAGAATTACGGCGGCAGCGTGCTCCTGGGCACGTCAAAGGTGGTGGTGAAAGGCCACGGATCCTCAAAGGCTGTTGCCGTGGAGAAGTGCATCGAGCAGGCTTACCGCATGGAAAAGAGCCAGTTATCGGCAAAAATCGAACAAGAAATTGCCAAGTACGAACACTACGAAGAATAACCCTATGTTTGAGAAAGTACAAACCATCCTGGCGAAGCAGCTCAGGCTGGACCCCGCCAAAATTACCCCGGAGAGTCTCATTAAAAAAGACTTGGGAGCCGATTCCCTGGATATCCTGCAGCTGCTGATGCGCATTGAGGACCAGTACGGTATAGTTATCCCGGACCAGGCCCTGGCCAAGTTTGAAACGGTGGGTGATGTGGTCGCCTACCTGGAAGAGAATCAGGTAAAGCTTTAACCGCCAATAAATTCCCGCAGGAGCGACGTGGCCGGAATCTCTTTGTCCGGAACCGGAGTAAAGTAGTGGATGAACTTGAGGAGCCGGTGTGCTTCTGCGTATTCCGCACAGTTCTGCGGCACCGTGCGCAGGATGGGCTCCGCGTGGTTCTTCATTACCGCGAACTCAATGAGATAGGCGCTGTTGAACATGACGTCCGCCGTTTCCTGGAAAGGATAAATCCATTTTTCTTCCGCATCCAGCACGTTCTGCCAGTTGGAAATGGACTCACGGGCCGTGAATGCACCTTTGTTGTAATCGCGCACAATGCGGCGAAGCAAACGGTTGTCACTGGTGGGAATCCAGTTGTGGTTGTCCAGGTTGGCGCCCGTTAACGTATTGATGAAAATCTTGAACTTGGCGCTTTCCGGAATATCGGAGGTGAGGTCCGGATTCAGGGCGTGGATACCTTCGATAAGCAGCAGGCAGCCTTCCTCCAGCTTGAGCCTTTTGCCGTTATATTCCCGCAGGCCCGTAACAAAGTTATACTCAGGAACATCCACCTCTTCTCCGCTGATGAGCTTCATGATATGGCTTTCCATGAGCGCATGGTCCACCGTGTCGAAATTGTCGAAGTCGTACGAGCCGTCCGGGAACTTGGGCGTATCGGACCGGTTCACAAAATAGTCGTCCGTGCTCATGGACATGGGTTTGAGGCCGCAGGCCTTGAGCTGGACAGACAGCCGCTTGCAGAAAGTGGTTTTACCGGACGATGAAGGGCCGGTGATGAGCACCACCTTGAGCGGATGCTCACTGCGATATCGACGGTCGATTTCCTCGGCGATCTTGACGATTTTCTTTTCCTGCAGGGCTTCTGCAATTTGGATGAGCTCACTGGCGCGGCCGTGCAGGAAGGCTTCGTTTACGTCACCTACCGTGCCCAGGCCCATGATGATGTTCCAGCGCAGGGCTTCCTTGAAAATCTCGTACGTGCGCGGCTGATCCACAAAATCGGCCACCTTGGTAGGATCCTCACGGGAAGGCAACTGCAGCAGCAGGCCGTCGTGGTACGGCATCAGGCCCCATACCTTTAAATAACCGGTAGAAGGCACCAGCTTACCATAATAGTAGTCCGAGGTTTCTCCCAGCGTATAATAGTCTGTATAGGCCTCACCGCTGGTTTCCAGCAGCTTCACTTTGTCCTCATAGCCGGCTTTGCGGAATTCCTTGATGGCGCGCTCCGTCTGCACGTCGTAGCGGTGGAAAGGCATGTCTTTTTCCACCAGTTCTTTCATGCGCTGTTCCAGCACGACAAGGTCCTGGGCCGATACTTCCGTATCGTCCGCCTTGCGCAGATGGCAAAAGTAACCGTGCGAGATGGGGTGCTCCATGTACAGCTTACTGCCCGGGAACACGTCCGACGCGGCTTTATACAGCAAGAAACAAAGCGAGCGGCTATACACACGCATGCCGCTCGATTCGCGGACATCTATAAACTCGATGTCCTTATTTTGATAGACCTTGAACTTGAGGCCCTGGGAGACATTGTTTACCTTGGCGGACACAATGGGATAGGGCCGATGGCAGTCAAACTCCGAGAGCATTTGCAGGAGGGACGTGCCTTCCGGGAAACGCTTGGTCTCTTGGGTGTTCTTGCAGTATACCTGTACCATGAGAAGAAAATTTGAGCACAAAGATAGTACAATGCACCCAAATTTACAAGGTCCGAAGCACGGGATTCGCGTAAATTTTCAGAAGAATTTCCCGCACTTTTTCCGGGCAGCCTTTCACCTGGCTTTCCACGTACTTCTGGAAGGTTTGCTGCTCCTCAGGGGTAAAATCGCCCAGTTTTTTCCCGCTGAGCATCCAGGCGGCAATGTAGTTATTCGGATAGAGCCTGTAGCAAGCCGTAATTTGCTGCTCGATAAGGGCCGCCACCTGCCGGTTGAAGTCCCCGGTGGACCAGTTTTTATACGGGCGCAGCTCTTCTTCCGTAATGGGCTTGCCGGCCGCCAGATGCACCCGCCCCTTAGGCTGGGTAATCCCCGTGAGAATACTGTTCAGGTCCTCTCCGGGCTTCTTTACATAGGGTTCACCGCTCTCCCGGGCAAAGAGTTCCAGCGCCTTGAGTTTGTCGCAGGGTTCCCACTCGTAGGAGATGGCAACCGGCACCATATTGAGTTCCCCCAGCGACGCTCCCCTGTCCTCGCCGCCGCTCAGGCTGAACATGTTGATGACGCCCTGGTCCGTGACATCCAGCCCATCCTTGGTGCGTCCGTTTCGCTGGGCAATCCAGACACTCTCCTTTTTCTGGCAAATGGTATAGCGGATATAGGCCGATGCCTCTTTCATCTTGAGCAGGAAATCCCGGCGCGATGTGCTGGTGGTGGGCCTTTCGAAGCGGAACATCTTGTTGGAACGTCCCAGGTCGATCAGCAACTGCCCCTGCATGAGGTTGGCGCCAAAAGTGATTTCCGACGTAGGAAGCCCGGCGTCCGAGAGCAGCATCTGCATGAAGGCGGCGTCCAACATGATATCCCGGTGGTTCGAGACAAACAGATAACTCTTCTCCGGCTGCAATTGGTCCAGGCCGCTTACGGTGAGTCCGTCCGTACTCCTGCGAACAATGGTGCCGATGATATCGTACATGACGCGCCGTTGGAACGCATCTACCGTATGGCAGCTGAGCAGCCGGGCTTCCACTTCCGCTTGCGACACTCCCGGGAAAAGAAGTCCGCAAGCCTTGGGGAAGTGCTCGCTCGACACAATCCGCTGCATGGCTGCAGGGATTTCAGCGTCGGTATACGGCCGGATATCGTCAAAGAGGTTTTGCACGTTTGTCTATGAATTTCACGGGTTTACGGGACTTGGCCGGGAAGTTGATAGCCGCCACTTCCGGCACCGGCAGCACTTCTATGCGCGGCGCCACGCGGATGCGCGACCTGAAGCGGTCCTTGAGGTCTTTCACCGGGTCGAAATCCGGCTGGTATTTAAGTCCAAGTTGCACCAGGACATCGTCGGTGCCGGCATCGCTGTCCTGCACGATCACCACATAGTTCTCGACATACGGCGTATTGTCCAGCACGTCGTTCACTGCCGGCGGGTACAGGGTGGTGCCCTTGAGCTTGATCATGTTGTTCTTGCGTCCCACCAGCGGCGTGAGCCGGTAACTGTACCGGCCGCACTTGCATTGTCCGGTGATTTTGGCGGCCATGTCGCCGGTGCGGAAGCGCAGCAGCGGCATACCTTCCACGCCCAGCGTAGTGACCACAATCTCCCCTACTTCTCCGTCCGGCACAGGCAGATTGTCCTCGCCGATAATCTCCACAATAATCAGTTCCGGATGCACGTGACCGCCACAGCCGTACGGGCACTCACTGAAGGTGGCACCCATCTCCGTCGAGCTATATGTGGCGAATAATTCTACATCCCATTTTTCCTTGATGCGGCGTCCCAGGAGATTCAGGTCGAAGTTCTGGTCCCGCAGGCCCTCGCCAATGCCGATGATCCGTTTTACGGAACTGTTCTTATAGTCGATGCCGTGCTCCTCTGCATATTGAATGAGCCGGAGAATAAACGACGGCACACACATGATGGTATCCGGTTTCAGGCGCAGGATAGTGTCCCACTGCAATTCCGGGATGCCGTTGCCCACGCGGATGATGCTGGCGCCCAGTTCCCGGATGCCCAGAAAATAAGCCAGACCTGCCATGAAACGCTTGTCGATAGTGGTCATGAGCTGGACAATGTCCCCGGGCTTGACGCCGGCGCAGGCAAAGCTCTTTTTCTCGTTATAAGCCAGGCGCTGGAGGTCTTTCTCCGTGCAGCCA
This sequence comes from uncultured Bacteroidales bacterium, assembly GCA_946415475.1. Classification (GTDB taxonomy): domain Bacteria; phylum Bacteroidota; class Bacteroidia; order Bacteroidales; family UBA932; genus Cryptobacteroides. The sequence continues at coordinate 11,619 of CAMKSQ010000020.1, forward strand.
AAGGTGACCGGGTCTCCCAGCGTACCGGAAGTGGTCACATAGTCCACGATCTTGGCCTTGGGGCAGCACAAGAACTCCTCGTTGAACAGCTGCAGATCCTTCTTTTCCGTGAAAGGAATCTTTTGCAGGTCCTCGATGGTCTGGATTTTTTCCAGGTCGATATGGTATTTCTCGAACATGCGCTGGTAGTAGCGCGAATGCCCCTGAAGGTACTGCAAAGCTTCTTTCAGCAGTTCCTCCTGGAATACCTTGATCTCTTCCGGAGACTTGAATTCAATATCTGTCATATCAGTCTGTCTTGTCATACCGAGCGAAGCGAGTGTATCTCCTAAAACGACATGCCATGCAGCCATTCAATAAAGGCGGCCTGCCAGCCATCCGTAGTACCTTCCTGCATTTTCTCCGGGTTGGCGCCAAATCCGTGGCCGCCGTGCTCATACTGGATGTAGTGATGCGGCACATGAGCGGCAGTAAGGGCTGAATCCAGCAGGACAGAATTGTTGTAATCTACGACATCGTCGTCCACGCAATTGAGCAAGAACACAGGAGGAACGCCCTGGTGTGCGTGTTTTTCCAGGGAAAGGGAATCCCGCAGCTCCTGTTTCCTTACGCTGCGTTCGCCCAGCAGGCCCAGGCGGGAGCGCTTGTGCACGTAGCGCTCATCGCTCAGCGTGACCACCGGATAGATGGAAGCCACGAAGTCCGGCCGGAGGGACACCTGAGGCTCGATCTCGTAACGGGCCAGGAAATTGGTGTCGTAGAATTCGGCTGCTGTCATCACCAGGTGACCACCAGCGCTGAAACCAATGAGTCCGAGCGGGCCGTTGAATCGTTCCCGTATGAGTTGAATGGCCCGCTGCAAGTCGCAAATCATATCCGGATGCCGGTGGCCGCGGAGCACGCTGCGGTACTTGGCAACGAGTTCCACCTTACCGGCAGTGCGATAGCGCAGTACATACGCAGCATAGCCTTCAGATGCCAGCCATTCGGCCACCATGGTTGCCTCATTGTTGGAATCCAGCCAGTGATAGCTGCCTCCCGGGCACACAATGATGGCGGCACGGGGCTCCCCTTCCGGCAAATATTCCTTCAGGGTGACCTGCCGGGACCGGCACGTGGTTCCATTCCAAATTTTTTCCTGCGCCATAGCTGCCAGCGTAAGCAGCATCAGCGTTCCAATCAGCACATACTTTTTCATACGTTGTTTAAATAATGTAAGTTCGCGGGTATAGCGGCACAACGGGTGGCCGTCAAATATTTTTCTTCATTGGCCTCGTAAGCCGTAATTTTCATGTTGGGATGCCGGAGGGCGATGAGCAGCGCTTCCACGCCGCAGCCGGCATTCCGGATTTCCAGCGACTCCCCTTCCAGCGCGTCAATCTGCGCGAAACGGGCTTTGCGGAGCACCCGGCGACATTCCAACAAGGCATCATGTCCTTTGTACAAATATTGTTCCTTTACATAAGGCGTCAGCCAGGCGGCGGTTTCACGCGTAGCGCGGATGCGGGCGTACCAGTCTACGTAAAAATGACGCATCTCGCGGGTGAAGGCCGCCACATCGCCTTTGACCTGTACACGCTGGCCCACTTCCAGATAAAGTGGGAATTTCCGTAACAGGAAATCGTGTTTAGGGAGAGCGTTATGGAAGCCATGGATGCACAGGGGCAGAATATCCAGCCCCAGTTCCTGGGCGGTGGCAAAGGCGCCGCGGTGGAAGCGCTGGATGGAGCCGTCTTCCGAACGGGTTCCTTCCGGGAAAATGACGATGGAATAGCCCTTGGCCACCAGTTCCTTCACATGGGCGCTGTTCCTGGAAAGGCCCCAGGATGCCGGGAAATAGCCGGCTTTGCGGATGACCGCGCCATAGAGCGGGAATTTCCATACCCAGTCGTTGGTCATGAAGATAAGCTTGGGCTGCAGGGCGATCAGCGCCAGCACGTCCAGGTGACTCTGGTGGTTGCAAATATAAACGGCCGGCTTGGAAAAGTCTTCCCCGTGAGGATTTTTCAGGATATGGCGGCAGCCAGGAATCAGACGGATAGCCAGATACGCGGTGCGGCGGATGAGCCGGTTAAAGAACAAGCCGCTGGGCAGGAGGACGGTTACCAGCGTAAGAATCGTCATGGAAAGAACCATGGTAATGCCGATAAACGCGGTCCGAAGCATGTTCCTCAGGGTGAGCGGCGTTTTGCGCGGGGCTCCGTCCTTGGTGGTGAGCCAGCGGAAAACAAGCGGTGGCAGATAATAAGCCATCCCCACCACAGTGAGCATGCCGATAACCGTTACCAGGCCCAGCGAGCGCATGGCCGGGTGTTTGGCCAGCACCAACGCACCGATGCCCACAAACATGATCAGGGCGCTGAGCGCCACGGCATTCTTGTAGGAATGCAGAATCTTTTTGCCGGTAGCCCGCTCATACAGCAGGCCTTCCGTGATGAAAATGCTGTAATCGTCCCCCATGCCGAAAATGAAGGTGGCAAGGATGATATTGACGATATTGAATTGCAGGCCGGTCAGCCCCATGATGCCCTGAATCCAGAACCAGCTCACTGCCAGCGGCAGGAAGGCCAGCAGGCTGAGCTCCAGGCTGCCGAAACTGAGCCACAGGAAGATAAAGACGATGAGCGAGCAAAGCAGGCCGATGGTGCCGAAGTCCTGCGAGAGGTCCTGGATCAGTCCCTGGACCAGCGTGTTTTCCTGCGCAAAGTCCACAGGCTTGAAATAACTCCGTTCCTGCGGCTGCCAGTCCTTGTCCAGTGCATCGCGGAATGGCTGGAAGGCATGCGGGGTAAAGCCGGCCTTAAGGCCTTCTTCCTCCAGGGTGGGCAGCAAGTCCTTGTGCCCCTCCCAGAACGTATTCCAGCGGGCAATAGCCGCTTTCTGGGAGGCCTCCTCAAAGAGTTCCTGCGTTGAAATCTGCGGACGAAGGCGTTCCAGCACGGCAAAGCCTTCCGCCTGCTCCTTTGTCATGTAATTGATATTGTGCAGGTTGGCGTCGAATTCCACCTTGCGGCTTTGCCAGCATAACCACCCGGTAAGCAGGAGGAAAACCAGGAACGCGCTGTGGCGGACATTCTGGCTGGGATGCAGGTACCGGTCGAAATCCAGTTTCACCAGGTCCCGGGGCTCCTCTTTCCGCTGAGGCACAAACACCGGGAGGAACACCAGCACAAAGAGAATGGTGCCTACCAGCATCATGGCGGCAATGAAGCCGAAGTCATGCAGGGCATCGGCCTTCATGAGCAGGAGGCTCAGGAAAGCGCCTACGGTGGTAATATTGCCCACCAGCAGCGGATTCACCTGCTCCGCCAGGGCTTTCCGCTTGTCGGTCTGGTATTTCAGGTGATCCACGTAATGCAGCGGATAGTTCACGGCAATGCCGATAATGGTGCTGCCGATCCCCAGCACGATGAGGCTCACGCTGCTCTTGAACAGGGCGATCAGGCCCAGCGCAAATAAGGCGCCTGCGCCTATCGACAAAAGAATCCAAAGCACGTCCGAGAAGCGCTTGTAGCTGAACCAGAGGATGAGCGCGATGATGAGAAAGGCTACGGCCAGCGCCAGCATGGAGTCCTTTTTGATGCGGACTGCATTCTCCACCGCCACTTCCGGAGCGCCGGTGGAAGTAATGGTTACTTCTGGATATTGTGCCTGGATGCGGGCTTTGGTGGCATTGATATCCACGGTAAGCACCGCATTTTTGCCGCTTTCGCTGCTGCCGTAGGGCGAATGGAACAGGACGATTCCGGTTTCCCCATCCTCCGTAAACAGGCAGTTCTCAATCATTTGGGACGATGCGTTGGCCTGGTTCAGGCGCTGAAGGACAGGCGAAAACAGCCCCAGCGGATCCGTGCGGATATAGCGTGCCAGGAGGGCGCTGCCATAGAGCGAGCGTTTGTCCTCTTCCAGCTTTTGCGCCACATACGCGGGCGTGGCCAGCAGGGAGTCCATGCGGGCATAGTCCTGTTCTTCCAGGAAATAGGGCCAGTTGTCGCTCAGGAAATCGAAGACCGCCAGCACCTGGGAATTGTCCGCCTCCGGCGTAATCTGGACATCCGCGTGTTCTGCATTCCAGGCATCGGCAAAGCCATACATGGCGTCCAGTTTGTTATCCACTGTGCCACCGGTGAACAGCAGGGCCATCTGGCCTTCTCCGCCGGTTTCCGCCAGTTTCTCTTGCTCCCTGGTGGGAAGAAAATCCGTAATGTTCTCCTGGAAAGTGAGTCTGAAGGCACTGAAAGCGCTGAGCATGAGCACCAGCAGCAATACGACGGCCGCTACGGCTCTGTGTGCCGACAGCCAGTCATAAATATGGAGGATAAATGCCTTCAAAGCAGTTCTTTATAACTTACAAAGATACTGCTTTTTCCTTAAAAGGAAAAGGATTTATTTTCCTATCAACATGCGGGGCCAGCCGTACAGGAGAGCGACGACTAAAAGGATACAATTCAGGGCCGTAATTCTCATGAAATCTTTCAGGGGCCGGAAGTGGCTGACACGGTCCTCCGGATAACTGACCTGCACCGGAACAGGGGTCAGTTGAAGCCCTTTCCAGGCACTGAACACCAGCAGGGCCAGTTCCGCCTCATAGCGGGCGGTCAGGAGCCACAGGCCGGGCAGGCTTTCCAGCGGGTAAAGCCGATAGCCGGTCTGGGTATCCGGCAACTTTTTCCACGTGTACAGGTGGAACCAGAAATTGGAGAAATTGTTGGCGAAACTGCTGCCGCTGTCGTTCCCACGTTGGGCGCGGCTTCCTACTACCAGCGTGCGCGGCGCCTTGTGAGCCAGCAGTTTATGCACGTCCTCCGGGAAATGCTGACCGTCGGCATCCAGGGTAATGACATACTTGTATCCCAGTTCCCGGGCCTGCATGAAGCCGGTTTTGAGCGCGCCGCCCTTCCCCCGGTTCTGTGCGTGCCGCAGCACCATCACCCCCGTGTCCTTCAAAACCGTGGCGGTATCGTCCGTGGAACCATCGTCCACGACCAGGACGGGAAGCCCGGTGGCTTGGGCGCGACGCACCACATCCCCCACCGTGCCGGCGTTGTTGTACGTCGGAATCAGGATCAGGGTGTCGGGGGCGGTTTGCACTACTGGAGGGTGACGGTCATTTTGGTGCAGAGGGTGTCATCGGCCAGGGAAAGCGTAATGTCGGCCGTGGTTTCATCCCTGTAGGACCAGGTGTAGTGGAGTTCGGGTCCATCTGCTGTGGGCAGCACAGGCACCACAAACTTGATGTCTTTGGCGGCGGCCAGTTTACGGCCCATCAGTTCCAGGACCATCTGTACCAGCGTTACGCCGGGCGTGACGGGATAGCCGGGGAAATGGGCTTTGTAAATGGGGCTTTCCGGAAGCAGGCGAACCGTGGCCTCTCCTTCTCCGCGCGAGACAATGGTGTATAAGATTCCTTCTAACATAGGCTATTTCTGAAAGAGCGTAGCCGGCAGGGCTACGTTGTGCTTGATGTCTTTGAATGCCAGGAGGGTCCAGTCGCCGTCCCGGCCTTTGATGATTACCTGCGAAAGTACCAGGGATGTGGTATCGACCGTGAGCAGAATTTGCTTAAAGAGTTGCTTTAAGTCACGCCGTACAGGTGTAAGAACCACAGTATATTGCTCCCCTTCTAAAATTTCCGCGCTGAAGTCTTTTTCTGAGGGCATGCGGAAGCGGCTGCGCTCCTCTTCTCCGGTGAAGACGATGATGCTGGAAATGGGCGAAACGGTTTCCCAACGGAGCCGGGAAGGTTCCTGGATATAGACCATGCCATCCGACTCCAGCGGCTGTTCCAGCAGGGGCGAATGGTAGGTCCGGTGCCAGGCGGCTTGCAACGTGGGCGTCATATTCACCTCCCGGATGCGCGTAAGCAGATCCTGTGAAAACGCAGGAAGGCTCAGCACAAGCGCCAGCAGGGATATGAGCGTACGACGCATTATTTAACAATGAAATAACAACCGGCCAGAATAAGGAACAGGCCAATCCACTGCGTCCAGACCACGGTTTCGTGGAAGAAAATCACCGCCACGAGCATACCGAAGAGGAAACTGAGCGAAGACAGCGGATACACCTGGCTGAACGGGAAACTCCGCAGCATGTACATCCATTCCAGCGTACCTACGATACCGCAGAGACCGGAAGCGATGAGCCACCAGTTGGTAAGGACGCCGTCGCGGAAAAATACCCAGGTCCAGCTGAAACTGCCCATATGCTCCGCCGCCACTTTAAAAAGCGACTGGGCACTGCACATCAGGATGGCCTGCGTAATGGATAAAATAATCAGTCTAAACATGGTTTTGTCGATAAAACAAGGGCTAGGGCACGTTCAGCGCCCGGTAGCCTGTGAAGGTCCATTTGGGGTGTGCGTTCGTCGTACCAGCCCACCAGCGCCGTCTCTATATCACCCAACTGCAACTGCATCATGGCGTCGTTCAGCGCACTTTTCAGTGAAGCCCCCGTATGGGAATAAGTAGCGTTATAGCCATGGCAGCCCAGGTGGATGGCAATCACCGAACTGATGGTATTGTGCGTGCTCTGCATAAAGTGGACCGGCCGCATGGGGGCGTCGTTCATCTGCAGGACGCCTTCCAGGAAAGATTCGGAGTTCTCCATGCAACCATAGTCGGTTGCTGTGATGATGGCGTCGGGCATGGCCACACCGGCCTCCTTCAGCGCTTTTGCCGAGCACCACAGGGCCCGCTTTAGCAGGCGGCCCATCCGGCGTGCCTCCAGCGGGGAAATCACTTCGCGGAAGTCCGGGTCCTCGTGGCCCAGCTTCACAACAGCGCGTATGTATACTTCCCTATTCATAAGCGCTCAAAATTAAGGACGAATCATTTCCGCCGAAGCCGAAGGCGTTGGTAAGAATATGTTTGAGATGCCCGGCCCCGACCGGGCATGACGTTACCGGCACTATGCACGCAGGGTCCGGCGTACTCCAGTTGAGTTCTGCAGGAAGGAAGCCGTGCTGCAAGGCCAGAAGGCAGAATACAGCCTCAATAGAGCCGGACGCGCTGGTGGTGTGCCCGGTATAAGGCTTGGTGGAACTTACCGGAGGCAAGTTGTCGCCAAAAACCCGCCGCAGCGCCGTGCTCTCGGACGCGTCGTTATTGGGCGTTCCGGTGCCATGCGCATTGACATAGTCGATGTCTGCAGGCTGAAGACCAGCCCGCTTAAGTGCCTGTGTCATTGCCAGATAGGCGCCTTCTCCATTTTCAGAAGATGCAGTCTGGTGGAAGGCATCACAGGCATTCCCGAATCCGGAAAGGATGGCCAGCGGTTTGGCACCGCGCTGCAAAGCTCCTTCAAGGGTTTCCAGCACCAGATAGGCGGCACCCTCTCCCAGGTTCAGACCGGCACGGTTGGCGTCGAAAGGACGGCAAGGCTGCTGGTCCAGGATCATCAGGGAGTGGAAGCCGTTCAGGTGATAGTTGGACAGGCTCTCGCTGCCACCCGCCACTACGCACTGGCATTGGCCCGTACGCAGCAGATTAGCGCCATAGATGATGGCATTGGCGGCGGAAGAACAGGCGGTAGATAAGGTTGTCGCATCGTCAAATCCGCCCACGAACAGGGCTGCCAGGTCCGTGCAGGCCCCACAACTATGGTCCGACGAGTAGTCCGGGTAGATTTTTTCCGTCAAGTCCATGGCACCAACCGTGGTTCCAGACACAAGAATACGAGATGCTCGGTCGGAGCCGGGCATGACGTCACCCCCGACCTGATCGGGGGTCTCCAGGCCGGCCTCTTTCAGCGCCTCCCGGATGGCCAGGATGGACATGAGCGTGGTCCGCGGCCAGGTGGCCGGCGCCCCGGAAAGGGCGGCCATTTCCGCATTGCCCAGGGCAATCTCCCCTACCGGATAATCCTTCAGTGAGGTTTCCAAGTAGCGGACAGGTCCTACTCCGGAACGGCCTTCGCGCAGCGCTGCCAGGGTATCGGCCTTGCCGCACCCGATTGCGCTCACGACACCCGCGCCTGTTATGACGATGACGTCCTTCACTTATTTCTTTCTGTTGGCAGCCACGTATTCGGCCATGACGGCCATGCTCTTGAAGACTTCCTTGCCTTCCTGCGGCGTGGCCAGCCGGATGCCGTAGTTTTTCTCCAGCAGCACGATGAGTTCCAGCACGTCGATGGAATCCAGGCCCAGGCCCTGATCCCCGAAGAGCGGAGCGTTCTCGTCGATATCCTCAGGCGTCATGCCCTCCAGATTCAGGGCTTCAATCACCTTCAGTTTTAACTCGTTAATCAATTCGTTCATATTGCAAAAATACAAAAATCATTTGAGAATCTCTTCCCTGCTTACCAGCCAGGCATCGGCCTGCCATACCGTATCCGAGGGGCAATCGATCCAGGCTACCACCGCGCTTTGGGTGCAGCGGTCCTGAAAAGCCTCGCGTACAAGGGCCCACAACTGTTCCTCGTCGTATTTTTCCAGCACATAGGCCGATGTCTCTCCGGCATACTTGTTCCGGATGGCAATCTCGCCGGCGACGATGTTGGGCAGCGTATAGACAAACAGTGCAGGCGAAGGGAAATCGGCCATGGAAGCCGCATAATGGCGGTCGTTAGCTACGCAGCCTTCCCGGCTGAAGACCAGCACGGCACGGTCCTCGCGCGGCTGGAACCGGTCTGTTTCATCGGCCACCAGCATTTCCGTAAGCAGGAAGCCCAGTTTGGACAGGACGTCCATCTTGAAGAACTTGGGATAGTCCCCCGCCACCTGCCTGTATAGAGCGCCAAGGTCCGCTCCGGAAGGAATGCTCACGTGTTTCATCGTGCACCTCCTTTTCTGAAGAGCAGGGCTCCGTTTACGCCGCCAAAGCCGGAAAGCAGTTTGATGAATTCCGTCCCGTTGGTGGGCATTTCCTGTGCCGATACGCGCACCGGGCGGCTCACTCCTAACTCCGAAAAGCCTTGGGTGGGCAGCACCATGCCTGCGTCGCAGGCCTGCATCGACACAATGGATTCCAGGATGCCGGCAGCGCCCATGGTATGGCCGAAAATGCCTTTCAGGGCGTTCACGGGCACATCTAACAGGCCGGCCCGATCAAGGGCGATGGCTTCCATCTCGTCGTTGTAACGCGTGGCCGTGCCATGGACGTTCACAAAGGCGAGTTGCTCCCGATTGACCAGCGGAAGCAGGTATTTGAGGGCATTGTAGCTGCCCTCGCCGGTCCGTGACGGCCCCGAAATGTGATTGGCATCGTTCCGTACGGCCCCATCGACCAGTTCCCAAAGAGAATTCTGGGTACTGAGCACCATGGCTGCGGCGGCTTCGCCCAGGTTCAGTCCGTCCCGGGCTGCATCGAAGGGCTTGCAGGCTTGCAGCGACAACGCTTTCAGGGACTGGAAACCGGTGACGATGAAACGGGACTGCACTTCCGCTCCCACCACGATGACGTGGTCGTATGCGCCGGAGCGGAGCATACGCATGCCTTGTATTAAAGCAGCCAGGCCGGAGATACAGGCGTTGGACACTACTACTGGCTTGCTGGTAACTCCTAATTTGGCAGCTATGCGGATGGCTGCTGCCGCCAGCGAAACATCCTCGCTGTCAATTTGTTCCACATTGCCTTTGATGGTGGAAAGCACCATCCCGACACGCGGGCCGGACGGGTCCAATCCCGCCTGTGCCACGGCTTTGCGGGCAGCTTCTACGGCAATATGCTCAAAGAAAGATGGTCCGTTGAAACCTTCCCGACTCAGGAGCGAAGCCATATACGGCTCCGGCTGGGCCGGATAAAGCTGCAGTGCAGAGCGGCCGGCACGCACGGCCAGGAACACCGCTTCCGGGGTGTTCCCAACCGGCGTAACTACGCCGCATCCTGTGCAAAAGACTTTAGTCATCCTTGACGGCGCTCTTGAGGGACGCGGTGGCAATGACTTCATCGCCAATCCGCACCTCGGCGTCTACCATGGTAATGTTATAAACTTCTTCCTTGAGGTAAATGGTGGTCTCCAGGGTTTCCCCTGCCTTGGGGAGACGCGTAATTTTCAGTTTCCGGAACTGGCCGATATAGCCAATCTTCACCGGCAGCTTAAGGATGAATTTGTTGTAATACCCTACCCGTACGGCACTGCACTGGGCCATGTGTTCCATGAGCCCGGCAGCACTCAGGCAGCCGTCCTCCATGAGAAGGTTCTTTCCTTCCTCCGGCGTAAAGCGGATACGGGCCAGTTCCGCCGTGTACTCCTCCAGGGAATCGACAAAGCGGAACGGGGGCTGTTGGGGCAGTAATTCGCCAATGGGAATGTCGCTAAAGGGTTTCATTCGGCCCAAAAATCAAAAAAGTTATACCATTGTTCCGGATAGCGGCGCGCCATGGTCTCCAGTACGGAAACATAGTTGGCGGCCAATGCTTTTGCCCGTTGCGCCGATGTCCCCTCCTGGGGGATCTCCAGCCTGCGCATCACGATGTGATAGGTGCTGCGGTTTTCCTTAATCGCAAATGCGACAAGAACCGGAACCTCACGCTGGGCGGCCAGGATGAACGGACCTTGCGGGAAGTTGGCATCGGCCCCTAAAAAAGGGAGGCGGAATACCTTGTGCGACCCGAAGGGACGGTCGGCCGGGAGGGAGACGATTTCTCCGTCCGCCAGGGCGTTGTTCAGGATGAACAGGTGGGACAGGTCTTCCTTGACCGGAACCATTTCTATCTGGGTGGCGGCGAACATCCGACTGCGGTTTTGCATGACGGTGGCCGTTTCGCCGGCATAGACCAGCACCTTGATGGGACGGGGGGACGGCATCATGTAGCCCACCATCTCGAAATGTCCCAAATGCGATCCCAGCATCATAAATGCGCCGGGCTCTGCGGCCAGGTTCTCGAACAGTTCCCTGCCCTCCGCACTCATCCGGAAACGTTTGCCGGCATAGGCGCTGAAGCGGTCCATGACCAGCTTCCCCATGCCGTACATGTTGCGGAATACGCATGCACAACTACGCACTGGACCATAGCCCATTCTTTTGCGGAAAAAACGGTACGAGGCCCTTCGGCCCCGTCCGTCAAACAGTACATAGAATGGGATGGCCAGTGACATGATTCCGTAGCTGAGCCACAAAGGACATACTCTTACCATGGACAGCAGCGACCGCTGCATCCACGGGGTTCCGTCCGTGGAGCCACGCCATGCACGCGTGCCTTCCTGATTAGCCAATACGGGCAGCGATGAATTTACAGAAATCGTCCAGGGTGATGAGTTCCTTGAAGTCTTCCGGTTTCATCTTGAAGCCGAACTGCTCTTCCACCAGGACAACAACGTCCACCACTTCCAGGGAGTCGATACCCAGGTCCTCTTTCAGGCGGGCATCCTCGCTGATTTTGCTTTCTTCAATTTCCAGGTCTTCCACCAGGAATTCGTTCACTTTCTCGTAAATTTCGTCGATAGTCATAATTGTTTAAGTATAAGAGTTATTATTTGATTTTGCATACCAAAATGCTGTGACCCAGCCCCAGGTTGTCGTGGATCTGTTCCACCTGTAGTCCGGCGGCATCCACCAGGCGCACGAGGTCCTCCGAATGGTACATTTTTGAATTTCCGTTGGCAAGCGCGGTAAAATAGACGCTGGTCAGGGTGAGACAGAAGGCGGCTGTCTCGTACTTCTGGCGGTCCCAGAGGGTTTCCATGATGAGCAGCCGCGCATGCGGAGCCATCACCTTGGCGGCCCGTCGCAGGATGGAGACGATTTGTTCCTCGCCGAAGCAGTCCAGGAACTGGCTCATCCAGATGATATCCGGCTGCAGGCCTTGCGGAAAGGTGCAGGACGGATCCAGCAGGTTCATCTCTATGCCGTGGATGCGGCCGGCCTCCGGATTATCGGCAATGGCCTTTTTCATGAGCCCGATTTGCTGGGGAAGATCCGCCACGGTAACTTCCACGGCAGGGTCCTTGGCAACGCAGCGCTGGGCAAAGCGGCCGGTATTGCCGCCCACGTCCAGGATTTTGCCGGGCTGATAGGAAAAAACAATCTTGAGGGCATCCTCAAAGGAGTTGTCCGAGTAATAATGGTCGAAGCCGAACCAGCTTTTTTGCGCCTGCTCCGGAAGGGAGGCAAGGCCCTCGTAAATGGTGGGCCAGGAGCCAAATTGCGCCAGACCGGCCGGACGGCCTTCCTTGAGGGATTCTTCCAAGTGGAAAAGGCCCAGGTAATTGACGTCCTGGTTAAAGTCCATGTTCACCTTTGTGGCTGTGTCCGTCAGCAGGAACCAGCCGGTTTTGGTGAGATGGAATTTGTCCTCCTTGTCGATAACGACCGTACCAATGGAAAGAGATGCTTCCAGCAGGATTTTGGCGGCATAGTTGCTGAGCCCTGTCTTTTGGGCGATTTCCGCCGTTGTAGCAGGCGTTTCCCGCAGCATTTCCAGGATTCCCAGCTTGAGCATAAGGCGGCTCACCTGGAATACAACGGCCCCGAAGGCGATGTATTCCGCGAGACGCTGCGCTTCGCATGCGCCCAAATGATCTTGCGTGTATGCTTTTTCTATGCTCGGGAAGAAATGCATCTTCTTGGTAGGTAGGTTTTACGTCTTGCAAATTTAGTAATAATTTTCTAATTTTGCCCATAATCTGCACGGTTGGAAGTCAAAGACTGGCTTCGCCCTGCGGAAATGTATTAAAAAAATGGAAAAGGGACCTATCTCTCAATTCATTACCCATCACTACCGTCATTTCAATTCCGCAGCCCTGGTAGATGCTGCAAAAGCCTATGAAGATCTCCTGAACAAGGGTGGTAAAATGTTTCTGGCCATGGCCGGCGCCATGTCCACCGCAGAACTGGGCCTCTCCCTGGCAGAGATGATCCGTCAGGACAAAATCGCCTTCGTTTGCTGCAGTGCAAACAACCTGGAGGAAGACATCATGAACCTGGTGGCCCACAGCCACTATTATCGTGTTCCCGGCTACCGTGACCTCACTCCCAAACAGGAGCAGGAACTGCTGGACAACCATTACAACCGTGTTACGGACACCTGCATTCCGGAAGAAGAAGCATTCCGCCGTCTGGAAAAGCACCTGGTAGAGGTGTGGGACAAAGCCAAGGCAGAAGGCAAGAGATATCTCCCGTACGAGTTCATCTATCAGATGATCCGCAGCGGCGTTCTCAAGCAGTATTATGAGATCGACCCTAAGGACAGCTGGGTGGTCGCTGCTTGCGAAAAGAACATCCCCATCATCTGCCCTGCATGGGAAGACTGCACCACCGGTAACATCTTTACCGCCCACGTCATCCGTGGCGAGTATGATCCTCACATGGTCATCCAGGGCGTGGAAGTGATGATGTTCCTGGTCGATTGGTACAAGAAGAACGCTCCCGGCGTGGGCTTCTTCCAGATTGGCGGCGGCACCGCCGGTGACTTCCCCATCTGCTGCGTTCCCATGATGGAGCAGGACCTGGGTTGGGAAGGCACTCCCCTCTGGGCCTATTTCTGCCAGATCTCGGATTCCACCACTTCTTACGGTTCCTATTCCGGCGCTGTTCCCAACGAGAAAATCACCTGGGGCAAGCTGGCACCGGATACGCCCAAGTTCATCGTGGAAAGCGATGCCACCATCGTAGCACCGCTCATCTTCGCCTATGTTCTGGGCTGGTAAGAAATCCCTTCAAGATTCCTTCAGGAGCCTGTTCACCAAAAAGGAGCAGGCTCCTTCTTTTTCTGTGCCCAATCCCCTGCTTCCGGATACGTTCAAGCGGGTAGAAAAACTGGTCCGGACCTGGGTGGACGGCAAAGGTTACCGTCTTCCGGACCGGACCATTGAAGAGTCGGCTGCGCACATCGGCACAGATTCCGCTACTTTGTTCAGGTATTTTGCGATGCGTGGAGAGGACTTCCGTTCCTTCCGTACACGGTTGCGCATTCAAGACGCGCAGGAGCTATTGCTGGCGGAGCCCAAAACTCCCGCCTCATACATCGGGCTGCGCGTAGGTTACCGGGACAGGGGCAATTTCTCCCATCAGTTCAAGATGGTGACAGGTTTCACCCCGGCAACCTGGCGCGCCCAACACACTATTTCGTCTTAATGGAAGCCAGACCCGCCTTATGGGTCTCAATCGCATCACAATCCAGTTTGCGGGCATCGATATCGCCTGCACCGGATACGTTCAGCTTGCAGCTTCCAGCCTTGCCTTCGAGTTCCACGTCGCCGGCGCCATTCACCTCGATGCTTAACTGACCCACATTTAGGCCTTTGCAATCCAGGTCGCCTGCACCGTTAATCTCAACGTTCAGTTCAGGAACGGTCACGTTCTTGAGCTCGAGATCGCCGGCGCCATTCACATCTATCTCCAGACTTTCCGGCTGGTTCAGTGCAGCCATCTTGGCATCTACAGCACCGTTCACCTCCATGCTGACAAGCTTGGGTGCGCTTACATAAACGTCAAATTCATCGGCACGGATATTCACCTTGTTGATGGTTTCCAGGATGAGGACTCCGTTTTCCACACGGTAGTTCAGGTACTGGAACACTTCCTCGTTGGCCTTGACGCTTACGCCATAGGTGCCGTCGGTCTGGGTGAATTCCAGGTCCGCATGGCCGTTGATGACGATGGCGTTAAAATCGGCCAAATCAAAGGATTGGGTGATGACGGGACCTTTGCAGGTAACGGATTTGCCGTTTTTGCCATTGCCGATGCGCACGTTGCAGGTGCAGCTGATGAGGGCGATTGCGCACAGGGCGCTTAAAATCTTTTTCATATTGGTTTACTTGTTAAAAATGCTTGCATCCAGTCCCAGCAGTTCCATCTTGCGAAGGATGGCGGGAACTTCTTTGGAGAGGAAATCGGCCTTTTGAGCCTCCAGGATCTTTTCATGGGCATCGGCCGATACAAAATAGCCAATCCCGCGCTTGTTGTAGATGATGCCGTCGTCCGTGAGTTTCTCGTACGTGCGCATCACAGTATTGGGGTTTACACCTATCTCTGCACCGTATTCCCGTACGGAGGGAATCCGGTCTTCGGCCTTCATGCTGCCGGAGAGGATGCTTTCGCACAGGGTATCGGCGATTTGCAGATAAATGGGTTTGTCACTGTGAAAATCCATGGCTTAATGCTTGAGGGTGTTGAGGCGCCAGTAGATGCCGCCGACCATGGCAACGGTGAAAAGGGCCGTAATCGCGTTCATCCACCAGAAGAAGGTATTGATGTTGCTTTGCGCAATGTTCATATCGTCCACATCCAGCTGGGTCACAAAACCAAAACTGAAGTAGCTCATGATAATGGAAGAAAGGATACTCAGGCCGAATGCGATGGCAAAGGCACCCAGAATTTTGTTACGTTTGAAGCAGATGCCGCAGAGGAGGAAATACAGGAGGTTCCCAATGAGGCTCAGCACCATGGCCCAGCCCAGCGGAGCTACATTCAAGGTAAGGGTGTAGTCGGTGTTGACATCTGTCATGGCATCCATCAAGGACTGCCAGCCGCCGCTGATGACGCCCAGCATGGACTGGCCCAGGGAAGGATCCACTGCGCAAAGAATGCTGTCTACCAGGAACGATGCGCAGAGGAACAGCACCGGAAGGGCAATGGCGGCCATGATGAGCATAGACAGCCATTTTTCAAAGGTGGAAGCAGGCAGCATGAGCCAGGCGCTGCCTTTGCGTTTTTCCGTGAGATAGCCGTAGATACGGGTGTAGTAGAGTTCCAGGGCAACTGCTGCCAGGGAAAATACCACAAAGCGGCCCATAATGCCGGGGCCCTGCCAGGTGCCATTGAAGGTAAGGTTGAAAAGAACCACCACGAAGTAAGCGATGAGACCGGCAAGGCCAATGCCCACAGCCGCCTTCACGTGGTTGCGCCACATTTGAATGAAATCGTATTTGAAATAGGTCCAGAAACGCTGGCCTTGGAAAATTTCGTTTGTCATAGGGCTACTTGAATAAGGCTTTAACAACATCTTTGTGGGCGTGCACGGCATTGAATAGGGCTTCCAGGTTCACCTTGGATTCCTCGCCGGTGGTATTGGGATACACCTGGATGGCGCCACTGGGGGTATGTTCCAGGTACAGGGCCTCCGGATGGAGGGTGGTACCATAGTCAAAGAACAGTTTTTCGCTGATGGTCTGCAGGCTCGCATTCACCAGTACATCTTCCTTGTCCAGGATAATGATGGGGTCGATAATCTCCTCCAGGTCTCGCACCTGGTGGGTGGAGATGACCACGCAGGCATCCTCATTGGTGTAACGGGTAATGGCTTTGCGGAACTGCGACTTGGAGGGAATGTCCAGGCCGTTGGTGGGCTCGTCCATAAAATAATGGCGCACATTGCATGCGAGGGCGAAGGAAATCCAGGTCTTCTTGAGCTGGCCTGCGCTCATGTTGTCCATGCGCTGGTTCTCGTCCACCTCGAACTCCTTCAGGATGGTGAGGAACTTGCCATGGTCATACTTGGGCCAGAGGGCTCCGGTCTCTACGCCAAACTGATTGGCACGGTTGTGCACCGGCGCGACCTCGTCCGGAAGATAGAACTGCTCTGCAAGCAGGCTGGGCTGACGGTCAAAGGGATCTCGGCCATCGGTTTCGATGGTGCCGGTGTCGGGCTTTTTTAAGCCGCAGAGAAGGGTGAGCAGCGTGGTTTTACCAACACCGTTCTCCCCCAGCAGGCCATAAATGTTGCCGCCTTTGAGCTCCATGGAGATGTTCCTCAGAACACCTTTGGAGCCATAACTGAACGAAAGATTTTGGATACTTATCATAGCTTTTGCGGTGTATTAGTTCATTAGTACACTGCAAAGGTATGAAGATTTTTTTAATTTGCAAATAAAAATGAGAAAAAATTTAGGGTGATCGTTAAAATATTGGTACATATAATATTATAAGAAAATCCTCGTTCGATTTTTGAACGAGGATTATACTACAAAATATTGATAATCAAACAATTAGTTGTCACCAAAGAACCGACGGATGTTCTCCGCCATCTCGTGCGCGAGGCGGGCACGGGCTTCGCGGGAGTTCCAGGCGGTGTGCGGGCTCAGGAGCAAGCGCTGCGGGCATTTTTTCGCGGCCCTCATGAGCGGGCTGTCCAGCGGCAGCGGTTCTTTCACGTACACATCTACGGCCGCCCCGGCAATGAGCCCTTCTTCGATAGCGCAGGCCAGGTCCGCTTCTACCGCGATACCTCCCCTGCCCGTATTCACCAAAATGGCCGTGGGCTTCATCTGGGCCAGTTCCTTGTAGCCGATCAGCCCCGCCGTGCGTTCATTGTACGGAGCGTGGATGGAGATGACATCGGACCGTTCCAGCAATTCCTCGAGCCCCACGCAGGGATAGTCCTTGCAATGGCCGGTACCGGAAGTGGAATAATAGATGACGTCCATGCCAAAAGCCTTGCCAATGGAGGCTACTTTTTGGCCGATGGCCCCCATGCCCACAGTGCCCAGCGTTTTGCCGGCAATCTCCGTAAAGGGATGGGCAAAGTCCACGTGGACGCCATTTTGGCTGTAGGCGCCGCTGACAACAAAGTCCTGGTAATGAAAAGCCCGTCCAAAGAGGTTCAGGATGTGCATCCAGGCGGTTTGTGCCACAGAATCTGTAGAATAGGCCGCTACATTGCGAACGGCCACCCCGCGGGCCTCGCACAGTTTTACATCGATGTTGTTAATGCCCGTTCCGGCCTCGCACACCAGCTTGAGCCTAGGTGCGGCGTCCAGAAATTCCTGATTGACGATAACTTTGTTCAAGCAGGCTACATCGGCATCTTTTACCCGCTCGCGGGCTTCCTGAGGCGTAGAGCTGGGGTAACAGACCAGTTCCCCCAGGGCGGCCATTTCTTCCAGGGAGGTGTCTCCCATGGTGATGGCATCTAAAAATACAATCTTCATAACCACAAATTTAGCAGAAAAATTTGTATATTTACAAGCTCTTATGGCAAAGGCGGCAGAAATACTTGCGCGCATAGACGAGAAAGCGCCCTTCGCAATGGTCATCGAGGCCAGTGTGCGGGATTATTGCGTCCTTGCCCTGCAGTTCCTCAAAGGCCAGGCGCAGCCGCAGCAGTATTTCCAGAGTCCCCTGCCCGCTCCCCTTCCCGTGCTGGATATGGAGGCATCGGCCCTCAAACATGCGGCAGAACGCTACTGCGTGCAGCTGTACAAGCCCTCCAGTGAGGCGCTCCTGGCAGACGCCATTGCAGACCTTGCCTTTGCCCAGTCCCAGCGGCTCACCCTGTCGGAGCCTTCTTCGCCCCAGGCAGACGATCGCGAGCGCGCGTGCGTATATATTACGGCTGTATACACGCTGTTCGCGCTGGCGCTCCACGGCCGGACAGACTTTGCTGTCCTTTTCCTGGAAGCCTGGGCTAACTTTAACGAATTTGCCAGCGCCCGCACAGTGCGCATGCACTATGACAGGAGCTGGCAAAGCCGATATCATCCGCTTTTCTATCCGCTGGGTTAGGCACCCAGACGGACTTCCAAACGCTTGCGGATTTCCTGGAGGAACTGCAGGGAGGTGAGGCCCTTGGGGGTAATGCCTTCGGAGAGGTTCACCAGGTCCTTGGTCTCCAAACCCTCGTTCAGCGTGTCGAAGCAGGCCTGTTCCAGCTGGTTGGCGTAGTTCACCAGTTCCGGCAGGTTATCCAGCTCACCACGCTTGCGGAAGGCACCGCTCCAGGCAAAGATGGTTGCCATAGGGTTGGTAGAGGTCTCTTCGCCCTTCAAATACTTGTAATAGTGACGGGTAACAGTGCCGTGGGCGGCCTCGTACTCGTATTTGCCGTCCGGGCTCACCAGGACCGAGGTCATCATGGCCAGGGAGCCAAAGGCGGTGGACACCATATCGGACATCACGTCGCCGTCGTAGTTCTTGCAGGCCCAGATGAAGCCGCCTTCACTGCGCATCACGCGGGCAACGGCATCGTCAATGAGGGTGTAGAAGTACTCGATGCCGGCGGCCTCGAACTGCTCCTTGTACTCTTTCTCGTAGATTTCCTCGAAGATGGCCTTGAAGCGGCCGTCGTACTTCTTGGAGATGGTGTCCTTGGTGGCGAACCAGAGGTTCTCCTTCACGTCCAGGGCATACTTGAAGCAGCTGTGGGCAAAACTGGCAATGGATTTATCCGTGTTGTGCATGCCTTCGATGACACCGGGGCCGGCGAACTCGTGGATTACTTCCTCAATACGCTGACCGGAAACGCCTTCGAACACCAGTTTGGCTACGCCGGGCTCGGTGGTCTGGATTTCTACGTCACGATATACGTCGCCATAGGCATGACGGGCAATGGTGATGGGCTTTTTCCAGAACTTCACGGCCGGATGGATGCTGGGGATGGTGATGGGTGTACGGAACA
>CAMKSQ010000021.1 GCA_946415475.1 uncultured Bacteroidales bacterium
GAGCTTAGCGGTCATCTCAAAAAATGGACTGCAAAGATACGAATAATTCTCAGAATCACAAATTTTTCTGCATCAAAAACCTAGCGTTCTTCTCCCGGAACATGGCCGAAGAGTTCCTTGTAGCATTTGCTGAAATAAGACGGCGTGCCAAAGCCCACGGCATAGGCTACCTCCGCTACGGTTTTGTCTGTGGTTTTGAGCAACTGTTCCGCCACTTTCAGGCGCGTAATGCGCACCAGCTCAACGGGGGAGTAGCCGGTGAGGGCTTTTACTTTCCTATACAGTTGCACGCGCGAGAGCCCCAGTTCGGAGCCAAGCTGCTCCACGCTCAGGTTCTCGTCGCTCAGGTGCTCGCGAACCAGTGCACGGAAGCGGGACAGGAAGTCGTTTTCCTGCGGCCGGGCAGCGCTTTCGCCGGTTTCCAGGTAATGCTCCTTGAGCAGGATGCGGCTCTTCAGGAGATTGCCGATACGCGCAAGCAACACCCGTTCACTGAAGGGCTTGGAAATGTAGGCATCGGCCCCGGAATCGTAGCCCTCTGCCCGCTGCTCTTCCAGCGATTTGGCGGTAAGGAGGATGACGGGGATGTGGCTGGTGGCCAGCTGCCCCTTGAGCGCCTTGCAAAGTTCCAGGCCGTCCATCACGGGCATCATCACGTCCGATACCACCAGGTCCGGCAGTTCGCGCGTGGCTTTTTCCAGGGCCTCCTGCCCGTCACAGGCGCTCAGGATGCGGTATTCGCCTTCCAGCAGCGTACCAATAAAGCGGCGAAGGTCTGCGTTGTCGTCCACCACCAGGATGGTGGGACGGTCGCTTTCGCTCACCCGGCTGGCGGCCTCCTGCTTGTGGCTGTCCTCGCGGAGATAGGTCTCCTCGTAGCGCTCCGTATAGGCCGATGCCGCTTTGCCTTCGCTCACGTTGGCGCCTTTTTGCACCAGCGGGAGGCGCAGGGTAAAGGTGGAGCCCTTGCCCAGCGTGCTTTCCACGCTCACGCTGCCCTTGTGCAGCTCCGCTACGGCTTTAATCAGGGCCAGGCCAATGCCGGTACCGTTACTGGACTCATTGGCTTTGTAGAATTCCTCGAAGATATACGGCAGTTTTTCCGGCGGGATGCCCTCTCCGTCATCGGCAACGGATAGGACTGCCGATGCTCCTTCCTGCTTCACGGAAACAGTGATGTGCCCGTCCGGCCGGGTGTGCTTGATGGCGTTGCCCAGGAGGTTGAACAGCACCCGCTCCACAAGGCGCATATCGGCCTCGACGGTAAGGGCCGGGAAGCCTTCGTAGGTAAGGCTTTGGGAGGTGCTGCTGAACCCGCTCATCCATTCCTGCACGGCGGCGGGAAGGTCGAAACGGGATACGTTCAGCGGACGGTTTCCGCTCTCTATCCGCCTGAAATCCAGGATGTTATTCACCAGTTGCTGGAGAACGGTCACATTGCGGCGCGCCATCAGGAGCGTTTGCTGCTGGTCCGCTGACAGCGGGCCTTCCAGGACATGCTCCAGCGGCCCGGCCACCAGGGTGAGGGGCGTGCGGAGATCGTGACTCACCTGGGTGAAGAAGCGCAGCTTGGCGGCGGTGCTTTCCTCCAGTTTCTGTTTGAGCTCCCAGGTGCGCATGTAGCTCCAGTAGGACTGGGCGGCAATGAGGACCACCAGAATGGCAAAGGCAATCACCAGCCACATGATAATGCGCTGGGTGTTGTATTCCATCAGAAAGGTGGCCAGCCGGGCGTTGATGTTCTCCACATGGGCCCGCTGATTGGCCACTTCCGCTTCCTGCATCTTGAGGATGCGGGCGTTGCGGCTGTCTACCAGGGCGCTTTCCAGCAGATTCTCCCGCTGGAAGGGCGCTCCGTGAAGGATATTCAGGGCCAGTTCCATCACCAGGTCGCCGCGGGTAGGGTACAGGTAGGAGGCGATGAGCTCTCCGTCAATCACTTTCTGCAGGCCGGCTTCCGGCAGGGCGTCTACGCCAAAGAAGGCGACATGGGCAGGGGAGCCCAGGGCTTCCCGCGCACCCTGCGCCATGCGGTCGTTCTGGCCAAAGACTGCATCGGGCCGGATGCCGCGGGCCATCACCTCTTCCATGGCATCGTAGCCGCCTTCCTTGAGCCAGCCTCCGTACGGCGCCACGGTGAGCGAAATACCCGGATATTCCTGCAGGGCCTCTGCAAAGCCTTTGTGGCGGTCATCGGCAGGGGAGGAACCCTCCAGGCCCGGGATTTCCACCACCTGGCCTTTCTTGCCCAGGAAATCGGCCATATAGTGCCCCATGATGCGGCCAATTTCCACATTGTCGGCACCAATGAAGGCGGTGTATTTGTGCGAGTCGATTTTCCGGTCGAACAAAATGACCGGAATGCCGGCGTCAAAAGCTTCCTCCACGGCCGGCGTAATAGTGTGCGACTGATTGGGCGAGATAATCAGCAGGTCCACGCCATCGGCCACAAAACGGCGGATTTGGGCCATCTGCTTCTGGCTGTCGTCATCGGCCGATGAAAAACGCAGCGTCACGCCCTCCACACGGGCTGCGAGCGAAAGTTCATCGTTCAGTTTAGTGCGCCAGATATCGTCGCTGCACTGGGATACGCCTATAACCAGCGACTTCTTCCCACCGGAACAACCGGTGAGAAGAAGTACCACTGATATGAGGAGGAAAAGCTTTTTATTCATTTACTTGAGATTATCCGGAACGATGGGCATGGCACCGCTTTGGGTACATACAAAGGCCGATACCTTGACGGCAGTCTCGTGGGCTTCCGTGACGGGTTTTCCCGTGAGGAGGGAGCCAACGAACGCACCGGTGAAGGAGTCGCCTGCACCAACGGTGTCCGCCACCTGCACCTTAGGGGTGTCCAGGAACGACATGCCGCCTTCGTAGAAGACGTAGCTGCCATTCACGCCGCAGGTGAGGATGAGCATTTTGAGTTGATATTCCTTGATCAGGTAACGGCATTTCTCTTCCAGGGCCAGGCCGGGCAGATTGAACAGCCGGGCCATCACCACCAGCTCTTCGTCGTTGATTTTCAGGATGTCACAACGGTGGAAAGAGGCCTCCAGCACTTCCTTGCTGTAAAAGTCCTGGCGCAGGTTGATGTCAAACACCTTGAGGCAATCTTCCGGTACGGCATCCAGGAACAGGCCGATGCTCTCCCGCGAGACCGGACTGCGCTGGGCCAGGGAGCCAAAGCACACGGCCTGGCACTGTTTGGCCAGATCGGCCAGCTCCTTGGTGTACGGAATGTTGTCCCAGGCCACGCCCGTCTTAATCTCGTACTGCGGAACGCCGCGGCTGTCCAGACTTACCTGCACGGTGCCGGTAGGGTAGTCCACGCGGTCCAGATGGTAGGGCAGATGATGCTCCTCCAGGGCTTCCACAATTTCCTCGCCCAGCTTGTCCTGGCCGATAGCACTCACGGCAAGACCTTCCAGGCCGAACTGGCTGGCATGATAAGCGAAGTTGGCGGGTGCGCCACCCAGCTTCTTTCCCTCGGGAAGCATATCCCACAGCGCTTCCCCGATACCTATAACGAATTTACTCATAATTATTTACCAACTTTACTCAGATAAGTGAACAGATACACAACACCTACGGCCATTACGGCGATGGCGCCGGCCTGACCGACAGCATCGGAAGCAAAGCCCATCAGGAGCGGGAATACGGTACCGCCGAACAGGCCCATGATCATGAGGCCGCTCACCTCGTTCTGTTTCTCAGGAACGGCCAGCAGGGCCTGCGAGAACACGATGGAGAAGATGTTGGAGTTACCGAAACCTACCAGGGCGATGGCCACATACAGGACGGCTTTGGTGGTGCCAAAGAACATGCCGCACATGGACAGGGCCATGAGGATGACGCTGACCAGGAAGAACTTCCGGTGGCTGAACTTGGACAGGATGAACGAGCCGCTCAGGCAGCCGATGGTACGGAAAATAAAGTACAAGCTGGTAGCAAAACCGGCTTCCGTGAGGGTCATGCCCACGCGTTCCATCAGGAGCTTGGGAGCCGTGGTATTGGTGCCCACGTCAATGCCCACATGGCACATGATGCCCAGGAAACTCAGCAGGACGATGGGTTTCCCCAGGAGCTTGAAGCAAGCCACAAAGCCGGAAGCCTTGTCTGCCACCTGCTCCCGCTCGATGGGGGAGAGGGACAGGAACAGGGCCGCCAGGATGCCGATAATGCCATACACCGGGAACAGCACCCGCCAACCCAGGCCGAAGGACGGCATGGCGGCAGTGGCGCCCCACATGGCAATGTACGGAGCCATGAAGGAAGCAATGGCCTTCACAAACTGACCGAAGGTCATGGTGCTGGCCAGCTTATCCCCTTTGATGATATTGGTGATGAGCGGGTTCAGCGAGGTTTGCATGAGGGCGTTGCCGATGCCCAGCAGGGAGAAGGCGGCCAGCATGAGGCCGTAGCTCTCGCCAAAGATGGGCAGGATAAGGGAAATCACCGTTACCACCAGGCTCAGGAGCACGGTGTTTTTACGGCCGATGCGGTTCATCAGGATGCCCGTGGGAACGGAGAAGATGAGGAACCAGAAGAAGACCAGCGACGGGAAGATATTGGCGGCGGAGTCTGACAGGTTCAGATCCTGCTGCACATAGTTGGAGGCGATGCCCACGAGGTCCACGAACCCCATGGCAAAGAAGCAGAGCATCACCGGTATCAGTTGCAGTTTCTTGTTCATTTTGCAATCGGATAAAGGGTTACGTCGGCCTTGGTGTTGCCGTACATTTTAAGGATGTTATAAGGGGAGGCGGGGAACACCAGGTTGGTCATGCAGAAGTCTTCGCCAAAGGCCTCGATGCTGGCGCTGTCCACCAGGAGACGGAGCTCCATCTTGCCGCCCACGGTGGTGGGAGCGGTAGTAACCGCTGCAAAGGACTTGGAGAACTTCACGGTGCCGCTGCCGCGACGGTCCATGGAGAAGGTCTGCACCGCGGCGTTATAGGAAAAGACCACTTGCTCGCCGGTCTCGTTGGACAGGACGAAGGTGACATCCTCCTTCTTGGGAAGATTGAAGCGGATCACCAGCTCATAGGCACGCTGCGGTGTGTCGAACAGCTCTACCGGGGCGGTGGAGAGGGCCAGCTGCACGGGATTGCCGCGCAGGGCTTCCATCTCCGGGGACGGGGTGCTCTTCAGGAGCACTTCCTTGCCTTTGCGGATGAGACTGAGGTCGCGCGGGACGGAGTTGGCGCTGCGGAACTGGGTGGTGGGGACGGAATTGGCATACTGCCAGTTGCTCATCCAGGCAATGGCTACGGTCCTGTTATCCGGGGCGTTGCTCCAGGTAACCGTGGCGTAGTGGTCCTTGCCATAGTCCATCCAGCGGGTAACGGTGGGAAGGTCGTCGCACTTGAAGGTCTTGCCGTCGTAGCTGCCCACGAAATACTGCGTTGCGCTGCCACCGAAGGGACCGCCGGGGTTGATGTTGAGGATGAGCACGTACTTGTCCTTGCCCTCGAAGGGCAGGCGAACCAGGTCCGGACACTCCCAAACGCCGTTGTGGTTGCCATAGGCAAGGCCAAAACTGCTGTCGTAGGTCCAGTCCTTGAGGTTGTCGGAGCTGTAGAACTGCACTTCCTGGCCGGCGGCCAGTATCACCTTCCACTGCTTGCTCTGGGGGTCCCAGAACAGCTTGGGATCGCGGAAATCGGGCGTGTCTTCGGCCATGATCACCGGGTTGCCGGCATATTTGGTGAAGGTGCGGCCGTTGTCCAGGCTATAGGCGATGCTCTGGGTCTGGTTGTCGCCGGCCGATGTGTACATGGCCACAATGGCGTCTTTGCCAAAGCCGGCCACGTTGTCCTTGTCGACGATGGCGCTGCCGCTGAAAATGTCTCCCAGGGCGTCCGGAGCGATGGCAATGCCCAGTTGCTCCCAGTGAATGAGGTCTTTGGACACCGCGTGGCCCCAGTGCATGTTGCCCCAGAAGCTGCCGTAAGGGTTATACTGGTAGAAAAGATGCCATTCACCATCCTTGTACACCATGCCGTTGGGGTCGTTCATCCAGCCCCAGGCAGGGGAAAAGTGGTAGGTGGGACGATATTTTTTCTCCTTGTTCGTGTAGGTGAGGGCGGGAACGGTTGTCATCTCGCTCCAGCAGACGTCGTCCGAGGGGTCCCGGCGCACGCCGCGGCCCTGGCGCATGGTGATGTCCAGCAGGATGCTGCTGCCGTTCCACTCGCCCAGGTCCAGCGGGACCAGATAGTCGGTCTTGTCAATGGCCAGGCTTACATTGGCTTTGTAAACCTCGCGCCCGTTGGAGAGCACTTTGACAACGGCCTCCTGGGCGGTTTCCTGCACGGGGAGCATTACGTAGCGGTCTTTCCCGCCAAGCTGCACCATGCTGTGGGTTTCACTCAGGTGGGTAATGGTAAGGCTCTGTGCCCCGGCCGAAAGGGTAACTGCGCAAAAGGAGAGGATTGCTATTAGTTTTCTCATGTTAGGTGTGTTCCAACTGCTAAGTTAGTAAATTATTTCCAAATACGGCTAAGTTCGCGGACCTGGGCTTCTACGGAAGCACCGGAAGTCTGGATTTGATTGTAGATGGAAGAGGGGAATACCAGATTGGTCATGGAGAGCGTACCTTCCTGGGTGAACAGTTCCACGGAGGACTGATCCACGAACAGGTCCAGGGTTACCTTGTCGCCATTCACGCAGATCGGGCCCTGCATGGAAGGAACAGAGAAGGTGCCGTTGAAATTCACCTTGCCGGTGCTTGCGTTGCGCTTAACGGCTACAAGGCGGCTGGTACCGTACACTTCCACCACCAGCTTCTCGCCTTTCTCGTTGCTCAAGGTGATGGTGGTGTTCTGGTCCAGACCCACGGTGAGACGGAGCTGGTAGGCGTCAAAGGCTTCCCAACTGCTGCCCGCGGGTTTCCATTCCTTGGCGATGCCGTCGATTTCTTTCACAACGGTGCCGGTAAGGAGCGGTTTGCCGTCAAATTCCACCAGTTTGAGCTCGCGCGGGAGTGTCATGGCGGAGCGCCAGGGGTCGCAGGGGACGTTCCCGGCGTAAGACCAGTTGTTCATCCAACCCAACATCACCAGGCGGCTGCCGGTGTTGGACCAGGTAACGCCTGCGTAGTTGTCCATACCGTAGTCCAGCCAGAGCGGATAGTCGCGCTCGTCGGCCGTAAAGGTGATGCCGTCGAATTCTCCGGGGAAGTAGAGGGTACCGGAGCCCAGAATGGGGCCGCCGGGGTTTACGCTCACGATGAGCACCCATTTTTTGCCGCCCTTGTAGTCCATCTGCACCAGATCCGGGCACTCCCACTGCAGGTCCGGACGACCGGCAAGGGGAGTGAAAAAGGTACTCAGGTGGCTCCAGGTTTTCAGGTCCTGCGAACCATAGAACTCGATGCCTTTTTTCCAGCCTTTGGCCAGCGACATAATCCATTTGCCGCTCTCTGCGTGCCAGAACACCTTGGGGTCGCGGAGGTTGTCGTCGTCATTCTTGATGACCGGGTTGCCGCCGAAGCGGGCGAAGGTTTTGCCGCCGTCCGTGCTGTAGGCAATGGATTGCTGCTGTTTTCCGTCGTCACCGGCCGAGGTGTACAGGGCCACCATGGCATTCTTGCCAAAGCCGGCGGTGTTGTCTTTGTCAATGACGCAGGAGCCGGAGAAAATGGCTCCCAGTTCGTCCTTGGTAAGGGCAACCGGCTGCTCGGTCCAGTGAATCATGTCCGAAGACGTAGCATGGCCCCAGGACATATTGCCCCAGCTGTTACCCTGCGGATTATACTGGAAGAACAGGTGATAAACGCCATCTACGAACACCATGCCGTTGGGGTCGTTCATCCAGTTTTTGGACGGGGTGAAGTGGACCTGAGGGCGGTAGAGCTCGTTCATGGAACTGCCGGTTTCCGGCTGCTCGGGCGTCTTTTCGGTAGGGTCGTCAATCAGCGGATTGTAATCCTGCTTGTATTTTTCCGGCGTACATCCGACGATGGCCGCCGCAACCAATGCGGCAGCCATCGGGATGGAGAAACGCTTATTGAAAAGCTTATGCATGTTTATCTGGTTTTCAGGTATTCAAGCGAGTTTTTAGCAAGCGTAAGGACATTGTCCTGGTAGATGTTGTTCTTGGGATGGGCGCTCTTGTCGGGAGTGCCGTCGCTGTTCTTCATAGAGAACTCGCAACCGCCGTTACCGATGCAAAGGAGCGTGCCCTGGAACTCGGTCTGGCCCTGCTGGGCTTCCCATACGTTCATCTGGCTGACCCACCAGATCTGGCTGTCCCAGGTGCCCAGCGGGTAAACGCCGAACTTCTGCGTGAGCTGTGCGTAGCAGGACTCTTCCTGGTTGCCGATACCGGTCCACAGACTGGGCAGGTTGAAGAAGAGGCAGTTGTGGTCTTCCGTCCAACCGGGTCCCTTGAAGGCGATAAGCTTGGTGTCAGGGGTGGTCTCCACCTCCAGGCCCTTATAGATGGGGTGCGTGGAGTGGTCCTTCTTGAACTTATGGTCGGGATTTAGCTCTACGGCCATCTTCCAGATATCGTTGTTGATACCGCCGGGGCCTGCGCCGATAGTGCGGTCGTTGCTCTTCATTTCATCCAGGCTGATACGGCCCAGGTGACCGGCGTACACGGTAGCGTGGCTCCAAAGCAGAAGGCTGCCGCCATTCTTGTACCACTCGCGGATAATCGGCGTTGCTGCCTCTACATCGGCGGGGATGGCAAATACCTCGGCTTCACCGACGCCTTCCAGGTCGCGCAGCCAGAACAGTACGCGGAAGCGTGCGATATCGTCCACGGAATCAATCTCGTCGAAGGAGATAAACTCGGCGGTAGGATAGGTCTCATGCAGCCACAGCCAAGCGGCGGCCTCGTCGTCGTCACCATCAGCAACCAGTTCCTCCGGCGTGTCATAAACGCTCAGGAAGCCAATGGCCGTTTTGCCGATACGAAGGGACGAAGAAGTGGGCAGGGCGGAGCCTTTGTCGTTGATGGCGACCAGGGTCACTTCCCAGGTCTCTCCGTCCACAACATCGGGGATGGTATATTCCGTGGCACTTCCGTTCAGCACTTCCGAGATGGCATCGTCACCGTTGGTAGCCAAGAGCGAGATGCTGGAGGCATCGGCAGCGCGGTCCCATTCCACCAGGGCGTCATAGCCGCCCACTTTGTCCAACTGCCGCATGGTGATACCGGTAATGCTGGTGGCGCCGGGGCGGGTGTATGCTTTGACTACGCCCGTGGAGAAGTTGCCTTCACCGTCGGTGAGTTTGAAGACGTACTCGAAAGGAACGTTGGTAGGAACCATCGTGTGTACGTAGGTGGCGCCTTTTACGGTTTCATCGGAAAAAATGGTGCCGTTACGGTAGGTGATAATGCGCATGGAATTCGTCTGGGCAGGCCAGCTCCATACATAGTCGTCACCTTTAAGCTCGCCGGTAATGGTGCTTGCATCGGGAGCCTTAAGAACGGGGGCTACGCGCTCAATACCCTTTTTCTGACAAGCGCAAAGGACTGCCAGAGCGGCGCAGGCCGTCAATAAAGATTTATAGAGTGTTTTCATACGTGCCGATGATTAATTATAGTTCTTGTTTTGGGTATAAAGACCGGGAACATAGTACATCTGCGGATAAGGAATCGGGAAGTACTCGTTCTTGGCGGCCGTGAAGTGAGCGTCCTTGTAATAGCCGGCATAAGCCTGGTCGCCGTACTGGCTGTTCTGCTCTTTCTCGAAGAATTTGTTGAGCGTGGTGGAGGCGATGCCCCAGCGGCGCAGAGAGAAGAAGCGGTCGTATTCCATGGCCATTTCCAGGCGGCGTTCCCATTGCAGGCGCACTCTGGCTTTCTCCTTGGAGCTGAAATCGCTGTCCGAATACAGGGCGATTTCGCACTGGTTGGCGGCGTAGCCGATGTGCTTGCCTACGGAGTTCTTGGCACGCTGGCGAATATCGTTGATGATACTGCGGGCCTCGCTCAGGGAACCGGTCTCAATGAGTGCTTCGGCGCGCATGAGCATTACATCGGTGTAACGCAGCACATAGTCGTTCATCGGGAAAGCCTGCCAAGGGTTGTCGTACACCTCGCCGTTGGAGCGCTGCGGCACTTCCTTCAGGGAAGCATAGTAGCCGTAGGTGCTGGGGTTACGGGAGTTGTCGGTGGTCATGGTGTATTCACTCTCGTACTTGTACGGGAAGGTAGGCAAGCCAACCGTGTGGAACAGACGCGGATCCCATTTCTGGGCGTTGGGGTCACCGTTGACGGGGAAGGCGATCTCGTCGTTGAAATGCTCGAACATGGGCAGGCCATCCTGGGTCTTGAAGGCGTTCACCAGGTTCTGGGAAGGCTTGTGGAAGTCCCAGCCGCAGGACCACATGCCCCAGCAGCCGTTGAGCATGTTGCTCCAGTTGGCGCGGCCAAAGCGAGTGTTGTCGTCCTCGTAGTTGGAGTGCTGTACGGCGAAGATGCTTTCCTTGGAGTTCTTGTATTCCGGGAGGAAGATGTCGCCGTAGTCTTCCAGATAGCCGTAGGTGGATTCCTCTACCACTTTGGTATAGGTGAGCACCTGCTGCATGTGCTGGGCGTTGATGTGGCTTACGCCCGTGTTGGCTTCGTAACCGTCGCCCCAGGCCATGGTGAGGTAGCACTTGGCCAGGTATGCGGCAGCGGCAATCTTGTTGGCGCGGCCACCGTCGGCCTGCGTCACGGGGAGGTTGTCATAGGCGAACTTGAAGTCGGAGACAATCTTCTCCATGAGCTCGTCGTGCGAGAAGGCGTTGTTCTTGGTCTGCTCTTCGGTATGGTTCTCATACACTTCTTCGTCCACCCACGGAACCTGATACCACATCTGGACCAACTTGAAGTAGAAGTGGGCGCGGAGGAAGCGAACCTCGGCCTCACGGACCTTGGCAGTATCTTCACCCAGGGCATCCTTGCCATAGTCGCGGAGGGAAATCAGGGCGCGGTTGCAACGGCTCACGGAGCAGTAAAGCTGGTACCAGAGCTCGTCCATGTGTCCGCCGGGGGTGGAGGAGGTCAGGTTGGACCACACTTCCACGGCGTGGTAGTCCGTATCGGTGGTGCCGGAGCCGCCCTTGTAGCAGTCATCACTGCTCAGGTCGCCGTAGGGCCACAGGTTGAAGGGATAGGTGTACCAGTCGTCACCCAGTTTGGCGTAGGCGGCGGTTACCATCTCGTCGGGCTGGCTCATGGCCAGGCCTTCGCTGATAACACCCTTGGGCTGCACGTCAATGAATTTGTTGCAGCCGAAAACGGTTACAGCGCTGCAAATAGCGAGAACTTTATAGAATGTGTTCATAACGATATTCCTATTATAAATTAGAAACCAACCTGAATACCGAAGGTGAAGGAGGTGCAGTTAGGATAGGCCCAGTTGGGGTTCTCAGGATCGGAGCAGGTAAGGCTCTTGCTCTTGATGGTGAGAAGGTTCTGGCCGGAGATGTAGACGCGGGCGTTGGTCATGTGCAGTTTTTCCATGACGCTCTTAGGGAGTTTGTAACCCAGTTGTACCTGGCGGAGCTTGGCATAGGAGCCGTTCTCCACGAAGTAGGTGCTGGCGCGGCCTTCGTTACCGGTGTTGTTGGTGGTGAGGGCCGGGATGGTGGAGTTCTTGTTGGCTAGGGTCCAGGCGCCCAGCATGCGGTTACCCTTGTTGGAACCCGGGTCGGTGAGGGAGAAGAAGTCGGTCTGGAACTTCTGGTTGTTGTACACATCCTGACCGGCGACGCCCTGCCAGAACATGCTGAAGTCGAAGTTCTTGTAGGCCAGGTCCACATTCAAGCCCCAGGAGCAATCCGGGACGGGGCTGAAGATCCAGGTCTGGTCCCATTCGTTGATGATGCCGTTA
Source organism: uncultured Bacteroidales bacterium (assembly GCA_946415475.1). Lineage (GTDB taxonomy): Bacteria > Bacteroidota > Bacteroidia > Bacteroidales > UBA932 > Cryptobacteroides. Next base: position 11,843 of record CAMKSQ010000021.1, read on the forward strand.
CCGTCCAGGTCGGCATATTTGAGACCGCCCACGCGGGCATTTTCCTGGCCGCTGGCGAGTACTTCCTCGCGGCTCTGGTACAGGCCGTCCACTACATAACCTACGATGGAACCGTAAGGACGACGGGACTGGACCAGGTTCTCGGTAGCGGTGTGTACATAGGAACCGGTGGTTGTTTCCGGCAGATACGTTACGCGGCTGCGATAGAAGTCAAGGTTACCGAAGATATTGTAGTAGAAACCGTTATCCAGGGTCTTTCTGTAACCCAGTGCGAATTCCATACCCCAGTTGCGGAGGCTGGGACCGTTGAGCCAGGAGGCACCGCCTTCACCCATGGAACCTAGATAGGCCGGGTTGATGAGCATGTCTTTCACATTCTTGATGTAGGCATCTACGGTACCGTAAACGGAGCTCTTGAACAGGGAGAAGTCCAAACCGGCGTTGTACTGCTCGGTGGTTTCCCACTTCAGGTTGTTGTTCTGGCTCTGGGTGGCCAGGAAGCCGGAAGGGAAGGTGCCGGAGCCCTGCAGTTTGAGGTCATAGGCGGTTGACTGGTTGCGCTCGCCGCCGTAGATGGACTCATACAGGCCGAAGCGGGCGTAGTTGGAAATGGCCTGGTTACCGGTCTGGCCCCAGCTGGCGCGGATTTTCAGATCGTCCACCCAACTCACTTTCATGTGCTGGGACACACGGTAACCCAGGGTGAAGGCCGGGAAGGTACCATAACGGTTGTTGGCACCGAAACGGGAAGAACCGTCGTGACGGATGGTAAAGGAAGCCAGGAGGAGGTCTCTCCAGTTGTAGTCAATCTTGCCAAAGAAAGACACCAGGTTGTAGCCTTCCTCAATACCGTAGGAACGCTGGGTTCCGGTAGCGGCCTTGGGGAACATATAATCATAGGTCTCCAGGGCGAACATCTGTGCATAGGCGTTGAAATCCTGTACACGCTGGCTGTAAAGCTCGATACCGGCCAGGGCGTTGAGGGTATGATCACCCAGTTTCACGTTGTAGTTGGCCGTGTTGGACCAGGTCCATTTAAGGTCGTTGGTCTGTCCCATGGTGGTGGACGGGGTGTCGTTGTTCACCACGTCGGAGTGCCAGGTATAGGTGACGGAGTGGATGTAACGGTTGTCGTAGTCCAGACCGAAGTTGGAACGCAGGACCAGGCCCTGGATAGGGGTGATGTCCACGAATGCGTTACCGAAGATACGCCATACCTTGAGGGCGTTGTCGCGGTTGTGGTACAGCTCGCGGAGCGGGTTCTGACGGTCGCTCATACCGCCTACAGGGCCGGAGAAGGTTACACCGTCTTCCTCATAAATAGGAAGGGTGGGGGCCATCTTGAGGGCGTTCTCCATAGGGGCGCTGTTCACCTGGGTGGTGTGGGTAATGGTGAGGTTCTCACCGATGGTGAGCCATTTAAATACCTTCAGGCTGGTGTTGATACGGGCGGCGATGTTCTGGAAGTCAGTGTGCTTCAGAACACCTTGGTTGTTCTTGTAACCCACGGAAACCAGCACGGAGGAGCGGTCGGACACGTTGGAGACGGAAAGGTCGTAGCTCTGCAGGAAACCGGTACGGGAAATGGCCTTGAGCCAGTCCGTATCGCTGAAGCGCATGGTCTTTCTGCCGTTCATGTAGCCGTCGTACAGACCGTTGATGGTGTAGGTGTTCATCTGGTCGGTGGCGGGGTCATAGGCCTGGATGGTCTGGCCTTTGGCGGCCTGGAGGTCCAGACCGTAGTTGGCGGCATACTGGACCGGGTCCAGACCGTCGTTGAGGGCGGCCTGGGCCATGGCCGTAGCATATTCGGCGCTGTTGGACAGCGACATCATGCTCTGGCGGTTGTACATCTGGGCCGTGAGATTGGCGGAGAAGTCGATGTTCACTTTATCGCCCTTCTTACCTTTACGGGTGGTGATCACAATCACACCGTTAGCAGCGCGGCTACCATAGATAGAGGCCGATGCAGCGTCCTTGAGCACCTGCATGGACTCGATATCGTTCGTGTTCAGGGAGTTGAGGCCGCTGGTGGTAGGGACACCATCAATAATATAAAGCGGGTCCTGGGAGGAGTTGAAGGAGCCGATACCACGGATGCGGACGGTACCTTGTCCGCTCGGGGAACCATCACTGGTGATGGTCATACCGGGAACGCGGCCCTGCAGGGCACGCATGGGGTCGGTGCCGCTGGTGGTCTTCATCTCGTCGGTCTTGATCACGGAGACGGAACCGGTGAGGTCGGCTTTACGCTGGGTCTGATAACCCGTTACCACCACCTCGGAGAGTTCGGCCACGTCTTCGTCGATGACCACTTTGAGGGTAGGAGCCGCGGCCACCTCGATGGTGCGGTAGCCGATGCAGCTGATTTCCAGGATTTTTCCTGCTTCAACTTTGAGGGTAAAGTTACCGTCGAGGTCGGTTACGCAACCGTTCGACGTACCCTTTTCCATGACTGCGGCGCCAATGACGCCGTAGCCGTCGGTCGAAGAGGTTACCACACCGGTAACCGTAATCTGCTGGGCGAAGGCGGTAAAGCCGGCCAGCAGGAGGACCGAAAGTAAAATTGACTTAAGTTTGAACATATAATTGTGGTTGAGTAGTTCCGTGTTTGGGAGCGGTGGCTTTCGCTCCCGCAAATATAAGGTGGATTATTGGCAAGCCCTCTGACGAATGTTTCATTTGATGCAACAGATGTTTCCTTGTAACATTTTTTGTATCATTTGAACGGATAATCAGGTCCTTGCGAATCCGCGCGCAAAATCGTATCTTTGTGCCGCTTTATGGAACGCGTCATTCTTGGCATAGACCCGGGAACCCAGCTTTTGGGTTTTGGCATCATCGGCGTGGAGGGCAAAAAAGCCTCCTACGTGGACATGGGTGTGCTGGATTTGCGCAAGGAGCCGGATGCCTACACCAAGCTCCAGTCCATCTACGAATGCATCAGCGAAGTGTGCCGCAATTACCACCCCACGGAACTGGCCATCGAGAGCCCTTTCTATGGAAAGAATGCGCAGGTTGTCCTTAAACTGGGACGCGCGCAAGGGGCCGCCATCCTGGCTGCCAAAGAGTATGGCGTGCTGGAAGTCACCGAGTACGCTCCCCGCAAGGCCAAGGAGGCCATCGTGGGCAACGGTGCCGCCTCCAAGGAACAGGTGCAGATGATGCTGGAAAAGACGCTGGGCGTCAAGCTGGAAAGCAAGCACCTGGATGCCACGGACGCCCTCGCCATTGCCCTCTGCCATCATTTCGAGACCTCCCGCCCCGTCGCCGTCCCCAAGGGCAAGGGTGGATGGGAGCAGTTCCTGAAAGATCATCCGGAAAGAATTTCAAAATAGGATTAAACTTTGGCGCCGCTGCGGTGTCAAAAGAAGGTTAGTATATAAGAACTTATGGTTAGAAGATTAGTTGCGGCCCTTGCCGGCCTGTTTGTGGCCTTCGCGTTGAGCGCGCAGAATCACAAGATTACACTCCAGTTACAAGATGCTACCACGTCGGAACCGGTAGGCTTTGCCACCGTTTCGCTCACTCCGGAAAAGGGTCAGCCCAAATATACCCTTTCGGACGGAGACGGTCATGCTTTGCTGGAGAAGGTAAAATCCGGGAAATATACGCTTAAGGCGGAAATCATGGGTTATAAGACCTACCAGAAAGCCTTGGATCTCAAGGCCGATGTCAACCTGGGCATCGTCAAGCTGGAACAGGACCAGCAGGTGCTGGATGCCGCCTCGGTGAGCGCCGTGGGGAACCCCGTGGTCATCAAGAAGGATACGGTGGAGTACAATGCATCGTCCTTTAAGATTAGCGACGACAACATGCTGGTGGACCTCCTGAAGAAACTCCCGGGCATCGACGTGTCGGAGGACGGTACCATCACCTCCAACGGCGAAACCATTTCCAAAATTACCATCGCAGGAAAAACCTTCTTCCTGGACGATCCCCAACTGGCCTCGCAGAACATCCCCGCCAAACTCATCGAAAAGGTGAAAGTGGTGAAGAAAAAGAGCGAGCAGGCGGAGTTTACGGGTATTGACGATGGCGAAGAGGAAACCGTCATCGACCTTTCCGTGAAAAGGGGCATGATGAACGGCCTGTTCGGCAATGCCATGGTGGGCGGCGGCGTAGACCTCCCGGCTGCCGGTGGCACTTACGCACCTCGTTGGCAGGCGGCGGCTATGGGCGGTCGCTTTGCGGAGGACAGCCAGATCAGCGTTATCCTCAATGGTAACAACACCAACAACCGCGGCTTCAACGACCTCTCCGGCTCCATGATGAGTTCCATGATGGGCGGTGGCGGCATGGGCCGTATGGGTGGCGGCGGCTGGGGCCGCTCCAACGGTATCACCACGTCCTGGATGGGCGGCGTCAACGGTAACTGGGACCTGTTTGACAAGAAGATGGCCCTGGGCGGCAACTACCTGTACAACGGTTCCATCGTAGATGTGACGCAGGACACTTATAAAGAAACTTACCTGACCGACGGCAGCACGCTGTACTCGGATACGGATGGCAAGAGCCACCGTTTCACGGACGGCCACCGCTTTGGCATGCGCCTGGAGCACAAGTTCAGTGAGAACACCTCCATCCTGTTCCAGCCGCAGTTTAACTTTGGTCGGGGCAGCTACCTGGAACAGACCGTGTTCGATACCTGGAAAGACGTCAAGGGCAACCCCACCAACAACGGTTTCACCAACAACTCCGGTAACAACAAGAACTTCCAGACCCGTGGCTTCCTGCTGTTCCGCCAGCGCCTGGGCATGCCCGGTCGTACCATCAGCGCCAATGTGGACTGGAACATTTCCAACAATAACCTGTGGGGATACAACCAGTCGCTCACCAATTCGAATTATGTCGACATGGAGCCTCAGTCCACGGAGATTGTGAACCAGCGCATCGACCAGTCGTCCAAGAACCGCAGCGTGGGTGGTCGTCTGGTATATACGGAACCGCTCGGCAGCAACTTCTACCTGGAAGGCAGCTATAACATCCGCTGGTCCCAGAGCCAGACTGTAAAAGATGTATACAACAGCGCTTATCCGTTCGATTACTGGCAGGGCGTCCCGACCATCAGCACCATCTACATGAACTACCAGACATCGGCCAAGAACCCGACTACCGGTGAGACCGATACGGAAGTGAAAGACGATACGTACAGCAACCAGATCATCAATCGCAGCCTCTCGCAGACCATTGGTGCGGCCGTGATGTACCAGAACAATAAAGTGCGTGCACAGCTGGGTGCATCGGCCATCCCTACCAATACCTATAATTATACGAACGGCAAAACCTATGAGGATAAGCGCTGGAACTTCTCTCCGCGCGCCATGCTGCTCTACGACTTCACGGACAACTCCAACATCCGCCTGTTCTATTTCGGACGTAGCGCCCAGCCTTCCACCAGCCAGTTGATGCCCGTGCTGGACAATTCCAACCCGTTGAGCATGGCACTGGGTAACCCGTACCTTACTCCGTACTTCAGCCATACAGTACGTTCGGATATCGAATTCTCTAACAAGAAAACCTTCTTCACCGCCCGTGTGCACCTGGAAGGCGGCGCCGTGCAGAATCCCATCGTGAACGCCGTTTGGTACGATATGAGCGGCCGCCAGTATTCCTTCCCCGTGAACGGCCAGAATTCTTACACTGCCAACGTGCGGCTCATGATCAATGCGCCCATCGCCAAGAGTGGTTTCTCCATCTCCAACATGACCAATGCCAGCTATTCCAAGAGCGGCAGCTACATCGGCGCCGCCCAGCTGGACATGACCCCGTATTGGCCCAGTGTCGATGAATTCGACTACGCCAAGTTCCACCAGTATTACTTCGTGGACAACAAGGACCAGTGGAGCAAGGACTTCCTCTCCAACGACACCCGTTCGCTCAGCATCACCGAGCGTTTGCGCGCTACGTACCGGAACGATTTCATCGAGGTGATTGTGGGTGGTCGCACCCGTTTCAACAAGCCTTGGTACACAGTGCAGGCACAGGTGGCCGCAACCTGGAACAACCAGGTGGACGGTTCCATCAAGTGGACCATAGGCAGAAGCGGCGTAGAAATCTCTACGGATGCCAACTACAACTGGTATAATGGTTACACCTCCGCTCCTCCGGCACAGTTTATCTGGAATGCGAGCGTTTCCACGCCTTTGTTCAAGCGCCGCGCTACCCTTGCCTTGAAGGCCTACGACATCCTGAACCGTGCCAAGAACCTCATGGTGAGCGATACCGCCAACTACCACCAGGAGGTGTTGAACAACACCCTGGGCCGCTATATCATGCTCTCCTTCACCTACCGCTTCGGTAACTTCGGAGAGGCCGGCAAGCAAATGCGCGCCCGCATGGGCCAGGGCGGCCCCGGCGGTCCTGGTGGCGGTGGCCGTCGTCCGTTCTAGTGATTGTTAACCGCCTGATTCCCACATCGTTACACTATAATCCTCGTTCAGAATTTGAACGAGGATTATGTTATAATATACTGTGAGTGAGGTAATTAGCTGTCACATGTTTTTACATATCCCTTCCACTTCTCTATCAGTGCAGAGATATCGGCGGGAAGGGGAGCCTCAAAGTGGAGGCGCTGCCCGGTTACGGGATGGGTGAAGCCCAGCGTACGGGCATGGAGTGCCTGCCGCGGGCAAAGGGCAAAACAATTCTGAATGAACTGCTTGTATTTGGCATAGATGGTGCCCTGGCGGATTTCGGAGCCGCCGTACCGCTCGTCGTTAAAGAGGGGATGGCCGATGGAAGCCATGTGCACGCGGATCTGGTGGGTACGGCCGGTTTCCAGGCGGCATTCCACCACGGTAATGAAGCCGAAGCGCTCCAGCACCCGCCAGTGCGTCACGGCCCATTTCCCTTTATCCGGGTCATCGTAAACGCGGAAGCGCAGGCGGTCGTTGGGATCCCGGCCGATGGTGCCGGAAATGGTCCCTTCGTCCTCCGTGATATTGCCCCACACCACGGCCGTATAAACCCTGTCGATGGAATGGACGAAAAACTGGTCGGCCAGGTTGAGCTGTGCCGGCGGGTTTTTGGCCACCACCAGCAGGCCCGAGGTGTCTTTGTCGATGCGGTGCACCAGCACGCCCATGCGTTCGTCTTCCACGTCCGGAGACAGGTGCAGGTAGTAGGCGAGGGCGTTCACCAGCGTACCGTTGTAGTTCCCGTGTCCGGGATGCACCACCATGCCGGCCGGTTTGTTCACCACCAGCACGTCGTTGTCCTCATATATGATATCCAGGGGAATGTTTTCCGGCAGAATCTCCGTACCGCGACGCTCGTACGGCATGACAAACTTCACCACGTCACACGGGCGGACGATGTAATTGGCTTTTACCACTTTGTCGTTCACCAGCACGTAGCCCAGCTTGATGGCCTGCTGCACGCGGTGACGGGAAGTGTCTTCCTGATGCGTGGCGATGAATTTGTCTATCCGGAGCGGCTCCTGACCCTTATCGACCAGGATCCGGAAATGCTCGAACATCTCGTCGGTGTCAATCATTTGGCCGGGACTTTTTGCGGATCCAGCGTGAGATAGATATTCACGGTGCTGCCCAGCGGCATTTCTTCGCCCTCGGCCTCCTGTTTGTACACAATGGCGTTCACAGAGTCTGCATAGGTGCGGACGTCGGCGTCGAAGCGGACGCGGCCGGTATTGAGATAATGGTCGTGCAGGGCATCCACGGCAGACACATACTTCATGCCGATGATATGCGGCACCAGCGTGGCGTCATCGTCCTTGTTTACACCCACTTTCAGGTCGATGGCAGAGCCACTCACAACAAGGTCTCCGGCCTTTACGCTTTTACCTTCGCAGGACTGGCCCAGCACGGTGTTGGTGGCTATGTCACGAACATATCGCAGGTTGCCCAGGTTGAGGCCGCGGTTCTTGAGTTCCGTGCGGGCCTCTGTGATGGAGTAGCCGTAGAGGTTGGGCATGACCACCTTACGCGGTACTACCGAGTTGATGGTGAGGAAGATGCTGCGACCTTTTTTCACGGTGGCGCCGGCCTTGGGTTGTTGCCTGTATACCACGCCGCCGGGCAGCCGGCGCACGAACACGGAGTCCACCACCTTTACATTCACCTGGCCTTGTGCAGCCAGATTTTCCGCTTCCTGCACGCTCAGGCTGGTGAAGTCCGGTGCGGTGACGGTTTTCCCGTGACGGGTGATGACGCGGAGCCCCACACTGGCCAGTATGAGCAGCGCAACCACAAACACAACGGCACCGATGAGGTTCTTCAGCACCCACCGGTCTTTCTTCTCCACGGTATTGTTTTCTACAGTTTTTTTCTGGGCCATACGAAAATTCGCTTTATCCCCGCGAAGATACAAAAAAATCTTCATACCTTTGCCAAGTATGAAGCATCGTTTCCGCATATTTGCAGGCCTCACCCTGGCGTTCACCGTTCTGATGAGCGTGCCCTGGCTGGTGCCGCACTGTGGCTGGACGGCCCTTGTAGGCCTGCTCCCGCTGCTGATTATGGAGCGGCTGGCTGCGGAGTACAAGGTAAAGCACTTCTGGTGGTGGCATTATGCCTGCTTCGTACTGTGGAATGCGGTCACAACCTGGTGGGTAGCCGGCGCCACCGTTGGCGGGGCCATCTTCGCCATCCTGGCCAACGCCCTGCAGATGAGCGTGCTCTTTGGCAGCTTCCGCTGGGTAAAAAAACGCATAACCGGCGTATTGCCTTATATTTACCTGGCCGCCGCCTGGATGGTCTGGGAAAAATTCTACCTTTCCGTTGCCGATATTTCCTGGCCCTGGCTCGTGATGGGCAACGCTTTTGCCGATACCCTCTCGATGGTCCAGTGGTACTCTGTAACGGGGCAGATGGGCGGTTCGCTATGGGTATGGACCACCAACCTGTCAATCTTTGGCCTCATGATAGCCTTGAGTGACGGCCGCATGGCGCGCTGGAACGCCAAAGCCCGCTTCACCGCCTTTGCTGGCGCCATCCTGGCACTCTTCGGACCCATGGTCTGGTCGCATTGCATCCGTTTCGAGGAGGAAGGGACGCCGCTGGAAGTGGTCATCGGCCAGCCTAACCTGGATCCCTACCAGAAGTTTGAATCCCTTACACAGGACCAGCAGGACCGGCGCTTCATCGCCCAGCTGGAGAAGGCGCAGTGGCCTGCGGACTCAACGCCGGTGCTGGTGCTGGGTCCCGAAACCTTTACCAGTCCGCTGTATACCGATGAAATGGCCTCCAACGCTACGGTCCGTCATTTTCAGGAGTTCCTCCGGCATCATCCGGGCGCGAGTCTCCTTTTCGGTGCTTCCGCTTATGACAGGGAGATTTCTGTCAAGGCTCCTCACCCTTGTTCCTATGACCTGGGCACTCCCAACGGCTTCAAGCGGAACGCCCATCTCTGGTACACCGCCCACAATTCGGCGGTCATTATGGATGCTCAAGGCCCCCGTGACATATACCACAAATCCAAGCTGGTGGTGGGCGTGGAACTGACGCCTTATCCGTGGTTTTTCTTGCCTCTGGAGAAGCTGCTGGGAGGCGGTCTCATGGGGAAATTAGTCGGTCAGAAAGAGATTACCTGCCTGCCGATATCACTGCCTCAAGGAGTTAAGCGCATCGGCGCGGTAGTCTGCTACGAGTCGGTATACGGGGAGTATTGTGCCGGGTATGTCCGCAAGGGCGCGAACCTTTTGACTGTCATCACCAACGACGCCTGGTGGGGAGATACGCCCGGTTATCGGCAGCACTTCAACTTCAGCCGTCTCCGTGCCATCGAGACCCGTCGCTGGATTGCCCGCTGCGGAAATACGGGGATATCGGCCATTATCGACCCGAAAGGAAATGTGCTGGACCGTACGCCCTGGTGGGAAGAGGCCGTCCTTCAGGGACAGGTGCAATTGCTGCAGGGCCAGACGTTCTTTGTGCGCTACGGTGACATCGTCGGCCGTGTGAGCGTGCTGCTCTTCCTCCTGCTGGGTGCCGCCGCCCTCTTCCGTCCGCGTAAATAAAAAAGAGAGAAACTCTTACTCGAGCTTCTCTCCTTTCGCATTGTACATTTCATGTTGCAGGACGGTGAAATCCGTCACTTCTACCAGTTCTATCTTCGCTTTGTAGCGTTTCCGCCAGCGGGCGATGAAGGAATTGAAAATGCCGCGTTTCAAATAAGCACCCAGGATGGGGCTGGTCTTCAGCGTAATACTTCTGACACCTTTTTCGATGACGTAGAAAGCGATTTTCCGCTCGATTTCTTCGTCGATCACAACACTGGAGTGGATTTTTCCGGTGCCGTGGCACACGGGACACTGCTCCATGGTGTTGATTTCCGTTACAGGGCGTATCCGCTGCCGGGTGATTTGCATCAGACCGAACTTGGTGAGCGGCAGCACGTTGTGCTTGGCCCTGTCAGCTTCCATAAGCTCCTGCATCAGTTTGAACAGCGCATTCTTGTGCTCGTTGGTCTCCATGTCGATGAAGTCCACAATCACAATTCCGCCCATATCCCGCAGCCGCAGCTGACGGGCGATTTCCTCGGCCGCAATCTTGTTCACCTCGAAGGAATTCTCCTCCTGGTCGGCCGTCTTGGTACGGATGCCGCTGTTTACGTCGATGACATTCAGCGCTTCGGTGGTTTCGATTACCAGATAGGCGCCCTGCCGCATAGGCACCACTTTACCGAAAGAGCCCTTGATCTGACGGGTGACCTCGAAATGGTCGTAGATGGGCTGTTTTCCGTCGTACAGGTGCACGATTTTCTCTTGTTCCGGAGAGATGAGCGAAACATACTTCCTGGCTTCTTCGGCCACGTGCGCATCGTTGATCCAAATATTGGAGAACGAGTCGTTGAGGAGGTCCCTCAGGACAGTAGTGGTTTTGCTGTATTCCGTGAAGAGCAGCTGGACATTCTTGTTCTTGGCAATCTTTTGCCAGGAGCTTTCCCATTTTTCAATGAGCGCTTGGGTTTCACCCACCAGGGTGGCGGCGTTTTTGCCTTCTGCCGCCGTGCGGATGATGGCCCCGTAGTTTTTCGGGAGGATACTCCTGACCAGTGTCTCCAGTCTACGTTTCTCTTCCTTCGAGCCAATCTTCTGGGAGATGGATACTTTCTCTGCGAAGGGGAGAAGTACGATGTTGCGTCCTGCTAATGAAATTTCCGCAGTCAGTCGCGATCCCTTTGTGGAAATGGGCTCCTTGACAATTTGAGCTACGATTAACTGGCCGGGTTTCAGGTATTCTTCAATGTGGCCTTCCTTGGGAAGGGGAGTGCCGATGGCGATGCGCGAATACAGGTCTTTGAGATTCGTGTTGCTGTTGGACTCCTTTACGAACGTGTCGAAGGCGTTGAAGTACAGTCCCAGGTCCAGGTAATGGATGAAGGCTTCTTTTTTGTCGCCGATGTCTACAAAGGCAGCATTGAGATTGGGGAGAATCTTTTTCACCTTTCCCAGGTGGACGTCTCCCACGGTGAATTTGTTCCCAGTGCTGGACTCCGTGTTGTACTCTATCAGCCGGTGATTTTCCATCAGGGCGATATGTACCTCCGTTGAACTTACGTCAACAATCAGATCCTTGTCCGGTTTCTCTGACTCCATGTGGAAATGTAGGTTTTGGTAGGACAAGGGCTCGCGAATCCCTCCGCAAGCCCTGTTCAATTGGAAGAAGACTTACTTCTTCTTGTGGCGGTTCTTGCGCAAACGCTTCTTACGCTTGTGCGTCGCCATCTTGTGTCTCTTATGCTTTTTACCGTTGGGCATAATGAATGGTTGTTAATGGTTTATTTCTCTTTAACGGCGCTCACAAAGCTCTTGGCGGGCTTGAAGGCCGGAATGTCGTGTGCAGGGATGGTAATGGTAGTTTTGCGGGTGATGTTGCGGGCGGCCTTCTGGGCGCGGTGCTTGATGATAAAGCTGCCGAAGCCACGGAGGTACACCGGATTACCAGCTACCAGGGAACCTTTTACCACGTTGGTGAATTCTTCAATAACTGCCAGTACCTGCGTCTTCTCCAGACCGGTGGTTTTGGCTACTTCGTTTACAATCTCTGCCTTAGTCATAGTTTTTATAGTTTTTATTGTTTGGTTTTCACTACTGAAAATCAGCGCAAAATTAGCCTTTATTTTTTACAAATCAAAATATTAGCGGTAAAAAACTGCCAAATCCATTTATGGCACGGAGATTGACCATTAAGGGACCGGGACCATTGTGTCCTCTTTATATGACAAAATGGCAGAATTTATGAAAAATCTACAAGATATGATGATGCCTTCCTCCGTGGAGGTGAACATTATGCCCGTAGTGGGGGAGGCTGCGTCCATGAAGGTGGACACGGCGGAATTGCCGCCTGTCATCCCCATCCTGGCCCTGCGCAATGCCGTTGTGTTCCCCGGAACCGTATTCCCGGTGACGGTGGGACGCGAGAAGTCGGTGAAGCTGGTGCAGGCCGTGGAGGCGGGGAGCGGCTGGCTGGCCGCCATCCCGCAGGTGGATGTGTCGGTAGAGGAGCCGCAGGAAGCGGATCTGTACCGCTTCGGCACCGTGTGCAAGCTCATCAAGACGCTGGAAATGCCGGACGGCACCGTGACGGCCATCCTGCAGGGCGGTACGCTGGCCCAGTTGCAGGAAGTCATCTCCTATGAGCCTTACATGGAAGGACGCGTCCGCTACATGGAAGAGGATCTTCCTGCCGATGCCGATGAACGTGAGCTTCGCGTACTGGCCGATTCCCTGAAAGAGAAGGCGGCCCTCATCGTCAAGTCTTCGTCCTTTGCGCCCAAGGAGGCCATCGGTGCGCTGCGCAGCATCGAGAATTTCCATTTCCTGGTGAACTTCATCGCCACTACCATCGAGGTGGAGAACTTCACCGAGCGTACGGCGCTGCTGTCCATCACGGACATCCATGAGCGCGGTTTGGCCCTCCTGAAGGTGCTGGACACCCAGACGCAGCTCCTGCAAATCAAGCAGGAAATCAACCAGAAGGTGAAGACGGACATCGACCAGCAGCAAAGGGAATATTACCTGAACAACCAGCTGCGTACCATCCAGGAAGAGCTTGGTATGGACGAAGGCGAGGAGTTCGAGAAGATGCGCCGCCGGGCCGATGAGAAGAAGTGGTCCAAGGAGGTTCGCGCCATCTTCGACAAGGAAATGGCCCGCCTGGAAAAATACAACCCCACCTCGCCGGACTACAGCATCCAGTTCGCGTATATCCAGTTCATGCTGGACCTGCCCTGGGGCGAGCTCTCGGATGACAATCTGGACCTGCAGCATGCGCAGGAGGTGCTGGACGAAGACCACTTCGGCCTGGACCAGGTGAAAGACCGCATCATCGAGTATCTGGCGGTTCTCAAGCTCAAGGGCAATATGAAATCGCCCATCCTGTGCCTGTGGGGCCCTCCCGGTGTGGGTAAGACGTCCCTGGGCAAGAGCATTGCCCGCGCGCTCGGGCGCAAATACATAAGGATATCACTGGGCGGTATGCACGACGAGGCGGAGATCCGCGGTCACCGCAAAACCTACGTGGGCGCCCTTCCGGGCCGTATCCTGAACGGTATCCAGCGTGCCGGCACTTCCAATCCGGTGATTGTCCTGGACGAGATCGACAAACTGTCTTCGGACTTCAAGGGCGACCCTTCCAGCGCTTTGCTGGAGGCCCTGGATCCGGAGCAGAACACCACCTTCCACGACAACTACCTGGACATCGACTATGACCTGTCCAACGTGCTGTTCATCACCACGGCCAACGGCATCGGCACCATCCAGCCTGCCCTGAAGGACCGTATGGAGATGATCAACGTGAGCGGTTATCTGGCGGAAGAAAAGTTGGAAATCGCCCATAAGTACCTGGTTCCCAAGCAGCTTACGGAGCATGGCCTGCGTGCCGATGAACTCTCCATCAGCGATGCCGCTCTGCAGGGCATTATCGACCAATATACCCATGAATCCGGCGTGCGCGGCCTGGAGAAGCAGATAGCCAAGATTGCGCGCGTGACGGCCAAGAAGATTGCCCTGGAGCAGGAATTCCCGAAGGTGATCGAACCCGAACACCTGCGTGAGTACCTGGGACTTCCCACCGCTTTCCATGACGATGTCAAGGGCAACGAAGGCCCCGGCGTAGTCACCGGCCTGGCCTGGACGGAAATGGGTGGCGAAATTCTCTTTGTGGAAAGCCAGGTGAGCGAGGGCAAGGGAAACCTGTCCATGACCGGTAACCTGGGCGACGTGATGAAGGAGAGCGCCCAGATTGCCTGGCAGTACCTGAAGGCCCATCCCGGGCTGGCCGGCCTCACCACGGAGGAGTTCATGAAGAAGGATATCCACATCCACGTGCCGGAGGGCGCCGTGCCCAAAGATGGTCCGTCGGCGGGTATCACCATGGTGAGTTCCATGGTAAGCGCGCTCCGTGGAAAAGCGCCCAAGAGCGAGATTGCCATGACGGGCGAAATGACCCTTCGCGGCCGTGTGCTGCCGGTTGGCGGCATCAAGGAGAAAATCCTGGCGGCCAAACGCGCGGGTGTCCACACCATCGTGATTTCCGAGGAAAATCGCAAAGATGTGGAAGATATCAAGGAAATTTACATAAAAGGTCTTATCTTTGTCTACGTGAAAACGATAGCGGACGTTATCAATTTCATCTTTTAGATGCCCGGTCGGTGCCGGGCATGAGGAAAGGCCATGGACGTAAAAATCGAGCAAAGTTGGAAAGACGCGTTGGCGGGCGAATTCGGGAAACCGTATTTCGCACAGCTGGCGCGCTTCCTGCATCAGGAGAAGGCTGCCGGGAAGGTGATTTATCCCCCCGGCGGGCTCATTTTCCGCGCGTTCGAGCTTACGCCGGTGCAGCAGGTGAAGGTGGTTATCCTGGGCCAGGACCCGTACCACAACCCGGGAGAGGCCATGGGCCTGTCTTTCTCCGTGCCGGACGGCATGCGCATGCCCCCGTCGCTGCGCAATATTTTCCATGAGATTGAGACGGACCTGGGCATCCGCATGAGCGGGCGTCCCAACCTGGAGAACTGGGCCCGGCAGGGAGTCCTGCTCCTGAACAGCATCCTCACGGTGGAGGCCGGACAGGCTGCATCGCACCAAAATATTGGCTGGCAGGAGTTTACGGACGCCGTCATCCGTTATCTGAATGCGAACTGCAACGGCATCGTGTTCCTGCTCTGGGGCAGTTTCGCCCGCAGCAAGGCGGCGCTCATCGACCCTGCCCGTCACCATGTGCTGGAGGCGGCCCATCCGTCCCCGCTGGCCCGGGGGGCTTTCTTCGGGTGCCGGCATTTTTCCAAGACCAATCAGATTCTCGTTTCCGAGGGTAAAACTCCTATTAACTGGCAGTTATGAAAACCAAAGCGCTTTTTCCCGGCTCCTTCGACCCTTTTACGGCCGGTCACCTGAATATCCTGAAACGTGCCCTCACCATGTTCGATGAAGTGGTGGTGGCCGTGGGTATCAACCAGGACAAGCGGGGCTTCTTCGACATGGAGAAAAAACTCTCCATCATCCGGAAGGCAACCGCCGGACTGTCAGGCGTTTCCGTGATTTCGTACGACAGCCTCACCATCGACGCCTGCCGCCAGTTGGGCATACGCCACATCGTACGTGGCGTGCGAAACATGATCGACTTCGAAACGGAACGTTCCATTGCCGATGCCAACCGCCGGCTGGCTCCGGATATCGAGACCATCATCATTCCTACGGCCCAGGAATTTGCGCACATTTCTTCTTCTGCGGTGCGGGATATTCTCCGTCACGGCGGGGATTATTCGGCCTTTATTCCGGAGGGCATCGAGCTATGAAGAAGCTGATACTCTGTTGGTTATCGACCCTTATTTGCTGGGGCGTGCTGGCTCAGGAACCGTATCCGGAACTGGGCGCCAAGCTGGACGAGTATTTCACTGCGCTCGCCGGGGAGCCGGCATCGGTCCAAAATAAGGAATGCGATTTTCTCATCGCTTCCTGCAAGGATTCGCTGGTACGGCAGTATGTGGCGCTCAAGGTGTACGACCATTACGTCCAGTCCAAGATTATGGGGGACGATGCCGTTGCGGTGCACGTGGCGAAGGAATGGTTCCTTTCCGGCAAGGTGGCCATGCCCGAGGAGATGGATCTGCTGAATGCCAAGGTGTTTGTGGCGTTCAACGAATCTTCGCTCATCGGCATGCAGGCACCGCAGATAAACACGTTTGCGCCGGACGGATCCTACGTGAAAGTGCCCGGGGAGGGGTATTCCGTCCTCTATTTTTACGATACGGGCTGCCCTACTTGCAAGGTGGAATCGGCACGCCTGAAGGCATTTGTGAAGGAAGGGAAGTACCCGGTGACGGTGTATGCCATTTACGTGGGGCAGGACGGGGTTTCCTGGAAGGCGTATCGGGACGATTTCCCCGGCGTTACGCATGTGTGGGTGCCCGGAGAAGCCGCGTGGCAGCAGCTGTATGGCGTGCTGCAGACGCCGAAGATGTTCCTGGTGTCTCCCAGCGGGGAGATTTTGGGCCGCGGGCTGGATACGCCGGCGTTGCAGTTGTTGCTCGGCAAGGAGTTCGCCTCCGGGCAGTTTGTCTACGGCGAGGCTGCGCAGATGTCTGCTTTCGACCAGCTTTTTGCCGCCTTCGGGGATTCGCTGAAGGTTTCCGACGTGATGGATGTGGCTGATTATATGGCCGCCCGTACGTTCGGGGAGGGGAATCTGGACGCCTTTAAGCAGAACATGGGCGACTTGCTGTATTATTTATCGTCCCGGAAAACAGAGGTGTTCCGCGAGGCTGCCGTCCCGTTTGTGAAGAAGTTTATTCAGCTGCCGGAGGTGTGGGATACGCCGCAGGACCAGGCGCAGGTGGTGTCGCTGGGCGAACTGCTGCTGGACCTTTGCTCCCGGACGCCGGTGGGTTCGCAGGTGCCGGATCTTCGCGTGACCGGCGTGCTGCGCCGCAAGCCCGGCCTTTTTGTGTCGGGGAGCCGATCCGGGGAGTTTGCGTTAAGGAAGCTCAAAGGTTCGCCCGCATATGTGGTGTTTTATTCGGCCCAGTGCTCCTCCTGCCAGGATATGCTGGCCGCCGTGGAGCGCGTGGTTAAGGAGAACCGCCGTGCCCGCGTGCTGCTGGTGGATATGGATGGCGTGATGACCGATGCTCCTGAGCAGGGGCAGTTGCTGCTGGATACTTTTGATTTGTCCGCTCTCCCGATGGTGCTGGAATTAGATAAGAAGGGTGTGGTGCAGCATAAGTATGTGGATTTGACGGCTGTATCGGGCACCACCCCTGTCATTTCGAGCGAAGTCGAGAAATCTTACTGAATATGGCCAGACGTAAGAAAATCCCCGGCGTAGACCCAGCTTATCTGGAAAAGCAGCGCGAACTGTTGCTGCGGAAGAACCGCTATGTGCTCTACTTCAACGACAGCGAATTGGCCGCCATCGACGAGTATTGTTCCCGCTTCAAAGTGCACGCCAAATCCGCCCTCTTCCGCGAGGCCATCATGAGCAAAATCCTCTCCGAACTGGAGGAGAATCACCCCACACTATTCTAGCGTCCCGCCACCCTGCGCAGGAAATAATGGGTGATCGATAAGTGATTGAAAGTGAGTAATTTATAGAATAATCCTCGTTCAAAAAACGAACGAGGATTGTTAAACAACTCGCTGATAGTCAATCAATTAACCATCACGACTTTATGACCAACATGGCCTGGTGCCACCCTCCGTGGGTCCTGCTTAAAGCACACCATCCCTTCCTAGAGCCCCCTCCAGGGCCACACCCCGTGCTTTAACCACCCTTCCAGGTCCTGCTTAAAGCACACCATCCCTTCCTAGAGCCCCCTCTAGGGCCCCACCCCGTGCTTTAACCACCCTTCCAAGTCCTGCTTAAAGTTACTATGTTTGTATTCGGAATGAGCCCTGCTGGCTCATAGGCACCA
>CAMKSQ010000022.1 GCA_946415475.1 uncultured Bacteroidales bacterium
CTTGATTTTTATCCCTACTGGCGTAAAAATCCAAGATTTTTATGTAAGTTTGTGGTGAAATTAGGAGAAGGTCATGAAAATTACCAAGGCGGAATTTGCCGGAAGCAGCACGCGGGTTGCCCAAAAACCTGCGCGCAAAGCACCCGAATTCGCTTTCATCGGCCGCTCCAATGTGGGCAAGAGTTCCCTCATCAACATGCTCACCGCCAATTCCAAGTTGGCCAAAACCTCCCAAACACCCGGCAAAACCCAGCTGGTGAACCATTTCCTCATCAACGACAGCTGGTATCTGGTGGACCTTCCCGGCTACGGCTATGCCAAACTGCCGGACAAGGAGCGCGCCAAGCTGCGTCACATTATCTGGGACTATATCAACCACTCGGAAGAACTGGTGATGCTCATGGTGCTCATCGACTCCCGCCATCCCATGCAGGATGTGGACCTCCGCTTCATCAGCGAGCTGGGGGAGAAGGGCATCCCCTTCGGCATCATTTTCACCAAGGCCGATAAGATGGGCACGGAGGCACTCCAGCTGCAACTCAACGAGAACAAAGGCCGCCTCCTGGAGGACTGGGAGGAACTGCCGCCCTGTTTCGTGTCATCGTCCGTAAAGGGACAAGGAAAAGAAGAAATTCTCAACTATATAGGATCCATACTACAAACACTATGATCAACGATGTCCATAAGCACCGGATGGCGCTGTTTACTTGTGATGCCTCCCGCTATTTTGCGGAGAAGGTAGTTGAAGCAATGAACCGCATGAAAAGCCCGGAAGACCCGGAAGTGGTCCTGGGACCTCTGGAAGTCACGCACTTCAGCGACGGTGAGTTCCAGCCTTCGTACCAGGAAAGTGTCCGCGGCGCTACCTGTTTCATCATCCAGTCCACGTTCCCTTCCACGGACAACCTGATGGAATTGTTGCTCTCCATCGACGCCGCCAAGCGGGCATCGGCCAATAAAGTCATCGCCGTTATCCCGTATTACGGCTGGGCCCGTCAAGACAGAAAAGACAAGCCGCGCGTGTCGATTGGCGCCAAACTGGTGGCTAACATGCTCAAGGTGGCCGGCACGGACGCCCTCATGACCTGCGACCTGCACGCCGACCAGATTCAGGGCTTCTTCGACTTCCCGGTCAACCACCTGTACGCCAGCTATGACTTCCTGGGCATCCTCAGGAAGCTCCAGAAGCAGTTCAAGGACACCCTCACGCTGGCCGCTCCGGACATGGGCGGTGCCAAGCGCGTAAACGCATACGCCAAGAACCTGCACACGCCGGTGGTCATCTGCCACAAAACCCGCGCCCGGGCCAACGTGGTGGAGCGCATCACCCCCATCGGCGAGGTGGAAGGCCGCGACATTGTAATCATTGACGATATCATCGACACCGCCGGCACCCTCACGGAGGCCGCCAACGAACTCATCAAGCGCGGCGCCCGCAGTGTCCGTGCCTTCGCGACGCACCCGGTGCTCTCCGGCCCCGCGTACGAACGCATCGACAAGAGCGCCCTGTCGGAGGTGTACGTAACCGATACCATTCCGCTGGACCCTGCCAAGAAGGAGCTCCAGGGCAAGTTCCGCGTGGTTTCCCTGGCCGATACCTTCGCCCGTATGATCCTCCGCGTGTACAACTATCAGCCCATCTCGTCCGAATTCCCGCTGTAGGCCCATGAAAACCCTCCTTGCCGCCATCGTCTTCGTGGGAGTAGCCGTGCTGCTCCTGGGGGTGAATATTTTCTTCTTCCACCGGCCCTTCCCGGACGGAGAAATATCCACCAATCCGGAGATGCGCAAGCGGGGGATCAAGTGCGCCAAGCAGGAGGAGCTGGAGATGCTGGCCGCCCAAAAGAAGGGCAAGAAGACCTGCAGTGGCAATTACTCGGACGCCTGCGCCACTTGCGGCCTATATAATAAGGAATGAAAGACATTTGCTTTATCGTGAACCCCATTTCCGGGGGGAAGGACAAATCCGGGATTGTGGCGAGCGTCAGGAAACATCTTGACGCTTCGCTTTACAGGCCCACCTTCCACTTCACGGAAAGGGCGGGGGAGGCGGAAAGGTTCGCGCATAATTGCAAGGCCGATGTCGTCGTCGCGGTAGGCGGTGACGGTACGGTGAGCGAGGTGGCCCGCGGCCTGGTGGGCACGGACAAGACGCTGGGCATCATCCCCTGCGGCAGCGGCGACGGCCTGGCCCTGCACCTGGGCATCAGCCGCACGCCCGCCAAGGCGGTGAAAACGCTGAATGAAGCCGCTGAGGCGCGGATAGACGTAGCCTCCCTGAACGGCCGTCCATTTTTCTGTACCGCCGGCATGGGTTTGGATGCCGATGTCAGCCTGGACTTCGCCCGCTCCACGCAGCGGGGCCTGGCCCGGTACATCGAGCTGGCCTGGGAAGAGTGGAAACACCATCCCGGAGACCAATATACCATCACAAGCGATACGGGAGAAACCTGGTCCGGCAAGGCCGTTTTCGTGACCATAGCTAACGCTAACCAATGGGGCAACCAGGCGCGCATCGCCCCCATGGCTTCCCTGCAGGACGGCCTGCTGGACGCGATTGTGGTGCGGCCTTTCTCCACCGTGGAAATCCCGGACCTGGCCGCCCGCCTCATGACCGGTCTGGCGCCCACCAGCCGGCATTTCCTGCATTTCAGCGGCTCGCAGATCTCCATTCACCGGGAGCACTCCGGCGCGGTCCACTGCGACGGCGATCCCTTCGAGGACGGAACGGACTTCACGCTCTCCGTGATGCACGCCGCCTTAAAGGTACTGGTGCCATCGACCCGTATAGCAAAGATTTGAGTATGAAAAAGTTATTGTCGATAATAGGAAAGGTCCTGGGTACGCTGCTCCTGTTGGTGGTGCTGCTGGCTATTGTGACGGATTTCTCGCCCATTTACAACTTCCGCGCGCCCCGTCCGTTCAGCGGACCGGATATCTTCAACCCCTATGCCTCGTTGGACAGCACGCTGGGCTGGAAACGGGCCAATTTCCATACGCATTCCCGCGTGAGCGGCCCCTGGCCGGTGAACGAATGCCCCTACGACGCCGCTTATACGGACTCGGTGTATCGCAGTCTGGGGTATGACATCGTCACGTTTTCCAATCACAACGAGATTACAGAGCATCCCTACGATGCCAGCCTGCAGGTGAATGTCTATGAGCAAGGCTACAGCCCGTTCAAGTTCCACAAACTGGTGTTCGGCAGCCCTTCCGTGCGGCATTGGGACCCTATTCTTCCGTTCCTGACTTCCCAAAAGCAGTTTGAGCTGGACCGATTGGGGAAGGATGCCGATTTCATCCAGATCAACCATCCGTACCGGACCAACGCATTCCCGCGCTCCCAGATAGAAAAGCTCTCGGGCTACCAGATCATGGAGCTGGATACGCACATCAGCACGGAAAACGAATACTGGGACTGGGCGCTCACCGCCGGCCACTACAGTTTTGGCCTGGCCAACGATGACCTGCATCATCCTGAGCGTCACTGGCTTACCGCCATCCGCTGCAATTTCCTGAATACCCCTTCGGGTCGATATGAAGACCTCAAAGAAACGCTCCTGGGCGGCTGCTATTACGCCATGCGGGTGCCGGATTATGGCGACGGCGACTGGGAGGTGAAGCGGCAGAAGAACCGTGAACTGCCGTTGGTGGAGGGCATCGGCCTGGATGGAAATACCCTTTATCTTACGCTCTCCCAGCGGGCCGACAGCATCCGGGTCAATGGCGCGGAGCACCGCACGCTGGCGATGGCCATCGACACGTGTGCTATCCGTTACGCCCTGCCGGAAACCGAACCCTACGCCCGCCTGACGGCCTTTTTCCCGGACGGCGCGGTCATTTATACGAACCCTTTTGCCCGCTATGACGCCCGCGTACAGGAAAATCCTTTCAATAACGCGCCGCAGCCGGTGAATACGCCGCTGTCGCTGTTGTTCAACCTGCTGTGGGGCATCCTTTGCGCCTGCACCCTCTGGCTTTTGGTAAAATTATGGCGATAACCCAGCATAAAAAAGCCTCCCTGACTGCCTACAGTCTGGTATTGAGCCTTTATACGGCGTGTGCTTTCCACCTGCCGTTCTTCCGCTATCTTACGGAGCATGTGGAGGGCGGCGCCAATGGCATCGTGCTCACTGTAACGGCCGCTTTCCTTCTGGTCGCCCTGAACTTTTTCGTCTATTACCTGCTGGTGTTCCTGGGCCGCTTCGTGGGCAAGTGCATCGTCGCATTTACCCTCTTCGGGGATGCCGTGATGCTGTTTTTCGTGAACACCTACAACGTGCTCATCACCGACGAAATGATGGGCAACGCCATCAATACCCAGTACTCGGAGGCCGCCGGCTTCTTTGGCTGGGCCTTCGTGCTGTACGTGCTGCTCCTGGGCTTCCTGCCCATGGTCTATGTGTTTGGCCGGAAGGTGGATTATGGCTCCTGGAAAGGCTTCGGCGCCAAGATGGGCGTGACGCTGGCGCTGATTGCGGCCGTCGTCTTCGGCAATATGAAAAACTGGCCGTGGATCGACCGCAATTCCACGGAACTGGGTGCGCTCATCGCCCCGTGGTCCTATATCGTGAACAGCATCCGTTATGAGCAGGCCAAGCACCGGGCGCAGCAGGAAGAGATCCTGCTTCCGGACGTAACGGCGGTTTCCGACACGCGCGACGTCTGCGTGCTCATCATCGGCGAAAGCACCCGCCGGGACCATTGCTCGCTGTACGGCTACCCCAAGGAGACCAATCCCTACACCTCGCGGGACAGCGTAACGGCCTTTGTTGCCGATGCCTCCGCCACCTATACCCGCGCCGGCGTAAAAGCCATCCTGGAGGCGCAGGAGACGAGGGATTTGTACGAGATTCTGCCCAACTACCTGCTGCGGGCGGGCGTGGATGTGAGCTGGCGCACCAGCAACTGGGGCGAGCCGCCGGTGAAGACGGAAAAATACTACCGCAAAGGAGACTTGAAGGCCCGTTTCCCCGAGGCCGATGACCACTATGACGGCATCCTTTGGGCCGGTCTCAAGGACGATATCGTTGCCAGCACGGCCGACAAAGTATTTGTGGTGATTCACACCTACACCAACCACGGGCCGTCGTATTTCAGTAATTATCCGCCTGAATTCGAGGTGTTTACGCCCATCAATCCTTCGGTGGAGATGGGCAAGGTGAGCCGGGAGGAGCTGTTCAACGCCTACGACAACAGCATCGTGTATACAGACTGGCTGATTCATCAGACCATCCAGCTGCTTCAGGACATTCCGGACCGGCGTGGCTGCGTGCTCTTTGTCTCCGACCACGGTGAATCCCTGGGCGAGAACAACTTATACATGCACGGCGTCCCCATGGCCATGGCCCCGCGTGAGCAAATTGAAATCCCCTTCGTGGTATGGGCGCCCGACATGTCCGTCAAAACCCTGGAAAAGGTGGGGCAGCACCACGTTTTCCACTCCGTTTTGCGTTTCTTCGGCGTGGACACGCCCGTTTTTGACGAAGAAATGTGTATCTTTGCACCGAAAAATGAATAAGATATGGCATTAGTAGCGATAGTCGGGAGACCGAACGTAGGAAAGAGCACGCTGTTCAACCGTCTGGTGGGCATGCGGCAGGCAATCGTAGATGAAACCGCCGGCGTCACGCGCGACCGGCATTACGGCAAGTGCGAATGGTGCGGCCGGGAATTCTCCGTAGTGGATACGGGCGGCTACACGTCCAACTCGGACGATGTCTTCGAAGACGCCATCCGCCGGCAGGTGGGCATCGCCATCGAAGAGGCGGACGTGGTCCTGTTCATGTGCGAGGCCGCCACGGGCATCACGGATTATGACTCGGAAATCGCCGACCTGCTGCGCCGCAGCAAGAAACCGGTCGTCCTTTGCGTGAACAAAGTGGACACCGGCGAAAAGATGTACGACGCCTACGATTTCTACGCCCTGGGCCTGGGCGAAGTCTGGACCATTTCTGCCGCCAATGGCAGCGGTACCGGCGACTTGCTGGACGAGATTGTAAAAGCCCTTCCGGCCGATGACGGCGCAGAGGAGGACCATGCAGATCTACCCCACATTGCCATTGTGGGCCGCCCGAACGTGGGTAAATCGTCCCTGACCAATGCCTTGCTGGGAGAGGAGCGTAACATTGTGACGCCCGTTGCCGGCACCACACGCGATTCCATCTCTACCTATTATAATAAGTTCGGCCACGAGTTCATGATTGTCGATACGGCCGGCATGCGCAAGCGTGGCAAGGTGACGGAGGACCTGGAATTCTATTCCGTGCTCCGCGCCATGCGGACCATCGAACACTCGGACGTCTGCATCCTGATGATCGATGCCACCCTGGGCATGGAGGCACAGGACATGAACATCTTCAACGTGATCCAGAAGAACCGCAAAGGCTGCGTCATCGTAGTGAACAAGTGGGACCTCTTCGAAAAGGATGTGAATACCATGCGAGACTATACGGAAGGTCTCAAGGCCCGTCTGGCACCGTTCAATGACATTCCCATCATCTTTACTTCCGTGCTCAACAAACAGCGCATCCTGGATGTGCTGGACGCCGCTGCCCACGTGGCGGAGAACATGGCCCGGAAGATTCCTACCAGCCAGCTGAACGATGCCATGCTGCCGGAAATCGAGAACTATCCGCCGCCGGCATGGAAGGGCAAGTACATCAAAATCAAGTACGTGACGCAGCTTCCTACCCGCACACCGCAGTTCGCCTTTTTCTGCAACCTGCCCCAGTGGGTGAAGGACCCGTATAAACGCTTCCTGGAGAACAAGTTACGGGAACACTTCGACTTTGAAGGCTGCCCTATTCAGGTATATACTAGAGCTAAATAAATTATGTTTAAAGCGAACGAAGTTAAGGACGCGTGCGTCCAGTGGATCAGGGACTGGTTTGAGGAGAACGGAAAAGGCTGCAATGCCGTGCTGGGTATTTCCGGCGGCAAAGATAGCAGTATCGCCGCTGCGCTGTGCGTGGAGGCCCTGGGTCGGGACCGGGTAATCGGTGTCACCATGCCCAACGGCGTGCAACCGGATATCGACGATTCTGTCAAACTCATTAACCACCTGGGTATCAAGCGCTACAACGTGAACATCGGAAGTTCTTTTGAAGCTCTGATGAAGGAGGTGGAAGCGCAGCTCGGACATAAGGCGTCGGACCAGACGCGCATCAATATGGCGCCGCGCCTGAGGATGACCGCCCTGTATGCTATTTCGCAGAGCAACAACGGCCGTGTGGTGAACACCTGCAACCTCTCGGAAGACTGGGTGGGGTACAGCACGCGCTACGGAGATGCCGCCGGCGATTTTTCGCCGCTGGGAGGGCTCACGGTAGCGGAAGTCCTGGCCATCGGCGAAGTGCTGGGCTTGCCGGAGGAACTGGTGCATAAAGCCCCCTCAGACGGGCTTAC
This sequence comes from uncultured Bacteroidales bacterium, assembly GCA_946415475.1. GTDB lineage: Bacteria > Bacteroidota > Bacteroidia > Bacteroidales > UBA932 > Cryptobacteroides. The sequence goes on from CAMKSQ010000022.1 coordinate 7,408, forward strand.
CGGCCTCACGGACGAGGACAACCTGGGCTTTACCTACGCCGTTCTGGACAAGTACATCCGCACGGGTGTTTGCGAGGATCCGGACACCAAGGCATTAATCGACAGGAAGCACAAAATGAACCTGTTCAAGCTCAAACCGATTCCCCATTTTGAACCGAAAATTTAGTTTGTAAATCCGTGGAGTTTTTTCCACGGATTTTTTGTATCTTTGTAAAACTATGGGAGAGAGGGATTATATGGATTTGCTGGAGCTGCAGCTCCGCATCAAAGAAGGGGTGGCCAATGCCTTCCCGGGGAAGTTTTGGGTAAAGGCGGAAATCAGCTCCTGGAGCCCTCGTGCCAACGGTCATTGCTATTTGAGTCTGAGCCAGAGCAGGGGAGGAAAGCCCATCGCGGAATCCCGCGCCATGATTTGGAACTGGCAATATCCACGCGTAAAGCAAACCTTCGAGCAAGCCACCGGTCAGCCCCTCCAGGCCGGTATCACTGTGCTGGTGCGTGTACAGGTAAATTTCAGCGAACTGTACGGCATCAGCCTTTTCATTGACGATATCGACCCTGCCTTCACCCTGGGGGAAAAGGCCCTGGAGCGCAAGCGCGCCATCGAGCGGCTCACCGCGGCCGGCTACATGGAGATGCAGAAGGAGCTGGCCCTGCCGGATGTCCCGTACCGCCTGGCCGTCATCACTTCCAAAACAGCCGCCGGTTACCAGGATTTCCGGAACCACCTGCTGCACAGCCCGGAGGGGTATGCCTTCCAGCTGGACCTGCTGGAGGCCCTCATGCAGGGGGAACAGGCGCCCGCATCCATCCGCGAGGCGCTCCTGGAGGCCGGGCAGCAGCCCTACGACGCCATCCTCATCCTGCGAGGCGGCGGCAGCGAGCTGGATCTGGCCTGCTTCGACGATTATGACCTGGCTGTGGCCATCGCCACTTGTCCCGTGCCGGTTGTAACCGCCATCGGCCACGACAAAGACGTGCATATTGCGGACATGGTGGCGCACACTTCCGTAAAAACCCCCACTGCGCTGGCAGACCTGTTCCTGCAGGCCTATAAGGCGCAGGATGCCATCCTGGACCGTTCCCGTAACCGGATCGGCATGGCCGCCACCCGGCTGGTGAACCGGGAGGAACTGCGCCTGAAAACGCTGGACGCCCGCGTGCAGCAGTCCGTGCAGCGTCGCATCGCGGACATGGACCGGCAGGTAAATGCCGTCCAGGCCCGTATCCGCCTGGCGCTCACCAAAAAGTTGAGCGCGCAGGAAAACGCCCTTTTACGTGCCACCGGCCGCATTTCCAAGGGCCTTGACAGTAAGTATAACCAGGTGGCCCGTCAGCGGGATGTCGTCGCACATCGGCTCCAGTTTGCCGCCGCGGCCCGTATCGGCCAGGAAGTGAGCAACCTGGCGCTCCGGGAGGCCCGCATCAAGGCCACGGACCCGCGCAATATCCTGGCCCTGGGCTACGTGCTGGTGACGGGCAAGGACCATCAGGTGCTCAAGACCGTGGACAAAGTGGCCGTGGGAGACCGGATCGGCGTCCGTTTTACAGACGGTTCCCTTACCGCCAAGGTGGACGAGATTTACAGTGAAAAGATTGACAACAAAAAAGTGAATATCGCATGAACGAGAAGTTTGATTACGCAAAGGCCATTGCCGAACTGGAAGCCATTGCGGCCAAGGTAGAGAATCCGGAAACCAAGCTGGACGATATCGATGCCCTGGTGGGACGCAGCAAGGAACTGCTCAAGCAGTGCCGCGAGTACCTGCGGACCGTGAAGGAGAAGATAGACTCCCTGGATAAGGAATAATCGATACACAGGAAAGACAATAAACCAAAAACCAATATGCAAAAGATTTACAAGACCGATCCCTGGCTCATGCCGTTCAAGGACGCTATCGACGCCCGGCACGAGCATATCTGGCAAACCCTCAAGCATATCGCAGGCGACGGCAAGCTCAAAGATGCCGTGAACAACCACATGTTCTACGGCCTGCACAAGTGCGATGACGGCAGCTGGCTTTTCCGCGAGTATGCCCCCAACGCCAACAAAATCTTCCTGATCGGCGATTTCAACAACTGGAAACGCACGGACGGTTATGCCCTCAAGCCCATCGGCGGCGGCAACTGGGAACTCAAGATTCCCGCCATGTTCCTCCGGCACGGGGAACTGTACAAACTGTACATCGAATGGCCCGGCGGCGGGGGAGAGCGCCTGCCTTCTTACGCCACCCGCGTAGTCCAGGATGAGGTAACCAAGGCGTTCAGCGCCCAGGTGTGGGACCCGGAAAAGAAGTATGTCTGGAAGCACGGCCACGCCGGCAAGCGCCCCAATCCGTTCATCTACGAGTGCCACATCGGCATGGCGTCGGAGAAGGAAAAGGTGGGCACCTTTGAGGAATTCCGCAAGGAAGTCCTGCCGCGCGTGAAAAAACTGGGCTACGATACGCTGCAGATCATGGCCCTGCAGGAGCACCCGTATTACGGCTCCTTCGGCTATCAGGTGAGCAACTTCTTCGCCCTCAGTTCCCGTTTCGGCACCCCGGAGGAGTTCAAGGCTCTGGTGGATGACGCCCACGGAAAGGGCATTGCGGTGATCATGGACATCGTCCACAGCCACAGCGTGAAGAATTCCCTGGAAGGCCTGGCCGAGTTTGACGGTACGGATTACCTGTACTTCCACAGCGGCCCCAAGGGAGACCACCCGGCATGGGGCTCCCGCTGCTTCGACTACGGCAAGGATGCCACCCGCTACTTCCTGCTTTCCAACGTGAAGTTCTGGATGGAGGAATACCACATCGACGGTTTCCGTTTCGACGGCGTCACCTCCATGCTGTACTGGGACCACGGTCTGGGCAAGGATTTCGGCAATTACAGCCTGTACTTCGACGGCGGCGTGGATGAAGATGCCGTCATTTACCTGGCCCTGGCCAACATGCTGGTCAAGGAAATGAGCCCCAGCGGCTTCTGCATCGCGGAGGACATGTCCGGCATGGCCGGTCTGGCCGCCCCGTTCGAGGCCTTCGGCGTCGGTTTCGACTTCCGCATGAGCATGGGCGTGGCGGACCACTGGATCAAGTGGATCAAGGAAAAGAGCGACGAGCAGTGGTCCATGGGCGAGGTCTGGTGGGAGCTCTCCAACAAGCGCGCCGATGAAAAGACCATCTCGTACGCCGAGTGCCACGACCAGGCCCTGGTGGGTGACAAAACCATCATCTTCCGCCTCATGGACAAGGAAATGTACTTCGCCATGCGGACGGACAGCCAGAACGGCATCGTGGACCGCGGCATCGCCCTGCACAAGATGATCCGTCTGGTTACGGCCGGTACCGCCGGTAACGGTTATCTCAATTTCATGGGGAACGAGTTCGGCCATCCGGAATGGATCGATTTCCCGCGCGAAGGAAACGGCTGGTCGTTCAAGTATGCCCGTCGCCAGTGGTCGCTGGCCGACAACCCGGATTTGCGCTACGGCATGCTCAATAAATTCGACCAGGATATGGTGCATCTTTTCCGCAAGGAAAACCTTCTGGCAGCCCGTCCGGAGCTCCTGGTGGCGGATGAGGAAAAGAAAATCTTGATTTTCAAACGGAAAAACTGTATCTTTGCGCTGAATTTCTCGCCCACCGGTTCCTTTGCGGATTATGGCTTTGCAGCCCCGGCTGGGGACTATGTGAATGTGCTGGACAGCGACCAGTCCGTTTATGACGGATTCGGCCGCTTGCAACTGGGTGAACATCACACTGCCCTGCGCGAGAAATGTCCTAACGGCAATCAGGCCTATGATCACACCCTCAAGGTGTATCTGCCGGCCCGTACCGCATTGGTTTTGAAGCAAGAATAAACTCATATATATGGCCTTTTTGAAATTCAACAAGTCTGAACTCGTCAATCTCGAGTATTCTCTGAAACGCGAGATCATTTTGGCGAACAGGACCGGTGCGTACTGCAATACGTCCATCGTCACTTGCAACACGCGGCGTTACCACGGTCTCCTGGCCGTACCGGTGGAACAGTTCGGCGGCTACAGGCACATACTGCTGAGTTCCCTCGATGAGAGCCTCACCCTTCGCGGCAAGCGTTTTAACCTGGGTATCCATTGCTACGGCGATGTGTACGAGCCGCGCGGGCACAAGTACATCGTGGACTTCGATGCAGATCCTGTTCCCACCGTCATCTACAAGATCGGGGAGATGGTGTTCCGCAAGACCATCATCCTTTGTCCCGACGAGAACCAGCTGCTCATCAAGTATGAGCTGGAAAAAGCACCCACCAAGGTGAAGCTGGAGCTCAAGCCTTTCCTGGCTTACCGTAACTTCCACGCCCTCACCGGCGCAAACGACCAGGCCCGTACGGACTATGAGCCCGTACAGAACGGTGTCGCTTTCAACATGTATCCCGGCTTCCCGGACCTGAACCTGCAGCTGAGCACTTCGGCCAGTTCGTTCAAGTACAGCCCGGACTGGTACAAGGGCATCACCTATTCGGACGAGATGCGCCGCGGCTACGACTGCCGCGAAGACCTCTGGGTTCCCGGTACGTTCGAGACGGAGCTCAAGCCCGGCGATTCCATCGTGTTCGCCGCAACGGCAGGGGAGCCCACCAACGCCACTTCGCTCAAGCGCAAGTTCACGGCAACGGTGGACAAGATCGGCCCCATCACTTCCTTCCACGACCAGCTGGCCCGCCAGTGCGACTCCCTTATCCGTGTCGATAATGGCAAGAAGCGCGTGGTGGCAGGTTACAGCTGGCTGTTTACGGGCCTCCTGCGGGAAACCCTGGCCAGCGTGGCCGGCCTTACGCTCTATGCCAAGGGCGACGCCAAGGAGTTCGAGGAAATCCTGGACAACCTGATTGCCGACGAGCAGGAACGCCTTACCCGCCGCACCACGCAGGTGGAGGCTCCGCTTTATCTGGCCATCACCCTGCAGCAGTACATCGCCTTCGGTGCCGATGCAAAAGCCGTGTGGGCCAAATATGGTCCCGTGCTCAAGAGCGTCATCGAAAGCTATCTGCCCGGTGTCCGTCAGGAAGTGGCCATGCAGCCCAACGGCCTCCTGTGGGCCCAGAAGGACGGTGTCGCCCTTACCTGGATGAACGCCTACATCAACGGCCGCGCCGTGACGGAACGCGCCGGTTACCAGGTGGAGACCAACGCCATGTGGTACAACGCCATCGCGTTCGCCCTGGAGAATGAGCGCAAGAACAGCGCTTTCTACAAAAAGTGGACGCCCATCAAGGAACTCATCGAGCAAAACTTCCAGCCGCTGTTCTGGAATGCGGACCTGGGCTTCCTGGCAGACTATGTAGACAATGCCGGCCAGCACATGGAACTGCGTCCCAACCAGCTGTGGGCTGTTTCCCTGGACCATATCTGCGTGAGCGACGAAGTCATCAGCGAGGTAATGCGTGTGGTGAACGCCGAGCTGGTTACCCGCCGCGGTATCCGCACCCTGAGCCCCCGCGACGTCCGTTACAAGGGCGTGTACGAGGGGTCGCAGCAGCAGCGTGACGAGGCCTACCAGAACGGTAGCGCTTGGCCTTTCCTGCTGGCCCAGTACAGCTACGCCAGCTTCAACATGATGGGCAAGAATTTCATCAAGCGTGCGGAATGGCTCACCGAGGGCTTCTACGAGGACCTCTCCAAGCACGGTGTAGGCTGCTTCAGCGAACTGTACGACGGAGACCCGCCGCACGAGCCGCATGGCGCCATCTCATCAGCCATGACCACCGCTGCCCTTCTGAATATCAATTGGCTCATCGAAAAATACAGGGAGGAATAAGTTATGAGAGTTTTAATGTTTGGTTGGGAGTTTCCTCCCCATATCGCAGGCGGTCTGGGTACGGCTTGCGAAGGTATCGTAAAAGGCCTGGCATACAACGGTGTAGAAACGCTGTTCGTGATGCCGTCCGCTTCCGGCGATGAAGACCAGAGCGCTACCACCATCATCAACGCTTCCGACGTGCCCGTGGACACCATGGCAGAGACCGTCGATGAATTCCTGGACAAGGTAAAATTCATCCACATCGGCTCCAACATGATCCCTTACGCCAATCCGGAAGAGTTCGGCAAACTGGTGGAAGAAGAGAAAAAGCGTCAGGTGAAGGATTTCTCCATCAGTTATGGACAAAAGTTCAAGTTCTCCGGTAAATACGGAGCCAACCTGATGGAAGAAGTAGCCCGCTACGCCATGGTGGGCGGCACCATCGCCATGCAGCGCAAGGATGATTTCGATGTCATCCATGCCCATGACTGGCTCACCTATTACGCCGGTATCGCCGCCAAGGAACTCACCGGCAAGCCGCTGGTGATCCATGTGCACGCCACCTCGTTCGACCGTGGCAGCGTGGACAACATCGACACCCGCGTATACGCCATCGAGAAACGCGGTATGGAGATTGCGGACCGTGTGGTCACCGTGAGCGACCTCACCCGCAACATCGTCATCACCCGCTATGGAATCGATCCTGCCAAAGTGGTCACCGTGCACAACGCGGTGGACTTCAGCGGCCGTGAGAACCTTCAGGTGGAGCGTGGCGTCAAGGAGCCCGTGGTTACTTTCCTGGGTCGTATTACCTACCAGAAAGGTCCTGAATATTTCATCGAGGCGGCGGCCAAGGTGCTCAAGCGCACCAAGAACGTACGCTTCGTGATGGCCGGCAGCGGTGACATGATGAACCGCGCCATCCGTCACGCCGCCCGCCTGGGCATCAGCGACCGTTTCCATTTCACCGGATTCCTGCGCGGAATCGACGTACAGAAGATGTTCGCCCTTTCGGACGTTTACATCATGCCGTCCATCTCCGAGCCTTTCGGCATTTCGCCGCTGGAGGCCATGCGCACCGGTGTTCCGTCCATCATCTCCAAGCAGTCCGGTGCGGCGGAAATCCTCAAATATGCCTTCAAGATAGACTTCTGGGATGTGGACGCCATGGCTGACGATATCCACGCCCTCCTTAGCTATCCTGCCCTGGCAGACTTCAGCGCCCGCATGGGCTATGACGAAGTGAACGCCCTCAAATGGAACGGCGCCACCGCCAAACTCAAAAAAGTTTATGAATCAGTTGTAAAATAGACAATTATGGCAACCAAGAGCATTTGCCTGTATTTTCAGGTCCATCAACCCACCCGGCTCCGCCTGTACAGATTTTTCGATATCGGCAAGGATTCCCATTATTACGATGACTTTGCCAACCGCACCATCCTGCGTCGCGTAGCGCAGAAGTGCTACCTGCCCATGAACCAGCAGATGCTGGAACTTATCAACAAGAACAAGGGCAAGTTCAAAATCGCATATTCCATTTCCGGCAGCGCCCTGGAGCAGTTCCAGCGCTTCTGCCCGGAGGTGATCGCCAGCTTCAAGGCCCTGGCGGACACAGGTAAGGTGGAATTCCTGGCAGAGACCTATTATCATTCCCTGGCATCCCTGGCCAGCGAGTCCGAGTTCCGTGCCCAGGTGGAGAAACATGCCGCCAAGATTGAAGAACTCTTCGGCGTAAAGCCCACCGCTTTCCGCAACACGGAGCTCATCTATTCCAACGGTATCGGCGAAATGGTGTACGACATGGGCTACAAGACCATGCTCACCGAGGGCGCCCGCCACATCATGGGTTGGCAGAGCCCCAACTACGTGTACACCGGCGAAACGCAGCCCAAGCTCAAGCTCCTCCTCCGCAACTACACCCTCTCGGATGATATCGCTTTCCGCTTCTCGCAGAACAAGGTTACCGCAGAGCAGTATGTAGGCTGGATGAAGGAGAATGCCAAGGAAGGGGACATCGTGAACCTGTTCATGGACTACGAGACCTTTGGCGAGCACCAGAGCGCAGAGAGCGGCATCTTCGAATTCATGCAGGCCCTGCCCGCCGCCGTTCTCAAGGACGGTACCTTCAACTTCGTGACGCCTTCCGAGGCCACCAAGAAGTACAAACCCGTTTCTGACATCGCCGTGGAGGATCCTATCTCCTGGGCCGATGAAGAGCGCGACCTCACCGCCTGGCTGGGTAACGAACTGCAGAACGAGGCCTTCAAGAAGGTGTACGCCATGACGGAGAAACTCTCCATTGTGAACGACCCTGAACTGTGGGAAGACTTTGGTCACCTGCAGGAGAGCGACCACTTCTACTATATGTGCACCAAGTTCTTCTCCGACGGGGAAGTGCACAAGTATTTCAACCCGTACGACACCCCGTACGAGGCTTTCATCAACTACATGAACGTGATTTCCGACTTCCAAATTCGCCTGGATGAGAAACGGGCAGCCCTCGATGTGAGAGAGACTGTTGCTGAGGAGTTGGGCGCGAAGAAGCGGAAGAAGAAATAATGGATTACTTATTTGAAGTAAGCTGGGAGGTCTGTAACAAGGTTGGCGGCATCTATACGGTTGTCGCCACCAAGGCCCTCCATTTGAGTGAAGAGCTGGGAAGGCATCACATTTTTATCGGCCCGGATGTATGGATGCACCGTGCCGGGAATCCGGATTTTCTGGAAGACCCCAGGCTATACCGTTCCTGGAAAGCCCAGGCGGCCTCAGAGGGGATTCGTTTCCGTGTGGGCCGGTGGAACATTCCCGGCAAGCCCGTTGCCATTCTGGTAGACTACAAGTCCTTCCTGCCGCAGGCCGACGACATTCTTGGCGGGCTGTGGAGGGACTACGGCGTAGACTCCATTTCCGGCAACTGGGATTATAAAGAGTCGGCTGTATTCGGTATCATCGCCGGCAAGGTGATCGAGAGCTTCTGGAACTACAACCTCAAGGGCGGAGAAAAAGTCGTCGCCCAGTTCCACGAGTGGCAGACGGGGGCAGGCATCCTGCACCTGAAGAAAGCCGGCATCCCTGTGGCTACCGCTTTCACCACCCACGCCACCATGATGGGCCGCTGCATCGCCGGGAACAATCTGCCGCTGTACGACCAGTTAAGCACCTACAACGGGGACGAGATGGCCGCCCGTTTCAACGTAAAGGCCATCTATTCCCTAGAGAAAAAATCGGCCGAGAATGCGGATGTATTCACCACGGTGAGCGACATCACCGCCAAGGAGTGCGCCCAGTTCCTGCGTCCGGTAGATGTAGTTACCCCGAACGGCTTTGAGAACAGCTTTACTCCGGCAAACGATGCGGACTACAAAGCGCAGCACGACGCCGCCCGCGAGCGTATCATAGAGGTGGCTTCGGCCATGAGCGCGGAAGAGGTTCCCGCAGACGCCCTGTTCATCTGTATCGGCGGTCGTTACGAGTACCGGAACAAGGGTATCGATGTGTTTATCGACGCCCTGGACCGCGTGAACCGCGGAGAAGATGCCGGCCGCAGCATCCAGGCCTTTATCATGATTCCTTCCGGCCATCATGGTCCGGACAAGGGCCTGCAGGCCAAGCTGGACGGAAACGGAGACATCCACTACCAGTGCCAAAGCTCCCACTATCTGCAAAACGCGGAGTTTGATACCATTACCCGCCGTCTGTGCGAGGTGGGCCTGAACAATGCCATCGGGGACAAAGTGAAGGTGTATTTCATCCCTTCCTACCTGAACGGCGACGACGGCATCTTCAACCTGCCGTACTACCAGCTTCTGTGCGGCATGGACCTGGCCCTGTTCCCGTCCTACTATGAACCGTGGGGCTACACTCCGCTGGAGGCCCTGGCCTTCCGCATCCCTACGCTTACCACCACGCTGGCCGGTTTTGGTCTGTGGGTCCAAACCCATTACAAGAAAAAACACCCCGGCATCACCGTCCTGGAGCGCAACGACAGCAATTACCAGGAAGTGGTGGAGGGGACTGCAGCGCGCATCCGCGAGATGGCGTCGCTGGACAAAAAGACACGCAAAGTGTACCGGGAAAATGCCCGGGAGGTCGCACAGATCGCCCTGTGGGACCATCAGATTCAATATTATAAGGAGGCGTATTCCCTCGCCCTGTCCCGTGTACAGGAGCGTAGTGATTCCTATCAACAAAAGAAGAAGACAATGCAGTATTTTAAAGCAGACGTAACCAACCCCAGCTGGCGCAGCATCCTGGTGACCCGTCACCTTCCGGAAAAGCTGTCCCGGCTTGAGAAACTGTCTAAGAACCTGTGGTGGTGCTGGAACGAGAGCGCAAAGGACTTGTTCCGCAGCATCGACCCGGAAGTATGGCACAAGAGCGGGCATAACCCGCTGGCCGTGCTGGATACCGTGAGTATCAAGCGTTTCCAGCAGCTGTCGGAGGACAATGAGTTCCTTGCCCGGATGAAGGCTGTCCTGGACGAATTCGACACCTATATGGCCGCCAAGGCCCAGCGCAAAGACCCTTCCATCGCGTACTTCTGCATGGAGTATGGTCTGGATACCTCGCTCAAGATTTACTCCGGCGGTCTGGGTATCCTGGCCGGCGACTACCTCAAGGAAACGTCCGATATGAACGTGAACCTGGTAGCCGTGGGCCTGCTGTATCGTTTCGGTTACTTCAACCAGGTGCTCAGCGCACAGGGTTACCAGGTGGCCAACTACGATGCCCAGGACTTCACCAAAATTCCCGCCGTGCCGGTGCTGGACAAGGAAGGCAACTGGGTAACCACTTCGGTGGCTTTCCCCGGCCGTAACCTGACCGCCCGCCTGTGGAAGGTGGAAGTGGGCCGTACGGACCTGTACCTGATGGATACGGACTATGAGGCCAATATCCCGGAAGACCGCGAGGTGACGTATCACCTCTATGGCGGCAACTGGGAGAACCGCCTGAAGCAGGAACTCCTGCTGGGCGTGGGCGGTATCCGCGCCCTCCGCAAGCTGGGTCTGGATCCGCAGGTGTACCACTGCAACGAGGGCCACGCCGCTTTCATCGGCATGGAGCGCCTGCGTGAGTACATCGAGAAAGACAACCTGGACTTCACCGAGGCCCTGGAAGTGGTGCGCGCCAGCTCGCTGTTCACCACCCATACGCCCGTACCTGCCGGCCACGATGCCTTCGAGGAAGGCCTGCTGCGCCAGTACATCGGCCATTATCCTGCCCGCCTGAAAGTGGACTGGGAAACCCTCATGTCCCTGGGCAAGGACAACCCGCTGGATGTGAACGAGAAATTCTCCATGAGCAACCTCGCCGCCAATATTTCGCAGAACGTGAACGGTGTTTCCATGCTGCACGGCAAGGTGTCCCAGGATATTTTCGCCCACATGTATCCGGGCTATCTGCCGGAGGAACTCTTCGTGAGCTATGTGACCAACGGTGTTCACTATCCTACCTGGTGCGCTCCCGAGTGGAAGCCGGTACACGCCAAGGTGTTCGGCCCTCAGTTCGCCACGCACCACTACGATAAGTCCTGCTTCGAGGGTATCTACGGTGTGGCCGACAAGGACGTCTGGAATGTGAAGAAACTCCTGAAGGTGAAACTGATGGCCTTCGTACGCGAACGCCTGCAGGACAACACCATCAGCAACCATTACAGCCCGTCCGAGCTGGTGACCATCATGGATACGCTCCGTGACGATGTCCTCACCATCGGCTTCGCCCGTCGTTTTGCAACGTACAAGCGTGCCACGCTGCTGTTCCGCGACCTGGATCGTCTGGATAAGATTGTGAGCAATCCTGCCCAGCCCGTTCAGTTCCTCTTCGCCGGTAAGGCTCACCCTGCCGACAAAGCCGGTCAGGACCTCATCAAGCAGATTGTGGACATTTCCAAGGATCCCCGTTTCATCGGCAAGATCGTGTTTGTGCCCGGTTATGACATCACGCTGGCCAAGCGCATGGTCCAGGGCGTGGATGTGTGGATGAACAATCCTACCCGTCCGCAGGAGGCTTCCGGTACTTCCGGTGAAAAGGCTGCCATGAACGGCACCATGCACTTCTCCGTGCTGGACGGCTGGTGGGTGGAAGGCTACAAGGAAGGTGCCGGTTGGGCGCTTCCTATCGAGCAGGCCTACGAGGACAACAACTTCCAGAACGAACTGGATGCCGCTACCATTTACCAGATCCTGGAGAACGATATCGCCCCGGCTTATTACAATGTAGACCGTACTACGGGCCGCAGCTCCGAGTGGATTGGTTACATCAAGAATACCATTGCCCAGGTGGCTTGTGACTTTACCACCAACCGCATGCTTACGGACTATGTGAACCAGTATTACGAGCCGCAGAGCAAGGCTGCCAAGGAATTCAAGGCCAAGGATTTTGCCAAGGCCCGCGAACTGGCCGCCTGGAAAACGCATGTGCGCCGCGAGTGGGAGAATGTCCAGCAAACCTGGCGTTCCGCCCCGGAGACCTCCTACGACATCACCCAGTCCAAGCCGTACACCGCTTCCATGAAGCTGCAGCTTGGCGGTCTCAAGCCGGAAGATGTGGGCGCAGAGGTCGTATTTGCCCAGGCGGACAAACGCGGCAAACTGCACATTGTGGAGGTTCAGCCCTTCAAGTTTGTCTCCTGCAAGGATGGCGAGGCCACCTATGAGGTGAGCATGCTGCCGGAGAAGACCGGTGCATACCAGGTAGGTGCCCGTATCTTTGCCACGCATCCGCTCCTGGCGCATCGTCAGGCTTTTGAGTGTGTAAAGTGGCTGTAGTAACCACAGGTTTTTTTGACGGTGTCCATCTTGGGCACCGTCATGTGCTTTCCGCAGTGGTCTCCTCTGCCCGGGAACGGGGGGAGGAGGCCGTTGTGGTAACGTTCTGGCCGCATCCGAGGACGGTTTTGCAACAGGATGCGCGGGAGTTCCGGATTCTGACTTCCCTGGAAGAGAAGAAGGCGCTGCTTGCAGCCGCCGGCATAGACCGGGTGGAGGTGCTGCCTTTCACACGGGAATTTGCTGCCCTGACCGCAGAAGAATACCTACAACTGCTCCGCGACAAGTTCAACGCCACGCTGGTGGTCATGGGCTACGATAACCGGATAGGTTGCGATAGAAAAACGATAACAGAGTTGACGGGAGCATTTGAGTCCCGAAAACCTTCGTCGCTTCGCTCCTCGTCCCTCCCAATTTCGCTTCGCTCAGTTGGGCCCCTCCCGTTCACATGGCCACGGGCGGCCATGGTTTCCGGAGACTCAAACGCTCCCGTCATATCTTCGACGCAGATTAGGAAGGCGTTGCAGGAGGGTAGGGTAGAGGAGGCCTGTGGGATGCTGGGGTATGGATATGAGCTGTATGGCGTGGTGGTGGCCGGGAACCGGATGGGACGGACTATCGGGTTTCCGACGGCGAATATGCAGTTGTATGAGCCTTTGAAGCTGGTGCCCGGGAATGGGGTGTATGTGGTGGAGGTAGAGGTGCTGGGCCAATGGTATCGGGGCATGTGCAATATCGGCACGCGGCCGACGGTGGGCGGGGTGTCCCGCACCATCGAAACGCATATCCTGGACTTTGAGCAGGATATTTATGGGTTGCCGCTGCGTTTGCGCTTTGTGCGCCGCATCCGTGACGAGCGTAAATTCCCCTCGCTGGAAGCCCTGCGGGAGCAATTGGCGCTGGATGCTTTGAATTGTAAAAAGTAATTGCTACCTTTGCAAATGACATAAGGCTCGACGACTGGTAACGGTCGTCGGCTCATTTTTTTGACAAAGTAATAAGGAAAACATATGGCTATAGAAATGATGACTCAGGCGGGTCTGGACAAGCTGAAGAAGGAACTCGCCGATGCACTGGCCCAGCGGCCGGTAATTTCCGCTGCAATTGCGGAAGCCCGTGAGAAGGGGGACCTCTCGGAGAATGCGGAGTACGACGCTGCGCGCGATGCGCAGGGTTTGCTGGAGGTGAAAATTGCCCGCCTCAAGGAAAAGGTGGCCAATGCCCGCGTGATTGACGAGAGCAAGCTCAGTGCAGACGCCGTGCAGCTGCTTTCCAAGGTAAAGGTGAAGAACCTCGCCAACAAAATGGTGATGAATTTCCAGATTGTGCCGGAAAGCGAGGCGGACTTCTCCAAGGGCCTGTTGGCTGCCACTACGCCCATCGCCAAAGCCCTCATCGGCCATGGAAAGGGAGAAACCGTGGAGGCCAAGGTGCCCAGCGGTGTCATGAAATTCGAAATTCTGGAAATCACCCTCTAAGGTATGGCTACCATTTTTACCAAAATCGCCCAGGGCGAAATCCCGTCCTACAAGTGCGCGGAGAGCGAGGATTTCTACGCTTTCCTGGATATTTCGCCGCTGGCTGCCGGCCACACGCTGGTTATTCCCAAAAAGGTAGAGGACGATTATATCTTCCACCTGGATGCTGCCACGTACGAGGGCCTGTGGGCCTTTGCCCGCAAGGTGGCCGTGGCGCTGAAGGAGGCTGTTCCCTGCAAACGCGTAGGTGTGGCTGTGCTGGGAATGGAGGTGCCGCATACGCACATCCACCTGGTCCCGCTTCAGACCGAGGGCGATATGGATTTCCGCAAGCCCAAGCTTCAGCTGGAGCCGGCTCAGATGCAGGAAATCGCCAATAAAATTCTTGCTGCTTATGAGAAGCTTTAACCGAGTGATGGCAGCGGCTGCCTTGGTGGCGGCTGTTGTTTCCTGCGGAAAGAACACGCAGCTGTCCGGCCGCCTGCACGAGGGTGCCGGGGAGCAGGTGATTGTCAAGCTCCTGGACGTGAACCGTTTCCAGGTGCTGGATACGGTAAAGGTGGACGATAAAGGCAACTTCAGCTACGCCCTGGATATCGAGGAAGGGAAGCCGGAGTTCATTTATCTCTTCCACGGTGAGCGCCAGATTGCCTCCCTGCTGCTGCAGAAGGGCGATAAGGTCCAGGTGGAAACCGATACCCTGGGTGCTTATTCCGTAGAGGGCTCCGAGGAAAGCAACAAACTCCAGAAGGTGGAGAATGCGTACAATGCCTTCCAGCGGGATATGGCCCGCATCCTCTCGCAGGAGGCCCAGCCGGATCTGGCGCTGTCCCGCCGCTATGTGTCTTATTACCGGGACCGTCTGGCCTATGTGATGGGTAATTCCCATTCCCTGACGGTGGTGCCGGTGCTGTTCCAGCAGGTGAATCCGTCGTTCCCGGTGTTCAGCCAGCCTACGGACGGCATCCTGATGAAGAACATCTGCGACTCCCTCAAATCCGTGTATCCGGATTCGCGTTATGTGAAAGCCCTGGAGAAGGAAGCGGAGCGCCGGATGGACGTGATGGAGCTGAGCACGCGCCTGGAAAAGGCCGAGGAAGTGGGTTATATCGACATTAACCTGCCGGGTCTCGACGGCAAGTCCGTGAAACTGAGCGACGCTTTGCGGAAGGTGACGATGGTCTATTTCTGGTCCGCTACGGCAGAGCAGAAGATGTTTAACCTGTCTTCGCTGGTTCCGCTGTACGAGGAGTTCCACCAGAAGGGCTTCGAGCTGTACGCCGTTTCGCTGGACGAAGACAAGAGCGCCTGGGCTGCTACGGTGCGGAACCAGCAGCTGCCTTGGGTGAACGTGTGCGACACGCGCGGTGTGCAGTCGCCGTATGTGATGTCCTATGGCATCGGCAGCCTGCCCATGGTATGGTTCATTGTCGATGGCACCATCGACACGGATGCCAAGGTGCGTACGGCCGATGATATCCGTGGATACCTTCGCAAAAAGCTATAATGGCTAAAATCCTGTGCATTGAAACGTCCGCCTCTGCCTTGTCCGTGTGCCTGGCAGAGGACGGTCGTATTTTGGCGGACCGTGTATGCGCGGAGCCTCGTCAGCAGGCGGCCCTGACCGCCCCGCTGGTGAAGGAGGTGCTGGACGCTGCCGGGGTGACGGTGAAGGATTGCGACGCGGTTTGCGTGAGCGCCGGTCCGGGTTCCTACACCGGCCTTCGCGTGGGCGCTTCCACGGCCAAGGGCCTGGCCTTTGGCGCGGGCATTCCGCTGCTGGCCGTTGGGACGCTGGATGTGCTGGTTGCCGGCGCTCTCGGAGCGCAGCGACTCAGGGGGTCTGGGGGGGTAGCCCCCCAGTCTGTCGAAGACAGTATTGAGCATGGGAACAATCGTTGGATTGTTCCCATGCTGGATGCACGCAGGATGGAGGTCTATACCGCCGTCTATACGCCTGACGGTAAGCGGGTTACGCCCATTGAGGCGCAGGTGGTGACGGCCGAGTCTTTTGCCGCGCAGCTTGCCGAAGGGGAAGTGCTTTTTGTGGGCGACGGTGCCCTCAAATGCAAGGATGTCCTTCCCGGCGGCATCTTTGTCGATGCGCAGCCGCTGGCCCGCAACATGGTGGGGCTGGCCTTCAAGGCATATCAGGCGGGCAAGTTCGAAGACGTGGCTTACTTCGAGCCTTTCTATCTGAAAGACTTTGTGGCCACGGTGTCCAAAAAGCAGCTCTGGTAAGGCTAGGAAGCCATACCCAGCAGCTGTTTCAAGTAAGGGAATACAAAGTAACCTAAATCCTTCAGGTGACCGTAGAGCACGGAATCCTGGAGGATTTCGCTTTTTACCAGCTCGAACTTCACGTTGAGGGTATCAAAGACGATGGCCAGCAACGCCAGGACAAGGGCGGTGACGAGGATGGAGAAGATAAAGCCCAGGGCCCTGTTGAGCCAGCCCAGGGTGGCCATTTCTACCACCTTGGTGATGAGTTTGGCCAGGAGGATAACCACAATGAGCACCGCAAGGAGCGTGACGGCAAATCCGATGATGTGCAGGACGGTTTCCGACACGGTGATATACTTCTGGATGAAGTCGCAGGCATAGGAAGAAAAATGGTATGCCACATACACACTGAGCACAATACCGGCCAGGGAAATGGCCTGTTCCATAAACCCTTTGGTGATACCCCGGATGATGCCTGGAATAAAGAGTACAAGGATGACGATGTCCAGTGTGTTCATTTTGCTAATCCCACTTTAAATGATTATATTTGCATTCTTAAGAAAGCTAGTGCAAAATTAGACAAAAAATATGACATTCAAAGAATACAAGGGGCTGGATTTAACGGAAACCGGCCGCGAGGTGCTGGAAAGATGGAAACGGGGCCATGCGTTTGAAAAATCGCTGGAGCTCCGCGAGGGTGCCCCTCAGTTTATCTTTTTTGAAGGGCCGCCCAGTGCCAATGGCATGCCGGGTATTCACCATGTGATGGCCCGTTCCATCAAGGATGCCATTTGCCGATACAAAACCCAGACAGGCTTTCAGGTAAAACGTCGCGCCGGTTGGGATACCCACGGTCTGCCCGTAGAACTGGGCGTGGAAAAGAAGCTGGGTATCACCAAGGCGGACATCGGCACCAAAGTATCTGTAGAAGAATACAACGCCACCTGCCGCACGGAGGTGATGAAATATACCAAGGAGTGGGTGAACATGACCGAGCGCGTAGGGTATTGGGTCGATATGAACGATCCGTACATCACCTACGACAACCGCTACATCGAAACCCTGTGGTATCTCCTCAAGAAAATCTACGAGAAAGGCCTGTTGTATAAAGGCTATACCATTCAGCCGTATTCGCCCACGGACGGCACCGGCCTCAGCTCGCATGAGCTCAACCAGCCGGGCTGCTACAAGGACGTGAGCGACACCACCGCCACGGTGCAGTTCGAGGTCATCAAGGGCGGCGCTTCCCAGCCGCTGTTCGGCACCTACGCGTACCCGGTGTATATCCTGGCCTGGACCACCACGCCCTGGACCCTTCCGTCCAATACGGCGCTGTGCGTAGGCCCGGAGATCGAGTACGTCCGCGTGCTCTCCTTCAACCCGTATTCCGGACAGCCGGCCATTTACGTGCTGGCCAAGGACCTGGTGGGCGCCTGGTTCAACCCCAAAGGCGAGAACCTGCCGATGGAAAGCTACCAGCCGGGAGACAAAGTGGTGCCTTGGAAACTGCTGGGCGGCAGCTGGAAAGGGGAGGACCTGGTGGGCATCCGTTACAAGCAGCTCATCCCTTGGTTCAAGCCGGACGGAGATGCCTTCCGTGTCATCGCCGGAGATTACGTGACCACTTCGGACGGTACGGGTATCGTCCATATCGCCCCCACTTTCGGTGCGGACGACAAGCGCGTGGCTGCTGCTGCTGGTATCGGTGCCATCATGCCGCTGGACAAGGATGGCAATCCGCAGGCCCAGGTGGACCGTCAGGGCCGATTCATGCGCCTGGAGGACATGGAACCTGCCTTCGCCGCCACGGTGGACCCGTCTTATAAGGATTATTCCGGTCGATATGTGAAGGCCGGCTACAAGCAATACTTCGAGCATGTGGAAGAGGAAGGCACGCTGGATATCGACCTTTGCGTAATGATGAAGGCGGACGGTCGTGCATTCAAGGTGCAGAAGCATGTGCACAGTTATCCGCACAGCTGGCGCACGGACCTTCCCGTGCTGTATTACCCGCTGGACAGCTGGTTCATCAAGGCCAGCGCCGTAAAAGACCAGATGGTGGCCCTGAACAAGACCATCACCTGGAAGCCCGCTTCCACCGGTACGGGCCGCTTCGGCCAGTGGCTGGAAAATATCCAGGACTGGAACCTGAGCCGCAGCCGCTACTGGGGCACTCCGCTGCCCATCTGGCGCACGGAAGACGGTAAGGAGGAAAAGTGCATCGGCTCCGTAAAGGAACTCTACGCCGAGCTCGAGAAAGCGGTTGCTGCCGGCATCATGACCTCCAACCCGTTGAAGGACAAGGGCTTCAATCCTGCCGATATGTCCCTGGAGAACTACGAGAAGATCGATCTCCATCGACCCTATGTAGACAGCCTGTACCTGGTAAGCGCCTCCGGCAAAAAGATGGTGCGCGAGACGGACCTTATTGATGTATGGTTCGATTCCGGCGCCATGCCGTATGCACAGGAAGGCCTCCGCAACCTGGAATCTCCGGCATTCGGTGCCACGGCGGATTTCATCGCAGAGGGCGTGGACCAAACCCGCGGCTGGTTCTATACGTTGCACGCCATCCACACCATGATTTCCGGAACGCCCGCATTCAAGCGCGTGATTTCCAACGGCCTGGTGCTGGATAAAAACGGCAACAAGATGAGCAAGCGCCTGGGCAACGCGGTAGATCCGTTCAAGGCGCTGGATACGTATGGTGCCGATGCCCTCCGCTGGTACATGCTCACCAACGCGGAGCCTTGGGACAACCTCAAGTTTGACGAAAACGGCGTGGCGGATGTCCGTCGCAAGTTCTTCGGCACGCTGTATAATACCTACGCCTTCTTTGCCCGCTATGCCAATATCGACGGCTGGAAGCCTTCCGACATCCTGGGCGAAATTGAGGCAACGCATGAACTGGACCGCTGGATCCTTTCCCGCCTGAACACCGTC
Organism: uncultured Bacteroidales bacterium; assembly: GCA_946415475.1. Classification (GTDB taxonomy): domain Bacteria; phylum Bacteroidota; class Bacteroidia; order Bacteroidales; family UBA932; genus Cryptobacteroides. The sequence goes on from CAMKSQ010000022.1 coordinate 26,584, forward strand.
ATCCGCGACGTACGTGCCGCGTATGAGGATTACGACGTAAAAACCGCAGGCCGTATCCTGGAAACCTTCGTCTGTGACGATGTCTCCAACTGGTACGTCCGCCTGAACCGCGCCCGTTTCTGGGCTGGCGAAATGACGGCAGACAAGCAGGCCGCCTATTATACCTTGTATCAGGTACTTAAGGCGGTTGCGGTGCTGGGCGCACCCATCGCCCCGTTCTTCATGGACCAGTTGTATCTGGACCTGGTGCCCGATGCCGCATCCGTGCATTTTGTGCTGATGCCGGAGGTGAATGCCGCCGTCATCGACACGGATCTGGAGGAGCGGATGGCGCTGGCGCAGCAGGCCACCTCGCTGGTGCTGGCCCTTCGCAAAAAGGTGAACATTCCGGTGCGGCAGCCGCTGCAGAAGGTGATGATTCCCGTGATTTCGGAGAAGGTCCGTGCCTGCCTGGAGGCCGTGAAGGCTATCATCCTGTCGGAGGTGAACGTGAAGGAAATGGAATTCATTGCCGATACCACCGGCATCATGACGCTGCGCATCAAGCCCAATTTCAAGGTGCTGGGCAAGACTTACGGCGCCCGCATGAAAGAGATTGCCGCTGCTTTTGGCGCGCTGGAGCAGCCTGTGATTGCCGCCATCCAGAAGGCGGAGGGGGCAGGGGAGAGCTACACGCTGGCACTCCCTGGCGGAGAGGTGATTCTCTCGCCCGGTGACTATGCCATTTCCTCCGAGGATATGCCCGGTTGGCTGGTGGCCTCGGAAGGCGCCCTTACTGTGGCGCTGGATATTGAAGTTACGCCGGAACTGCGTCGCGAAGGCCTGTCCCGCGAATTGGTCAACCGCATCCAGAACCTGCGCAAGAGTTCCGGTTTTGAGGTGACGGACCGCATCTATACGTCGGTCTATGCCGACGACCCGGATCTGCAAGATGCCCTATCCGCCTTCGGGGCCTATGTGAAGGCACAGACTTTATCCCTGTCTATCGACCTGTATCCTTTTGCAGAAGCTCCTGCGGAGGCTGCAGAGGTAGAATGGACGGAAGGGAACATTAAACTGATAGTAAAACGATAACCTAATATGGAAGAGCTGAACAAAACCCGCTATTCTGACGAGGAACTGGAAGAGTTCCGCGGCATTATCAACGAGATGTTGGAAAAGGCCCGTGCGGAGTATAACACCCTTCGGGAAGCTATGACGCACGCCGGTGGAAACGATATCCTGGACACCGCCCCTACGTTCAAGACCGTAGAGGACGATGGTGCTTTCCAGCTGTCCAAGGAAGAAGCCGGTGCCCTGGCCCAGCGTCAGTACAAGTTTATCCAGAACCTGGAAGCTGCCCTGGTGCGCATTGAGAACAAGACCTACGGCATTTGCCGTGTCACGGGAAAACTCATCCCCAAGGAGCGCCTGCGTCTGGTTCCGCATGCCACCACCACGGTAGAAGGAAAAGCCATCCTGGAAAAGACCGGCCGTAAGTAATCCTTTGTCATTCTGGACAAAGGCTCTTGTCATTCTGAGCGAAGGCTCTTGTCATTCTGAGCGAAGTCGAAGAATCTTATGAAGTGGTCTAAGGGGAAGTCTTTACTCCTGCTGGGCGTAGCGTTGGTCGTGATCGATCAGGTCATCAAGGTCCTGGTCAAGACCAACATGACGCTCGGGGAAAGCATTCCGGTGCTGGGGTCGTGGTTCCAACTGCTCTTTGTGGAGAACAAGGGCATGGCCTTCGGCATGTCTTTTGGCGGGATAGTAGGGAAGTACCTGCTCACGACTTTCCGTGTGGTGCTCTTCGGCGTGCTGTGCTGGTGGATTGCCAAGCTGCTTCGCCGCGGTACAGGCAAGGATGGGGAGTCTCCCGTCCCTACAGGTGTGCTGGTGGGGCTCACCCTCATTACTGCCGGAGCTTTCGGCAATATTGTGGATTGCCTTTGCTATGGGCTGATCTTCAGCGAATCCACCTTTGATACGGTGGCCACGCTGGGCTCCTACGCTCCCATCATGCAGGGTAAGGTGGTGGATATGTTCTATTTCCCGCTCTGGACCTGGCCGTCCTGGGTGCCCATCTGGGGTGGCCGCATCTTCTTTGAGCCGGTGTTCAATTTTGCGGATAGTTGCGTCACCGTTGGCGCTTTCTATCTGATTCTCTTCCATTGGAAGTTCTTTGCAAAGGAATAATTTTTTACTACCTTTGCATTCCCTTCAGGAGGAATGGCCGAGTGGTCGATGGCGGCAGTCTTGAAAACTGTTGTGCTGCAAGGCACCGGGGGTTCGAATCCCTCTTCCTCCGCCAAATGGCAGCAAAAAACGCGTCAAACTTGCTTGAGCGCGTTTTTTTGATGCCGTTTGGCTCCGCCCGCCGCAGGCGGGAGGGATGCCGCGAAGCGGAATCCCTGGAGGAAGAGGGATAATTCCTGTCCACGTTACCCTCACCCCAACCCCTCTCCTCCCCGTCATGCCCGGCCCCGACCGGGCATCTCCCTCCGTGGGTGATCGCCAACCAATTGATAATCAATACTTTCCTGAAAATCCTCGTCGCAAAATGGAACGAGGATTTTCAGCATCTTGCTGAGTATCAATAACTTACCAATCAGCGCCAATTGCCGGCAGTTTCCTACCAACAAACCCGGGCTGGTCGATAACACGCTGTGTATCAATCATTTCCTAAAAATCCTCGGCGCAAATAGAGCCGAGGATTATAAGCATAATGTTGATTATCAAACAGATAGCGACCAGCCAGAGTGTATTGTCCTGTAAGCTCGGTTCGCGCGAAGGTCCAGGC
>CAMKSQ010000023.1 GCA_946415475.1 uncultured Bacteroidales bacterium
ACCGGCGGCGACAACAAAACCTCCATCTGCACCGTCTTCGACGCCTTCTGGGCGCCCTATACTCCTTCGCATGTACAAATTTTATCGGAAGAGGGTATGGTGTCGCAAACCCATGGCCACCCTCGGGCGGTTTTCGACACCATACCCTCTTCCGAGGGAAATTATTGGTATTTTAGAATCGCAGCAGACCGGTTCCTCCGGAACATGGTGCGGGCGACGGTGGGGACGCTCATCGAAGTGGGGCGGGGGAAACACAGTCCGGAGTGGGTGGCGGAGCTCATCGCCTCCGGAACCCGCGGCGACGCCGGCGAATCCGTCCCTGGCCACGCCCTGTTTTTGAATAAAGTATTATATTGAATATGAGGCGTTTGTCTTTTGTTTTGGGGCTGATGCTGCTAGTTGGCTGTGCCCGGAATCCTTTGCAGCCCGGAGACCTGCTGTTTCAGGCAGGGGAGGGCGCCATGCCCATGGCCATTGAATCGGCCACGGGCGGTGTCTTTTCCCATGTGGGCATTCTGGGAGAAAGCCTGAAAGACGTCTGGGAGGCTGTCCCCGAAGAAGGCGTTCGGAACGTTCCCCTGCAGCAGTTCCTGGAGGAGGCATCCCTGGATGCAGTCGGCAAACCGTATGTGCGGGTGTATCGGGCGCCCTGCGACTGGGAAGATGTGTTGGTGCGGCTCAAAGCCCTGAAAGGCCGTCCGTACGACAAAGCCTTCCTGCCCGGAGATGATGCCCTGTACTGCAGCGAGCTGGTGTACGAGTGTTACCGGGACTCCACCGGCAAGCCCCTTTTCTCCACCATCCCCATGACTTTCAAGGGGGAGGACGGCGTCATGGTCCCGTACTGGGTGTCGCACTATGCGGAACTGGGCGTCGCCATCCCGGAAGGGGAGCCCGGCACCAACCCCAACGACCTTTCCCGCAGCCCCCTCCTTACGCCTGTTCCGGTGAAGTGGTAGTGTATTGTGTTACTAATTTTTGTATATTCTTATAAAATTCCGTGTTATGAAAAGCAAACTTGCCAAATCGTCCTGGATTGCCCTCCTCTCCACTGTACTGGTGGTTTTTGTAATGGCGTCCTGCTGCACCACCATCGACTCTGCTTCGGTGGGCATCAAATTCAAGAAATGGAGCTCCAACGCGCAGTTGCGCGGCGGTGTGGAAGGCACCTGCAGGGGCTGGGTATGGTACAACCCCATTACGGAGAGCATCTTTGAGTATCCCACTTACATTCAGCGGGTTACCTATGAACCTTTCACAGTGAACCCCAAGGATGCCGCCATCTTCTCCATGACTCCTACGCTGGCCTACCAGATAGACGAGACCAAGGCCGTGGATATTTTTGTGAAATACCGTAAACCGGTGCGGGAACTGGAGATGGGCTACATCAACACCTGTATCTTTGAGGCCTATCGTACCTGCGCCAACAACTACACCTCGGACGAGCTCATGGCCAACCGGGCCAAGTTTGAGAGCGAGGTGCGCGCCCGCCTGGACGAATCCATGAACCAGGAAGGGTTTATCGTCCGGGAATTTACCACCAAGATTGATCCCCCGGCATCACTGACCGCAGCCATCAATGCCAAGAACGAGGCCGTGCAGAATGCCCTCAAGGCAGAGAATAAGGTGAAGGAGGCAGAGGCAGAGGCCAAGATTGCCATTGCCAAGGCAAAAGGTGAGGCGGAAGCGCAGCGGATCCAGGGTGACGGTGAGGCCTACTACAACCGCGTGGTGGCCGCTTCCCTCAACGCCCTGATTGTCCAGCAGTACGCCATTGAAAAGTGGGACGGCAAACTGCCCACCTACAATGGCTCCAACGCCCTCCCGTTCATCAATCTGACCAAATAGGCGAGTGATCGCTAACCTCCTGTAATACAGTCACTTATATACTAATCCTCGTTCGAAAATCGAACGAGGATTATTGTGTAAGTAAGTAATAATCAACTACTTAACTGTCACGGGGCGATTCTAGGCGCTGTGATAGCTAACATATTGACTGATAGATAGTTATATAATAATCCTCGTTCAAAAACTGAACGAGGATTATATTGTAAATGTCTGAATATCAACCGATTACCGGTCACGGGCTACAGGCAGGCAGCGGTGCGGGCGGCCAGCCGGACGTTATTCAGAACCAGTTCAATGTTGGCGGCGAGGGAGTCCCCGCCGGTGAGTTCGCAGACACGGGCCAGCAGGAAAGGCGTAATCTCCTTGCCGTGGATGCCTTGCGCTTCGCATTCCGCCAAAGCAGTGTCGATAGCCGCGTTCACCCGCGCAGGATCCATGGCGTAGGCCTCGGGGATGGGGTTGCACACCAGCATGCCGCCCAGGCCCAGGTCGCACTGGGTGCGGAATGCGGCTGCCAGCTCCTCCGGAGAATCGACGCGATAGTCTACGGAAAGTCCACTGGTACGCATATAGAAGGCCGGCAGTTCGGAAGTACCATAACCAATGACCGGAACCCCCTTGGTCTCCAGATACTCCAGGGTGAGCCGGAGGTCCAGGATGGCCTTGGCCCCGGCGCAAATCACCATGACGGGGGTACGGGCAAGTTCCTCCAGGTCTGCGGAGATGTCGAAAGTCTCCGTCGCTCCCCGGTGCACCCCGCCAATCCCGCCCGTGGCGAACACCTTGATCCCGGCCATGGCCGCAATGATCATGGTAGTGGCAACGGTGCATGCGCCGTCCTCCTTGCGGGCCACCAGCAGGGCCAGATCCCGGCGCGAAGCCTTGGCAACGGACCTTCCCATACTTCCCAGGTGTTCAATTTCACTGGCCGATAAGCCCGCCTTGAGGCGTCCGCCAAGAATGGCGATGGTAGCCGGAACCGCCCCGCAGGCGCGGATAGCCGCCTCCACCCGCAGCGCCGTTTCCACGTTCTGCGGATAAGGCATGCCATGGGAAATAATGGTACTTTCCAGCGCTACGACCGGTCTTCCGACAGCCAAAGCAGCCGCTACTTCCGGCGCCACATCCAGATGTGGATTCAGCGACGGGCGCCCGTGGGTGCCGGCTTGCAGCATGTCGTGACGGATTTTGTCCTGACTCATGCTCTCCAAAAAGGAGAGGCCATGGCTTTCTTCTTGCGTATCCATAATTGTTAACCTATTTGTGCTCCGTTAGTTACGGCTTCCTGCGGGGTGATGAAGCGCATTTTTCCATCGCCCTGCTTGGCCATGAGGATCATGCCCTTGGACTCGATGCCGCGGATAGTACGCGGGGCCAGGTTGGCAAGGATGCAAATCTGTTTGCCCACCATGTCTTCCGGACTGTAGTATTCTGCAATGCCGGAGACGATGGTACGCTGGTCAATACCCGTGTCGATGGTGAGCTTGAGCAGCTTGTCCGTCTTGGGCACCCTTTCCGCCGCCAGCACGGTGGCTGTGCGGATATCCATGGCACCGAACTGTTCGAAAGTCACTTCCGTTTTCTGCGGCTCCACCATCTTGGCGGCTTCCTCCGCAGCACGGGCAGCCTCTGCCGCTTGACGCTCGGCCTTAATAGCCTCCAGGCGGGCGATTTGCGCGTCGATTACGCTGTCTTCAATTTTCTGGAACAACAGCACGGCCTCACCCAGCTGGTGGCCGGCGGGCAGGAGCTCCGCTGCGCCCAGCATGGACCAGTCCAGGGTGAGAGATACACTCGCTTCGCTCGGTATGACAGAAGGGACGGTATGCACGGCCTTGCCCTCGCCGGGCTTGTAGAAGTTCTCCGTCGGGGTGCCTTCTCCGGCGCGGTGGTCCGTGCCGGCGTTGATGCCCACGCGGAGGATCCCACGCAGTTTTTCCGCGCTGAACGGAGTGAACGGCTCAAAGGCGATGGCCAGGTCCGCGCACAGCTGCAGGCAGGTGTACAGGATGCTGGCCGTGCGGTCCATATCCTCCTTGGCCACCTTCCAAGGCTCCATGTCGGAAATGTATTTATTGCCGATACGGGCGATGTTCATAGCTTCCTTCAAAGCTTCACGGAAGTGGAACGTCTCCACGTATTTCTCAAGGGCTTCCTTGCAAGGCTTTACGGCGGCAAGGGTCTCTGCGTCGATGGCCTCCGGCTTCAGGTTAGCCGGAACGGCTCCGCCAAAATACTTGTGCGTGAGCACTACGGCACGGTTTACGAAGTTGCCGAAGATGGCCACCAGTTCGCTGTTGTTGCGGCTCTGGAAATCTTTCCAGGTGAAGTCGTTGTCCTTGGTCTCCGGTGCGTTGGCCGTGAGCACGTAGCGCAGCACGTCCTCCTGCCCGGGGAACAGCTCCTCGTATTCGTTCACCCACACGGCCCAGCCACGGGACGTGGAGATTTTATCGCCCTCCAGGTTCAGGAATTCGTTGGAAGGCACATTGTCCGGCAGGATATAGTCACCATAGGCCTTGAGCATGGACGGGAACACGATGCAGTGGAACACGATATTGTCCTTGCCGATAAAGTGCACCAGGCGCGTCTCCGGGTCCTTCCACCACTTCTCCCAGCTCTGGGGCAGGAGTTCCTGCGTATTGGAAATATAGCCGATAGGGGCATCGAACCAAACATACAGCACCTTGCCCTCAGCACCCTCTACCGGAACGGGCACGCCCCAGTCCAGGTCACGCGATACGGCACGGGGCTGCAGGCCGCCGTCCAGCCAGCTCTTGCACTGGCCGTACACGTTGGTTTTCCACTCCTTGTGCTGTTCCAGGATCCAGTCCCGCAGCCAGGGTTCGTATTTGTCCAGCGGCAGGTACCAATGTTTGGTTTTCACCTTTTTGGGCGTGGCGCCGGAAAGGGCGCTCTTAGGGTCGATGAGTTCTTCCGGGCTCAGCGTGGAGCCGCACTTCTCGCACTGGTCTCCGTAGGCATGCGGGTTGCCGCACTTGGGGCAGGTGCCGGTGATGTAACGGTCCGCCAGGAAGGTTTTGGCTTCCTCGTCGTAGTACTGCTCCGTCTCCTTGGTGATGAATTTGTCGTCATCGTACAGTTTGCGGAAGAATTCCGAAGCGTTTTTCTCGTGCACCTTGGAGGTGGTACGGGAGTAAATATCATAGTTGATACCCAGGCCCGTGAAGGCGTCTTTCATCACCTTATGGTACTGGTCCACAATATCTTGCGGAGTTACGCCCTGCTTGCGGGCCTTGATGGTGATGGGCACGCCGTGCTCGTCGCTGCCACAGATGAACACCACGTCCTCGCCGCGCATGCGCAGGTAACGGACATAGATGTCTCCGGGAATATAAGCACCGGCCAGATGGCCGATATGGACGGGACCGTTGGCGTACGGAAGCGCACAGGTCACGAGGGTTCTCTTGTAACTCATTTCTTTATTCTTCCAAGTTTGATATTGATGGTTTTCTTAATCTCGTTCAGTTTGCCCAGCTGGCCCAGCAGAGATAACATGTCCTCCTGCGACAGCCCGGGGGTGTTCAGCTCCTGCTTAATCTCCAGCTGGCGGGCGCTGATGCGTTTGTCGTGGTACACCAGGATGGCCTTGGGTACGTAATTCACCAGCCAGGAGTCCGTGGTGGTGAGGGCCTCGGAGAAGTTATGGACGGTGATCTCGTATTTCTCCGTGGCAAGGTCCGCTGCTACAGTTGCTATTTCCCGGTTTTCCCCATTAAGGAGATTTTTGACGATATCGTCCTGCTCCAGCCCTTGGTCGTACAGGGTGAAATAGGCCTGGTAGGTGGCCTCGTAGGCGGGGTTGGCGAATTGGATATTGTCCGTTCCCAGCGCGGCGTCGATGAATTCCGCCACCGTCTGGGCGCCTTCTTCGTCATAAAACTCCGAGTCCGATTCGAACTGCAGGGGAGTGCGGCCATACTGCAGGATGAACAGGAGCAGCTCCCGCTCCGAAGGCTCCAGGATCTGTTCCCGCTTTTGCACCTGGCGAGAGAGATTGCCGGTCTGGGCCGGCAATGACGCCTCTCCATCATGCCCGACTTGAGTTCCGTCATGCCCGACTTGAGTTCCGTCATGCCCGACCTGATCGGGCATCTCCCGCCTTCCGTGCACAGGCGCTTCCTTGCGCAGCTTTTCCCGCGTTTTACGGACGCGCTCCTGGATGATGTCCGACTCAATCTCGAAGCGGCGGGCTACGGTTTCCACGTAAACCTGCCGTTTGATGGCGTCCGGAATCTCCGCCACCGTATCGGCAATCTCATTAATCAGGTTGGCTTTCTTGAGTGGGTCGTCTCCCGCTTCCGAGAGCATGAGGTCTGTCTTGAAGACAATGCCGTCCTGCTCCTGCTCCTCGATGAATGCCTGAATCTGTTCCAGCGTATGCTTGCGGGAGAAGGAGTCCGGATCGTCACCGTCCGGAAGGAACACCACGCGCGGATTCATGCCTTCCCGGAGGATGAGGCTGATGGCGCGGATGGCGGCATGCAGGCCGGCTTTATCGCCATCGTACATGATGGTGATATTCTGGGTGAACTTGCCGATGAGCCGGATTTGCTCCTCCGTGAGCGACGTTCCGCAGGAGGCTACCACGTTGGTGATGCCCATCTGGTGCATCATCACCACGTCCACGTTGCCCTCTACCAGGATGCATCGGTCCGCCTTGGCGATCTGGCTCTTGGCGAAGTAGATGCCCAGCAGGTTGCGGCTCTTGATGTAGATTTCCGTTTCCGGCGAGTTGACGTACTTGGCCGGGTTGTCCGCTTTGAGCGTGCGGCCGCTATAGGCGATGACACGTCCGCTCACGGAATGGATGGGAAACATCACGCGCTCGCGGAATTTATCGACCAGCTGGCCATTGTCCTGCTGAACGGCTAAACCGGCCGCTACCAGGTATTCATCTTTGTAACCGGCGGCGCGGGCGGCGTCCACCAGGGCGGTTTTCCCCGACGGTGCCCAGCCCAGGCTCCACTGCTTGATGGTGGTGTCCTCGATGCCGCGGTTGCGGTAATAGCGGTAACCCACGGCCTTGCCTTCCGGGCTTTGCAGCTGGTCGCAGAAGAACGTCCGGGCGAATTCGCTCACGGCCATGAGGCTCTCACTGCGCTGACGGGCGGCGATTTGCTCGGCACTCTCTTCCTCTTCCTTTATCTCGATGTTGTATTTCCGGGCCAGATAGCGCAGGGCTTCCGGGTAGGTCATGTGCTCGTAGTCCATCACGAAACCCACCGCGCTGCCGGCCTTGCCGCAGCCGAAGCATTTGTAGATGCCCTTGGCAGGGGTTACATGGAAGGAAGGCGTTTTTTCATTATGGAAGGGGCAGCAGGCCACATAGCTGGAGCCGCGGCGCTTGAGCGTCACGAAGTCTCCCACCACCTCTTCTACCCGGGCGGTGTCCAGAATAAGGTCTACTGTCTCCTTCGGAATCATGGACTATTCCTTTTCAAAATCCACCTCTTTGGCATCCGTGAGGTCGGTAACGGTGATTTTGTCGTCTGCGGGGGCCTGGGTGGTGGGACCGTCCTGTTGCGGACGGGGCGGGGCCTTGTAGGTTTTTTCCTGCCACAGGGCCTTGATCTGATACCAGGCATCGCGGCCATACCATACCAGTGCCAAGGCGCCTACAATGACGGTCAAGACACTCTTTTGGGCGATGATCCAGCAGGAAAGTCCCACAAAGATGACGTCTTTGAGGAGCCGGACCCAGCGGTTGTTATATCCTAAATTTGTCATAGCCTACAAATATACAAAAAACCTCCGGCTTTCACCGAAGGTTTTTTCATTCATGTGTGCAATTTTTAGAACGGAAGGTCTTCTGCTTCCGGTTCGGCGGGCATATCGTCCAGGGTAGGGGCCGGGGCCTCATAGGCGGGTGCGGCAGGGGTGCTTGCCATAGGAGCGGCTGCCGGGGCGGCGGCTCCCGCAGGGGCAATGCGCCAGATTTGCAGGTCGTTGTACCAGCGGCCGTTGTATTCGCGGGCCTTCAGGTTGAACGAAACCTTGACTTTGTCACCCACCTGGTACTTGTCCAGCTCCGCCACTTTGTCCTGCCCCCATGCGGTAAAGCAGGCCTGAGCGGTGAAATTGCCGTCCGGGAATTCCAGGATGAATTCCTGCTTGGCCCACTGGCCGCGGGCCGACGTGCCGGACTGTACGCCCAACTTCTGACGAAGCGTTCCTTCCAGTTCCAGTGCCATGACTTATTTCTTCTTGGGAGTTTCGGCGGTCTTCTCTACGTACGGGTGAACCTCCAGGAGGTCAACGTCGAAGATAAGGGTGGAGTTGGTACCGATGTCACGGGGACCACGCTCACCGTAAGCCAGGTTGGCAGGGATTACGAGGGTGATCTTGCCGCCTTCGCCAACGAGCTTCATGCCTTCGGTCCAACCTTTGATAACGCGGTTGAGCGGGAAGGTGATGCCTTCGTTCTTGTCGAATTCCTTACCGTCGATGAGGGTACCGCGATAGTTCACTTTCACGGTGTCGCGGTCGCTGGTGGCACGGACCTCGCTGCCGGAATCGGCGATGAGGTAAACGATACCGGAGGCGGTGGAGTCGGCGCTGTTCTTTACATAGAATTCCTTGCGGAACTTGTCACCTTTCTCCTTGTTCAGGGCGCCTTCGTAAGCAGTGCGCTTCTGGAGGTAGGAGTTGATGATCATGTTCATGTCGGCAGGGTTGATCTTGAACTGCTTTACGAACACGGAATCCATGGGCTGGCCTTCCTTGGCGTTCAGAGCGTCTTTCATACCCTTTTCTACCTGGGCCATGTTGAGGTCGCCGAAGCCGTTCTGGGTGATGACCAGACCAAAGTTCACGCCCAGCAGATAGGAAGTGGTGTCCACCTGGCCCTTGGTAGGGAGCAGGTCACGCACCTCTTTGGAACCCTCCACCTTGGGAGAGTTGCAAGCCATTACCAGCACGGAAGCGGTAGCAATGGCGGCAAAAAGTTTTGCGAATTTCATATTATTTTGTTTTTAGCGTTTGTTTCAAATTAAAAGCGCTTGGCGCTTAGCCTGCAAATTTACGCATAAAAATTTTAAAAACATAATTTTGATTTTTTTTTGGCCGTCTCGGAAATAATGCGTAAATTGAGCCTGCAACACTAAACGCAATAACTATGGCTGTGGTGGACCCCGCCGTATTACAGGCAAAACTTAAAACCTTCTTCGGCTACGACGCCTTCAAGGGCGATCAGGAGCAGATCATCCAGCATCTGGTGGGCGGGAACAACGCTTTCGTGCTCATGCCCACCGGCGGCGGTAAATCACTCTGCTACCAGCTGCCGGCGCTGGTGATGGACGGCACGGCCATCGTCATATCGCCCCTTATCGCCCTCATGAAAAACCAGGTGGACGTTATCCGGGGCTTTGAGGCGGAGGACAGCGGCATCGCGCATTTCCTGAATTCGTCGCTCTCTAAAATCCAGATTGCGGAAGTGCAGGAGGACCTCATGTCCGGGCGTACCAAACTATTGTATGTTGCACCGGAGTCGCTCACCAAGGAGGAGAACATCGCCCTGCTAAAAGGAATCAAGATTTCCTTCTACGCAGTAGATGAAGCGCATTGTATTTCCGAATGGGGACACGACTTCCGTCCGGAATACCGGAAAATCCGCTCCATCATCGAGGAAATCCAGCCCGCTCCTGTTATTGCGCTTACGGCCACGGCCACGCCCAAGGTCCAGAGCGATATTCTCAAGAATCTCCGCATCCAGGATGCCGTCGTGTTCAAATCGTCCTTCAACCGGCCCAATCTTTACTATGAGGTAAGGGACAAGGTGGAGCCGGAAAAGGACATCATCCGTTTCATCCGCCAGCATCCCGGCAAGTCCGGCATCATCTATTGCCTCAGCCGCAAAAAGGTGGAGGAACTGGCCCAGATGCTGTCCATCAACGGCATCAAGGCGCTTCCGTACCACGCCGGCCTGGATGCCAAAACCCGCGCGGAGAACCAGGACAAGTTCCTGATGGAGGAAATCGACGTCATCGTAGCCACCATCGCCTTCGGCATGGGCATCGACAAACCGGACGTGCGTTTTGTCATTCATTACGATATTCCCAAGAGCATAGAGGGTTACTACCAGGAAACCGGCCGTGCCGGTCGCGACGGTCAGGAAGGCCTGTGCATCACATACTATAGCTACAAGGACATCCAAAAACTGGAAAAGTTCATGCAGGGCAAGCCGGTGGCGGAGCAGGAAATCGGCAAGCAACTCCTCAAGGAAACGGTGGCGTACGCAGAGTCCAGCCAGTGCCGCCGCAAGCTGCTGCTCAATTACTTCGGCGAGGATTATCCTCTCGATAACTGCTGCGCATGCGACAACTGCCTGCATCCCAAGGCCCGTTTCGACGGCCGGGAGGAAATGGCGCTGGTGATAGAACTGATTGAAACCTTGCCGGAGCACTTCAAACTGGAGCACCTCTCAGGCATCCTTGCCGGCGTTCCCAATGCCATGATCAAGTCCTATCATCACGATAAACTGGCCTTGTACGGCGCCGGAAAAGACCACGACGTCCGCTTCTGGGCGGCGGTCATCCACCAGGGCCTCATCCTCCATTTCCTGGACAAGGACATAGAGAATTACGGCCTGATTTCCGTCACGGAGGAAGGCCGGAAGTTCTTCAAGCAGCCTTACGAAGTCCTGCTGGTGGAGGACCGCACCTTCTCGGAAGGAGAGGACGATGAGGACGATGACATCTCCGGCGCAGCGCACGGTGGTGGTGGGGGAGACCCTGTCCTGCTGGCCATGCTAAAAGACCTTCGCAAGGACCTGGCACGCAAGATGGGCCTGCAACCCTGGATCATTTTCTCAGACCCGTCCCTGGAGGACATGACCATCGTTTATCCGCTCACGGAAAAGGAACTCTCGGAGAAATGCCAGGGCGTAGGGGAGGGCAAGGCCCGGAAATTCGGCAAGCCTTTCGTGGAACTCATCGCCCGCTATGTGGAAGAGAACGAGATTGAGCGCCCGGACGATTTTGTAGTGAAGTCCGTCACGGCCAAATCCGGCAACAAGGTATTCATCATCCAGTCCATCGACCGCAAACTGGACCTGAAGGATATCGCATCCTCCAAAGGCCTGGACATGAATGAATTACTCTCGGAAATAGAGGCCATTGTGTCCACGGGCACCAAGGTGAACATCAATTATTACATCGAGGAGGAACTGGATCCGGAAGTGGTGGAGGAAATCTACGACTGGTTCAAGGAGGAAGCGGAGTCAGATTCCCTGGCAGACGCCATCAAGACCCTCGGTGACGATTATTCGGAAGAAGAAATTCGCCTGGTGCGTATTAAGTTCCTTTGTGAAGTCGCAAACTGACGTTTGCGACGATTTGCATCCACGTTACCCTATCCCCAACCCCTTCCCTCGGGGAAGGGGCTTTGTCGCTATGCTCCGAAGGTGCTACAGGTAAACAAGGGAGGACAAATGGTCCGGGGCGAAGAGCCTTTGGGCCATTTCTTGTATTTGTGCGGGGGTGATGGCTTCCAGCAGGCTACGGGTTTCCCGGGACGATAAGACCTTCCCCCAGGAGAGCATGCTTTTTCCCATGGACAGGCACTGGGCCTCCCCGGATTCGGAACTGATGGCCAACTGGCCCAGCAACTGTTTCCGGTAGGCCTTGAGCTGCGTTTCCGTGAAAGGAACCTCGCACAGCCGTGCCAGGATTTTCCGGATAGCCTCCAGGCAATCGTCCAGATTGGGTTTATCGCAGCCGAAAGTGATGGCCAGCACGCCGGAATCGGCATACTGCGTATAGGAGCATTCGATGCCGTACACCCAGCCCCGCTTTTCCCGTAATTCTTTGTTGAGCAGGGAGTTGGAGGCCGGTCCGCCCAGGATGCCGGCCAGCATGGCGCACACCAGCCGGTCCGGCGTCTCATACAGGGACGGCGCCGGGCATCCAATCACTGCATTCACCTCGTGGTGCCGCTTGTCAATGACCTTGTGAAAAGACATAATCAATCAGTTTCAGAACCTGTTTTTCGAGCTTGGCCTCCTCTATATCGGCAACGACCGTAAAAACCATTTTTTCCGGGACGAACTGTTCCCGCACAAAGTCGCGGAGCATCTGGGGCGTAATCTTTTTTACCGATGCCTGTGTGCCCAAGATAGGGGTCGATAGGGGATGGCCGGCAAAAAGGAGCTCCTCGAAGCGGTCGTATACATCCTCCGCGGGATTGTCCTTGTAAGAAATTATCTCGTCCAGCACTACGCCGCGTTCCGTCTCGATTTCCTTGTCCGGGAACGTGGCCTCCGTGGCCAGTTCGAACAGCAGGCGGGCGGCCTTGCCCAGGTCCTCCTTGAGCACGGTGGCATGCAGGACGATCTCTTCCTTGGTGGTATAGGCATTCAGTTCACCGCCCAGGCGGTCCAGATAACCGCTGATGACCGCTGCGCTTTTACGCTTGGTACCGCGGAACAGGGTATGCTCCACGAAATGGGCGATGCCGGCAGGGTACTTGCCTTCGTTGCGGGTACCGCTGCCGATGGTAAGGGCACAATAGGCCACCGACCGTCCGCTCTGGCGCACGGCGTAGCGGACGCCTTCTTTACTGACGCCGCTTCTCATCGGGAAAGGGCCAGGCGTTTGAGATCCGCTGCCAGGAAACCGACACCGGTCTTTTCCGTGATTTTGTGCTTGTGGAAATAGAACAGGCGATGCGATTCCGCGTCGAAGAGCATCTTGTAGCAGTAGGAAGCCTTGTTCTCGGGCAGGAAGGGGGCAACCGTATAGCTGACGAGGGTATGATATCGACCTTTAAGGAATACCTCATCCGCCTCTTCGTCCGAGCAAAGGTGGATATCCTCGTCCAGATAGCGCTGGCGGTCTTTTTCCGTCACTTTTTCCGACAGGTCATCCTCGGCCAGGTAAATCTGTTTCATCTTGCCCTCCTTGAGGTAATAGCGGTTGAACCAGTGGTCCATGCTATAGGCGGTTTTTTCGCTTTGCATGGCATCCTGGGTGAACTCCTGGATGGCCTGGATGATGGGCCCCAGATACACCAGTTCCCGTCCGCTGCCTCCTGCGGCGGCCATCAGCGGAATGGAAATGATTTCATGCATTTCCTGGATGCCTTCCGTGGCAGTTTCTCCTCCCTTGACCAGCGTGAGGAAAAGGACGCCGGGATCTTCTTCTCCCTTGAAGCGGCTCTCCGCCAGAATGAGGAAATAATACAGGTCCTGGGTCTTGCGTTCTTCAAATTCCTCCTGTGTACAGAACTCGTACGGGGAGAGGGTCCAGTAATTGACGATTTCCTGGCGCAGGCCGCTGTCCAGGACCTCGTTGCCGCTCAGAACCACCTGGGTTATTTTGTCGGAAAAATCGTTCAGGATATACTTGCGGGTGCTCACTTTCCCCTGGCCAAAAACGCTCAGGCAGAGCAGCATCGCGCACAAAAAGGTAACTACTTTCTTGCTCATCATTTCATCTTCTAAAAACCCTGCAAAGTTACAAAGAGATTTTATGAAAAACATACCTTCTAATTGTAAAAATATACTTAACTTTGCATAATATGGGAAAACGTTCAACAGTTGTGGCCGTTGTGGCCTTGGCACTCTTGCTGTCCGGTATTGTTTTGGCCGTGGTGCGCCTGTATCGCACCACCCCTGGTGAGGTATCTACCACTGCGCCTGCACCGGCTGGCTGGTCCGTGCTCAAAGCCATTCCTTCAGACGCCAACGCCGTCATGGTTTTTGACGGCTCTTCCAAGGCGGCCCGGCTCATGGCGGACTCCACCGGTTTTGTCCAGGGTTTCCTGGCGCCCGGCAACAAGGATTTCATGAACTTCCTGTCGTCCCTGGGCCGCAAGCGTGTGGCAGTTTCCCTGCATAACAGCGGTTCGCTGGTTCCGCTGGTCGCGGCAGAGGCTGTTCCGGCCGATTCCATCGTCCTGGTGCTTGCCGCTAAAGCCGGACTCAAAACGCTGGAAAAAGACGGTTTCCTGCTGGCTTCCCGTTCGGAGACTTTCATCAACGCCGCTGTGCGCCACATGGATGAAGAAACGTCCATTCTGGGCGTACGCCATCTGCAGGACCTTGTGCGCGGCATCTCTGGTCCGGCGGTCATCTTCCTATCCCATGCACAGGCCGGCAAACTGGTGCAAACCTATGCCGGAACGGCCTATCGGCCCTATACCACTTTCGTGAAGGACCTAACAGCCTGGAGCGCCTGGAGTTTCCAGGAGGCCGATAAAGACCATATCATGCTCAAGGGTTCCGCCCTTCCCGGAGAGGCTCCCGGCAGTTATTTCCGGGCCTATCAAAACACGCCGGTGGCCCGCCCGGAATTCCCGGACGTGCTTCCGTATTACACCTGTACCGCCATTTCCATTCCGGTGACCGATGCCGATGCCCTGCTTGCGGCCCGCCGCAGCTTTGAGGACGGTTGCGGCCGCCTGGCTAAATACAACAAGGCCATCAAGTCCAAGGATGGCCGCCCGTTAACGCCGGAAGCCTGGTTCCAGGCTTTGCAGCCCAAGGAAGTGGTCAGCGCTTCCTTCATGTGGGAGGACGGCGTTCAGCGGGAGGTCCTGCTGGTCCATTCGGCCAAAGACCAGAAACTGGGCAAGGAACGTTCCAACCCGTATCATGGTTGCCTGGCCCTGCTGCTCGGAGAAGAGTTCAGTGTGGTCGATACCACCTGCGCCTCCATCAATTCCCGCTGGACGGTGTATTCGGACCTGCCCACCGTACGCATGTTCGCAGACAAGTCGTTCCTGGATTATAGCCTGAAAGACCGGTTGTCAGATGCCTCTGTCGATATACCGGAAGGCTTTGTGTGCTACTCCTCTTTCTCGGACGCTCCGGAAATGGCCGCGCAACTGTTCTCGGCCAACCTGGCCACGCCGCTGCAAAACTTTGTCCGCGGCGCCGGTTTCGCCCCGGCAACGGCCTCCCTGGATTTGTCCGGAGAGCGTCCCGCTTTCCGCCTGCGCGTCGATACCCGCGCCCTCAAGGGCACCAAAGTGCAAGTCCTGGAGCGGGATACGGTCGTGGTGGTTCCCACGGGTCTGTTCCCTGTAGTCAATTATACCACCGGCAAAACCAATTACTTGTATCAGAATGCGCACGGCTCCATTTGCCTGAACGACGAAAATGGCAAGGGCGTCTGGGGCATTCCGTTCAAGGAAACCCTCTGCGGACGTGTGCAATGCATCGACTATTACAACAATAAAAAAATACAGTTCCTTTTCTGCGGCGGCTCCAAGTTGTGGCTGCTGGACCGGCTGGGACATTGGGTAAACGGCTTCCCGGTGAATCTGCCCAAAGCGGTGCTCCTGGGACCGGACGCCTATGACTTCACCGGCGCCGGCGGTTACACCGTCATGGTTCTCCATACGGACAACACGCTGGAGCGCTACAACCTGCATGGCCAAAAGCCGGAAGGCTGGCTGGGCATCAAGGCGCCGGAAACCGTCAAGAACCTGCCGGAACTGCTGGAGGTAAAGGGCAAGCGCTTCTGGGCGGTGCGTACATCGGTCCGCACGCTCATTTATCCCTTCGAGGGAGGGGAGACGCTTACCAAGGAGGACGGTGGCAAAATGATCAAGCCGGATGCCGTGCTCACACCCACCTCTAAGGGCGTTTCGGCTGAATGCTACGACGGCCGCACGCGGGACTTCAAACTGAACTAAAATCTACCTGAACAATATGGAATTCAAATCCGTTAACAAAACACTGCAAGAGAGTTTCGTCCGCAACTGGGACAGGCCTGCCCTCACCAATTACCAGGGTATGACCCTGGCATTCAGGGATGTGGCCCGGCGTATAGCCAAACTGCATATCGCCTTTGAGCAGTGCGGTCTTAAGAAAGGAGACAAGGTGGCCATCTGCTCCCGTAACCAGGCCAACTGGGGCGTGAGTTTTCTGGCAGCGCTCACCTATGGCGCCGTAGCCGTCCCCATCCTGCACGAATTCAAACCCGGCAACATACACTATCTGGTGAACCACTCAGAGGCCCGCGTCCTGTTTGTGGACGAGGTAATCTGGGAAGGCCTGGTCATTGACGAAATGCCGGATTTGGCCGTTGTGGTCCAAATCAACAACTTCAAGTTCCTGTATGCGGCATCGGCAGACCTTGCCCAGGTGCGCGAACATCTGAACGAGGAATTCGGCCACCGGTATCCGGATAACTTTGAGCAGGAGCACCTCAATTACTATGAGGACAGTCCGGAGGAACTGGCCATCATCAACTACACTTCCGGCACCTCGGGCTTCTCCAAGGGGGTGATGATTCCTTATCGGGCCCTGTTTTCCAACATCCAGTTTGCCCGGGAGGATGCCTGCCCCATGCTCAAGGCAGGCATGAATGTCGTGTCCATGCTGCCCACTGCCCATATGTACGGCATGATGTTCGAGTTCCTCTTCGAGATGACCATCGGCATGCATGTGCATTTCCTCAGTCGCGTTCCTTCGCCCAAAATCATCATGCAGGCGTTCAGCGAAATCCATCCGGACATTATCATTGCCGTTCCGCTGGTGATTGAGAAGGTGTACAAGAACAAGCTCAAGCCCCTTGTGGACAAAACCAAATATTATCGGCGCATCCCCATCCTGGGAGCGGAGATCAAGAAAAAGTTCTGCAATGAACTTACCAATGCTTTTGGCGGTCAGTTTGAAGAAGTAATTTTGGGCGGAGCAGCCTTCAATCCGGAAGTGGAGAAGTTCCTGCATTCCATCGGCTTCCACTACACGGTGGGCTATGGCATGACAGAATGCGCTCCCATCATCTGCTATGCCCATTGGGACAAGGTGAAGGTGGGCAGTGCCGGCCGCGCAGCGCTCAATATGGAAATCCGCATCAGTTCTCCGGATCCGCGGAATATCCCCGGGGAGGTACAGGTGAAGGGCCCCAACGTGTGCCTGGGCTATTACAAGAATCCGGACGCCACACGCGATTCCTTTACGGAAGACGGTTGGTTCCGCACCGGAGACATGGGCATCCTGGACCAGGACGGCTACCTGTTCCTGCGTGGCCGCTCCAAGTGCATGGTCCTGGGTCCTTCCGGCCAGAACATCTATCCGGAGGAGCTGGAGGCAACTATCAACAACTTCACCTATGTGGTAGATTCCCTGGTCGTTGAGGATGACGGCGGTCTCACCGCCCTTATCTATCCGGACTGGCACCAGGGTGAGCTGGACGGCATGACGCGCAGCGAGTTCAAGAAGCGCATCACGGACATGCTACCGGCCATCAACCAGGAACTGCCCAACTACGCGCAAATCAAGAAAATCGAGCTCATGCCCGAAGACTTTGAGCGCACCCCCAAGAAGAGTATCAAACGCTATCTATATCAGCGCTAATGAAATTCGATCATTCCTATCTGGCCATGGCCGAAGTCTGGGCCCAGAACTCCTACTGCAAACGCAGGAAGGTGGGTGCCCTGTTGGTGAAAGACCGCACCATCATCTCGGACGGCTACAACGGCACGCCTTCCGGCTTTGAGAACATTTGCGAAGACGAAAACGGCGTTACCAAGCCTTATGTGCTGCACGCGGAAGCCAATGCCATCACCAAGGTGGCCAAGAGCGGCAACAGCAGCCAAGGCGCCACCTTGTATGTGACGGCGTCACCCTGTGCAGAATGTGCCAAACTCATCATCCAGGCCGGCATCTCCCGGGTGGTCTATCGCGATGCATACCGTCTCACAGACGGGATAGACCTCCTCAAGCGGGCCGGCATTCAAGTGGAACAGGCGCAATGAAAAAACAGACCCTCATTCAACTGGTACAAGTGATTCTGGGCATCGTCATCGGTGCCCTTATTACACTGTGGATTGTCCGCTACCGGGAAGCCCAGCATCTGCTGCGCACCAAATATGCAGATTGGCGCAAGCTCAATCTGGTGCTGGACATGGTAGAAAAAAACTATGTAGATACCCTCAACCGGGAGGGGATGACGGATGCCGCCATCGTGGCGGCCCTCTCCAAGTTGGATCCGCATTCGGTGTACCTGCCGCCCCAGCAGCTCAGTGATTCGGAGGAGGAGCTTGCGGGCAATTTCGACGGTATCGGCATTCAGTTCAATGTGCCCAATGATACCGCCATTGTCCTGGAAGTGATTGCCGGCGGTCCGTCGGAAAAGGTGGGCCTGCAGATGGGCGACCGCCTGCTGAAGGTGGACGACAAAGTGATTGCCGGCGTCAAGTTCCCGCAGGACAGCATGGTGCGCCGGATGAAAGGTCCTGCCGGCACCAAGGTCACCGTTACGGTCAAGCGGGGGACGGAGGAGATCCCCTTCGAGATTACGCGCGGAAAAATTCCCGTGCACAGCGTAGATGCCGCCTTCATCATCCGGGACTCCATTGGCTACCTGAGGCTGGGAAAATTCTCCCGCACCACCTTCAAGGAGTGCCACGAGGCCACGCTCAAGCTCATGGAGCAGGGGATGACGCACCTAATCTTCGACGTCCGGGACAACACCGGCGGTTACATGGACCAGGCGCTGCTGCTGTCCAACGACTTCCTCTCGCCCGGGGATACCATCGTGTATATCGAAGGCCTCCATCGCGCGCGTGAAGTATATAAGGCCGACGGCCGGGGCATGTTCCAGAGCATGGGGCTGACCATCCTTATCAGCGAGAATTCGGCATCGGCCAGTGAAATCTTTGCCGGGGCCATCCAGGACAACGACCGCGGAACCGTGGTGGGACGCCGCTCCTTTGGCAAGGGTCTGGTGCAGGAGCCGTTCTTCTTCAACGACAATTCTGGCGTGCGGCTCACCGTGGCGCGCTATTACACCCCCAGCGGCCGTTGCATCCAGAAGCCCTACTCCAGCGAGAGGGACTATGCCTATGATATCTATAATCGCTATGCGGATGGGGAAGTGTTCAGCGCAGACAGCGTAAAACTGGACACCACCGATGTCCACCACACCCGCAAAGGACGCAAGGTCTATGGCGGTGGCGGCATTATGCCGGATATCTTTGTCCCCATGGACACCACGCGGGTTACGGCGTTTTATATGGCCTGCAACCGGAAAGCCACGCAGATGCGTTTCGCCTCCTATATTTTCGACAAGCACGCCTCCGGGCTCACGCAGATTGACACGTATCCGGCCATGGACCGCTTCCTTTCCAAACTGAATCTCAAGCTGGAATTCCCTGCCTATGCCAAACGCCAGGATGGGATCGAATGTACGGAGGCGGAGTGGGATAGGAGTGCGCCGTACCTGATTCCGCAATTGCAGGCGCTTATCGCCCGCTATTCCAAACTGGGCGAGAATGCCTTCTATAAATATTATCTGCCGGTAGATAATACAGTGGAAAAGGCATTGGAAGCCCTGTAAATTAAAGAGACGGTCCTTTGTGGAGCCGTCTCTTTTTACTTATTATTAACTAAACCAACTATTAACCGGTTTAGCTTAATGCAAGTGCTGTGCCAAACTTAAACGTGGTGCTCGTTTTCTACTTCCCGGCGGGCGCGTTCCACGGATTTGGAGCGCTTGAGCACGAAGCCTGAGCCCAGATATTTGGTGCGTACGTCTTCGTCTGCAGCCAGCTCCTCCGGGGTGCCGGCCTGCAGGATAACCCCTTCGTACAGCAGGTAGGCGCGGTCCGTGATGGCCAGGGTTTCACCCACGTTGTGGTCCGTGATAATAACCCCGATGTTGCGGTATTTCAGTTTGGCGATGATGTACTGGATGTCTTCCACGGCGATAGGGTCTACACCGGCGAAAGGCTCGTCCAGCAGGATAAATTTAGGGTCTACAGCTAAGGCGCGGGCAATTTCGCAGCGGCGGCGCTCGCCACCGGAGAGCTGGATACCCAGAGATTTGCGCACCTTGGACAGGTTGAATTCGTCGATGAGCTGCTCCATGCGGGCCAGGCGCTCTTCCTTGGTCATGTTTTCCGTGCTCTTGGACATTTCCATGACGGAGAGGATGTTGTCTTCCACCGACATTTTCCGGAAAACGGAAGCTTCCTGCGGGAGATAGCCGATGCCTTTCTGGGCGCGCTGGTACATGGGGAGCTCGGTGATTTCCACCGTGTTGCCTTCATCATCGTCCAGGAAAATACGGCCGCCGTTGGGCTTGATCTGGCCCGTGATCATGTAGAAGCTGGTGGTTTTACCGGCACCGTTGGGACCCAGGAAGCCTACGATTTCTCCTTGCTGCACTTCCATGGAAACGCCCTTCACCACCGTGCGGACGCCGTATTTTTTTACTAATTTTTCTGCTCTAAGTTTCATGCGATTCTATTTGGTATCCAGCCCCATATCGGCCACGAAGGCACGTACCTCCGGGTTCTTTTCCATGAGGTCTTTGGCTTTTTCCTCCGGCATGTAGGGCACTTTTTCTACCTCTTCCATAGGGGTGACGGATACAATCACGTTCACCTTCTGGCAGCCCGTGAGCTCACGGAGTCTGCCTTCCAGCTCCCGGAGCATCTTGTCTTCCACCCACTGTTTCTGGGCCTCGTTGGTTACAAAGAACTCTACAACTTTTACGCCGTTTTCTTCGCTCAGGTTGATGTTGCCGCTGGAAAGCATATTGGCCAGACGCGGCTTGGCGCTGTATTGGCTGGCCAGGTCTTTCCACTTCAAACGTACGGTTTCATCGGCCGGGAGGGCCACTTCTTTGGTGGCATCCTCTGCAGGAGCGGCTTCCTCCGGTTTTTCCTCCAGCAGGGCGCTCATGGACAGGGCCGAACCGGACTTGGCCGCCCGCCTGCGCGGGGTCGTGGGAACCGGAGCGGACTTTACGTCATTCCCGGCTTGACCGGGAATCTCTTCCTTAGCCGGAGTCGGTGCAGGGCTTGCCGTGGCCGGCGCAGGACGCGGAGTGCTCGGTGCAGGACTTGTCTTAGGCGCCGGGGCAGTCGCGGCAACACTCTGTGCGGCGGGCTTTGCCACCAGGTAACTGAGCCGCATCAGGGCGAACTCAATGTGCAGACGCGGGTTCACGGCCGCTTTATAGCCGCTCTCGCAGGAGGTGGTGATACCCAGGGCATCGTACAGGAACTGATGCGAACAACGCCCGGCCTGTTCCGCGTAGCGTTTTTTCAGCGACTCCGGCAGTTCCAGCAGCGGCTCCAGGCCGCCGGTTTTGGCTACTACCAGGTTGCGCAGATGACTGGACAGTGAACCCACAAAGTGCAGGGCGTTGAAACCCTTGGAGAGAATTTCGTCAAAGACCAGGAATGCGGTGGCGTAGTCTCCGGCCAAAAAGGCATCGACCAGTTTGAAACTGTATTCATAGTCCAGGACATTCAGGTTACGGATGACATCCTCATACTTGACGTCGGTGCCGCAGAAAGCGACTGTCTGGTCAAAGATGGTGAGGGCGTCGCGCATGGCACCATCGGCCTTGGAGGCGATTACGTGCAGGGATTCATCGTCAATGGTGACCCCTTCCTTTTGCGCGATGTCGCGGAGGTTGCGCACCATGTCCGGAATGCTGATCCGGTTGAAGTCGTAGGTTTGGCAACGGCTCAGGATGGTGGGAAGGATCTTGTGCTTCTCCGTGGTGGCCAGGATGAAGATGGCATGTGCCGGCGGTTCCTCCAGGGTTTTGAGGAAAGCATTGAAGGCAGCCTGGGAGAGCATGTGAACCTCGTCGATGATGTACACGCTGTACTTTCCCACCTGCGGCGGCACCTGCACCTGCTCCATGAGGGTCTTGATGTCCTCCACGGAGTTGTTGGAGGCGGCATCCAGCTCATGGATGCAGTAGGAGCGTCCCTCCTGGAAACTCACGCAGGATTCGCATTCCCCGCAGGGCTGCATGTCCGGCCCCGGGTTGGCGCAGTTGATCATTTTGGCGAAGATACGCGCCGTGGTGGTTTTACCCACGCCACGCGGGCCGCAAAAAAGGTATGCATGGGCCAACTGCCCCCTCCGGATGGAGTTGGACAGCGTTCTGGCAATGGTATCCTGGCCAATCAGGCTTTCGAAAGAATCCGGCCGATATTTCCGGGCCGACACAATGTATTCGCTCATAGCATACAAAGATAATAATTTCTCCCAACATTTCATCCCCTCCTTTTGTCGATGAACACCATCCCCTGCAAAAGGTTGGTAGCACTTTTGCCAAGGGTTGGTGCCCTGTCTGCCCAATCTGTCAACGGTTGGTCACACTTTTGTCAATGGTTGGTGCCCCGTTTGTCAATGGTTGGTTTTTGAGCCGCCAACCTTTGACAAGGATGCCGGCCAACCTTTGACAAAAGGGGGAGAGGCACAAAAAAACCGGAGCCCCGAGGGGTTCCGGCTATTATGAAAAGGGTAAAGGCAATTACTGCTCCTCTTTGAGACGAAGCTGCTGAACATAGATAGCCTTTTGAAGCGCCATGCGCTTTTTCACGGAAGGCTTCTCGAAGTTCTTGCGGGAACGCATCTCGCGGACGGCTCCGGTCTTTTCGAATTTGCGCTTGAATTTCTTCAGGGCTCTCTCGATGTTTTCGCCTTCTTTGATGGGAACGATGATCATGCTTTTACACCTCCTTTTGTCTTATCTTTTTTAAATGGACTGCAAAGGTAGAAAAAAATTGTAAATGCACAAAATTATTTACTATATTTGTGGTAACAAGAATGTTATCTTAAATCTATACGTATGAAAAAACCTGCCAACACCTCCTATCCTTGGAAGTTCGCCTCTGTGGGCGGAACTGTCCGCGTCAAAATCCAGAGTGGGGAAGACATCCGCCACCTGGGTGAACTGGACCGTAAACTGTGGACCGTACTCAGCTGTCCCACAAACGGTTTGGAATTCGACGAGACCACGCTCAAACTCATCGACGTGGACAAAGACGGTAAAATCCGCGTAGACGAAGTCATCAAGACAGCCCAGTGGCTCACGCGCATCGTCAAGAATGCCGATGACCTCCTGAAAGAGAACGATAGCCTGGCCCTGGACGGCTTCAATGCCGATGATCCGGACGGCGCCCGCCTGCAGGCATCGGCCCGGCAAATCCTGAAGAACCTTCAGTTGGACAAGGACAGCATCTCGCTGGAAGACACGGCAGACAACGTGAAGATTTTTGCCCAGACGCAGTTCAACGGGGACGGCATCATCACCCCCGCCAGCGCCTCCGACGAAGCCACCGCCAAACTCATCGAGGTCATTGCCGGTATTGCATCGGCCCTGGACCGCAGCGGCGTGCCGGGCATTACGGCAGAGCATGTGGAAGCTTTCTACACCGCCTGCGCAGACTTCCAGGCTTGGATGGCCGCCGGCACCAAGGAAGTGTTCCCGTTTGGTGACAAGACGGCGGAAGCCCTCGCGGCCGTTAACGTCATCAAAGAGAAGGTGGCCGACTATTTCATGCGTTGCAAACTCATCGGTTTCGATGCTGCATCGGCAGAGGCCGTGGACGTGAGCATCGCCAAGCTGGCCGCCATCGAAGGCAACCTCGCCGCCGCTACGGAAGAAATTGCCCTGCAGCCGCTGGCCAAGCCCTCCGCAGACGGCAAACTGGTTTTGAAGGCCGTGAACCCCGCCTGGAAGGGTGCCGTCGAAGCAGTCGTCGAGCTCGTGGGCATCAAGAAGGCCGCCATCGACGAGGCTGATTGGCTCGAAATCCTGGCCGCCTTTGCCCCGTACGTAGCCTGGGAGGAAGCCAAGAAGGGCGCAGCAGTAGAGGCCCTGGGCCTGGAGTGCGTCAACACCATCCTCAAGGAGGACAAGAAAGCCGCCCTGCTGGAGCTGCTGGAAAAGGACAAGGCCGAGGAAGCCAACGCCCTTTCCATCGAAGAAGTGGACAAAGTGCTCCGCCTGAACAAGCATTTCTACCGCTTCCTGAACAACTATGTGGTCCTGTCCGATTTCTACGATCCCGCGTTCAAGGCCATGTTCCAGGCCGGCCGTCTGTACATTGACCAGCGCAGCACGGACCTGTGCGTCAAGGTGGCCGGTCCCTCTCCGGAAATCTCCTCGCTCAGCGGCATGTACATCCTGTACTGCGCCTGCACCAGCGAAAAACTGGGCAAGAGCTTCAATATTGCCGCCGTGCTCACGGACGGTGACGTAGACGGCCTCCGCGAAGGCAAAAACGCCGTGTTCTATGACCGCGACGGGAATGACTACACCGCAAAGGTCATCGCCATTGTCGATAACCCCATCTCCGTGCGCCAGGCCTTCTGGTCTCCTTACAAGAAGGTGGCCCGCATGATCAACGACCGTATCGACAAGAAAGCGGCGGAAAAGAATGAGAAATCCATGTCCGGCCTCACGGATGCCACCAATAATGCTGCCGATGGGAAGGAAGCGGCCATCGCCTCCAACTTCGACATCGCCAAGTTTGCCGGTATTTTCGCTGCCATCGGCATGGCGGTGGGCTTCATCGGCCAGTTCCTGGTAAAACTTGCCGAAGGAATTGCTTCCGTGAAGGCCTGGGAGCTGCTGGTCATCATCGTCGCCCTAATGCTCCTGATTTCCGGTCCGGCCATGTTCATTGCCTGGCGGAAAATCCGCAAGCGCGACCTGGGTCCGGTGCTCAACGCCAATGGATGGGCCATCAACGCCGCAGCCCTGGTACGTGCCAAGTTTGGCAAGACGCTCACTTCGCTGGCCAAGTTCCCCAAGCTTACCGCGGTGGATCCCGAGGCCCGCAGAAAGGCGAATATCCGCAAATTCTGGTGCTGGTTCTTTGTGGTGCTTGTGGTGGCTTGCGTGGCCCTGTGGCTGTTGGATGTGCTGGCTCCCTTAGGTTGTAAGAGCCCGCTCTTCTAATAATGGATACGCCATTCCCATATGCCCAATATGTCACCGGCAAGCATTTCATAGGCCGGAAAGCTGACGTGACTCTCCTGGGAAACCTGCTTTCCCAGGGGGAGCACGTGGCGATTTACGAACCGCCCAAATCCGGGAAAACCTCGCTCATCCAGCAGGCGCTGTATACCATGCGGTTGGGCGGAAAAGCTTTCACGGTGGGGCAGTTCCCGGCCCTGAATATCCGTACGCCGGAGGAGTTCCTGTTGCGCCTGGGCGCCACGGTTCTCAAGATGGTGGCTTTTACCACCGACGAAATCCGGAATCTGGTACAGCGTTACCTGAGGGACACGCATTTCGTGTTCGACCCGGTGGCTTTTTCCGAGCGCAATCAGGTAATTTCGCTAAACTGGGAACTGGATGCGGATGATATCCTGGCCATGCTGCGTCTGCCGTTCCGCGTGGCGGCTGACCGTGGAGACCGCATGATTATGATCGTGGACGAATTCCAGTGCCTTAGCTATCTGGACGATCCGGACGTTATTCTGCGCCCGCTGGATGCCGTTTTGCGGGAGGAACAGGCGCGTAAGCTCTTCTGCTTTATTTTCTGCGGCTCCGGGGTCAATGCCATGAAGTCGATCTTCGAGGGAAGCCGTCTGTTCAGCAGGGTAGTGGAGCGTGTGCGGCTTACTCCCATCGACGAGCATGAAATTGTGGACCATGTACAGCGTGGTTTCCTTGCCAGCGGCAAGGTGGTGAACCAGGACCTCATCGTGGGGGCCTGCCGCCTGTTCAAGGGAAATGTCTGGTATATCAACCAGTTCGCTTCCATCTGCGACTCCATGAGCCGTGGCTACATCATGGAGCCGGTGCTGGTGGATGCCCTGGACTGCCTCATGTCCATCCACGGACCGCAGTTCGTGAGTATCGTGAGCAATCTTACTACGCACCAGATCAGTTTGTTACGGGCTACCGTAGAGGGCTGCATCCGCTTTAGTTCTGCCGATATCATCCGCAAGTACGGGCTCAATTCATCGGCCAACGTAAAACGCGTAAAGGACGCCCTTATGAAGAAGGAGGTCCTGACGTTCGACGAAAACGATGTCCCCTCGCTGGAAGATCCGCTGTTTGAATATTGGGTGAAAAAGTATTACTTCGAAATCCCTGCGTAAAATTATTTGCCGACAAAACTTTTTCGCTCCCCTTTATGGGGTAGAAAAAGTTTTCGTCGGCATATTATGATAAGCTTATGAAAAAACACATTGTCGTATTGACAGGGGCCGGGGTGTCGGCCGAGAGTGGTTTCGCCACCTTCCGTGATACGGGAGGGCTGTGGGAGCAGTATGACGTGAACGACGTGGCTTCCATCGAAGGCTGGTACCGCAACCGGAAGCTGGTGCTGGACTTTTACAACCAGCGCCGGGCACAACTCAAGGAGGCCAAGCCCAATGCCGCGCATGTAGCCATTGCGGAACTGGAAAAGCAGTACAAGGTGTCGGTGATTACGCAGAATGTGGACAACCTGCACGAGCGCGCAGGTTCTTCCTACGTCCTGCATCTTCACGGGGAACTCACCAAGATGCGTCCGGAGAATGGGGTCTATGACCGTACGGCCTCCGAGGCGGAAGTGGTGGACGTGGGCTATAACGCCGTCCATCTGGGAGATCTGGCATCGAACGGCAGCCAGTTGCGGCCGCACATCGTCTTCTTCGGGGAGGCGGTGCCCAATATCGAAAAGGCGATCAATCTGGTAGAGAGTGCCGATATCCTCCTCATCGTGGGCTCGTCCCTGCAGGTATATCCGGCGGCCGGGCTGTATCGCTACGCGCCCAACGAATGTCCCATCTATGTGATCGACCCCAAGCCCGTCCCAATTTCGGACCCGCGGGTCACGTTCATCCAGGACGTAGCTACCAAAGGTATGCTGCAATTTACGGAACTGCTCGCTGGCGCATAAATTCCTGATAAACAGATGTTTATAATAATGGACGGGTGCCGATTGGATACCCGTCCATTACTGTAAAATATTGATAGCCAGCAGGTTCCCTGCCAGGCGGCTATTTAGTCGATGCGGTCGAAACCGGTGTAAGGTCTGAGGACCTCAGGGATTTCGATGTATCCGTCTTTCTGGTTGTCTTCCAGCAGGGCGGCAACCACGCGGGGAAGGGCCAGGGAACTGCCGTTGAGCGTGTGAACCAGCTGCGTCTTGCCGTCTTTGTCCTTGTAGCGGCACTTGAGGCGGTTGGCCTGGTAGCTCTCGAAGTTGGATACGGAGGAAATCTCCAGCCAACGGCCCTGTGCGGCGCTCCACAACTCAAAGTCATAGGTGATGGCAGAAGTGAAGCTCATGTCTCCGCCGCAGAGGCGAAGGATGCGGTACTTCAGTCCCAGTGCATTCACCAGGCTTTCCACGTGGGCGATCATCTCATCCAAGGCAGCATAGCTGTTTTCCGGCTTTTCGATACGGACGATTTCCACTTTATCGAACTGGTGCAGGCGGTTGAGGCCGCGCACGTCCTTGCCGTAGGAACCGGCCTCCCGGCGGAAGCAGGGCGTATAGGCCGTAAGCTTCTGGGGGAACTGGTCCTCGGAGAGGATGACGTCCCGGAAGATATTGGTAACGGGCACTTCTGCGGTGGGAACCATGTAGAAGCCGTCCAAATTGGCAAAATACATCTGGCCTTCCTTGTCCGGAAGCTGACCGGTACCGAAACCGGAAGCGGCGTTCACCATTACGGGCGGCTCTACTTCCTTGTATCCGGCCGCGGTGTTGCGGTCCAGGAAGAAGTTGATGAGGGCGCGCTGCAGGCGGGCTCCCTTACCTTTGTATACGGGGAAACCGGCGCCGGTGATTTTAACGCCCAGGTCAAAGTCGATGATGTCGTACTTCTTGGCAAGATCCCAGTGGGGGAGGGCGCCTTCCGGAAGGTTCACCTCCGGACCGCCCATTTTCACTACCAGGTTGTCTTCTGCGCCTTTTCCTTCCGGTACCAGCTCATACGGGAGGTTGGGAAGGAGGACGAGCTGGTTCTGCAGGGCCTCGATGGTCTCATCGGCCTCTTTGAGCAGCTCTGTGGAGCGGGCTTTCAGGTTGGCGACCTCTTCCTTGGCGGCAGCGGCCTCTTCCTTTTTGCCTTCTTTCATGAGCTGACCGATAGCGGCGGCGGCTTTCTTCTGTTCTGCCAGCAGGGCGTCGCTCTCCGTCTGGAGGGCCTTGCGTTTGTCGTCCAGGGCGATGACCTGTGCTACGATGTCTTTGGCATCGAAGTTTTTAACGGCAAGTCTCCGGATTACAAAATCCGGAGACTCGCGTAAAAGTTTCAGAGTTAACATGTCTTAGTTCTCCAGAGGAAGTACGGAAACATAAGATTTGTTTTCACGCTTGCGGGTGAACTTGACGGTGCCGTCAATAAGAGCGTACAGGGTGTGATCCTTACCCATGCCCACGTTCAGACCCGGGTTGTGTGCAGTACCGCGCTGACGCACGATAATGTTACCGGCCTTTACGACTTCTTCGCCGAACTTCTTGATACCAAGGCGTTTGGAATGCGACTCACGGCCGTTCTTGGAACTGGATTGACCTTTCTTGTGTGCCATAATCTGTTTCTCCTTTAAAAGTTAAGCGATAGCGTCGATGTGGATTTTGGTGAGCTTCTGGCGATGGCCATTGAGCGTCTGGAAACCCTTGCGACGGATTTTCTTGAA